>JBDRRP010000043.1:0-12164 GCA_043825735.1 Pseudomonadota bacterium | reverse complement strand
CATACTCCCTCCTTACGCTGCTAATGAGATCCCTTTTGTCACTCCTTCGTGCAGATATCTTCGCCTCCAGACGGCAAACCTGGCGTTTCCCAAAAACGCTTCTGCCTGGGTTTGCATTGATCGCAACCCTATGTGGAAAGTGGTGCATTTGGCGACTTCTTCAAGAATTGCCGTGTTCCAGGTTGGATTAAGGCCGGTGTGCAAGACAAACGGCAGCCGGCCGTAAAGCCTGGTTGCGCACGGGAGCGTGGCGTCCATCTCGGCAAGGTAATCATCCCGATGGATGCCGTAGCGTCGACATAAAAACCCGATCAGCTCTGATTGGAATAGATAGCGCTTGCCTGTCTGGTGGTTGACTATGCTCCTTACGCGGATCTCCTTTGGACTGAACCGGTCGGCCACGTTAAGTATCTGCTCCATTTCATCAAGCGTTCTTGTCGTGGCGATGCAGGCATATTGCCGCCCGGCAGCGTCAAGGGCCCTGAACCCGGCGCCGGCCATGCGAAGCGCGCTCAGCTTTGGACTGACGGCAAAAAAGATTTGATTCGTCCGTGGAAAGCTTTTCAAAAATCCATTCTCAGCGAGTCGCAGGCCATTGGTCAAGACAACGGCCCGGTTGGGGTAAGTGGCGATGAACCAGGAGAGAAACGCCGCAAGGTACGGCCAGACGGTTGGCTCACCGCCGTCAATTCTGAGGGTTTGATTGGCTGGCGAAAGTCGGTATTTGTCCCACGATAATTCGCGAAGCGCTTCCGGCGCGGGCACTATCTGCGATGCTATCGCTTTGGCATCATCGAGTGTGTACTGCGGCCAATCGGGGAGTCTTCTATGAGCCATGTAACAATCCGGGCAGACCATATTGCATTTGGTCGTCACGCACATCGCCCCCCATTTTGCGCCAATCGGCGCAAGCTCCGGCCTGTAGATTGAGCGCCACACATCTACGTCCGGCTCGATCAGAATGCCCCCAAGAAACACTCCATCTTTTCTCAGCGACAAATCTTTTTTTACTATCCTGCCTGCCTGATTCAATGAGTGAACAATCATGATAGCTCCTTTGTGCTTTGAATCTCGGCCATTTCGTCCTCGGTAAATTCGCCGGGATCAACAGGCTCGGCCAGGAGCGAGCCAAGCTCTGCGCTCAGCGCATCGGTGAGCCTGTCAAAGTCGAAATTTGAAATTGGTCCGATACCAATGAATGGGTAATCTGCCAGTGAGGTCACAAACAGCGCATTTGGCGTAAAAAATGAGCAAGGGGATCCGAGGCTTTTGCACTGTCCAAGGTCAGAGTAGAATCCGATGAATTCAGAAAGCTCTCCATTTACGACCAATCTTACCGAATACGTGCTTGAGGTTTTGGATACAAAAAAACCACCGACGCAATATCTTTCTCCGCCATGATTGATTAGCGCCTGATTCTCGACAAGCCACACCCTTATCCCTGTGCTGGCGTACATCGCATACTGAAAATATTTGATTGCAAATACCCCAAGATTTTCACCGACATCATAGCCATCCGGAAATGTAACAGACATGAACACGTCTTGCGTGTTATACAGCGCTGCTGTTGCAAAAGGGATGGCTGCGCCCGTGACATAATTCATTATGATGCGCTCTGGTATTTTGATTTTGAGCCAATCCATTGTTTCAGGCAATATCGGGTTTTGGTTGTAAACCATGACGGTTTTTTTGAAACCTGTTTGCACGATCACGGTCGGAACCGGTGGCGATTTTATAATCGCAAGATGATTTATTGGAAGCCCTATTTTGTCGACAATCAGTTTCATTATGCGATTCCTGTTATTTTTGCCATCGCGGTATTTGCCGCACCGGTTAGTTTATTGATGTTGGCAAAAGTCACGCCGGTCATTTTAGAGATTCCTGCTATTCCCCCAGCAGTATAAGTGATGCTCATGTAGCAATACATAGCGGGGGAGGAATTTTGTATATAAGCAAATCCAGCGACCGTGGGGGTGGTAGGCGTGACCCCGGCTATATCCCAATCTCGCTCCATTATCATAAATCGGGACAGTCCTGTTTTATTGATATAATTAAGACCGGTAGAATTGAGTGGAAGGGATAAGTTTGTATAGGATTGTGGGGCATGCGCCGGTACTGATATGCTGTCGGAGGCTGGGTAAGAAATGTAATAAGAACGATTATAAGAAACTCCCGTAGGGTCAGACGCTGGGGTATAGTACGGCCACGAACAAGAAGGACTTGTTCCGTTGTGCATGATCTTGACATATCCGCCATAGGTGATCATGACCGTACAGCCATTGACCATTTCAAGTGATGCGGCGGTTATAGTTGCGGCTGATCCTATACTTGAAGTATCAGTGTACCAGGCCCCTTTGTTATAACCAATTATTAGATTGCCTTTGTAATCCAAAGCTGAACACATTGCAGAAACGGATTCAAGCGTGGCCCACGTCCCAGTTGTTGCATCCCAGGGGACATTGTTTATATAGCGATTGGCAGCTGTATAAATACTGACATCAAGAAGGACTGGATAGGCGGCCGTGCGCAAACTCAAAATACTGGCAGGCGTGCTACTTTTTTCGTAATATAAAACTCCGTCTTCTTCATACAATCTATGCTTAATAGCCCTGGACACGCTGCCCTGCGCATCTTTCATGATCGGAAATGGAATAGACACGTCTTTGCCGGCGGAGTCCATAAACAGAAATGATCCGTCGGAATTTTGGGCATATTCTTTAGTATAAGTGTTGAAACTATTTAACGGGATGATATTGGTGGCGTTAATCATAAAAACTAATTTGAAACTATTTACCTGCTTTAAAAGCTCATAATACAGGTTCATTCCAGAGCGGTTGATATGCTGAATAAATTTTACCTGGCCTATTGATATTTCTATTTCATTGTTTTTGTTTTTTACTTTTGATGTATTTTCTTTTAACTGTTCTGCGCCATCGAGCTTGATACTGACAGGTGTGAACTCCAATTGCGAGTCATGAATCCTGACACCAATCATTTTATTAAGGCTTCCATCCTTACGGGCGCCGACAGTCAGCATTGCTTTTTCAAAAAGAACGCTGTCAATAATGTTGCCTTTGGAATTTGCCTTACTGGTATCCTCTGCCGTCAAGTTTATGTCATCGAAAATGCCGGCTATATTTTTATAGTGAATAGGGGTGGTGTGAATTTGCGCACGGATCTGGCCATCCGGCAGCAAAAAATGCTTGGCAAAATGATCTCTTTTATGAGGCAGCTCTATCATTATGTCAGCTCGATCAGCATCAGGCACGGGTTAAAAAGACAGATGTTCGTCGTTTCGTATTGCCCAAGGACTTGCACCAAATGGCCAGTTGTCGTCGGTTTTGTATGGGTCATTGCCCCGGCAGTCGTGCTCACGTAAGCAATATTTCCGATTGTTGCGCCGGTCCATCCGTCATTGCGAAAGTACCCCCAGTTCAAAATCTGTTTCGCCTGAGCGGCAGCGGTCGATGCTTCCATTGCGATGGCGACACAGGGCATTCTCGAAGCGACACTGGCCTGCGCTTTATAATGTCTGCCATCTGTTCCTCTGCACAATAAATCGCCAGCAGAGTAAGCCTCGCCTGTCGTGGCGTAGCTGTAAGTTCCCTGGGCGGTCAGGTTCGATGATGGCTGCTGGATCTGAATCAGGGCGTGTGTATGCGTTGACGACGATTTGCCGTTTAATTGCGTCTGAATCGCGGACGTCACGCCGTCCAAATACTGAAATTCCGTGTTTGAAACAGCACCGTTTGCGATCTTGGCGGCATCAATCGCGGTTGGCAGATCGACCGCTGCAATCGTTGACCATGTCGGGGATCCTGCTGCGTATTTTAAAAAACCGCTTGATCCGGAACCCAGACGCGCGCCGGCTGCGATAACCCCACTTGTGAAATCGGCCGCCGAATGAGCGTGCGTAGTTGGCGTTCTTGCGTCGGAAAGCCTGGAGTCGTTGCCCTGGCAAAAAGTGTTGGCCGCAGTACCAAACGAGCTTGCCTGAACGATGCCGCCGGTGCCGGTGATAAGCGGTAGATTGGCAGTCGTGCCAACGAGCCCGGCGCTTGTGATATTTCCATGGGCAGCCGGATGTGAATAAAGGTTGGCGCCCGTTGCAATTCCGCCAAGTTTGGTGAAATCTGCGGCAGTCATAAATCCGGCCACCGAGGCGGTGGCATTGCCATGAACGGCACCGGTGCCGCCTGCGTGAGCGGAGATATCGACGCCATCGACAGTGCCAGTGAGGGTGATGCTGCCTGAGACATCCAGAGTGCCCGAGACAACAACGCCCGCCATTGAAGTCTCAAAGCGCTTTGTCCCTGCCCCGTAAAGGTACACGTACCCTCCGGACAGAAAATCAGCTACATTGGTATCGCTTGGGCCTCTAATATAGAGATTGCTGGCCAGCCGGGCATACCCGGGCTCAAGGGTCATGCCCCCACTGGATCCGATGCTCAGTGTATAAGCGTTGGCGATTGTCACATTGGCATTAAATGTCGCTGCTGAATCTGAGCGTATGAAGCTGGCGGCATGTAGGCCATCCAGTTTGTCGGAATCAGCGGCCACGCCGGCCATGGGAAGAAAATTGGCGGCTGCCTCTCCAGTTGAATAGACATCGAGAGATGAGCGAAATCCAGCGGCCGTGTTTTTCCGAATGTAGGCATCGGTGGATGAATAAAAAACTGTGTCAGAGGCCCGAACTGCTGCAGCATGGGTCATATTCAGATAGGAGCTTTGCAAATAACGGCACCACACGTCACCGTTTGAATCCCTTTTGACGATGGTGCTTACGGTAGCGGCCGTGGCGGCCGCTGCGCCATTTAACAATGATGAGTCAGCCGCTTTACTCGTAGTGGCCAGCTTGCCATCAAGGGCAGTTTGCAGACCGATCACATCCGCGATCGCATGGGCGTGCGACGGAAGATCGCTCGCTTGCAGCGCCCCAAATGAGAATGCGGCAGCGCCCGTTGCCCGCAGCACATGACCGGCGGTGAGTCCAGAAGCAGTGTGGCCGGTCAGGGTGTGTGAAGCCGGCGTAAAAGTGGTCGGCTTTCCCGTTACGTTATCCCAGGTGGGCACCCAGGAATCAGCTCGGTACGGATGCGCATGCACATCGGCTTTGCTGCTTGGTGTGAAATTGCCGGAGTGCCACAGATTTGCCCACGCCCCCCAGGTGCCATTGTTCTGATTGCGGACGTACCACTCGTTCGTGCGCCAGTCGGCCGCCATTTGTGTGGACCAGACGGCGCTGTACGACAACGTGAGCAGCGCATGATCGGTTCCGGTCGGTCTGTTCGTTGCAGCGCTTGTGAGATAATATGTGGTTATACCGACGGCATCCGCTGCATTGGCATCGCCCAGGGATTTGGTGGAAAGGTACGCCTCCGTCAAATACGGGTGCGTATGCGTTGCGGCCTTCCCGTCCAGGGCGGTTTGGAGACCGGTCACCTCACTTATCGCATGGGCATGCGCAGACGGAGCAAACGTGCTGGGCACATTAGAAAGTCTTGCCCAGGGAATAGTGCCTGCTGATAGCGTGCCGACGGTCGTGATATTCGCACTTCCCGCCCAGGTAGAGAGCGCAGTATTTTCCACACTCCCCAGCCCGACATCGGATTTCGTAACCGCCGCCCATGTCGGTGTTCCCGCTGCATATTTGAGAAATCCGCTGCTCCCTGTACCAAGCCGTGCGCCCGCGGAGATAGCACCGCTGGTAAGATCTGAAGCCGAATGCACATGAGCAGCCGGCGTAAACGTACTCGGCTTGCCGGTAACATCATCCCATGTTGGTAGCCAGGAATCGGCCCTATAAAGGTGCGAGTGCGTTGGGGCTTTTCCGTCCAGAGCGGTTTGCAGGCCGGTCACCTCACTGATCGCATGGGCCGCTGGATGGACATACAGATTGGCACCGGTTGCGATACCCGAGAGTTTCGTAAAATTCGCCGCGCTCATTAATCCGGCAGTTATCGAGGTAGCTGCCAGGAGATTTCCTTCGTGAAAAACTTTATAACCAGTACGCCATGACAAAACCCTGTTAGCCAGACGCACATAGAGATCGCCGCTATTGGCAAATGCATTGTTGGTCGTATAAAACTGAAATCCGGCATAGCCGCCCCCTGTTCCAAATTGCGAATCGTAGGCGAGCGCCGTAAGCGATGCCGACATTAGCGCGGATGAGCCCGGGTTGGTGATCTCTTTGATCATCCGCAAGCCTTCACCATAGGCGTTGTCGGGATCGGATGTTGTATCCTGGGCAAGCAGTGTATGGGAGTGGTCAGTTGCCGCGTATCCGGTGTGCGTGTGATCAGTTGCCGCGTATCCGGTATGCGCGTGGCCGTCCATCGAAACAGAAACGCCATTAATGGTGATGGCGCCGCCGGTCGATACGGCGATATTATCCGCTTCAAGGCGCCCGCTTACCTTTGCCCCAAAATCTCTGGTGTAGAGCCTGTTTACGCCGTCGTAAAACAGCTCCACGCCGTACCCCTTGGAAACGGCCAGATAGGATTTGGTGCCATCCGTGATAGCGAATCCGCTGGCGCCCGCGTTTAGTCGCAGCCAGGCCCAATCAGCAGAAGCGTAGAGCTGCGCGTCGACATCAGTTCCAAGCCCGAGCATGACTCCGTCATTCAATACGGGGTTTCCGGTCATCGTCCCGCCAGAAAGCAGCAGGTACGATGGCACGCTGGAAAGCCTTGCCCAGGGGACAGTCCCTGATGCCAGAGTCCCGATAGCGGTGATATTTGAACTCCCCGCCCAGGTAGAGAGCGCGGTATTTTCAACCGATCCAAGACCAATGTCAGATTTGGAAATCGAGGCAAAACCAAATGTTGTAGCCCCGGTTGCTTTTAAAACATGACCAGCCGTCAAGCCGGAAACAGTGTGGCCGGTAAGTGCATGCGAGACTGGTGTTCTGGCGTCGGAGAGCCTGGCATCATTGCCCTGGCAAAAAGTGTTGATCGCAGTACCAAATGCTCCCGCCTGAACAATGCCGCCCGTTCCAGTTATCAAGGGCAGATTGGCGGTGGTGCCGACGAGCCCGGCGCTTGTGATATTGCCATGAGTTGCCGGATGGGTGTAATTGTTCGCGCCAGCAGCGATGCCCGCGAGCTTGCTAAAATCAGCAGTCGTCATGAATCCGGCCACTGACCCGGTGGCATTGCCATGAACAGCACCGGTGCCGCCGGCGTGAGCGGAGATGTCGATACCATCAACCGTGCCGGTGGTAATGATGTTTCCTGTGACCGTTATTGCTTTGTCAAAGTAATAGCCCGCCCTGTCAGTGCCGAAATGACAGTATGATGTGCTTTGCGGGCCGATTAAAACGTACCCACTTGGCGTTGTTATGTTCAATGCTCCTGATGGATCTCCCATGATCGACGGACTGAGCGTGTTCGTCAGAATGATTTTCTTGGTAGACGCCATCGTCAGGTCGGCGGTCAACGTACCGCCGGCCAGTGGTAGATACGGGTGCGAGTGCGTTGCGGCCTTGCCATCCAAAGCAGTTTGAAGACCAGTCACATCAGAAATAGCGTGAGCGTGCGCAGACGGTGTAAATGTGCTCGGGATGCCGGAAAGCCTTGCCCACGGCACCGAGCCAGAGGAAAGCGTTCCAATGGCCGTGATATAACTACTTCCTGCCCAGGTCGACAATGCGGTGTTCTCGACCGAGCCAAGGCCCACGTCCGACTTGGTAAGTCCGTGAGCGGCAAAAGCGAAAGTGCCCGCGCCAGTGGCCTTCAAAAAATGCCCGATGGTCAGTCCGGAAACGGTATGGCCAAGCAGTGTATGCGACAAAGGCGTCCGAGCGTCTGACAATCGGGAATCATTTCCCTGGCAAAAAGTTGCGGCCGCAGTACCAAATGATCCCGCCTGAATGATACCTGATGTGCCAGTGATCAGAGGCAGATTGGCGGTAGATCCAACGGTTCCGCCATTGGCGATATTGCCGTGAGCGTGTGAAGCCGGCGCGAAACTTGACGGCACCCCGGAAAGCCGCGTCCACGGAACAGTTCCCGCCGACAGCGTGCCGATGGTGGTGATGTTTCCTGATCCCGCCCAGGTTGAGAGCGCAGTATTTTCCACACTCCCCAGACCTACATCGGATTTCGTCACTGCTGCCCATGTTGGCGTTCCTGCGGCGTATTTCAAAAACCCACTGGTGCCAGATCCAATTCGTGCGCCGGCCGCAATCACACCACTGGTTAGATCCGCTGCTGAATGGACATGTGTGTCGGGCGTGAATACACTCGGTTTGTCAGTTACATCACTCCATGTCGGAACCCAGGAATCGGCGCGATATGGGTGCGTGTGGGTGGCAGCTTTACCATCCAGTTCATCCTGAAGGCCAGTCACTTCGCTGATCACATGGGCTGCGGGATGGACATACAGATTGGCCCCGGTGGCGATACCCGAGAGTTTCGTGAAATTCGCTGCGCTCATCAGCCCAGCAGCTATCCCGGTAGCTGCCAGCAGATTCCCTGCATGGTAAACTTTGTAACCAGTGCGCCATGACAATACCCTGTTAGCCAGGCGCACATAGAGATCGCCGCTATTTGCGAACGCACTGTTGGTCGTATAGAACTGAAACCCGGCATAACCGCCCCCGGTTCCGAACTGCAAATCGTAGGCGAGTGACGTGAGCGAAGCCGACATCGTCGCACTTGAGCCCGGGTTGGTAATTACTTTGATCATCCGCAAGCCTTCACCATAGGCGTTGTCGGGGTCGGATGTCGTATCTTGGGCAAGCAGCGTGTGACTGTGCTCAGATGGCGGAAATGTACTAGGCTTGCTCGTTACATCGGTCCATGCGGGCACCCAGGAATCTGCCCGATACGGGTGCGTATGGGTTGGAGCTTTTCCGTCCAGTGCCGTTTGCAGACCAGTAATAAAGCTGATCGCATGCGCCGCCGGGTGGCTATAATTGTTCGCGCTGGCCTCGATGCCTGCCAATTTGGTAAAATCATCGGCGGTCATAAAGCCTGCGACAGATCCGGTCGCGTTGCCGTGGGCTGTCCCGGTTGCGCCGACATGCGCCAGCGGCGCGTACAAAGTCGCATGGGTGTGACTTGTGTCAGATTTTCCCGCAATTAAGTTGGTGACCGTCGTGGCAAAATTGGGGTCATCGCCGAGGGCGGCCGCCAGCTCGTTTAGGGTGTCAAGAGTGCCAGGCGCCGATGCCACCAGGTCAGCAATAAGCTGATTTACTTCGGTCTCGGTAAAATAGCGGTCATCGTGCGTGTGGCCTGAAAGCGATACGGCCGTTCCGTCAACGGTCAACCCTGCGGTCACGTCCCCGAAAGTTTGGACCGCCATTATGCCAAAGAGATCCATTCCAGCGGCAGAGGTCCGCAATCTCATATTGGTGCCGGAATGACGGATTTGAAGCCCGGTGCCCTTGGTGATCATCAGATAATTGGTGGTGGTGTCGGTGATCGCGAACCCAAGTCCGGTGGCGTTCATTCTCAACCATGTCCAGTCTGAGCTCTCGTAAAAATCGGCCTGCTGAGTGGTGCCAAGCTTGATCATCACGCCATCGTCGAAATACTGATGACCGGTCATCGTGCCGCCGGCGAGCGCCAGGCATGTACTGGTAAGGTTGGTGATGTCGCCGGGGACATGCGTATGACCCGTGGCCGATTTGCCGGAAAGCGCCGTGGTCATGGTAGCTGCAAACGCGGCGTTATCGCCAATCGACGCTGCCAATTTATCCAGGGTGTTGAGCGCAGCGGGGGCGCCCGCGATCACCTGCGAGCTGATTTCCTGGGTGATGAGTGCTGCCGATGTGTACGGGGTCATGTGCCGCGTCTGATCGGTTTTGGCCAGAGCTTCCACAAGCGAAGCCCGCTCAACAATGCCCGGTACCGTTTCGCTGGCCACAGAGACCCAGGCGTCGAGTTTTGCAGATGCCGTGGCAAGCGCGATGGCATTGGCGGTCGGCGTGGCCGTGACGATCCCCGGGAGCTGCTGAAGGTTTCCGTTGGCGTCCAAGGTGGCAAGGCCATTTGCCGCCGCCCTGGACCCAATGAACGCATCTATTTGGGCATGGGAGTTTGATCCTATGGCAGAGAGCGCGGCATGGGAGATCTGCCCGCCATCACCGCCTGAGTGATCGTGAGCGTTGCCGTTGGTGACGCCTTCGGCCACAGAGCCGGTTGCAAGGGCCGTGTCGACCATCGCCAGCATCAAATTGTACCAGTAGACCCAATCTTTCATGCCAACAGCGAGCAGCGGCAATCCGAATGTCGGCGTAAAATCCTTGGCAACGATGTATTCGACATCGACCTGGTTGGATCCTGACCAAGGAGCGTCCAGCGTAAGATGGGTATCATCGGCAATAAGCTGGACTTCAAAGGTGGCGGGGATCCCTTTTACTTTAAAAAGCTGCCCGATGGCGACATTGGACAAAAACGCAGTTCCATTGCCGATAACCACAGCGCTTCCGTTGGCGATACTGACGGTTCCAGCACTGTAAAAGCTCATTGGCGCATCCTCACATTATCTTTCTCCCCGGAAAGCCTTATCTTACTAACGGTGAGATTTAAGAGCAATGAATTTATCGCCCGATTGCGGTCCACTGGATTGAACCGACACTGATTGGTGTTGATGCGACACCGGTCAAAAACCTGAGATTTTTTACAAGCATCCCGGCCAGATTCATTCCTTGCCCTACCCCCCAACCATCAAAATAATAATCTCCAGCATAGGTTGAAATCAGCTGGAATCTTACTTTTCTCGTGGTGGATAGTTCGAGCTGGTCGGCAATGGGAACACCGCCATCCCATGTTCCTTTGTTGAAATGATTTGGATAATATTTGCTTGCTTGGACAAAATCTTCATCTTCTATGGTGGCCACCAGGTTGCTGTAGAGCCAGTAACCGTTATTCCAGTTGCCGCGTGTGGCGGTGAGATCAATATCGGCAATGACTTTAACGTGCGGATCAGTGATCCCCCACCATGCCTTATCAACCCACTCGCTGGTACAGTTTAATGTGGTAAGGG
Organism: Pseudomonadota bacterium; assembly: GCA_043825735.1. GTDB lineage: Bacteria > Desulfobacterota > Desulfobacteria > Desulfobacterales > JBDRRP01 > JBDRRP01. The sequence goes on along the minus strand of JBDRRP010000043.1, from coordinate 1,169 downwards.
CATAGGAGTGACCATCAAATTTTGCTGAAGATATCCCGAAAGATTGGTCCGTATTAAATAGAGGCGTCATCGGGGTGTTGAGTTCAAACATCCTCACCTGGGCAACTAGGCCATCACCGTTGGTATGCGCCTGACCATTGGTAACATCGATGAGGGCGTCCGATCTGTAAAGGGACGCCGTTACGTCGAAATTCCAGGTAAGATCCTCATTTTGAGTTGGTGGCCCGTTTCCAAGAACAAGCCGCTGATTATAGGCTGCGTAATCTTTGTTATAAATTGGCATGTTGGCCGGAACGACAGCGATTTTCGGTGATTCGATAAAGGGCTTTTCAGTGGTGATCGTGACAGTGCCATTTGATCCGACGGTGGCAAGGCCCGTATCCACTTGCCGGATGGCCTTTATCGTGACCATTTCGGTGCCGTTCCAATAGTGAAACGTCAGCTCGCCGTGCTTTAAGATAGCGTGATGCAGGCCCACGGACGGGGTTTCTTCGTCAGGGCCGCCATCAACTGAAACGACAATTTGATTATTTGTTGAATCGAGGGTGATATTGGTGTCGCCGACGACAATATCGGCGCCTTCGGAGACCGTAATTTTCCCTTCCGATTTGAGTTCCAGGAGGACCTGGATGATCCCGGCCGTGAGCTTATCGGCGGCGATGTCTTCCACATGCTGATTCTTTACAGCCAAATCGGCTATGAACGCTGAGCCAATTACCTGGTTTGCGATCGCGTTCCAGGCAAGGTCATGCAGCCCGCCGACGTTGGTGGCGATAAGAAAATCACCGTCGCTGAGAGTGGGGATTGTATCTGCCGTGGCATACGCGCTGACCCCATTGACCCAATAAACGTATTTTTTACTGACATTGACGCCTGCGGCGATGTTGTATTCAACGCCATTGTAATAGATCTTGTGGGCGTTCCAGCCAATAAACCCATTGGCCGCATCATCTGTCCAGGTATCGCCCTCAAGGACCGGGATCTTGGTGAAAATCTTGCTGGCCGTGACGGCAAAGCTACCCATGTCTGCCGCTTTGATGGAAAGACTCCCCGCCTCGGCGTTGTAGGCTCCGACTGCCGATTCACCGCCAAAAGTGTCCACGGATTTTACTTCTATGTAGATTTGCGGGGTCAGCCCATACGCCGTGGTTTCGGCATCGGTCAAAAAC
>JBDRRP010000042.1:0-3551 GCA_043825735.1 Pseudomonadota bacterium | reverse complement strand
GATCAAAACAAACCATCATCGATGATATGGAAGCATACCGCATCAGCATCGAACAAATAGCTGAGAATACATTCCCAGCATCAAAGGCAGGGAGATAAACATTATGCAGATACTCAAAACCATTTTCGGCATCATCATCCTAAAGGCGGTGTTCTGATGGCTGCTCCAAAAGGGAATAGATTCTGGGAGGCGAGATCATCCCACGGACGGAAACCAATTTTTGAATCACCCGAGTTACTCTGGGATGCCTGCCAACAGTATTTTGACTGGAATGAAAACAATCCTCTCCGCGCTGCCGAACTCGTAAAATTCCAAGGCGAGGCTAAAATTAAGTACGTCCCTAAAATGCGCGTCATGACAATCGGCGGGATGTGCATGTTCATCGGCATCTCACAAGAAGCCTGGCAGTTATACCGAGTTAGAGAAGATTATATACCAATCTGCATGCGAGCAGAGGAGGCAATTCGTCGGCAAAAATTTGAAGGAGCTTCTGCCGAAATGCTTAACCCACTGATAATAGCGAGAGATTTGGGGCTACGGGATAAGAAGGATATCGACCTGACCGTTCCCAAAAAAATCGTGATCTGCTACGAGGATGACAAATGAGACTTTTGCATGAAAACCGGCTTCCTGAGATCGCTCAGGTTGAACGATCTGTTGCGGGTGAATAGGAAGGTATGACCGATAATGAGGAAATTCGAGTTACATTGCCAAGACCGCACCCTAAGCAAAGGGAGTTCATCCGGCACCCGGCCAAGCGCAAAGTCATCCGGGCGGGCCGTCGGGGCGGGAAAACGGTCGGAATGTCAATCTACGGCACCGAACAGTTTCTTCATGGCCATCGGGTCCTGTACGCAGCGCCTACCCTTGAGCAGGTTGGGCGATTTTGGACAACGGTGATCCGGGCGCTATCCGGGCCGATCAGCCTGGGGATGTTCCGGAAGAATGAAAGCGAGCACTTCATAGAACTACAAGGCACAGAGCAGAGATTGAAGGCCAAAACCGCATGGAACGCAAACAGCCTGCGCGGTGATTATGCCGATGTGCTTATTCTTGATGAGTTTCAACTGATGAACGAGGAAACATGGAACACGGTCGGGGCGCCCATGCTCCTGGACAATGACGGTGATGCTGTTTTCATCTACACGCCGCCGAGCCTAAAGTCGCGGTCCGTGTCAAAGGCCGATGACCCACAGCACGCGGCCAAGATGTTCAAGCGGGCGACTGAGTTAATGGGATCTGGGTCCGACCGATGGGCGACGTTTCATTTCACGAGCATGGACAATCCACACCTGAGCCGGGCCGCGTTGGACGAGATTGCATCCGACATGACATCTTTGGCATACCGTATGGAAATACAGGCCGAGGACGTTAACGAAGCACCAGGGGCGCTGTGGACTCGCAAAATAATAGACGATAACCGGGTTCTGTCTGCACCGGACTTCCATCGTGTCGTGGTTGCTGTAGACCCTGCTACAACCGCCGCCGGCGATGAGGCCGGGGTAATGGTCTGTGGTTCAGCGGGCGATCATGCTTTTCTGGTTGCCGACAGGACCACGGAAGGCTCGCCGTTGGTCTGGGCCAAATCTGCGGTGTCTGCGTATCACAATTTCAGTGCCGACTGTATCGTGGCCGAAAAGAATCAGGGCGGGGAAATGGTCGAAATTACGATTCATCAGGTGGACTCGGACGTTCCGGTTAAGCTGGTTCACGCATCCCGGGGGAAGTATGTCCGGGCCGAGCCGATATCAGCCAAGGCGGAGAAGGGGCTTATCCATCATGTGGGTAACTTCCCGAAATTAGAGGATGAATTGTGTGTTGTGGCTGATACTTGGGTTACTACACAATATGGTAAGAAGCCAATCCAATTTGTTACTACAGATGACTTTGTTTTAACTCGCAAAGGATTTGTGAGGGTTGTCAATGCGGGATGTACGGGATTTGTTGATAAATTAGTAAAAATAAGCACTAGAAATGGCCGGAACCTATTGACAACCATTCATCATCCAGTATATAATAAAATCAGTGGCTTTGTTGAGGCCAGAAGCCTTGAGAAAGGCAATATATTGGAGGTGAATAGATTATGGCGTACAAGCCCATTGGGGTCTACAAATATGGAAAACCCATTGTTGAGTATGGACAGAGATGGTTTGTCACAAAGGATGGGTATTACAAAAATAGAGAAGGAAAATTGCTACATAGATCTGTTTGGGAGCACCACAACGGAAAGATTTCAAGTAGCGCTGATGTTCATCATAAGGATGGCAATAAGCTCAATTATAATATCTCGAATCTTGAGGCGGCGACACGGAAGAGACATGTCTCACATCACCCTAGGCATAGGTGGACTGAAGAAGAGCGAAAGCGCCTTTCAGATTTTAGGACGAACCACTGGAAAACAAAAAAACCTCACAAAGTCATTTGCACCGGATGCGGAACTGAGTTTGAGAGTACCGGAGCAAGGGCCATGTTTTGTGAAAGAATTTGCCGAAGAAGATACTATACAAAGTATCGACATTATTGATTGTCCTTCCACTCCCGTTTTTAACTTACACACCCAAGATCCACACGAATATTTCGCAAACGAGATATTGGTACACAACTGTTTATGGACCCCTGGCGATTCGTCGCCCAACAGGTTGGATGCGTTCGTGTGGGGCATGACTGAATTGATGGTGTTTGACCCTGCATTTGACCCTTTGGACTTGGAAGGGGCGCGGATGTGAACGGCAAGAAGGCAAAGGAGCTTCGACGTATGGCTATTGAGAACAATCCGAAATTTGAGGTACGGATTCAGGTATTTCCGGACGGCAGGGTTGAGGTGATCGGGTTTCCCGATAATTTCATAGCGGCAATGGATGTTATTGCCGCCGGACAAAAGCGGGTTGCGGGGTTTTTTCTTGAGATGTCGAAAAGTGGCAATCTTGATGATCGGCTGAATCTTGTAAAAGACCAAATCATCCGGCCTACATTGGCTGACATCAGAACGATAGGAAAGGCGTAAGATATGCCTGCAAAGTCGAAGAAGCAACGCATGGCGATGGTCACCTTAAATTGATGGTGAAATAATGGTTTATAATCCAAATAGTTGCAGCACCAAGCAGTATTACAATGACCCCGATAGCGATTTTGCCAAGCGGTTTCTCCCATGGGTTATGTATATTATTGGATGTGTTTCCGGTTTGACTTGGTATCATGTCGCTATTACTGGCAGATTGCCTTTTTGCTAGAAGGATATGCTGATGGTAGGCGTAGCAAACCATAACGTACTGGTGAGCAGTGGGCACCGGCGTACAAATGGCAACGAAATCATAGGGGCGTTGTGTGCGGTTGCCCTCGTAGTCGGGATTGCGGTGTTCATTCACTGGAGCGCGGGTTTATGATAAGGCCGATCCACAAGAACTATAACACAGAGCGCAAGACCACACTGCTTTTCTTTGACGATCATGACCCTATGGAATGCTCAATGAAGGGTGGAGTCTGCTGGCCGGTGCCTTTCGAGCGTAACGGGGTCATGGACACGGTTGGATATGCTGTAATGGCCGGGATGG
>JBDRRP010000041.1:0-108693 GCA_043825735.1 Pseudomonadota bacterium | reverse complement strand
CTTCCAAACCAGTGAAAAACGACCGTTTGAAAGGGGGTGAAAAACCATAGTTTGAAGCCGGTCCGAGAACCGTTTTTTGGCCGCTTTCAACTGGCTCCATTACGGCGATCATGGGTGGCTCGTATATGGCGATCATTGACATGCCTGACTGTTCCTGTGGATTCTGCGTGGCAATGACATAAAACGGCAGTGGCAAGGGGCGCGTCTTGCCGTCGATGGTCACCTGACGTTCTTCCATGGCCTCTAAAAGAGCGCTTTGGGTTTTTGGAGTTGCACGGTTTATTTCGTCGGCCAGCAATACCTGGGTAAAAATCGGACCGGAGTGAAAATTGAAACCACTGGATTTTCTGTCAAAAATCGATACTCCGAGGATATCTCCGGGAAGCATGTCGCTGGTGCACTGAATGCGCTGGAACTTAAGCCCAAGGCATTTGGACAATACCTTTGCCAGGGTCGTCTTGCCGATTCCCGGCAGATCCTCAATGAGTAGGTGGCCACTGGCAAATAGGCAGGCCATCGCGAGACGAATCTGACGGTTCTTACCGAGAACGACCGTGCCGATCTGTTCCATAAGTGTTTTAAACTGTGGATCCATATATCCTCAGCGTTGTTGTGGGGAGCATTTCTTAAAAAAGGCTTTCAGCGTCTAATAATTATATGCATTGTCAGTATAATTGCCAGAGGTGGGCGGCAGTGGCGTGCTACCATTGTGGGGAGGTGGGCCCCGGTGCTTTATATCAACACGGCGGAACGCACCGCGGGAGACCTGAAAACGCTAAGGCGACAGTTGGATTGACACGCGCCAGAATGGAATACCGGCCTTTGTACGACTTGAAATCACCGACAAGTCGTGTCGCGGGGTTAATGAGCGGATCTCCACAATAGGATCGGAAGATCCGATTCTACAACGGATTAACGATTGCCAAGAGTTCGGAACGGCTGCTGGCTGCTTAATCGCCGATTAGCAGCGAATATGACTCGCAGGGCGAGTAACTTTTAACACTTGAAATACCGCCTGCAAGTAATTTCTGTATAGAATCGAGTAGCTTGCAGCCATCGGTGCATTCCGGAAGACAGGCTTTCATATGGCATCGTTTACAAGGGCTTTCCATCAGGCTTCCTAACTCGAAATCAAATGCTGCTGGGGTAGCTGGTCTTGTGTACATATCGCCTCCTTTAATTTATTAAGGATGAGCGTGTGTGGAGCCTTTGCAATGGGCCAAAAAGGGACGCCAATAAATATAATTCATTATCTGAACAAAGCAAAATTTGTGCCATTTCCGGCAATTGCTATCAAATTTTTTAATCTCCGTAAAAGTAGGGAATAAGGTCCCCATTTTTTGGCCAGCCTTCTGATTATTTCATCAAAATCCAACAAAACAGGGCCTCAGCGGTGACGTATACAAATAGTAAGGGCTGGATGGATTCTCCAAAATTTGTTGGTGCGCCTTGAAAACCACTACAATGTTCGGTGTAAGCGGCGCTTTTATCGCGTATTCTCGGAAGAATTACTATCTGTGATAAATTTGTTGGCGGTCGAATATTAAATGAATCCTGCAGTGAGAGCCTGGCCGTGTGGATAATCCGATAAAGTGTTCCCGAATGGGCACTTGTGTATCGCACCACGGCCTTTATGAGACAGCCCATTTGTGGATGGCAATCACTGGTTGTGACAGCGATAAGGAGGGATTGCAGTGCGGTCTTAGAGCGTTCTTAGGATTGGGATTCACGATTCGGGTAGGATGCATCAGCCTGCGCTGCCATATTTTGACATCAAAAACAAAATTCGTTATGGTGTCGGGGTTCACTTTTAAGTCATGGTATCGTCGATCACATTATAAATAACCTCGCAATCAACTGTTGCCGTGACATTGGTCGTTACCCGTCCCAACGACGACTTCGCCCCTGCCCGGCGCTACTTGGCGATTAAGGGATCCCGCCGCTCGTTCACCAATTCTGGCATTGGTAAGGAATGACAATGGCGCTCAATGGACACATTCGAACGGTTTCTCTCGCTGGGATTCTTCAGTTGCTGTGCCGCGAAAACAAATCGGGTATCCTGCGGGTGACTCTCAGAGGTCAAAATGAAGAGTACCAGATTTATTATCTCGACGGCGCCATCATCTACGCCATCCAATCTAAAAAAGAGGCCCGTCTGGGGACGTTGTTGATCCGGGACGGCCTGGCCACTTCCGCTCAGATGGACAAATGCCTGGCCATTGCCCGCGTTAAGAAACAGGCGGTGGGCCGTATCCTCGTAGAGGAGGGTGTCATTCCTATCGAAATCCTTGAGCGCTACATATATAAACAGGTTGAGGAAATCATTTACAACCTGTTTTTATGGGATGACGGTGAGTTTAGCTACAACGACACGCATATCAACCTGAGCTGGATGGTCGTGGTGAAACTCAACACCCTGCAGTTGGTGGTTGATGCCTCTCGACGGCTCGATGAATGCCGCCAAGGCGTTAAAGAGAACCCGGCATGACGAAAATGGAGAAAAGGCGGTGATGATGACCGAGGATCTGTTGAAGGACAATGACGAACTCATCCGGCGATTGTTACAAATTCCAGCCCTGAAATCTTTTGGAAAGGCCGAGCTTCGGGCCTTGCTTCGAATGAGTCGAATCCGCCGATTTGGAGAAGGGGATCTCATTTTTGAGGAAGGCGTGCATGGCCGGCGGGTGTATTACCTCATCAGCGGTAAAGTAAAGATTGTCAAAGACCGAAAAGAGCTCATGGTGCTCCAGCGAACCGGGGATGTTTTCGGCGAAATCGGTGCCATTGAAGGAGGGGCACGTACGGCATCGGTGGTTGCACTGGGAGAAACCCTTTGCGTGGAATTGGATATATCGGAACTGGAAGCGGGAGCCGGAGATAATCTCTTTCTTTTCCGCTACATGGTTTTTCGCGGGTTTTCAGAAATCCTTGCATACCGGCTACGGGTCACCACGAAGGAGCTGGTTGCTCTTAGAAATGAAGTGGCTGAACTGCGGCAGGGGAAAAGAAGCCAGACAGCCTGATTCGGTTCCTATAGATCCTGAGGCTCTAACGACATATCCGCGGTGGGGAATTGGTCGAGCGGTAGGCGTTTGGTGCATTCAGGGCAAAACCCCTCAAATTCGAGACGGTGGCCGATAATCGTAAATACCGTTGCCCCGTAAAGTTCGTTTTCGATGCGGTCCAGGGGTGCCACCGGCGCATCGTCCATACGGCCACAGTGCATACACCGAATATGGTAGTGTTTGTTAGGATTCCAGTCATAGCGTTTTGCAGTTCCGCTCAGCTCCAACCGTTGTATTTTTCCCTGCTCCGTCAATATTTCAAGATTGCGGTATACGGTTCCGAGGCTGATCCGCGGCAATTGTGTGCGGACCATTGAGTAAACCTCATCAGCACTGGGGTGAGCCTGCGAAGCGCGGATCACATCAAGGATGACCTGGCGCTGTTTGGTCATGCGATAGGCGGCTGTTGCAATGGGTTTGGTCACAATTGTCATTTGAAATGCCGAAATTTAGAAAAATCAAACCAAGATAACTATCTAAATGGTAATTGTTCTTGTTAGCAGCCGTGAAGGCGGCTGTCAATATCGCGCTTGGGCGTGATGCCCACGTCGGAGCCCATCGGATACACGGCGATGATTGCCCCAGGGCATATTGCGGTGTCTATGCCACGGGTGGCTTGCATCTGCGCGTCCCTTTTCCTATATTGCAGAAACGATCGACGATCGCTCTGGATTGACATGGCTCTGACGCTGGCCGGCATTTCCGCTCTTGCCGGGGCTTGGATCAGGCGTCAGGCATTGATTGGCCATTGCGCCGCCCTTGTCGTCGGGATCTGACATCAGGGGCGCAGCGCACTGCTGCGACGGGATTGTCCGTCGCCGCTCAACGCGGACGACCATGCGCATACTGCTCATCGAAGACGACCTCAAGATCGCCTCTTTTATCACCAAAGGGTTGAAAGCGGCCGGCTGCAGCGTGGATCACGCCTCTGATGGTGTCGCCGGACGCGACCTGGCCCTGGTAGAACCCTACGACGCAGCAATTGTCGATATCATGCTGCCCAAGATGGACGGGCTGACGCTCATCAAGGCGCTGCGCTCCGAGCGGATCAACACGCCCATTATCATTCTCAGCGCCAAAGACACGATTGACGACCGCGTGCGCGGGCTTCAGACCGGGGGCGATGACTATCTCACAAAGCCGTTCGCGTTTTCAGAGCTGCTGGCCCGTGTGCAGGCGTTGATACGCCGAAACAGCGGTTCCGTTGACCCTTCCCGGCTCACTGTTTCGGACCTGTCCCTCGACCTGATCACCCGCGAGGTGCGCCGCGCAGATCGACGGATCGATCTTCAGCCCCGCGAGTTCGCTTTGCTGGAATACCTCATGCGGAATGCTGACAAAGTGGTCTCAAAGACGATGATCATGGAGCACGTGTGGGACTATCATTTTGATCCGCAGACCAACGTGGTGGAGGCGCGCATCTGCCGTTTGCGGGAAAAAATCGAAAAGGGCTTTGATGAGAAACTGATCCACACCATCCGCGGGGTCGGCTATGTCCTTCGACCGGTTGCCTAGTTTTTTCCGATCCCTGGCCTTTCGGCTGACCCTCTGGTACGCGGGAACGTTCGCTGTCATGGCCGCGGCTGTGTTCTTTCTCTTTTACCTGCTTATCACCGATGCCATCCAGGAACGTGTGGATGGCGGTCTAACCCGGCAGATCAGTCACTTTTCCACACTTTACGCGCTCAAAGGTATCGACGCCGTGAAGGAGGCGGCCGTACTGGACGCCCAGGCGGCCGGAGAGGCCCAGGTGTTTTACCGGTTTTTGGCCCCGGGCGGCGAAATTTTTTCTTCATCGAGTATGTCGTACTGGCAGCATATCACCGTGGACAGCAGCGCCATCCGTCAACTTTTGGAAGGGGGCAGCGCCGTTCGACGAACGGTCAGGACCCGGGGGCGTATTCACCGGGTCCGCGTCATCTATGAATTTATCGGGCCCGGTATCATTGTCCAGGTCGGGCAATCCATGGAAACCTACGACCGGCTCCTGGCGGCCTTCAAGCGCATTTTCGTGCTCACTACGGGTGGTGTGCTGGCCATTGCAGCACTGATCGGGTGGTTCATGGCCCAACGGGCACTGGCCGGGGTGACCGCTGTGACCCGCACCGCCCGGACCATCGCGGCAGGCACCCTCGATCGGCGTGTGCCGGTGAAACCCAGGGGAGATGAGATTGATCAGTTGGCGATCACGTTCAATGCCATGCTCGACCGGATACAGGACCTGGTCAACGGTACCCGGGAGATGAGCGACAACATTGCCCATGATTTGCGCAGTCCGGTCACCCGAATACGGGGCTTGGCAGAGGTGACCTTGACCACCCGACCGGGGGTCTCCGAATTTGAGGCCATGGCTGCCAGCACGGTGGAAGAATGCGACCGCCTCTTGGGTCTGATCAGCACCCTGCTTGTCATTTCACGCACCGAAGCCGGAGTATCGCCCGTGGAGGCCCAGTCGGTGGACCTGTCTGTCGTGGCAATGGACGCCTGTGACTTGATGGCACCCAGTGCTGAAGACAAGGGGCTCACGCTGCACTGCAAGGCCCCGGCGCCAGCGGTCTGCGTGGCGGATATGCGTCTTGTCCAGCGGATGGTGGCCAATCTGCTGGACAATGCCCTCCAGTATACCCCCACCGGGGGCACGGTCACCGTCGCCACCGGTGCCACCCGCGATGACGCCGTTTTTATTACAGTGGCTGACACCGGCGTGGGTATTTCCCCGCAGGATCTTCCCCATATCTTCAAACGGTTCTATCGCTGCGATCAGAGTCGCACCCACAGCGGTTCCGGATTGGGTCTGAGTCTGGTGCAGGCGATCGCCACCTCTCACGGCGGCGCCATCCATGTCGACAGCGCGCCGGGTCGCGGGAGCGCTTTCACCGTCACCCTGCCCTGCAGCGGACCGAAGAAATAGTTGTTAATTACCAATCGGTAATCTTGAGATCATGCTGGGGTAAAGTTGATGCGTTATGGTGTGCATGAAAGACACTGATCAGCCTAACCCAATGAAGGAGATCTCGACATGAAATTTTCAAATCGATGGATGACCGCAGTAGCCATTATCCTATTGACCGGCTTTGCGACAATGGTGCCGGTTGACGCGGTTCTGGCCGCGCCAACGGATGTCCCGGTGCCGATGGTGCCGGCCAGTTTCACCGCCATTGCGGACGCGGCACGTCCTGCCGTGGTCAACATCCGGACCGTCAAAATCACAAAAGGCGGCGGCAGGGTATTCGAGCACTTTTTCGGTCCTTTCAACCGTCGCGGACCGAACCCGTTTGGCGACGAGGAAGGGCCGAAGGATTTCTTCGGGCCCTTCGAGGAAGGCCCCTCCCGGGATTTTAAGCAGCGCAGCCTTGGTTCCGGTTTTATCATTGACAAGGCCGGCTACATCGTCACCAACAACCATGTTATCGAAGGCGCCGACGAAGTGACGGTCAAGCTCGCCAATGAAAAGGAATTCAAGGCGACGATCGTCGGGCGCGATCCAAACACCGACCTGGCGCTGATCAAAATCGAGGGGGCTAAAGACTTGGTGCCCCTGCCGCTTGGAAACAGTGACACGCTTCAGGTGGGCTCCTGGGTGGTTGCCATCGGCAGCCCCTTCGGCCTCGAGCAGACGGTGACCGCCGGTATCGTCAGCGCCAAGGGGCGCATTATCGGTTCGGGTCCCTACGATGATTTCATCCAGACCGACGCTTCCATCAACCCGGGCAACAGCGGCGGGCCACTGATCAATATGAGCGGACAGGTGGTGGGTATCAACACGGCCATCGTTGCCAGCGGTCAAGGAATCGGTTTTGCCATTCCCATCAGCATGGCCGGTGATATTATCAGCCAACTGAAAACCGGCGGTGAAGTGACCCGCGGCTGGCTCGGCGTCGGCATTCAGGATCTTTCCGCCGAATTGAAGGACTACTATAAGATCAAGGGCGACAGCGGGGTTCTGGTATCCAAGGTCTTCGAGGGCGATCCTGCCGACAAGGCCGGCGTTCGTGAAGGCGATGTCATCGTGTCGGTGAACGGCAAGAGTGTGTCGACGAGTCGGGAGTTGTCAAGGACCGTGGCCGGTCTGGATGTGGGCAGCAAGGCGCGGCTGGAGCTGTTGCGTGGCGGCAAGCCAATGCAAAAGACCGTTACCCTTGGCAAGCGCGACGACGGCACCCTGCGCGCTTCCACCGGAATACCAGAGAGCCGGGAAGAGCTGGGGCTTCAGGTGACCGAACTCAAGCCGGAGACTGCCAGACGACTGGGACTGGAAGAGGGCGAGACCGGAGTGCTCATCACTGAAGTGGCCCAAGGCAGCAAAGCCGAAGATGCCGGCATTCATGCCGGCGACGTTGTCAAGGAAATCGGTCACGAGAAGGTGGCGAGCCTGGCGGATTTCAAGCGTCTGGTGGCTAAAGCCAAAAAGGCCGACACCGTGGAGATGCTGCTCCGTCGGCCGCGCGCCGGCTACGTTGCAGTGAGCATCGAGAACTGACCCAAATGAATTGCGGGCCGGCTGTCGCCGGCCCGCAATTCATCTAGAATGCCGCGCCGATACTGAAGTGAAACACCATGGCGCTTTCGCCACGGTCGGTGTCGGCGCCGGGGTTGAATGCCAGATCGGCTCTCAGGGGGCCGATGGGCAGCACGTACATCAGGCCAGCACCGATGCCGTAGCGAAATCCCTCAAAGAAGGTTTCGAGGGTGTCGGAAATGACTTCAGTGTTGCTGGTGTAGGGGGCAAGCCCCCGTGCATCACGCGTCTGGTTGGGCGATACGTTGCCCACATCATAGAAGACCGAGCCGATCAGATTGCCGTAAAGCCGCTGGCGGAGTTCCACATTGACGGTATTGTAGCCGTAGCCGCCCACCGGATCGCCGTTAGTGTCCCGCGGCCCCAGTTGCGATTCCGTGAAACTGCGCACGCTGTTTCCCCCGCCGTTGAAAAATAGTTCCGATATGGGAAGCGTCACATCCGATGGCCCGGGCAGCACGATGCCACCGGTGTAGCGAAGGCCGATGACGGTTGTCTTGGCGACGGGAAGAAAATATCGCCAGCCGCCCGTGAGACGGCTCAGCGTGATGCTGCTACCGAAAAAGCTGTCCGCGTGCTCGGCGGCAAGAAACAGCCGGTGACCGCTGGTGGGGAAAAAAATATCGTTTCGGGTGTCGCGGGTGGCCTGGACGGTCATGCTTCCCAGGTCGTAGTTTGTGGGCGCTGGGTCGATCTGCTGCAGCGTCGCCTGATCGGTGATATCCGTTTTCCTGAGGCCATAGCCAGCCGATCCCTTCCAATGATGACCGAAGGCTCTTGAGAGGGTCGCCGAGAACCCGATGTCTTTCCGGGTAAAAGAGGGCTCTTCCCGGTAGTGGTAATACGCCGGAAGATCGGCGGTCAGCGACGTGTTCAAAAACCAGGGGTCGGTGAGCCGCAGGGTCAGGCGGTCGTCTTTCACCGAAACGGCGGCTTCGGGGTTGAAAATGATGCCGGTGCCAAAAAGGTTCCGTTGCCGGGCACCGACTTTGAGCCGCAGCAGTTCATAGGAGCCCCAGCCGGGCTCTATGTAAAGTTCTGTCAATGACGCTTCGGTCACTGTAACGACCAGGGTGGCGCGGTCGTGTTCTGCCGCGGGTTCAAGATCCATGTCGATGGTTGAAAACAGCCCCGTGCGGTAGAGCTCCTGAAAACTGTCGCGTTCTTTTTCTTCGCTGTAAAGCGATTCCGGGCGCAGTTGGATGCGACTGCGAATGAAGGCCTCTCGGGTTTTTGTGTTTCCCTTGATGACGATACCGTCAATGCGAACCTGAGGCCCGGGTGTGATGGTGGCCGTCAAGATAATGTCCCCGGGATGGCTACCGTCGGTTTCGGCGACATCGACCGCCGCCCACGCATAGCCCCTGTTGCGGTAGCTGCTGACCAGCGCGCTGCGCAGCAGGGCTTTTTTTCTCCGGTAGTAGGGCTGATCGATCAGTTCCGTGCACAGCGTGGGGCTGCAGTCCGCCGGTTTGGCGCCGGGCGCCAGGATTGTCCGGATTTCTTTGATGACATATCGGGTTCCCTCGGTGATGGTCGCTGTAACGGTCACCCGGTTGCGCGTTTCGCTGAATTCCAGTGTCGGCGCGGCGATGGCCACATCGAGAAAGCCGTTGGCGATATAGGCCGCTTCCATGCTGGAGATCGCCTCATCGAGTTCGGCCTGGGTGAAAACCGGCATCGGGGAATCGCCAGCGGAAGTGTTCTGCCAGTGGAACATGGCCATCAGCGACTGTTCATCCATATGGGCATTGCCGGAAAGGCGAACCGCTTCGACGGTGACCTGAGGGCCTTCCGTGACCTCAAAGATCACCGCCGTGGTCTCCGGCGAGGGCGCGATATTGTAATAGATGCCGGCAAAGGCATATCCCTTGGCGCGGTAGGCCGTTTCCATCTGGAAGGCGGCGTCATCGATGTCCGCGCGCCGGCAGGCATTCTCGCCAAACGCGGTGAGCTCCTGGGCGGCCGCTTTTTTCAGCACCCGATCGCTCAGTGCGGTGTTTCCCGTAAAGGCGATCTCGTGGGGGCACTGCGGCGGCGCAGCCATTGCTCCGGTGGCCGCAAGCGCCCACAGCAGTATGGCGGCAACGGCCGCACGCAAGCCGCGTACAGCGATCCGGCGGCGCCGTGGCTGCCCGGGATGCCGATTATCGCAGACGGAAGACAAATTGGACCCCGGCGTTATAGTAGTCGTAAGCGTCCTTTTCCCCGGTGAGGTAGATGGTGTCGCCCTGCCGGAAAACGTTGTCCGCCAGCCTGAACTGCGCCTCCACCGTTTCTTCCCCTTTCTGGGTGATTTCCCTTCCCAGCTGCACGTCGAAACGCTCCATTATTGATTCTCCGGAGTCACTGTCGCCACTGTCGAACCATCGGGAGATCAGATCCTGGCCGATGAACATGCTCACGTTGAGACTGCGACGGCGAATGTCGCCCGCCGTGATGTCCTTTGACGGCGGTGCGCCGGTCAGCAGCATGAGCAAAATGTCTTCGCTGGCCAGCGGCGGCGTGGCGCTCAGGGTGATGACGGGCTCGTCATAGGGGCCCTCGGCAATCAGGCGGACATCATAGCCGAATAGCTTGCTCGTTCCCAGCAGATCGATCACCGGTCGTTCGGGATCGGCGTTGGGAAATTGGATCAACCCGTTTTCGATGAGCATTCTGCCGGCCGGCAGGCGAAGCTTGGCGGTGCTCACCAGGACCTTGCCCACCAGGAGCGGGACTTCGGCGGTGCCGGTGAGGCGCAGACTCGGTTTCACTTCGCCGCGGACGAGATTGCTGCGGATGACGAAGGGGCTGGCCGCCGAGATGCCGACATCCAGCCGCATGTCGCGCAATGGGGGCTGGCGGATGGAAAACAGGCGCAGCCCGCGATCACCGCTTTCCGGCCGGTCGCTCGCCTTCAGACTTCCCAGTAAATCGATACGCCGGCTGAACAGACCGTCGGTGATCACCACATCTCCGGTGAGCTGCAGGCGGCTCACCGGGCCGGTGAGCACCAGTGCGGTATTGCCGCGAACCCGCAGGCCGGGGTCACGGTAGAGCAGCAAGTTGTTCCCGTTGAGCCGCAGGTCCATGACGGGGTCCGGGCCCATCACGTCGGTGACGCGGCCGGTCGCGGTGAGCGGTGCTGCGCCGATCTGTGCGCTCAGCTCAGAGATGGTGAGATCCCCGGCCGTGATATCCGCCTGCAGGTTGATCGCTTCTATGGCCGGCAGGCGCGCTTCAGCCCGGATCTGGCCATCTTTTACCGACAGCGTTGCCGTGATCTCGGGCTGGCTCAGGGACCCGCGAAGATGAACGTTGGCCAACAGTTGTCCGTCAGTGGCCCGCACGCCGGGTATGCCCGCAGCCGCCCAATCCAGGCGGGTGGCTGACACCGTCGCATCCATGGAGACGGCGCCGCCATCGGCCGCGAGGGGGGCCAGCCATGGCGGCGGGAGGTTTTTCCATGAACCTTGGCCGGCAATGATGACGGCCGGTGCATTCAGTCGGAAGTGTTCCAGCACGATGGTCCGCTCCCCGTATCGGGCCTTTGCCGAAAAGGCCAGCGGTCCGGGCGGCAGGGGCAGGCTGCCGTTTTCAAGCATCACATCGGCGCCGTCCAGCCGAGCATTGCCTTCGGGGTTTTCCCAGGTGCCGGTGATCGTTGCCGCGACCGAAAGGCTTCCGGCCGAGATACGGTTTTTGCCGAGAAAGGCGTTGAGTACTCCTGCCTGGGGAAGTTCAATCTCGGCGGACAGCGTCACCAGCGCTTCCGGCCGGATGTCTTTCCACTGGGCCTGAAAAGGGATGTCGCCGGTGATGTGGATCCGCGAGCCGTCGGTATACGACCAGTCGAATTGGCTGATAGACAGGCGGGCATCGGCATAATCCAGGGCCATTCGGCCTGCCAGGGGCACTGGCAGAAAGGGGCTGCGGACGGCATCGGTAGACGCGGCAAGGGCAATGCGCGGTGCGCGCCATGTCCCCGACACCGTGAGGGTGGCATTGAGAGCGTCCACATCGAGACGGCCTCCGGTGAGATCGGGCAGCCAGCCCTTGCCGTTGAGATCGCTGACGTGTGCCTGCACCGCCACCGCGCCCGCCGGATCCAGGCGGCCGGCCAGGGTTATCGTACCGGCGGATCCGATGAGTGTCAGCGGGGTGAGCGACGACCGGCCGCCGGTGTCAATGATCAGGACCGACGGGGTCTTCAGCCGCAGGTCGGTGCCGTTGCGCTCGGCGGACAGCGCGGTCAGCCGAAGGGTGAGCGCGTCCATGGCTGCGGGCCATTGAAGCGTGCCGGCAGCGGCCAGAAGGGTATCGGCCATCATGGCGCGCAGCTCGGTGATCTGAAGGCGTCGGTCGGGTGTGGCGGCGGCCACGATCGTTAGTGACCTCAGGGGGCCGGCGGCGGTATCGAGATGCTCCGATACTGCCGAAAGGTGCGCGTCGGGTGTTTGCCATTTTCCGCTGGCGGACAGTGTCGCCCGGAGATCGCCCTGAAGGGCGGCCGGTGCCTCGGTGATCAGTGCAAGGTACGGTGCCACATCGTCGAGCATTATCTCCGCGCTGACCGCTTCGAGTTGGTCCTGATCGGCATCAACCGCGCCAGCCAGGCGCATCCGGTCTTTTCCGTTCACCAGCAGTGCCCTGCCGATAATGATGCGGCGGCCCTCGATCCTGCCTTTCACCGCGAACTCGCCCAGAGACTGATTGCCGGCCCGGAGATTGTGCAGCCGGGCGTCCAGCGCGATGCGCGGGGCCGGCAGCAGGCCGTCGATGCCTATCGTGCCGCTCGCCGTGCCTTTCAGATCCAGCCGTGTCAGCGCAGCCGGAACCTGTCCGGAAAAGTTATGAGGAACGTAGTGCAAGGGATCTGTGATGGAAAAACTTACGGTGACGGCATTCGCCCGTCGCTCGCCGATGTGGACATCCCCTTTTGCAAGGATGCGGTCATTGCCGTTTTTCCAGTTCAGCGTCTGGATGCTGAGCATGCCGGCCGCAGCCGAAACCGATGCACTGAGCGCGCCCATGTCACGATCGTCAAGGCGCAGTGCTCCGGCGGTGAGCGACAACAACCCTTCCGGGGATTTAAGAGTGCCCGTCACAGCGAGCTTCCCGCGCATCCGCCCGGATAGGGTCATCGGGAGGGAAAGGATTTGCGACACCGGTAAAAGGTCGGGAAAATCGACGGTGGCACGGATTTCGAAACCGGTGGTGCCGGTTTCTTCCAATGGCCGGGGCAGCGTCACCACCGACGGTAAAACTTTCAGCGCGCCGCCGCCGGCGACCAGTCGTCCCTCTTCAATGGTGAGCGTGCCGCTGGAGAGCGCACCGCTGAGCCGGTAGTCGTGGGCGGGAAGATCCGCCATATCCACAATTGACACGGACGCCGGTTGAAGCAGCACAGCGGCTTGCGTGCCGACCAATTCGAATCGACCTTCTGCCGTTGCCGCCAGCGCGTCGGGATCAGCATCCAGCAGCGGGGCCAGCGGCAGGCGTAGCCCGGTAAGGATCAAACGATTTCCTGGGGCGGTCACCTCGGCGCGGTCTACGAAAAGACTCTCAGCGTCGGACCGTATGACGGCAGTGACGCCGGAAATCCGTGCGCCTCCGTAGCTGCCGTCGGTGATTGACAGCTTCAGTGTGGCCGCCATGTGTTGCGGGTCGTGTACCGGGATGTCGAATTTCCCGTCGATATTCAGGAATCCGGAAACGGTCTGCGGGAGCCTCAAGCCGCTTTTAAGCAGGACGGCGCCCAAATCGATCCCCTTGGCGTTGAGATCCACGGCAAAGCGGGTTGAGCCATAGGCGCCGGCAACCGTTACCGGCGCCCCGGCCAGCGCCCCTGTTACGGTAAACGGGATGGCTTCGGGGATCCTGTCCAGATCGATTTGCGCATCGGCCGTGATCAGCCCGTCTCCTACGGTGACCGGTTTCAGACGCAGCGCGCGGGCTGTGGCGGTCAGGTCGAAGGCGATCGGAGGGATGATGACCGTATCGGTATCTGTCATCCAATTTCCGCCGGTGATGTCGACGCCCAGACGGCGCGTGCCTCCCGCGTCATCGTAAAATCGTATTCCCGCCGGTCCCACGGTTCCCGATCCCCCGGCGCCGCTGACCGAAACGGTGGCACCGGTCAACCGTATCGACGGCAGCGGGGGAAGGTCCTTTAAAATCATCAGCGCGGCCAGAGGCTCGGACGGGGAGGCGGGCGGCGAGGCGTCGCTGCCCAGTGACAGCGCCACTCGGGCCTCTGCGACGGTTACGGTCGTTTGCCGTACGAAGGCCGCCGTTCCCAGCAGCAGTTTGCCCAGAGAATACCGAACGTGCACAGGACCGGTGGTCAACCGCTTCAGGGGGGCATCGGCGGCGGTCGCCTCGAGGCGCAGATAAGCGATGTCGATGCCCCCCAGGTAGGATCCGGTGACGGCGCCGACGCTGGTCTTCATGTCCAGCGCATCGGTCAGGGTGCGCTCCAGATAGGCGGCCAGCCGGGGACCGGCCAGGGTGTCGCGAAACATCCAGGCACCCAGTATCACGAGACACAGGGCGGCGACGGCTGACATTGCGCCGATGAGCAGTTGACGGCGGAAATGGTGAGTCAGCTTTGGTAAGGACAACGCAAGCGCTCCTGTAACGGGTAAAGAACATCTTCCGGGGGCGGCGGTACTGAGGCCAAGGCTTTAGACTTAATCGGAAATCTGTCGCAGTGCAATGGGGGCTTTGGGTTCGGGCCGGCTTCTTTGGTCATGCGCCCCTCTTTGGCAACGGTGCGCTTTCTATAGCCGGCTGCCGCAGTATTTGCAGAACGCCGCATCGGCGTCGTGACCCTCGGCGGCGCATTCGGGGCAGGCCTGGGTGGCGACCATTTTTCGCTTGGCATCGGAGAGTTCCACGGTGACGATGCCCGTGGGAACGGCGATGATGCCGTAGCCCAGAATCATCACCACCGAGGCCAGCAGTTTTCCCAGCACCGTATGGGGGGCGATGTCGCCGTAGCCTACGGTGGTCAGGGTGACTATGGCCCAGTAAATGCTTTGGGGGATACTGGTAAATCCGTTGTCTTCTCCTTCCACCAGGTACATGATTGCACCGATGATGAGCACCAGGGTCGCCACGGTGATGAGAAAGACGGCGATCTTCTTGGCGCTGGCACTCAGGGCCTGCCGCAGCACGGCGGCCTCCCCGACGAAATGCACCAGTTTCATGACCCGGAATACCCGCAAAAGGCGCAGGGCGCGGATCACCAGCAGCGATTGTGAGCCGGCCACGACGAGGCTCAGATAGGTGGGCACGATGGCCATGAGGTCCACCACCCCGTAGAAACTGGTGGCGTATTTCAGCGGCTGGCCCACAGCGATGAGCCGCAAAAGGTATTCCACCGTGAACAGGAGGGTGATGGCCCATTCGAGGGTGCGCAGGGCCGGGCCGTAGTCCGCCCGGATGCTCGCCACGCTTTCCAGAAGGACAGCCCCGACGCTCAAGACGATGCATACCAACAGGGCGATGTCGAAGGCCTTTCCTGCCGGGGTGTCGGCCTCGAAAATGACTTCGTGCAGGGCGCGCCGCCAATGGGCGCGCTGAGTGGCCGGGCGGTTCACCGGTCACCTCCGCGCGCACTGCCGCGGGCGGCGCGGCTTGCCGCGAGGATCAGCACGCCGCCGGCGCCGGCATAGAAGAGGCCCGCCCCGATGACGGTGAACTTGACCAGCGCGCATCCCAGGGCGGCGGCGGGCAGGGCCGGCGCCATGTGGCCCTGAAGCATCAGAATCAGCATGACGTTTTCGACCATGTCGCACCCGGCTGCTGCGAACTGGCCCCAGGCCAGGATCGTCCCCAAGCGACTGAACCCCGGTTTTTCTGACGCCAGACGGTCGGCCACCATGCCGCAGCCCATGGCGATGGCTGCGGCGTAGGCCACCAGAAACAGGTAGTCCAGACCCAGGCTCAGCCCGGCGGCCACCCGGGCCTCCGGCGGCCAGGAGTCCAATATCCGGCGTGCGCTGTCCATGCTCCCGGCCACCTCGAAGCTGACGATGCCATCGGGGGCGGCAATCGTGCGCAAGGGGCGGTCCAGCACCATGAGTGCGGCCAGCAGCACCACGGCCAGGGCTGTCGTGACGATGAAGGCCGGAAGCCGGCGCCGGCCCGGAATCCAGGAAAAGGGGGGCGTTGTCATCACGGGATGCCTCCTCCGGAAGCGGCGCGGATCATGTCCACGTGCGGCACACCGGCATCGTCGTAGGCGTCCCCGGTAGCCGCAAACCCGTAGCCTCGGTAGAAGGCTTCGAGATGAGCCTGCGCCGAAATACGAATGGGGGCCTCCGGTGCATGACCGGCCACCCAGCCGAGGCACCGGTCCATCATGTCCCGGGCCAGGCCGATGCCGCGGGCCCAGGGGGCCACCACGAAGCGCCCAAGTGTTGTTTCGGCTGCCTGGGCAACCACCGGAAACACCCGCATATATGCGGCCAGACGGCCATCGTTTGAATGCCCCGCCAGGTGCCAGGCCTCGGGATCGCGGCCGTCGATGTCGGCGTAAAGGCTGGACTGCTCCAGGATGAACACATCCTGGCGCAGCCGGAGGATGTCGTAAAGATCCGCCGCCGCGAGGGCATCGAAAGACTGCCAGGACCAGGTGATGCGCATATTGACGCTTTCCGTTTTCCCCGGCAAAAAACCTTTGGTGGTGAAGTCGGGCGCTTTTTGACCGGCTGCAAGTCGTATCATGAGCCTACGCTTGCTTCGGCGTTGTGTCTGCGGGGTCATAAATATTAGGCCACTCGCGGATGTAGCCGGTGTCCGCGTCCGCTGCGCGCATCATTTCTTTAAGCGTGTTTTCCACTTTTAGACGGATAACGTCAAGGCCGGCGCTGTCGGTGTCCGGCGGGACGGGAACAGGCTCGCCGATGATCACCGTTACCCGGCTGAAGGGCAGGGGAATCAGCGTGCGGTCCCAGGACTTTTTCAACGTGAGGGCCGGCCATGCGGAGACGACCACGGGGACCAGGGGGGCGCCGCTGATTCTGGACAGAAAGAGGAGCCCTTTTTTTGCTTCGAACCGCGGACCGCGCGGGCCATCGAGCACCGTGGCGGCAATACGGCTGCCATCGCCGTTCAGAAATTTCAACATGGTGCGCAGGGCCTGCCCCCCGCCGCGGCTGGAAGAACCCCGCACCGGGATGACCCCCAGTTTTTCGGCAAACCGGGCGATGAGCTCACCGTCGTTGGACCGGCTGAACATGATCATGGGCCTCACGCGCCTGAATTGCCAGACAATGAAAACCGCCCCGCGGTGCCAGGTGGCCACCACGGCGGGCAATCGGGCTTCGGTGTAGTGGCGGTAGATGTCTTCTCCCACCAGGCGCACCCGGCACGTGGCAAACCATAGCCGAAACATTATCGTGCCGAGAGTGACGATGATCCAGGCGCGCAGCCGTCTTTTCAAAGAGATGTCGTTAGGTGGCGTTGCCATAAAAAATCGCATTTCTCCTTTTATCGTCATTCGACGTTGGGTGTTCGATGTTCAACTTTCGTTTTACGCTGCGTCTTTGCGTCTTTGCGTCTCTGCGTGAGCACTGGTTTTAGTTGCGTCAATGACGTGTTTTGAACCAACTGGCCGCTGCTGCCATCATCCTGAACATCATCAAAACACCATGGCCTTCACTCGGCCCCTTGGACCCTCGACCCCTTGAACCCTTCCCTTTTACCACCGCATCATGGGCAGTGGGTCCAGGGGGGCTTCGGCCAACCGGCGAAGGCTCAATACGGCGAGCCGATGGTGAAATCCGGCGTTTGGAAATGCCCTTCGGATAGCTGAAATCCGCGCCGGCGGCAACCCCATGCGCAGGCTGCCCAGGCTCACGTCAATCCAGTCGGCCCGGCGGAAGACTTCCGCCAGTGGCGCCAGCGAGGGTTCCACCGGGGTCAGTTTGTGGTGCCAGGCGATCATGGCCTCCACCGCCGGCGTCCATCCCGGGCGGCCCAGATCGGCCAGGAACCGGCGGGCCCTTTCGCGCGACGGCGCGAGGTAGTCGAAGGTCTTGTCCAGCCAGATGCCGATGTCATGAAAACAGGCGGCTACCAACACCTGCTGGAAATCAACCCCGGACAGGGGCGAAAGGACCGCGCAAAAGTGAATGACCCGGTAGACATGGTTGCGGTAGGCCCTGCGGTCCGGGCCCAGCGCAGGGCCCCAGGGCTCAAGGATGGCCTCCACGGCCGGGATCGGTTTTCCATGGTTACGGTGCATCAATTGGGCGTTGCCAGTATGCGCTGCAGCCTGGCACTCACCGCCGCCGACACGGCCGGCACCTTGGCCGCCTCCGAGGCCGAGGTGATGGCGTCGACGCCGTCAATGCCGGCTTCCCAGTCCTCGCCGTTGGCGGTCGACAGCAGGATGACCCGCTGCCGGGCGGTGTCGTTCTTGAGAAAGGCGGCGGCCTGCTTGTTCATTTGCCATGCGTAGACCGTGTTGATGAGAATCACCGCATCGTAGGATGCGGGCGCCTCAGCGGAGAGGCGCTTGATATCGATGACCTTGACATGGACGGTGGCGGGGTCAAGGGCACCGGTCACCGAGGAAATCACGGCGTCCTTGAAGTCGCTTTGCTCGGTGGCGATGAGTACGCGTTTTGCCGCCGTGTCGGTGCCGAAGGAAATGGTCTTCACGGCCTTGGGGGCGCAGCCGGCGGCCAGTATTACCGCCATTCCGAGTGCGGCGGCGATGCTTTTTCGGTTCATGTGGGAGTATCCCTTTCCGATCCGGACGGGCGGTTGTGGTTGACGGCTGCCGCCACGGCGGAGACGGCGATGAGCCACTGTCCGGTGTAGTAGGTGGTCATGATCACCAGATCTGAGGCTTCAAAAGAGGACATGAAGCGGTTCACGGCCAGGGCCGTGTCCGATGCGAGAAACAGCAGTGCCCCCATGGCGGCCAGCCGGCCGGACAGGCTCCCGAGGGCGTGCCATCGCTCCACGGCCCGCCAGCCCATCACCAGGATGACCACGAGGTAGAGCGCCACGGGGACGGTCATGCCGCCCAGGCCTGGTGCGATCAGGGCGAAAACCAGTGCCCCGTAAGCGGCAAACGGCAGGATGCTGCCGATGCTGAACCGAAGGGGCAGGGCTGCGGAGAACGCGGCGATGTAGACCAGGTGGGCCAGAAGAAAGCTCACCAATCCGGGGATGAAGTAATTGCCCGGCAGCATGAGAAAGACATCGCCCACCAGGGAAATGGCGAGCCCGGCGGTGACGGCCGCCGGGTAAAACCACTCCGGGCGGCGAACGGCGCTCGCGGCGATGGCGATAATGAGCACCATGGTGAGCGGTTTGAGCGCATAGACCACCACGGGGGGGCCCAGGTAGTCGGCAACGATCTGGCCGGCGCCCGTGAGCACGGCCACGATAGTGATGACGCGCAGCGCAGTACCGCTGTGCGGTGGTCTGTTTAAGGGATTCATTGCGGCTGACCTGTTTGTGGAAGTCCGTCTGTCAGTACACTGTTATTCACGGCGTGAACACTACGACGGATTGTAAAGGAAAATCAAACGCAGAAATGCCATAAATCTCCGTGTCCTCCGTGACTGGTTCAACATCACTTTGGGAAAAGACCAACTGGAGCTTTATGCATAAGCGTATCCCGGAATTCGCGGATGGGATGATCAGTCGCTGCAGTGCTTCAACTAAAATGCATTTCACCGAAGAGGCGCAGAGAAAGTTTTTTATAGTACTTGTCAGAATAATGTCCTGATTCATCCCCAAGATCCCATCGGGGTCGGTATCGAAATCGGTATCGGAATCGATGTTTTTAAGGCCGATACCGATACCGATAGCGATTTCGATTTCGATGTTCACCAGGCGTTGTTGTGCAAACGGAACGTATTTATGACAATTGCTATATGTCATCCCGGCGAAGGAGGCTGTGTCACAACACCAAAAACCGTCATCCCGGACGAGTGAAGCGAGATCCGGGATCCAGTATTTTCTGTCGGTTATGGACTGTCTCGCAAACCGCATGCCGCACCTCTTGTCAACGGCGCCGGTTTCGGCCACAATGATGATCAACCCGAAGATATGTTTCGCGCAGAGCCGCGGAGACGCAGAGAACTGCAGGAAAAAATTGCGTGAGCGATTTTCACTGCGCATCAGCGCCGCGACCGGTGCGCCCTGACTTTTTTCGATACCGTCATGGGGATGGACACTAAGGAGGGAATGTCATGTACGAAACACTTTTCTCAGAATTGCGCGTCGGGGGTTTGACGCTGAAAAACCGGCTCATCATGGCGCCCACCTATCTGGGCTACGCCGGCGACGGCGGCACGGTGAGCCCTATGCTGCTGGATCATTACCGGCTCATGGCCAAAAGCGGCGTGGCCATGGTGGTGGTGGAAAACTGCACCGTCGATTTCGAAGGGGGCAGCGGTTCCCGCCGCACCATCAGGGCGGACACCGAGGATAACCTGCCCGGGCTGAAAAAACTGGCGCGCGCCATCAAAGATGAAGGCGCCCTGGCCTGTCTTCAGCTCAATCATGCGGGGCGGTTTGCCCACGCCGCAGCCGAGCCGGTGGCGCCGTCGGCCGTTGCCGCCTTCGAGCGAACGCCGCGGGCGCTCGCTGAAGAAGAAATTGCCCTTATTGTCGAAAAGTTCGCTGGCGCCGCCCGGCGGGCCAAGCAGGCCGGCTTTGACATGATCGAACTGCACGGCGGCACCGGATACCTGCTGGCCCAGTTTCTGTCGCCGCACACCAATCAGAGAAACGACCGCTACGGCGGCTCTCTGGAAAACCGGCAGCGTTTTGCCCTGGAGGTGGCGGCAACGGTGAAGGCTGCCTTGGGAGCGCTTCCGGTGGGCTACCGGTTTCTGGCCGATGAATGGCTGCCCGGCGGTCTTGAGACGGCCGAAAGCGCCGTTGTCGCCAAGGCGTTGGCCGAAGCGGGCATCGCCTACCTGTCGGTGATGGGCGGCACCTACGAGTCCTTCTTTTTGCCCCACATCGTGGAAAAGTCAAAAGCGCCGGGCTACATGCTGGATCTGGCTGAAGGCATCAAAAAAGCCGTTTCCATTCCGGTGGTGGCGGCCGGGCGGATCAGCGACGGGGCCGTGGCCGAGCAGGCGCTTGCCGGCGGTCAGGCGGATCTCATCGGTCTGGCGCGGGTGCTCTGGGCCGATCCCGAGTGGCCCCGGAAGGTGCGAGCGGGCCGTGAGGCCGACATCATCCACTGCAACCCCGACTGCGGCGATGCCTGCGTGCAGATGGTCATGAAGGGCCGGCCGGCCTTTTGCGTCCAGTGGCCGCCGGAGAAAATGAAGGCGTGGAAGGCGAGGTTCGTTTAAGCGTAAACGCTTCATAAAACCGTCACCCCGACGACCTGTCCGCCATGTCATCCGCCTTAGCTTCGGCGGCGGAAGGCCGGGGGCCGGGGGCCGGGAAGCTTGAGAATATGGGACCGCGGATAGGGCTCCCGCCATCAGCATTGAGATCGCCCGATACCCTATCCTTTCCAGTACAAAAACTCACAGGGATTTTCAGCAGTTGCAAAATATGGCGGACAGGTCGCCGGGGTGACGAACTTTGGGACTTTTTACGAAGCCATCAGGCTTAAGTAGATAAGGACCAAACTTTGCATCCGGTGTTTGCACCAAAAGGTGATCGTGCGTGCTCATCAGGCTATAAGCGCTGACCCTCAGTGCGAAAATCTCGATGGCCTCCTGTGTCCACGCTTTGACAACCCGCCCCTAAAGGTATAGACTTTGGTATCTATCAAGCTGGAGGTGCAACATGGAAACCGCAAAAATATTTATAAATGGGCGTAGCCAGGCCGTAAGGTTACCTAAAGATTTCAGGTTTACGGATAATGATGTTTTTATCAAAAAAATCGGTAAGATGGTAGTCTTGCTGCCAAAAGACGACCCCTGGTCCTCACTGGTCAACAGCCTTGATCAGTTTACCGATGACTTTATGGAAAACAGAGAGCAGCCCGACCAAGATCCAAGGGATAATATTTAATGAAATATATGCTCGACACGAATATCTGCATCTATCTCATCAAACAGAAACCTGCCGTTGTATTAGAGCGTTTCAGACAAACTGATATTTCAGAAATTTCCATTTCATCCATTACCTTGAGTGAACTTTTTTACGGTGTCTCAAAAAGCTCAAAACCCGAGCAGAACCTTATGGCGTTGACACAATTTGCTGCGCCATTGGAAATTATGCCTTTCGGCGGTGAAGCCGCGCAGTATTATGGTGACCTGAGAACTCACTTAGAAATACAGGGTACGCCGATTGGGTCTCTGGATATGCTGATCGCGGCTCACGCAATTTCACTTTCCAGCACACTGATCACGAATAACGAGAAAGAATTCAATCGCGTACCGAACTTAAAGATTGAAAACTGGGTCAGTTAGTACTCCCTTCCTTTTTTCCTTGTACTCAATTAAATGAGTAGAACGGCTGAACTGTGCAGCTCGGCCGCTTTTTGGCCGGGTCAGCACCAGTGAATTGTGTACGCCCGGCATGGGCGTGAACTTATGGGGAGCAAGCCCCCAATGTGTGAACCCTGCCAATGTCGTGAGACATAGGCACAAACATTAGCTGACGGCAACCCGCTTCGCCAAAGCTTCGCAGGTCAAGAGGGCGTTGCCGCGTGTAACGATCAGCTGCCACCGTCTTTTCAAAGATCTGTGACCTACACTTTATCCAGCTACGGCTCGATGTTCTTTGGGAACCGCCTAGTGCGGACCCGCTTAATAGGTGGTGTGGGGACTGGGGGAGAAAAACCCCCGGCTACCCGATTGGCCACTCTTGTCTGTCGTCTTGATCGGTGACAGTCCGTCGCTGACACGCTTTGTCGGATGTCCAGCACGTTGCCGAACTTCCGGTACTGTCGAAGCACTTCGTCTACCTGCAAAACTCGTTCATCTATCGTCCCGCTGACTCTGAAAAATGGTACCATCCTTTCGGCAAGGTCGCCGACGATCTGATCCTGAAACCACTTCCTTTTCTGATCCCCGCTGCGATCCCATGTGTCCGCATAAGGAATATCCGTGTCGCAGAGGAAGTACAAGTCGTACCGTTTCTCCGCTTCCATCGCCAATCGGGTCAAAATCGGACCGGCGACGCCATGGTAGTCCTTCGCAAAGACATACGTTGTGATCGGGCTCGTGTCACAAAAGAGGTACTTGCGGGACTCCAACGTCAGCGCGTCCTCCCTGCTGTTGTGTTCTGGTGCGATTTCCTCAAACTGATCCAGAGAGATCCGTCGGTCAACATGGTGCTCAAGCCAATACTCTGCGCCGTACTCCGGCATCCACACGGTATTGTGCCGTTCAGCCATCGTTCGGGCGAGGGTTGTCTTGCCTGTCGAGGGTGCGCCCATGAAGCACACTTTCGTGATCAGGTCGGCATACACCGCAGGGGCGAGGTACTGCCGACCAGCAAAATAGTCCTCTCGGAGAGTCGTCCCGCTGATAGGCACGACTGTGCGTGCCTCGTCAATTCTGCGGTCGACCGCGCCAAGAGCCCGGCTGACGTGGTCCCCATAGAATTCGCTGGAGTAGAAATGTGTAATGCGCAGCCCGTTGAGCTTCATGAAAATGTAGTCTTCCTGCTCGCGACAGATCTCCGGGGTGTCACCGTAGCCGTCTGGACCGTCCCATGCCTCGATGATCCGGATTGCCGGGTAAAGCTCTAGTATCCATCGGGCGAGGACCTGAAGAGGCACGTCGATCACGTCAGTGGCGTAGACCATGACGACGAGTTCGTCCACCTCGGCCAGAGCGGTCTCCACGAGCATCTGGTGCCCTCGATGGAATGGGGCGAACTTGCCCAGCGTTAGGCCACGTTGCATGTTTCTCCCTCAGGGTTCACACAGGGGGCCGCCACCCGTGGGCTCTTCGTGCCCACGTGCCAACGCCAGCACCCAAATAGAGCATTCAAGAGGAACAGCGACCACATCAGGATCATCAAATCTCCTGCTGCGCCCCCAGCTCTGAAGCGCAGAAACCACATACCAATTGTGACAATGTTGAGCAGGATGTACAGGAGCCACTGCTCCTTGTACCGCCACATCATCAGAAATGTAGCCACGACGGACAGCACGTTGGTGGTGGCGTCAATGAAAGGCGTATTCTGGCGAGGATTCAGCCCGAGTAGGAGCCCAAGTCCGACTGTGGACGCGATGCAGATGACTGCCACGGCAAACCGTTGCTTCCAGCCAAGTTGCCTCATCTCAACCGTTCTGTCCTGCCTCGTGTGGCGAGACCACATCACATAACCGATGACGCCAGTTGGGACGAAGAACAGAAGGTTCAGGTAGACCTCTCCATAGAGTCCGTTGCCATAGGCCAGAATCGAATAAGAAAGGCTGTTGTAAAGGCCAATTAGGTACCCCTCCCGGCGGCCAATTGCGATAAGGCCAACGCAAAGAATGCCAGACAGAGAGACAGTTGCGTCGAAAGCACTCGTTGCAAGATACGCGCTCAAGACACCCCCTGCGACCACCAGGAACGCCAGCCATATGCGGTCTATCCTGCCGCCTTGTGATGCTTCGTGTGTCATGGCTAATCTCGTGTCATGAGTCATGGCCAACGTTGCAAATCAGCCGCGCCGCTTTTTGGCGTCGGCTGAATTTGCTTGGTTAGGCGAATTCTTGAATTACTACTCGTCATCAGTATATTGCTCTGGATTCTTTTTACTTTTTCAAAAACCACCCTTAGGTAATTCACGCCAGCCTCTTTTTGGGGGGCCAGCCGGGGGCCGGGCCATGCTGGATGCCTTATTATCAGTGGTTCAGCCGAAAATCAGAGGCTTTTTCTGCGCTTAAAGGGATGTTTTCGGGGCCAAAATGTGCCGTTTAAGGAAAAGCTGGGAAAGCCAGGAAGACCATCAGACCGCTATCCAGACGTTTTCTGAACCAGGCGGTTAATGGCGGCCGTGTCATTTCAACGTCTTCTCCCATACCAGCAGCACACGCCCACGACGGTGCAACTGCGCGTTTTCGTGATTGACCTGGATCTCCTTGTCCGCCCGACTGACCAGTTTTACTGAAAATCTATCCTGGAGCATCTGTCCCAGCGTGCTCAGCGGCAGATCCGGATTGTCCGTGTCCTGTGCCGCGGAGATCAGCCCGGTCAGCTTGCTGCGTCGCTGCTCGGTGATGGTTCCCAGAAAGACGGGGCTGCCGGTTTCGGTAATGGTGGCATCGGCGGGCCACAGCCGCAGCACCCATCGCCGGCCCTGATCGCGGTAAACGAGGCGCAGGCGCTCAGGGCGGCCCCTGTGAAGCCGCGGCAGCGTCGGCAGTTTTTCGATGGGCGTATCCGGAGAGAGCATCCCAAGTGCATTTCTAAGGCTCAGTGGCGTCGGGTACTGCCAGCCGCGGAGCAGCAGATACCGGGCCAGCGCATCGAGGGATCCGGCCCACTGGAGGCTGAGCGGTGCCTTGCGGCTGCCCGTCATGTCAATGAGCCCGGCCGGGAGCAGACGCCACCCGCCGTCCTGCCAGGCCGCCAGTGACATCGTTCTTATTTTGTGCTGCGGCGCGTAAAAGGCGAGATCCCGGTCGTGGCGCTGGAACACGTGCCAGCCGCCGGCGATGAGGATGACAAGCGCCGCGGTCAGTACCAGAAGCCTTCGTGGAATGCGGTCTCCAGGCCCTTTCAGGTAGGCGATGCCGAAAACGGCCACCCAGGTCGCGCCAAAGAAGATGCCACCGACGACATCCGAGAGCCAGTGGGCGCCCAGGTACAGACGGCTGATTCCGACCATGCAGGCGATGACGAATACGCCGGTGAGCAGCCCCCAGCGCCATAGGCCGGAAAGCCCTCTGGCCAGCAGGATGGCGAGAAACCCGTAGCAGATGACGCTCATGGTCGCGTGGCCGCTGGGGAAGCTGAAGGCCGATGCCCCGTGGTAGATGTCAACGGGGCGCGGCAAGTGGATGACCCATTTGAGCAGTTGCACGACCAGCATGCCCCCCACCGCGGTCGCCGCCAGGAACCCGGCGGCACGGTAGCAGCGTTTGGCCAGTAGCACAACGACCAGCGCACTGATCAGAACAGTATTCACAAAGGCGTCGCCGAGTTCGGTGATGGTCACGAACACGTCGTCCCACCAGGAGATCCGCACGGATTGAAAAAAGCGATAAACCGATTGATCCGCGAGCGCCAGCGGGTCTCTGGCCAGGACATCCTCCAGGACGACAAAAAACCCCCACCCGGCCACCAGCAGCAGCAGCACCAGAAAGGCGAAGAACAAATGCTCGCCCTGGTGACGCAATCGCGGGTCCGACAGAAAGTGTTTGATGCGGCGCACCGCCCCGCGGGACGTCGCGTCTCTGGCGGCCCACGCTTCCAGGGCGGCCAGCCCGGCCGGCACGGTGTAGGCGACCAGGGAGACCAGTTTGCGGCCCAGCCAGATAAAGGCCCAGATAGTGACCACGAGCATGAACACCAGCACGGCCAGTCGCGTGCTGACCGTTCCGGCCACCGCCAGTGAGGTGCCGAAAAGGACGCCGGGCATGATGTAGCCCAGGGACCAGCCGATGGCCGAGAGCACGTTAACCACGGCAAACGCCACCGGCCCCATGCCGAGCATCCCGGCCACCACCGGAATGACCGGGCGGATCGGACCGATAAAACGGCCCAGAAGAACACTTTTACCCCCGTGGCGGCGGAAAAAGACCTCGCCTTTGTCCAGCATGCCCGAATAACGGGAGAACGGCCACAGGCCTCTCAGCGTTTCCTTGTATCGACGGCCGAGCCAGTAGCTGATTCCGTCGCCGGCAATGGCCCCTGCAGCGGCCAGAACGAGTACGGGGACCAGTCCGAGACTGCCCGTTGCCACGATCGCGCCGACACCGAACATGACCACCGTGCCCGGAATGAACAACCCCACCAAGGCCAGGGATTCGGAAAGGCTGACCAGAAACACCGCCCCGTAGGCCAGCACCGGGTGATGGGTGATCAATGCCAGTAAGATGTCCAGGTAATGCATCCGGGATAAGGCTCCCTTGCCCCATGGTTATGGGCTTGCAGAGAAATTGCCGGCTGGAAAAAAAGAAAAACGTTGTTGGCCCAGAGCCACTTTTACAAGCCGGCAGCGCAGTGCCTGAGCGTCATTTCGCCCCTTGAATGGCGGCGCTGGATGCCGGATCACGTCCGTGATGACGATTGACGGCATTGTTTGAAGGACCACCCGGCCACGATCAAGACATTTTCTGCATCAGGCTGCAAATGGCGGAGAAATCGTTTTCGCCCAGACGTTTCCTGACCGCGTCGCCAAAGCGCGTCTTGGCGGCCTTTTCGATGGGAAGGGACGTTCCGGCGTCGACTGCGGCCTGGGCCACCAGTTGAAGATCCTTGTGCATCCATTTTAGGGGAAAGTCAGGGGCGTACTCCCCGGCTTCGATTTTGGGGCGTTTGAGCGCAATGAACGGCGCCGCTACCGGCGAGCCCATGAGCGTGTCCATGAGCTGCTCGCGGGAAAGGCCCAGGGCCGCGCCCAGGGACAGGGCCTCGGCGAAGGCGCCCATGGAAATTCCGAGCATCAGGTTGAAGACCATCTTCATGGCGGCTCCCATGCCGGCGCCGCCCACGTGAACGGTCCTTTTTCCCATCGCCTCGAAAAACGGACGGCACCGGTTCACATCGGCCGCGTCTCCGCCGGCAAAGAAAACCAGTTCGCCCTTTTGGGCCGGAACGCGGCTGCCGGCCACCGGGGCGTCCACGAACCGGATGCCGCGCGCAGCTGCCGCTGCGGCCATTTCTCTTGAAGATGCCGGGTCCAACGTACTGCAGTCCACCCACAAACTGCCGGGCGCGAGCCCGTTCAGCAAACCCTCTGGGCTTACCGCGGTTTCTCTCACAACGGCCGGCGTGCTCAGCATCGTGAACAGCACATCCGCCGATTCGGCCACGGCCCGCGGCGTATCGGCCCACCGGGCGCCCGCAGCCACCAACACGTCGGCCTTGGCTTTCGTTCTATTGGTGACCACCAGCGGGTGGCCGGCTTTCAGCAGGTTGGCGGCCATGCCGCCGCCCATGATGCCCAGTCCGATAAATCCGATGCGTTGCGTCATTTTCTTGCGCCTCCGTGTCTACTCGGAATAGCCAGCACCCCTGCCATCCGGTTTTTGAATTCGAAGAAACAACCTGCCTTGGCGCCCTCTGGCATCAGTCCGGCGCAAAGATCTCTTGGGGGTGGTGTTTGTCGAGCCACTCGGGCTGATCGGGTTTGAAAAAGACAAAATCGCCGATGACCAGACAATCCATTTCTGTGCGCATGAAGCAGCGGTACGCATCCTCGGGAGTGCAGACAATAGGTTCGCCGCGGACATTGAAACTGGTGTTGACCACCAGTCCGAAACCGGAGATGTTCTTGAAGGCACGGATCAGCCGCCAGTATCGCTCGTTGGTCTCTTTGTGCACGGTCTGGATGCGTGCGGAAAAATCTACATGCGTGATGACCGGGAGTGTGGAGCGCTGCACATGGAGGCGGTCGGATATTCCCATGTCCGCATAGTTGTCAGGCAGGGGGCGGCGGTGTTGCTCCCGAACTGGAGCGACCAGCAGCATGTAGGGTGAGGCGACATCTATATCGAACAGCGTCGGCGCATCCTCCATGATCACCGACGGGGCAAACGGGCGGAACCCCTCACGGTACTTGATTTTCAAATTCAGCCGTTTTTGCATTTCAGGATGGCGCGGGTCTCCCAGGATGCTTCGGTTGCCCAGCGCCCGGGGCCCCCATTCCATGCGCCCCTGGAACCATCCCACCACCTTGCCGTTGGCCAACTGTCCCGCCACTGATTTACACAGACGCTCGAAGTCGTCATACCGGGTATGCTCGGCCGCGTATTTCACAGCCATGGCCGCTACCACCGGGGCCTTGAATTCCGGCCCGAGATAGGCGCCGTGCATGGCGTCCGGGCTTTTGGTCATCACGGTCCGCTTCTTCTTCCCATGAATATAGTATGCGGCATAGGCGGCACCCAGTGCGCCGCCGGCATCGCCGGCAGCCGGCTGAATCCAGATATCCTCGAAGGTGTTCTGCCGGAGAAGGATTGCATTGGCCACGCAGTTTAAGGCTACTCCGCCGGCCATGACCAGCTGCCGGTAGCCCGTCAGCGCGCGGGCGGTACGGGCCAGCCGGGACACGATTTCTTCGGTGACCTGCTGTGCCGCCAGCGCCATGTCCATGTAAGGCTGGGTGATCTCGTTTTCGGGCGATCGCCGGGGAAGATCGAACAGCGCGTTCCACCGGCGGCGGTTGTACATGGTCTGTCCGGCGGGGTAGTCGAAACAGTCCATGTTAAGCAGAAACGAGCCGTCTTCCCGGATATCAATCAGCGTATTGCGGATGATGCCGACGAATCGGCGGGTGCGTTCACTGTCCGGATTCCCATAGGGGGCGAGGCCCATCAGCTTGTATTCTCCGCTGTTGACCTTGAATCCGCAGTAGGCCGTGAAGGCGGAATACATCAGGCCCAGGGAGTGCGGGAAGTGAATTTCCCGGAGAATCGTGATTTCGTTTCCTCGCCCCTGGCCAATGGTGGTCGTTGCCCATTCCCCTACGCCGTCCACGGTGAGGATGGCGGCTTCCAGATAGGGGGACGGATAAAAGGCACTGGCAGCATGGGACAGGTGATGCTCGGGGAAGAGCAGCAGCGGCATGCGACCGTCGGCCCTCTTGCGGAACCCTTCAAGAGCATTCCGAAGCAGTTTTTTCATGAACAGCTTTTCCTTGATCCATACCGGCATAGCCGAGAGAAAACTCTTCAGCCCGCGGGGAGCGAAGGCGTGGTAGGTTTCCAGAAGCCGTTCGAATTTTAAAAAAGGTTTGTCGTAAAAGGCGACGGCATCAAGATCCTCTAAGGAGATCCCTGCTTCGGCCAGGACGTACCGGATGGCATCGATCGGAAAGCCCGCATCGTGCTTGATACGGGAAAATCGCTCCTGCTGGGCGGCAGCGACGATATTTCCGCCGGAAAGCAGGACCGCGGCGCTGTCGTGATAGAATGCGGATATTCCGAGAATTAGCATGCGTCGCTTTAGACTCAGGCTAGAACAGCGTGTAAATGAAAGGGGCCACGGCGGAACCACTGGTCAGAACAATCAGGGCGCCGAAAAACAGCAAGCAGATGATGATCGGCAGCAGCCAGTATTTTTTCCGGGTTTGAAGATATCTCCACAAATCTTTCAGAAAATCCATGCCGTTCTCTTTTTCGGTCAAAAGGGGTTCTTCAGATCCTCGGCATCAAACCGGTGCTCCCTGTGATGGAATACTGATTCGCCGCCGGCCTTCCATTGCTTCAGTTGCATGGGGTCGGCCCCGGTCAGCCGGCGAACCAGACCGACGGGGCACAGGATCAGAAAGAACAAGACACTCAGGAGGATGGTGGAAACCAGCTTGCCCATGACCTCAGACAGCCCGAACCATACCACCGCCAGCGACTGGTAAGCGGCCGGTGCTGTCATTGCAATCAGCAGAGCGGCAATGGCAATGGGCACGAGGAACGGAGAATCGGCCAGCCAGGACCAAAGGAGCAGCCCCAGAACGACCGCCATTCCGGTGTCTCGTGCTTGTTTTTTCCCCCCTGTGGCAGTTTTCATGGGCCTGGTCTCTTGGCCTTTTGCGCCTGCTGGTGCAGCGTGATTCC
This sequence comes from Pseudomonadota bacterium, assembly GCA_043825735.1. Taxonomy (GTDB): domain Bacteria; phylum Desulfobacterota; class Desulfobacteria; order Desulfobacterales; family JBDRRP01; genus JBDRRP01. The sequence continues at coordinate 78,461 of JBDRRP010000041.1, read as the reverse complement.
TGCGTAATGGTTGGTATGCTGATTGCCGGTGCGTTGCGCCGTGTCCTGGAGGCAATAGCCGATGGTATCCGCCGGTTTACCGAAATGCGCTGGTGGCATGATATCACACTTCCGGAGCCAAAAAAACCGTGGCTGCGTCGCGTCGGAATACGGTGTGCCAGCGGAATGCACAGAGTCTATTGACAGAAGACCGCCCGCTCGGTCAATATGTCACTGCAGGAGAACTGACGATAACCGGTGCGATGCCCCGCAGGCGTTTTTCTCCCGGTAACGGGGCTGTAAGTCTGAATCATGATAAACACCCGGAGAGGGCCACCGATGAAAATGCGGCGTTTCGGTTATCAAGCGGTTGTGGTCATAGTGATGAGCCTGGTTTTTGCCGGCTTTCTGGAAATCGGCACACGTCTGTACTCAGCGGCCACGGGGCGCGGGTGGCAGCTTCAGCTTCATGAGCGCGACCCCGGTGACCGCGCCATTCGAGACATCTACCAGTGGCATCCGTTTACAGGGTTCACATTCAAGCCCGACGCAAACCTGATCGCAGGGCACCCGAACCAGCGGGAGCAGGCTAACATCTATACCGATCAATACGGTTTTCTGAGCGATGGTCAAGAACTGATCCTGGAAAAGCCCGAATCGGAAATACGGATCGCCGCCATCGGCGGATCAACGACGGCCTGCATCAACCTGCCATTTGAAAAGACATGGCCCGGGTATCTCGGGCAGTTGCTCAAAAATGCCATTTCAGGCAAAACAATACGCATCATCAACGCCGGCGTGCCTGGATTCGACACTAGCCAGAGCATCGGCAATCTGGCGCTCAGGGTGCTTCCTTTCAAACCCGACGTGGTCATCATTTACCATGCCTACAATGATTTGAAGGCCGTTCGTCCGGAGTTATCGTTCCGTGCGGACTATAGCCATATCCATACAGCGCCCTATGGCCATCAACCGCAGCCCGGCATGTTCATCCGGTGGATGGGCAAAAGCATGTTTTTCGTTAGATTGCGAAATCAGTTGAGGGAATACCGTATGAAGAAAGCGGCGTTTGAACAGGCTCGTAAAGAGCGCCAGGGCGGCCAGAGGCTCGACCGGCCGCCACCAGCGGCAGCAGCGGCTTTCAAGCAACATATGGAAAGTCTTGTCGCGATTGCCACCGCATCGGGCAGCAAGGTCATCCTGGCGTCCTTTGCCACCCTTCACGATCCCCTTCTGGATACCCTCAGGCCCGAGGCGATGGCGCGCCTGACGCCATTTCAGCAAGAAAACCTTGCACCAATGCTTCATTTTATTCCAGGTTTGACGCTTGGCGGCATCCTTTGGGGCATCAGGGAGTATAATGAGCAATTAAAGCAGATCGCCGATGCCGCCGATATCACATTGGTGGATGCGGCCGCGGCCATACCTCACGACGATCGATGGTTCGTCGACCGTGTCCATTTTTCAGACGATGGCGCAAAAAAAATGGCGGAAGCGATGCTGCCGGTAGTTCTGGCTCAGATCGGCCATTAGCGGGTTGTTGGCCGTCTGGATAGGATCGCGCAGGAAGCATTATTGCTGTGGGTTAAGGTGAAAAAAGAGGAATGGAAACTTCTTTTTCCCGGTGGGCTGCGTGGCGAACGCCAATTTCATGACATTCTCTACGTGTCTGCAGTTGGAGGATGGGGCGGGGCGGGGAGATAACTTATGGTTTTCGCACTATTTGAACGGGGGGCCACCGGCTATTTATTCAGGCTTCTGGTGAAGGTCCGGAAGATGTCCCGGCTGAATTTGCCGGCCATCACATCGTCCTTGATGAGAAACAGGGCTCTGGCGGGGTCCATGGCGCTGCGGTAGGGACGATCGTTGTTGGTCAGCGCCTCGTAGCAGTCGATGAAGGCGATGATCTGGGACGTCTCGGCGGTGTCCTTGCGGCCCCGCGGGTAGCCGCTGCCGTCCAGTTTTTCATGGTGTTCCAGGGCTGCGCGCTTGATCTCCGGGTCGCCGAAACGGCAGCGGCTCAGGATGTCGTAGCCCAGGACCGGATGACGCTTGATTTCGGCGAATTCCTCGTTGGTGAGCTTTCTCGGGGCGGTGAGCAGATCGGTGTCGATGCGGGTTTTGCCCACGTCGTGGAGCAGGGCGCAAAGGCCGATCACCCGCTTGCGCGCCAGGGAAAAGCCGGCGTATGACGCATAGACCAGGGCCAGCGCCATGACGTTGATGGAATGCAATACCGTGGTGTAGTCCTTTGTGGAGACAAACAGCAGATTCTTGATGACGTCCGATTCCGTGGCATAACCGCTTACCAGGATATCGACGGTTTTTACCACCCCTTCCAGACTCCCGCTTCTCGGCTCAGAAAGGGTCTCGGTCATGATGGCGACAATGGTATCCTTGACTTTTGACGGATTGTTGGCCCGGATGTCCTCCGTAAGCTGCCGGTTGAAGATTTTTTGAACCTCCTGAAGGCCTTTGAGCTTGTCGCTGCTGTTGATATAGAGCTGCTCAGGGAGCAGCCCCTCGGCCAACCGCATTTCCGCCAGGCTCTGGCCCTCAGGCTTGTAGAGCACGAAGCCCCCGTCGGTGGCATTGCGGTAAAGGGGGATATCCCGGTAAAATGGCAGCTGGGACTGGCGCGCCGGGAAAAATTCCTGTGATTGACCAATCGACATGACCATCCATCCTGTGACTCTTTAATAAGAGATTTCGTCCTTTGGCGGCATTCTTTGCGCTACCCGCTTTGGCAGGGTGTTTGCCTGTCCCATTGCAGGAAATCCTTATTGTGTATATTCGCCTGATCGGTCGTAATCTTTAGGGAAACCCGGATATGCACCATAGGCGCACCTCGACGAATGGCGAGACTTCTGATATCTGATGTCCGGATGACAACCGCTGGACACAGCACCTTGGGAGATCTGTCACCGACAGCAAATGACAATGATCCAGAATAACAGACGCATCCCGCCGGCCATGGTCCTGGCAGAGGCCGATGAGCACCGGTTGCTGTTCCAGTTCCAGGGGAAAAAATGGGCCTGGGTCACCGGTGCCATGAGCGCCTGGCTGCTGTTGGCCGCCGGATTTCTGTGGTGGCAAAGCGGTTTTGCAGTCCATTTTGGCGTCTTTGCCTTGTTTGGGTTTGTCCTGGCGGCTGCGAGCGTTTACAGTGCGATGACCGTGCGGGGCATGGAAATTGACAAGCGCCGGGGCAGCGTGCGATATGCCGAGAAATCCCTGGCCCGAAACGAGGTGTGGGAAAAGCCATTTGCAGATTTCGCCAGTATCAGCGTCTACTATCCCCGGACGCACACCGGCGGCAGGCGCAGGGATCGAAGCCTCATGATCGAGATCGTGTCCAGAGACGGTGGATACTTTCGCATCGGCACGTGTCCTTCCGGGGCTATCAACGAGGCCGGGGCTCGGGAACTGGCCGGCAGGGTAGGAGATATGATGGGGCTTCCCGTGGTGGCCAGTATCGGGAAAAACTGAGGTGCACCTCCGGCGTGTGCTCAAAGGAAGGGTGAATGTCCAAATCGCTGCAGATCCCTAAAAAACTGACGGCCGTTCTCGTTTATACGCGGCCGTTTCTCGTTTTTGGCGGATTACTGTGCGCCATCGTCGTGATGTGGACGCACAATCCGGTTTTTTATACACTGGGCACCACCCTGCTGCTGATCTCCATGACCTTTGACCTGGTGGACGGATGGTTTGCCGCACGGTTCTACCCGGACCCGAACCTGGCCCACGTGGCGGACCGCATCCTGGACCGCGTGGTGTACTCCATCATGTTTCCCCTCATTGCCGTGGGGGTGATGTGGCGACTGGATGTGGTCTCGCCCCAGTTCACCCGCGCGGAACTGCTTCATGCCATTTTGATGCTCATTTTGTGCATCACGGTGCTGATCCGCGACAATTTCGCTCATTTCATGCGGGGAATCGCCATCCGCCAGGGTCAGGAGCCCGAAGCCAGCGAACTCAACCGCTTGCGCACGGTCGTGGCCGCGCCCGTGTGCGCGCTGCTCTACGCCTACGCCTTTTACATCCCGGAAGGGCCTTCTTCGCGGATCTATGCCTGGGTCTCCTGGCTGGGAAACATGCCGCTGCGCGGTTTTTTCATCATCGAGATAACGTTTCTCATCATCAACCTGGGCTCCATTGCCGGGTATACCCGCAAGTACGGCACCGTCTGCCTGGATGAGATCTGTCTGGGCGAGGAGCGGCTGCGGCGGCAGATCCTCACCCTGTTTCCCAACACCCTGACGGTGATGAATGCCCTCATGGGCTTGCTCGCGGTGTTTTTTGCATACCAGGGGCGCATTCAGGAAGCCTACCTGCTGCTCATCGGTGCCGCCCTTTTCGACAAACTGGACGGCGCGCTGGCAAGGCGGCTGGGGCTGACCGAACCGCTGGATCCCGAGGCGCCGCCAAAACGCATCACATTGGGCGGTGTCCTCGACGACATCTCCGACGGGGTCAGCTTCTGCATCGTGCCGGCCTGGATCTTTTACATCGTCATGACCGCTGCATCGCACCCGGCGCTGCAGAAACTGCCCGTCACCGCCATCGCCTGGGTGTATGCCGTGGCCGGCATCGGACGTCTCATCTATTTCACCCTGGATACAAACCCCATCCCCGGTTTTTTCAAGGGGCTGCCCACACCGGCGGCGGCACTATTGGTGTCGGCCCCCCTGATGATGTTCTATCGCGCGGTGGACACGTCCGGGGCGGTGGTGGGCTGGGGGCAATTCTGTGTGGGGCTCATGGTGCTGGTGGCGGTGCTGATGAATGTCTATCCGCTGCGCTACCTGCACTTCGGCCGCTTCATGAACCGCCGGCCGTTGATGGTGGGCGCCATCCTGGTGTCGACCCTGATGATGCTGCTCACCCCGTTTTTCGGCTATTATGCCCTGCTGTGCACGGGCATCTATCTCGTTTCCCCCCTGTGGACCTGGCGCATTTCTCCCGAAATCGCCGCCAGCGAAAAACGCATCCGCCGCTAGTCGCCGGCCATTGAACTGTCCGGTTTATAGGGAGAGCTGATGGATACGGCGTTGCCGCCTTCCATCTTGATGACCGCCCATGGGTAATACGAGTACCAGAGACCGATTTCGACGTCTTCGGGCGACAGCATGGTACCGGCCACCGGGGGTTCGTATGGGGGGGTGGTCCAGGCGTTGCGGGCCATCTTTTTGAACGCCTCCGTGTTGGGGGGAACAGGTGTCCAGAATCTGGAAACCAGTTCATATTCAGGCTTTATCCCCACGATGGCGTAGGGCATGGTATCCCTTCCGTTAAAATAATATTTGTAATCGGCCGGCACTTCACCCGCCAAGAACCGGCCCGGCAGATCGGCATCGCGCTTCACTTTTCCGTAAGTACCCATGCATCCCGATGCCGCCACGGACACCAGGACCGCAGTCATCAACGCCCATCGCCATGTCCGAACCGGGATTCCCGTCGTTTCCATTATTGACTACCTCCATGCTTCTGTTTGACTCATGCTCGGTCATCTGTTCCTCACCGCGCTTATTTTGACGAAGGTGCCGTTTCGCAATTCCTGAAGGGCCTCCTCGATTTCGGCCCGGGTGTTCATAACGAAGGGGCCGTAGCGGGCGATGGCCTCGTTCAGGGGCGCGCCCGACATGAGCAAAAAACGCATGCCGGCATCGCCGGCGGTGGCCTGGACACGGTCCCCGTCGTCGAAGACCGCCATGGTCAGGGCCAGGACATTGCCGTCGGCAAACCGGCCCCCGCCTTTGAAAACGTAGGCGATGGCGGTGTGCCCGGCCGTGACCGGATGGCTGAACCCGGCGCCGGCCGGCAGCGTGACGTCGATATAGACCGGGGCGATGGCGATCTGGGTGACCGGCCCCTGGACCCCGTCCACCGCTCCGGCGATCACGGTGATCCGCGTGCCGTTTTCCAGCGTCACCACCGGCAGCTGGGTGGCGGTGAATTCCTGATAATTGGGATCGCTCATTTTCAGCCGGGCCGGCAGATTCACCCAGAGCTGAAACCCTTCCATCCGGCCGTCCACCGGCTGGGGCATTTCCTCGTGCATGATGCCGCTGCCCGATGTCATCCACTGGACGTCGCCGGCAAAGATGCTTCCGGCATTGCCGATGCTGTCTTTGTGATCGACCTTTCCGGCCATCATGTACGTCACGGTTTCGATGCCCCGGTGGGGGTGCAAGGGAAATCCCTTCAGATAGTCCGCCGGGTTGTCCGAGCCGAAGTGATCGAAGAGCAGAAACGGGTCCACGTGGTCCAGTTCGGGCAAGGCGATGCTGCGTTTGAGTCTCACTCCGGCGCCTTCGATGACGGGCCGGGGGGTGATGCGCGTTTTGATGGTGCGGATGCGATCGGTCATGGCGCCTCCCTGAGGCCTGTGCGCTTCCCATCGGCAACCGCGTTACCACGAAGAACACGAAGGCCACGAAGATTGAAAGAGTCCTTTCAGTATAAGAACCGACCTCAAAAAATAAAGGCGTTCCCTTTACAGAAACATCAGAAGTGAAGGGCCAGCCAAACGGTGTCCACGTCCGGGTCGGTCCAGGCCACCCGGTGCCGGCAGCGGGCCGGCAGCAACAGGTGGTCGCCCGGCCTCATCACCACGGGGGCCTTCCGGCCGTCGATGACGATGGCGGCGCCGCCTTGAAGGAGCGTTACCCATTCGTCTGAGGGCTGGTCGTACCACTGGTCCTCGGCCGTGGCGTGGCCCCGGGAGACGATACGCTCCAAGCGCAGGCCGCCCTTTTCAAGGATCGTGTCGAAGCGCTCTTTCGTCAGGTCTTCAGGGATGTCCTCGAAGAGATTGCCGCCGCGCATGATACGCTCACTTTCAGCCACGGTGTGTGGTGTCCAACCAACAAGCGTGCGGATGCGTTTACATGCGGGCGATGACCCGCGTGGGAAGCATCTTCAGCAACGGTCCGATGAGGTTCCAGGGAAACACCGGCACGGTGGACCGTTTTTTCTTTTTCTCGATGAGATCGGCGATGATGGCGGCACCTTTTTCCACCGGAATGACGAAGGGCCGGCTTTTGAGCATCTGGTTCAACGGGGTGTCGATGTAGCCGGGATAGAGCACCATGACATCGATGCCTTTGCCAAAGGTTTCCGCCCGCAGCGCTTCCAGGTAGACGGCGAACCCCGCTTTCGACGCACTGTAGGACGATCCGCGGGGCATGCCGCGGAAGGCGGTCACAGAGCAGGTTCCCACCACATGGCCGCGGCCCTGTTCGAGAAAATGGGCAACGGCGGCGTCTACCGTGGCCATGGCGCCGATGAGATTGACCATGATGGTTTGCCGGGCCTTTTCGAACTCGCCCCGGCCGATTTTCTCTCCCAGTCCGATACCGGCATTGGCGAAGAGGATGTCCAGGCCTCCCAGTGCGTCGGCCGTGTGCCGAACCAATGCCGGGGCGCCGGCAGTGTCGGTCACGTCGTATTCGCTCACCACGATCTGTGTCTGCGGGAAGCGTTCTGCGATGGATTGCTCGATGCTGCGCAGGGACGCCACGTTGCGTGCGGCAAGCCCCAGGTGATAGCCTCTGCCGGCCATTTCCAGTGCCAGCGCTTTGCCGATGCCCGATGAGGCGCCGGTGATGAGAATGGATCTGCCCATGCTAAATTCCTTTTCACGTAATTGCAGAGCGCCTTATAGCGCATGTCTTACCAATACCACGAAAGAACGTTCTTTCCTTTGGTTGCCCGAAAGAAAAAAGCAAAAAAACATTGAACCGCGAGGACTCCAATATCCTGTTTATCCTGTAAATCCTGTCAAATATTTTTGCAGTTGTTATTGCGCCCGAAGGCCGCCGTCGCTGACGATGAAGGCCGGATACCGCCTTACTCGTCGCGGTGGACGATGTCAGGTGAAAAGGCGGGCCGGCAGACGGCGATATACCGTGCGCCGCCGGGCTCCGGTGTGCTGTACTGGACCCACTCACCGGCAGGGGTGATCACCGCCTCGCCGGCCCTCACCAGGACCGTGGTTTCACGGGTGGTGACCTGAAGGCAGCCCTCGAGAACGAGGGTATACTCATCGAACTCGGGCGCCTGGCCCGGTTCGACCCACCCTTGCGGGCTGGTCATCCGGGCGAGGCTGATGCCATCGGTGCCGGTGTTCACCCGGCCGATGAATTCTTCGATCACCTTGGGCTTGTTCCCTGCGGCGGCGATGCGTGTCGGGGTGGTGACGTGTGTGATCATGATGGCGCTCCCGTGTCGTCTCAACGGTCAATTCCTTTTGCCGCGCTGTGATCACCACGAAGTTCACGAAGCACACGAAGTATTTATAACCCACTGTTGTTAAGCGTTTTTCTTCGTGACCTTCGTGGTGAACCCTTCATTAATTGCGAATCTTGTGCAATCAATTCGTTCTTGAATTTACGAATCGATGGATTAAGCCGATGGCCGTTGGCGCACCAGCGCTGCTAACTCACCGGTGCCAAGCTCGTAAAAAGCTTCGATTCTTGCCGTCTGGCTGTCGACGGGGATGCGAACGCCGCGCTCCAGCTCGCTTAACCGGGAAATCGGAATGCCGGTCTGTTCGGCGACGGCGGTCCGGGACAGGTGTCTTTCCGTTCTCAAGGTCTTGATCCGTTCTCCGAACGCGCTCATGAGATGTCCTCCTTTTTGTGAAAAGGGCTGGGTGCGGGGGAATGCCGCCGAATGGTTTGAAGCGGCATCACTCTTTTTAGTGGAGATTCGGCGGAAATTCAAGTCAGGGTATAGGGACTGTCAGTGCGCCGCCGACATCAGCCGACGGATATCTTGCCGGCGGGTACCGCGCGGCCATAGGCGGCCGCCAGTGCCGCCATGAACGCGGCATGCACCTGGGCGGCAGGTACCGTCAGTTTTTCGAATTGAAGGTCCCGGGTGGCACAGGCATCCGATGCCACCGTGCAGGAGAATCCGTGATCGGCCGCGGCCCGGGCGGTGGCGTCGATGCACATGTGGCTCATGGCCCCGCAGATCACCACCCGGGACACTGCCGCCGCCCGGAGGCGAGCCAGCAGGTCGGTATCCCGAAAACTGTTGGGAAAGTGTTTGGTGATGACCGGTTCGCCTGAAATGGGCAGCACCTTGTCGCTGATCGCGGCCCCGGCGGTTTCCGGCAGGAAAAACGTCGCCCCCGGCTGGAGGGATTCGTGCCGGACGTGGATCACCGGCAGTCCGCTATTTCGAAACCGGTCCAGCAGCACTGCCGCGGCCGCTGTCGCCGCATCCATTCCCACGAGCGTCATGCGCCCTCCTGGGAAATAATCGTTTTGAATGTCTACGAGCAATAGCGCTGTCGACATGGCAACCCTCCTCTCAGAGATCGGATCATCCATCACGGTGTCCCGGCGGGGTAGCGACCGGGATCAACTGTTTTTTAAGATAAAGTTCTCGAAGTTTTTCACGACCCGCTCTTCGATGACGCCCAGCCGGCGGGCCACGGCCGGGGTGAGCAGCGCGAAGGTGCCCTGACCGGTGGCGCATTTATTCCCGGAATCGTCATAGATCACCGCGTCCATGACGGCTTCCCGCGGACTGTTGACGGCCTTGATGCGGCCTTCGCACCGGATGTCCCGCGCTACGTGAACGGGCCGGTGGAAATCGATGTGAATCGACTTGGTGAGAATGAGCTTTTTGATGAGGTGGTGTGCGGTCCAGCTCATGGTCTCATCGAGGATGGTGGTGACGATGCCGCCGTGCACGATACTGGACCATCCGCAGTGGTGCCGGGGCACCTGCAGAAAAGACACGAGCTTTTCACCGTCGGTGAAAAACCGCATGTGGAGCCCGATCGGGTTGTCCGGCCCGCAGCCGAAGCAATCTCTGGACACGTCGAAATTGAAAACTTCCTTAATAGAATGCGCGTCGGGGATCATGGTATCGCTTGCCGTCATCTTACACCTGGCCGCTTTGGACCAAACGGGCGAAGTGTGCGAAACTGCGGTCAAAGGTGCGCTCGGCCTCGGCGGGAAACGCGCAGGCCGGCAGCTCCCGGCTGCCCAGGTGGTATTCCAGGCATTGGCAGCAGTTGCCTTTTCTCGGGCAGGGTTCGTAGGTGCAGTTGCAACGCCTCAGGTTCGCTTCGGTCAGGCAGTGGGTCATATCTTCCTCCGCTTTTTGGGTGGTGATGACGCCGGCAGATTACCACAATCGGCCCCCGGCGGCCAGTCGAACGGATGGACAATGGAACCTATATTTTTTTCCGCAATTTTTGGCGTCTCTGGCGTGCGCCTCTGCGCGAGGACCGGTTTTTGGGTTGTCGCAACGCCTTACAATGACCTCCCGGGCTGCGTATCAGGGGCACGGCACCGGCGCCGGCCGTCGTTTCTGACGGTCCTGACTGTAAAAGACCCCGAACAGTACGAGGGCCGCAGCGGCATACTGGGGGGGGGTGAACGTCTCACCAAGGATCGACCAGCCCATGATCACCGTGAATACCGGGATGAGATTGATGAATGCCGAGGCCTGGCTGGCCGGTATCCGGCTGACGCCGAAGTTATATAGGCCGTAGGCACCCAGCGTGATGACAGTCCCCAGATAGATCACGGCCCCGGCAGCCAGGGGGGATAGGCTCTGCGGCAGGGTGACCTGCGGCAAAAACAGGATGGGGAAAAAAAACAGGCTGCCGACGAAGGCCTGCACCGCCGTGAGGAAAACCGGCGAATACCGGCGGGTAAGGTGCTTGAGCGTGATGATGTAGCCGGCGGCGCAGACCATGGCCAGAAACTCGAGGAAATTACCGAGGATCGGGTTGGGCGCTCCCGGCGCCGGCGCCCCTGCCAGGCTCAGCCAGCAGGTGCCGGCAATGGCCAGGACAAAACCGGTGGCGGTGCGCCGGGAGATCCGTTCGCGAAGAAAAAACCGCGCGGTGACGGCCACCATAAGCGGCAGCATGGCCGTAATCATGCCGGCCTGTGAGGCCGTGGTGAGTTCCAGGGCCTTGGCTTCGAACACGAAGTACAGACAGGGCTCACAGAAGGCCATGAAGGCAAGGTATTTGAGGTCGCCGGGGCGGTAATCCACCGGGGCGAAGCGACCCAGAAAGAAAATGAAGCACAGGCTGGCCAGGGCCATGCGTGCAAAAATGACGACCATAGGGTCGTAGGCGGCAAACGCCAGTTTCAGCGCGATGAAGCTGCTGGCCCACAGCAGGCTCGCAACGAATAGACTGATGAATGGCAGCCATCCATGGACACGGGGGGACACGGCCAACTCCTTCGGGTACGGTTTGATGGTGAGGGTGCTTACCACCAATCGGCCGGCTTGGAAATAGGCCGCCATTCGGTTTCTTAACTGCAATGAATTGTGCTATCAGGGATCTGCACAACACGTACGCTTAAGGTGACCATGAATCCGAATGACGATACCCGCGTGCCACAAGAGGAAATCCGGTACCGCACGGCCATGGACACGGCGGTGCGTCTGCTCACCAACCGGCGGCACACCCGATGGGAACTCGCGCGCAAACTGGCGGGCCGTGGTGTTGGCGAAGACACCGCCGCCGCGGTGATCGCCACCTGTGAGCGACTCGGTTACGTGGACGACGCCGAGACCGCGCTGTTTTACATCGACGAGCTCAAGGCCAAGGGGTATGGCCGCCGGCACATCCGCTTCGCCATGCAGAAAAAAGGATTCGACGAGGCGCTTATCGACGATGGCATTACCCGGCGCTACCCGCCGGCCGAAGAGACTGACGCGGCCCTTCGCATGGCGCTCAAGAAACGAAAAAGCCTTTCGGGAAAGAAGGCCGACCGGGCGCTTCGGGAAAAGACATACCGGTATCTCTACTCCCGGGGTTTTTCCGCCGACGCCGTGAACGACGCCATGAGCGCGGCGTTCACGGGCGACCCGTAAGGAAGGCGCGCCGCGCCAGGGTCTTTTGTTGGCTTGACAGCGGGGGGGCGGCAGAGGTACTTAAACGCTTGAATTGAGCGCTTTTTCCGAAGGAATTTATCGATGGGGATACAGGAAAGAAAAGAACGTGAGCGGGAGCGCCGGCGGCAGGCCATCATGATGGCGGCCAAGCGGGTGTTTTCAGCCAAGGGCTACGAGCGCAGCACCATGGAGGACATCGCCAAAGAGGCGGAACTCAGCCCCGGCACGCTCTATCTTTACTTCAAGAACAAGGACGCCCTTTACGCTTCCCTGACCCTGCGGGTTTTGCAGTATATGACCGTTCGTCTGGAGCACGCCATGGAGGACGGCTCCAAGTCATATGCAGATCGCAAAAGAGAGCTGCTGGAGGCCATGTTCGACATTTACGAGTTCGATGCCGTCATCCTCAACAACATGTTTCACCTCCAGAGCAGTGAGACCCTCAAAGAACTCGGCGACGATATTCTGGACGAAATCAATGCCCTGTCGCGCAAGGCCCTGCGGATGATCACCGGCGTATTTTCCACCGGAATGGAAGAAGGGGTCATCCACCGCTACCACCCCACCGCCGTGGCAGATATCTTCTGGTCCATGTTCACCGGCGCGGTGCTTTGGGAAGAAACCAAGAAGATGATCAACCCCGAGCGCTACACCCTGCGCGAATCCCTCGAAACCGCCTTCGAGATCCTCTACCGTGGTCTCGACCTCGAACGCTGAACAGCGAATGAAAACCCGTACCCTCGCTGAGGCGCCAAGTAGGCCAAGAAAAACATTATTAACATCAATGTCTTAGCTTTGCGATCTTTGCGGCTTTGCGAGAGATCCCGACTCCTTACAGGGCCATCATCATTCGATGTTCAACGTTCGCTTTTCTTCGACTACGACTTTCATTTTCGCGGTGATCCCATGGCGTTTCATCCGGTTGTAGATGGTCACCCGTGAGACGCCCAGCAGTTGCGCCGCCTGCGACTGGTTGCCCCCTGTCTTTTCCAGCATCTCGATCAATTCCTGTTTTTCGATGGCCTTGAGATCGAGGGCGCGCCGCTTTGTTCCCGTCAGCGGCCGCCGGCCCCGGTAGATATTCTGGGGCAGATGGTGGGGCTGAATCAATGCATTGTGGCAGGTCACAAAGGCGTATTCGAGCGCACTTTTGAGCTCTCGGACATTGCCCGGCCACTGGTAATTCATAAAGGACGCCATGGCCTCGTTGCTGATTCCCTTGAGATCCTTGTCGCTTTTCAGGCGGATTTTTCTGAAAAAGGCCGCTGCCAACAGGGGAATATCTTCGATGCGCTCACGCAGCGGCGGCAGGTGGATGGGGATGACGTTCACGCGAAAGAACAGGTCGTTTCTGAATTTTCCTTCTTCCACCATTCGCTGAAGATCCCGGTTTGTCGCTGAGATGATGCGCACATCCACGCTGATGGGGGTGCTGGCGCCGACCCGTTCGATCACTTTTTCCTCAAGGACGCGCAGCATTTTTACCTGAGTGGACATCGGCATGTCGCCGATTTCGTCGAGGAAAATGTTGCCGCCCGATGCCTTTTCAAACCGCCCCTCCCGATCGCGGATGGCGCCGGTGTAAGCACCACGGACGTGTCCGAACAGCTCGCTTTCCAGGAGGGAATCGGAAAGCCCGGCGCAGTTCACCTTGACATAAGGGCCGCGCTTTCGCTCGCTGATGTCGTGGATGGCGCTGCCCACCAGCTCCTTGCCGGTGCCGCTTTCACCGTAGACGATCACCGGTGCATCGGAGCGGGCCGCGTTCTCGATGAGGTCGTACACCTGCTGCATGGGGGCGGCGTTGCCGATGATGCCGTGAAAACCGTCCTGGCTGCGCAGTTCGCGCTGATAGGCTTCCAGCTGGATGTCTTTTTGGATGATTTCGGAAATGTCGGTGAGTGTGCCGACGGCGCCGATAATGCTGCCGGTGCTGTTTTTGAGCAGCGATGCGTTCCGGATGGCGTGAAGGTAGTTGCCGTCTTTTTTCCGGACCTGGCAGCGGCGGGTGTTCAGTTGCCCGTCCCGGAACAGGTCGCACCAGTAGGGGGCATCGGCGTGTTTGTGCCGATGACAGGCCTCGCAGTCGAGCAAATCGCAGGTGCGGCCGATGAGATCCTCGCGGCGGTAACCGGTCATGGTCTCCAGCGCCCGGTTGACCGAGACGATGGCGCCCTGCGGATTGACGATCATAATGCCGTCGCGGATGGTGTTGACTACCGTCTTCCAGTAAAGATCCAGCTCCTGATCAACCATGTAAAGGCACCCTGTTAAAGCTTTACACCTGAAAAAGGTTTGGGGCTTAGCAGTTTAACACTTCGATGGCAAGCGTTATATCACCAAACCGTCACGAGCGGCGGTAACATCCCGGATTATCATTTTATTTTAAAAATCGACCTGCTGCGGCGCCGCGTTGGCCCGTATCGTGCTCTCTTGCCATCCCTTCACACGAACGAGGGGTGGCATGCGTTTGGAAAACAGCTCTGACTATACGGTGGATGTAAGAGGGGCCATCACCCCGTTTTCCCTGTTGAAGGTCTCGCTCGTCTTCGAGCAGATGAAGCCGCTCGAAACCCTGGAAATACTCGGCTGTGATGCAGAGATGCAGCAGGATCTGTTGCGGCTGCTGCCCAAGGCTTCCTGTGAGTGCATCCGGGCGGACGCCCCGCGTGGGACCTCGGAGATGCCGCGGGTCCGATTCAGAAAAGAACCAGAAAACCGTTAGCCAGGTGAAAGGGAAGGAAAGCCCATGAGTTTTCGCAAACGACTGCAATCTGGAGAATTTCTCGTCATCGCTGAAATGAACACCCCCAAGGGCGTGGACATTTCTCGCTTTGTGACCGACGCGAGACGCATCAAGGGGCGGGTCGACGCCGTCGTCATTCCGGACATGGACAACGGCGTCATGCGAATGAGCGCCCTGGCCGGGGGCGTGCTGGCGCTCCAGCAGGGGCTCGAGCCCATGATTCACTGCTACGGCAGGGACCGCAACCGTATGGCGGTTCAAGGGGATCTGCTGGCCGCCCATGTTCTTGGCATCCAGAACATCGTGGTGGTCCAGGGCGAAGAGATGGACCAGAGCGATCATGCGGATGCCAAGCCGGTGGACGACTTGGACGAGATGGGACTGCTCGGCGCCATCGACAGCCTGCAAAAAGGGCAGGACCTGGGCGGATTCGACCTGGACGGCAGCCCCGAATTCACCGTCGGTTGCAGCATCGGCGCCTGGGCCGACGGCGCCTCTGTGGAAAAAGAGCTCGATGCGGCCGGGCAGAAGGTGGCGGCCGGGGCGCGCTTTATCATCACCCCGCCGGTATTCGACACGGACCGGTTCGCGCGGTTTCTGGAGGCCGCCGCTTTTTTGGACGTACCGATCATCCCAAGCGTGTTTCTCATCAAGTCGGTCGCTGTGGCCCGGTATATCGCCACCCATGAGGCGGACTGCCTCATTTCAGAGGACATGATCCGGCGCATGCGCAAGTCTGCCGACCGGGAGATGGAGGGGGTCAAGATCGCCGGAGAAATCGTGGCGCGGCTGCGGGAGATGGCCCGGGGTGTATTGATCCAGACCATGGGATGGGAACACCGCCTGCCGGTCATTCTCGATATCGCCGGTCTATAGCAGGTTGTTGAAAAACAAGCATCGTGGCCGCAGCCGATTGGGCAACCGCAGGCGTTGCGCGGCGCTACGGCGAAGATTGACCCGAGACGAGAACGCAGGATCAGGGTGCGAGGCGCCGTTTTTCAACAGCCTGTCAAGGCGTCGGTGCTTTGATTCGGACGGCTTGCCTCCCGCTATCGGCTTTCGCCCCGGACAACGGAAAAAGGATATTATGGAACCCACAGCACGATTTCAAACGCCCGATAAGGTTCTGGTCGTCGGCGGCGGCATCGCCGGCATGCGGACCGCGCTGGACCTGGCGGACGCCGGTAAGAAGGTGGTGCTCATCGACACGGCCAACGCCATCGGCGGACTCATGACCCAGCTCGACCGCACCTTTCCCACCAACAACTGCGACCTGTGCACCATCGCGCCCAATATATCGGAAGGCAGTCGCAACCGTCATATCGAACTCATGACCTTGACCCGCATCGAGACGCTGGGCGGCGATGCCGGTGACTTCACGGCCACCTTGGTGACGCGCCCGCGCTACATCGACATGGACCGATGCACGGCCTGCGGCGAGTGTCGTAAACAGTTTCCGCAGTGCGTCGCCTTCAACCCGGGTCTCGACCACCGGGCGCCAACGTGTATGCGCTATCCTCAGGCCACGCCGCAGGCCTATGCCATCGACATGAGCGCCTGCAGCGATCCGGAAGCCCTGGCGGCCTGCTGCCCGGCCGGGGCCATCGTCCCCGACGACCGGGAGCGGCGGGTGCAGCGGCGTTTCGGCGCGGTGGTGCTCTCGCCGGGGGCATCGATATTCGATCCCGGAGGGCTGGACTACTTTGCCTACGGCAGGGAGCCGGACGTTCTAACCAGTCTTGAGTACGAGCGGATCCTGTCGGCGTCAGGGCCCACCCAGGGACGCCTGGTGAGACCGTCCGATGGGGCCACGCCGCAAAAAATCGCCTGGATCCAGTGTGTGGGATCCCGGGGGCTTCAAAAGGGGGCTGCCGCCTATTGTTCCAGCGCGTGCTGCATGTTTTCACTCAAGGAGGCCATCGTCACCAAGGAGCGCTTTCAGGACAGCATCGAAACCACCGTGTTTTTCATGGACATGCGCACCTTCGGAAAAGACTACGAGAAATACACCACCCGAGCCCGGGACGAGCACGGGGTGCGTTTCGTGCGCAGCCGCCCCCACAGCGTGGTGCGAAAAAACGGCGCCGACCGGCTCTCCATCGCTTATCTTCCCCATGACGGGAGCCTGCTGACGGAAGAAACCTTCGACATGGTGGTTCTGGCGACGGGGTTTTGCATTTCAGAAGGCGCCAGGCAGATGGCCGAGCGTCTGGGCGTGGCCCTGAACGGCCACGGATTTGCGCGGACCACCAGTTTCGACCCGGTGGCCACATCCCGGCCGGGGGTCTACGTGTGCGGCATGTTCGAAGGCCCCAAGGATATCCCCGAGTCCATGGCGCAGGCCAGCGCCGCGGCCTGCCGGGCTGGGATGCACATCGCCGATGCCGCCGATGCGGTGGACACTGCCGACGCGTATCCGCCCGAGCGTGATGTGGCCGGCGAGCCGCCCAGAACCGGTGTCTTTATCTGCGACTGTGGTGAGAACATCGGCGGCATTGTCGATGTGGCCGCCCTGGCGGCCACTGCGGCGACCTTTCCCGGCGTGGTCGTATCCCAGGCCGTAGGGCACGGATGCAGCCGCCAGTCCATGGAAACGATCCGTGATGCCATCACCAGAGAAAAGATCAACCGGGTGGTCATCGGCGGATGCTCGCCGCGCACCCATGAGATCCGGTTTCAGGAGACGCTTCGCCGTGCCGGGCTCAACAAATACCTGCTGGAGATCGCCAATTTGCGCGATCAGGATACCTGGGTTCATCTGGATCATCCTGAAAAGGCCATGGCAAAGGCCCGGCAATTGGTCAGCGCCGCCGTTTCCGCAGTGGCCGCCGCCCGCCCCTTGCAGGACCAGCGCCTGCCCATCAACCGTGACGTACTGGTGGTGGGCGGCGGCGTGACCGGTATGACCGCCGCGTTGCGTCTGGCCGATCAGGGGCACAAGGTGTTTCTGGCCGAACGCATGTCCATGCTGGGCGGCGTGGCGGCGCTGGTCCAGCGCACCATCGACGGTGAAGACGTCCAGGCGTTTGTTCGTGAATTGGTTCGGGCGAGCCTGGCCCACCCCAACATTCAGATCATCACCAATGCGGTCATCGTCGATCACAGCGGCATGCCGGGCATGTTCAGAACCGGCATGCAGGTGGGGCCCCGGATGTTCTACCGTCAGATCAGCCACGGGGTGACCATCATGGCCACCGGCGCCTTGCCCAACCGGCCCCGCCAGTATCTTCTCGATGAGCACCCGGCGGTTATGACCCAGTTGGATGCCGATGGGCTGATGAGTGACGATTCGGCGGCGGTGCCCGGCTGGGATACGGTGGTGATGATTCAGTGCGTGGGCTCGCGCACGCCGGACAATCCCAACTGCTCCCGGGTATGCTGCCAGGCGGCGGTGAAAAACGCCCTGCACATCCTGAAGATCAACCCCGAGGCCCGCATATTCGTTCTTTACCGGGATATGCGCACCTACGGTTTTCTCGAAGACTACTACACGGCGGCGCGTGAAAAAGGCGTGATCTTTATCCGCTACGACGCCGACGCGCCCCCGCAGGTAACGGCGGCCGGTGCGCGCATCGCGGTGGCCTTCACGGACCCGGTGCTTGGCCGCCCGTTGGTGGTGGACGCCGCTGTCTTGCTGTTGAGCACCGGTTTCGTCAGTGACGATGAAACCACCGAAGATTTGGCAGCGATCTTCAAGATCGCCCGCACCCCGGACGGATACTTTCTCGAAGACCACATCAAGCTGCGTCCCGTGGATCTCGCCGTGCCGGGCTTTTATGTGGCCGGCACCGCCCACGCGCCCAAGTTGATCCGCGAGGCCGTCACTCAGGGCGAAGCGGCGGCCGCCAGGGCCAAGACGCTGCTGGCCCGCAAAGAAATCAGTCTGGGCGCGGCGGTGGCCAGGGTGGACGCCAGCAAGTGTGCGGCATGCCTTGTCTGCGTGCGGGCATGCCCATTCGGAGTGCCGTCTATCAACGCCGACGGCGTCTCTGAAATCGATCCGGCCAAGTGCCATGGCTGCGGCGTGTGCGCCGCGGAGTGCCCGGCCAAGGCCATTCAGATTCTGCGCTTCGAGGATGATCAGATCCTGGGCACGCTCAGCGGTCTGCTGGAAAGGATGGTGGCATGATGGAAACTTACGAACCGGTCATCGTGGCCTTCTGTTGCCACTACTGCGCCTACACGGCGGCCGACATGGCCGGCAGCCAGCGCCTGTGCTACCCGGCCAACGTCAAAATCGTGCGGGTGCCGTGCTCGGGCAAGGTCGATACCATTCATATCCTCACGGCGTTTCAAAAAGGCGCCGACGGTGTCTATGTGGCCGGCTGCCTGGACGGCGATTGCCATTTCAAAAACGGCAACCTCCGGGCGGCCCGGCGCGTGGCGGCAGTTCAGTCGCTCCTGGACGAGATCGGCATCGGCGGTGAGCGTGTGGCCATGGTCAACATGTCCGCGGGCATGGGCGAGCGGTTTGCCGATATCGCCACGGCGTTTACGGAAAAAATCCGGCAACTGGGTCCCAATCCGATCGGTTCTGCGGCGCGCTCCGCCGCCTGAGCCTGCGACCCCGCTGCGACTATGAAGGAGATGACAGCGATATGATCACAGCAGAGCGAAAACCCCTGGAAGAAATTATCGACAGTGTGCGGCCCTTTAACCGGATTTTGCTGGTGGGGTGCAACGAGTGCGTGACCGTGTGTGCGGCCGGTGGCCGAAAGGAGGTGGGCATTCTTTCGGCGGCACTGCAGATGTCCCTGCTCAAGCACGGCAAAACCCTTCACATCCGGGAGCACACGCTGGAGCGTCAGTGCGACCCGGAGTACATCGAGGAACTGGTGCCCATGATCGACGGCGTCGATGCGGTGCTTTCCATGGCCTGCGGTTGCGGTGTTCAAGAAGTGGCGCGCCGCTTCAAAGACAAGCCCGTACTGCCGGCGGTGAACACCAAGTTCATGGGTGCTTCGGAACGCCAGGGGGTCTGGGCCGAGCGTTGCCAGGGCTGCGGCGACTGCCTGCTCGGGGTCACCGGGGGCATTTGTCCGATCGCCCGCTGCGCCAAGCAACTGCTCAACGGCCCGTGCGGCGGCTCGACCCTGGGAAAATGCGAGATCAGCCCGGATACGGACTGTGCCTGGCAGTTGATCTGGGATCGGCTTAAAGCCCTCGGCATCTCAGAGCGGTATGAACAGATTACGCCGGCCAAGGACTGGCGCTCCGGGCGTGGGGGCGGTCCCCGGAAAATCATCAGGGAGGATATGGCAGAATGAATACCCAGAGCGTTCTCGAAAAAGTGCTGAAATCCGGCAACCTGGCCGTCACTTCCGAGTGCGGCCCTCCCCGGGGCACTGACGCTGAATCGGTAAAGCGAAAAGCGGCGCTGCTCAAAGACCATGTCGATGCGGTCAATGTCACGGACAACCAGACCGCCATGGTGCGCATGTCGAGCTTTGCGGGCAGTGTGCTGATACGGCAGATGGGGCTTCATCCCGTACTGCAGATGGTGACCCGGGACCGTAACCGCCTGGCCATGCAGGCCGACATCCTTGGCGCTTATGCCCTCGGCATCAACACCATGATGTGCCTTTCCGGCGATCACACCCGTTTCGGCGATCACCCCATGGCCGCCAACGTCCACGATATCGACTCCATCCAGTTCGTGCAGATGGTGCGCCGCATGCGCGATGAAGGCAAGTTCCAGGGCGGTGCGGACATCAGCGGCCCGCCGAAGATGTTCATCGGAGCGGCGGCCAACCCCTTTGCCGACCCATTTGAACTGCGGGTGTCGCGCCTGGCCAAGAAGATCGCCGCCGGCGCCGATTTCATCCAGACCCAGTGCATCTACAATGTGGAGAAATTCAAGCTGTGGATGGCCGGGGTCTGCGACCGGGGTCTGCACGAGAAGTGCGCCATTCTGGCCGGTGTTACCCCCATGAAGTCGGCCGGCATGGCCCGCTACATGAAGACCAAGGTGCCCGGGATGGACGTTCCTCAGGCGATGGTGGATCGAATGGCGGGCGTGCCCAAGGACAAACAGGCCCAGGAAGGCATCGACATCTGTGTGGAGACCATCGCGCAACTCAAGGAAGTGACCGGGGTGGCCGGGTTCCATATCATGGCCATCGAGTGGGAAGCGAAAGTCCCTGAAATCGTAGAGCGGTCCGGACTATACCCGCGGCCGGTGGTGGCAGGGTGATCGGCTCTCGCAGTCGGCAGGAATCACACACGACGCAGTGATTGAAAAACAGGGGTCATTTCCCAAAGAGTTGGTTGATCAATAGGGTTCAAGGGTCCAAGGGTCCAAGGGTTCAAGGGATCGAGTGAAAAACAGCTACAGAAACAGAAAAATACGTTTGCGGTCCATAAGGCATTAGGACACCGGCATTGGGGGCGTTTTGGTCTCACCGCTAACATGCTGACGGGATCGCCTGCCAGCCGCCAGATCACTGATTAACGCCTAATGCCGTCACTTGACCCCTTGGCCCCTTGACCCCTCGAACCCTTTTCTCCAGCTAAATGGGAGAAGACTCAAAAATATAAACAATCTAATTAAGCAAGGAGGACGGTGACATGACGAAGAAACAATTGATTCTGGTAGTGGACGACGATCCGGATCTGGTGGAATCGGTTTCCATGAAGCTGGAAAGCGAAGGGTATGCTGTGGACAAGGCCTACGACGGGGTCGAAGCCTGGGACCGCATCAAGGCCAGGCGGCCGGCCATGGTGATTCTGGACGTGATGATGCCGCGAAAAACCGGCTACCAGCTCTGTGACGAGCTCAAGAAATCCGACGATTATAAAGATATTGTCGTTATTCTGCTCACCGCCGTGGCCGATGCCGTCTCTTCGACCAACTATACCCACCTGGACGGGAAGAACACGCTGGCCGACGATTACATCCCCAAACCCATCAAGCTGGAAAACTTGATGGAGATCGTTGCGGACAATCTGCAGTCCTGAGCCGGGATGGAATCGAAAATGTCCATCAGCGGGCTCAAGCAAAGCCCGGAACTGGTCCAGATCAACTTGTCGGCGGGCGACAGCCCGCCGATTGTCCTGCTCTTCGATCGGCTGGCCCGGCACCGCATCAACATGGCGTTCGTAACGATGGCCGCTGCTGCGGGCAGCGTCATCGGCACCTGCGCGGTCGCGCTCGAAGATTGGGCGGCCGCAGAGCCGCTCCTGCAAGGCGCGGGTGTGACGGTGGGGGTCATATCGCCCGTGGGCACACTGACCGTTTTTCCGCACCGATCGCGCGGGGATTTGCTCGAAGGCGTTCTGAGTGCATTCATTCGGGCCGGGCTGCCGGTATACTGCGTCACCTCTTCTTTGGCCACGTTGACCTTCGCCACGGACTACCGGCGGATGGCCGAGGCCGTTTCAGAAGTCCGCGCCATCGCGCACTTACCCGAAAATCACGCACCGCTGGAGCGTCCGTGGTGCGTCAAGCAGGTCTAATGGAAACCATCGCCGTCTATTCGGAGCAACCGATCAAGACTTACGGCATTGGCGTGGAAACCGGGCTATGCCTTCTTTCTGCAGTCGTGGACACCGCTCGTATGGCCGTTTTGAACCGGAGCAGTTTCTCGCCGGCCAGCCTTACGGGCCGGCTGATGATGGTGTCGGCCACCCCTGTTGACGGAGGACGGCTGCTGGTTCACTGCGTGACCAGTGCACCGCCGCCCATGCCGGCCGAGGCTGAAAGCGCGCAGTGGCCGATGGCTGTGGTGTGCGGGGTCGAGCTCGTTTTCTTTCACGGTCCCCATTACGGCGACCGCTACGGCATTGCCGCCGCGGCCTTCGACGCGCTGGCGGCGAAATCCGTGCCGGTACTCTCGGCAGCCTGCAGCGGCGCTTCCGTTTATGTCGTGGTGCCGCAAGGCCGGGCAGCGGATGCATCGGCTGCGCTGCAAACGGCCTTTGTGGTGCCGTCACCAGAAGCCGGACAGACAACATGAATGCAGCCACACCGCCGCAAATCGACTGGCAATCCCGGGTTTTCGACTCGCTTTCCTTTCCAACGCTGGTGCTCCGACCGAACCGCATTATCGTATCGGCCAATCGCCGGTTTTACGAAAAGACCGGTTTCGTTGAAGCAGACATTGTCGGCAAGACTTGCCAGGATGTCATGCCGGCCGACGTCATCGAAGACGGTGAACTTTGCTCCGCGTCGTCCTGTCCACTGGACAGGACGGCGGCCAGCGGCTGCGGCCACTCCATCATCCGCCGGATCCGTGGCAGTGACGGGAAAACCCGGTGGGAAGACCGGGTCTTTTCACCGATACTGGATGAAGCCGGAAAGGTGATTTACATCATCGAGTCCTTCCGGGATGTCACCAAGGCAAAGCGGCTGGAGCAGGCTTTTTACGGCATCCGGCAGCTGCTGGACCGGGTCGTCCTGAGTTCGGCGAGCGCGATCGTCGCCGCCGATCGCAGCGGGCGCATTCTTCTCATGAATCCGGCTGCCGAGAAGCTGTTCGACTGCTCCTTCAGCCAGGGCAGCCATCTCACCACGCGGGATCTCTACCCCGAGGGGGGCGCCCAGGAGGTCATGAAGCGGCTGCGCAGCGATGATTACGGCGGACCGGGCAAATTGACCGTCACCAAGGTCGATATCGAGTCCGCCACGGGGGAGCGCATCCCGGTGGAAATGACCGGCGCCATCATCTACGAGCGTGATGAAGAATTGGCGACCATGGGGATTTACAATGATCTGAGAGACCGCATGGCACTCGATCAAAAACTCAGGGAGACCGAGGCCCAGGTGATTCAGTCCGAGAAAATGGCCTCGCTGGGGCGGCTGGCGGCCGGAGTGGCACACGAAATCAACAATCCGCTGACGGGCATTGTTCTCTACGGCAATATGGCGCTGGAGAAACTGGCCCCCCAGGACCCGGTGCGCGGGCACCTCGATTTCATCCTGGAGGACGCCGGCCGCTGCAAGGATATCGTTCAGCATCTTTTGGCCTACAGCCGGCAGTCGAGCGCCCGGCGAGAGTACTTCCACCTGAACCAGTTGGTCGAAGAGAGCCTCAACCTGATCCGGGACCAGAAGTTGTTCATCAATGTTGTCGCCCGCCGCGAGCTGGCGACGATGCCGTTGCCGGTTCTCGCCGATCGCAACCAGATGCGGCAGGTCGTGATCAACCTGGTGATAAACGCCATCGACGCCATGGATAAAAGAGGGACCATGACCCTGCGCACCTACGGCCGTGGCGAAGACAAGAAGGCCTGCCTGGAAGTTGCCGATACGGGCAGCGGTATTCCCGGTGAGAACCTCTCGCGAATTTTTGACCCTTTTTTCACCACCAAGGCGCCGGGCCGGGGTACCGGCCTGGGCTTGAGCACCGCCTACGGCATCGTCAAGGACAACGGCGGCACGATCTCGGTAAAAAGCACGGGGCCCGGCGGCACGACATTTTTAATCACGCTCCCGATCTTCTCGGACATGGTAACGGGCATGCCGGAATCCGTTGGCTGAGGCGGGCCATCGACAGCCTGGCTTGGGGGCGCGTCCTTTCCGGTTGGGGGTGAAGCAGCGGACGGTTGTCCCGCCCGCCACAGACCAGGTCTTTTTTTCGGGTGATCGCTGCGGAAGCATCGTTACGGAGTTCGGGAGAAGTTCATGAGCATGAGCGCAGAGCTGAATTATCAGGAAAATTATACACCGAAAATTTTGGTGGTGGATGACGAGCAGCGGATCCGTGACGCCTGCCGGATGATTCTGGAGGAGGCGCACTATGAGGTGCACATCGCCGCCGATGGCCGGCAGGGCGTCAAGGAGATCACTGAAAACCACTACGACCTCATTTTGCTGGATCTCATGATGCCCAACCTGTCGGGATTCGATGTCCTTGCGCAGGTCAAAGCCGATCACCCGGAAACCGTCGTCATCATCATCACCGGCTACGCCACTCTGGAGCACTCCGTGGAGGCGATGAAAAAGGGCGCTTTCGATTTCATCCCCAAACCGTTCACGCCCGATCACCTGCGCGTGGTGGTGGCCAAGGCCATTGGCCACATCATGGCCCTGCGCGACATTGCCAACACCCGGTCGCGGCTGCGCACCATGGTCAACAGTCTCTCCGACGGGGTGATGTGCACCAATCGTCAGAACATCGCGGTTCTGGCCAACCCCGCTTTTTTGAGAATGCTCGGCTGCAGGGCCGGGCTCGGCGCCGGGCTTTCCGTCGACGATCTGGTGGAAAACGTTCGGGTGCGCGAAATGATCCGACGCACACTTCGGCTGCTCCCGGCCTCGGTGGGCGAGTTGAGCGAGGAGATCACTGCCACCGGCAGCGGTGATGTGCAGGAGGTCATCCTCAGTGTCCGCTGTGTGCCGTTTCGTGACCGATCCGGCACCACCGTTGGGGTGATCACCGTGCTTCACGACATCACCGCCTTGCGGCGCATGGACGAGATGAAATCACATTTTGTCTCCATGGTGAGTCATGAGATCCGCAGCCCCATGAACTCGGTGCTCATGCAGCTTCAGGTCGTGCTCGACGGTCTTGCCGGCACCATTACCGCCAAACAGCAGCAGATCCTCGAGCGGGCTTCTAAAAAGGTCGAAAGCCTCAGTCAGATGACCTCCGAACTGCTCGATCTGGCCACCATCGAATCGGGCCTGCTCGTCCAAAAACGAGAGCCCGTCCAACTGGCGGAAGTCATCCGCGAACAGGTGGCCCTGGTGGCGCCCCAGGCGGCGGCGAAGTCCATTCGGCTTTCGACTGCGGTGGCCGATGACCTGCCGGTGGTACTGGCCGATCGCCGAAACATGGAGGAAGTGATGGCCAATCTGATCACCAACGCCATCAAGTACACCCCCGATGCCGGCGTGGTGACGGTTGCCGCTGCTGCCGCCGCCGGCACGCTCACCATCCGTGTCAGCGATACAGGTTTCGGAATTGCCGATTCAGAAAAAAACCGCGTTTTCGATCGATTCTACCGGATTAAAAACGAACAGACCCGTTACATCCAGGGAACGGGATTGGGGCTTTCGATCGTTAGGGGCATCATTGATGCCCACGACGGCCATATCGCGGTAGAAGACGGGCCGAATGGGGGAACCACCTTTCGTGTGTCGCTGCCCGTTGTTACCAGCTGATCTGCCGCCGACTATCTAACCTGTTGACAAAAAAGAAAAAATCGCGGTATTTCCTCCGAAAGACGGCAATGACAGTACTCAGGGGAGCGCCCAGCCATGTCCAGACCGTTGATCGGAATCACTTGTTCCCGGCAGATGGCCGCTGCCTGGAGCGCCATTTCCGCCGGCCGTGTCATGGAGTACGCCTTCGCCGATTATGGTGAGGCCCTGTCGGCCTGCGGCGCTGCGCCGGTCATCATACCGGTATCGCCCAAGAGACCCGTGCTCGAGGCTGTCATCGACCGCCTGGACGCGCTCCTGCTCAGCGGCGGGCCCGACGTGCATCCGCGGCGATACGGCCAGATGCCGGCGGTCGGCATCGGTGATATCGACGAGGACCGGGACCGGATGGAGCTCGAGGCCCTGGCGCTCGCCGAAAGCCGGGGGCTGGCCGTCCTGGCGGTCTGTCGCGGTATTCAGCTTCTCAACGTCTCCAGAGGCGGGAGTCTGTTTCAGGATATTGCCGGCCAGCGGCCCGAGAGCATCGGCCACCGGCAGCAGGCGCCACCCACGGTGGCCACCCACACCGTTTCCGTCGTCCCCGGGACGATGCTCCAGAGGATCGTCAGGAAGAAAACCCTGTGGGTCAACGGCCGCCACCACCAGGGCATAGCGCACTTGGGGCAGGGACTGGCCGTTTCGGCCACGGCCCCCGACGGACTGGTGGAGGCCGTGGAAGATCCTACCAAGCCCTTTCTTCTGGGCATACAGTGGCACCCGGAGGGGCTCTGGCGCTGTGACCCGGCGGCGCGGCGCATCTTCAGCGCCTTCGTGGCCGCCGCGGCGGGCCGTCAGTCCGGTTGACCCCGTTGGCCGGGGCGCCCTTCGCAGCCGGCCCACGCCGTCGACAGGGGCGCCTGGCCGCTTCGCGCCGGCCCTAACGCCTTCCTAATCATTTCGCAACATACCCCTCATATGCCTCAGATAATCTGAAATTCTCTAGTTTGCGTTCTAATAAAGATCCGAAAAATCCGATTTCGATTTCGATACCGATAACACCCGCCAACCGAGGGGCGCCATTGGCGGACAGGATCAGGAATGTCGCATGACGAGGCTCCGATGGACCGATCCACCGGGCAACTTGAGCTTCCTATAGAAGCGTGAAGACTTCTTCGAGATGGCCGCCCAAAAAGGCACCGGTGATACCCGCTGGATCTGCGCACGTCTCCCTCAACGGTAGGAACTTATGATCGTACCCAGAGAAACGCCGAAAATTACAGGCCTGAACAGCTATTTCCTGGAATTAGACCGTCTGGTGGCGCACATGCAGCGCGAGATCGGCTCCGGGAGCATTTACTGCCGGTCCATCGCGCAGGAAATCATGATCCATTTCAGCCCGGTCGAGGTCGTCAACTGCCTTTGCCAGGACGGGCGACAGCCACTGCGGCGGCCGCTGGCGCTTGGAGCGGCCATCGAGGCCCTGGGGCGCCGCAACTTTCAGGTCAGCGTCCACTACCTCGATCTCAATGCCGTGTATTTCTGGAGCCAGATCCCGCCCTTCATCCGGCAGGACGACGTGTTCATCACCCGGAGCCGTTTTTTCCAGGACCTCATCGAAGGCTACTCAGAGGCGCGGTTTTCGGGTTTTCTCGACCTGAGTGCGGGCGACGCGGGCGGGGTGGTCTTTTTCGACCAGGGCCGGATGATCGGGGGCTCCTATTCCTGGGGCCGCGGGGGGCTGAGTCCATGGGAAGACGATTTCAATAAGCTGGTCGCCCTGGCCGGCTCCGGGAAAAATCTTTTGCAAAGCGCCCGTTTCACGGAAGGGGGCCCGGCGATGTGTAGGGGCTTAAACACGCCGCCCTGGGGCAAAAGAGGCCATTTGTGGGTGGGCACGATGCGCTCAAAAGACTTTTCTTGAGACGGCTTCTACTTCAGGGACACCACCAGCTGGAACGGAAAGCTTTTCCACCGGAAGGGAATGACGTACCCGTCCATGTCCCGGTCCCGGGGCAGTCCCATCCGCACGGGTTTGCCCTGGACAATGAGCGGCACCGAGATCATGAAACCGGGACCGTACTGCCGGCGCGCGTTGCCCGATATGGTATTGGCCACTTCACCGATGACGTCCCTGATCAATTCCGGATCGGCCGTTTTCTCGCCCAGGCTCAGGACGAGATACCTCAGCATCGCCTGCTGGGCGGTGACGAATACGATGCCCTTGCGATCTCCGGAGATGCCGATGACCCCCGTGAAGTCGCTGATGACGAGATCTTCCGTGGACACTAGATAGGGGGTCTCCACCACCACCGCTTCATCGGTGCTGGTCTTGAAATAGTGTTTGGTGCCGTCGATGAATAC
The DNA here is from genome assembly GCA_043825735.1 of Pseudomonadota bacterium. Lineage (GTDB taxonomy): Bacteria > Desulfobacterota > Desulfobacteria > Desulfobacterales > JBDRRP01 > JBDRRP01. Next base: position 50,412 of record JBDRRP010000041.1, on the reverse strand, counting down.
GGCGATATCGTTTTCGGTCAGCATCAGGCCCTCTTGGCAATGGTCCGGGTGGTGTCGATGAGTTTGTTGAGCGCGCTGTTGAGTGCTTCCTCGGTGAAGGGCTTGCACAGAAATCCGTGGGCGCCGTTCTTGATGGCCGTAATCGCGGTGGCTTTGTCGGCCAGGGCCGATATGACGAGAATGACCGTGTCCGGTTTGATGGCCATGAGCTTCTTGACGCAATCACCGCCCTCCAGGTTGGGCATGGTCAGGTCCATGGTGACCAGATCGGGCAGGTGTTTTTTGAACTTCTCGATGGCATCGAGGCCGTCGGTGGCGGTGATGATGTCGACGATGCCGGGCAGGTGGATTTCCCGCTCGATCTTTCGCCGGATGACCAGCGAGTCGTCTACAATGAGCATTTTCATGCGTCTATCCCCATGGACCGGCAGTACGGGCGACGTACTATCGGTAAGCTGCCGCGCGGCGTGGGTTCTTCCATTTAGGCCGTCCTTGCCAGTGGCCTCTCGTTTCCGAGCAGGAACACGAACTCCGTGTACCGGCCCTGCCGGTAGCAGATCTTCACCCGGCCGCCCATATCCTCCAGTCGGTTTTTGATGATATCCAGACCGACCCCCCGACCGGCATGCCGGTCCGGTTTTTCAGATGTCGAAAATCCCGGGTGAAAGATGATGGACAACAGTCTGGGGGGCGCCCATCGGGCCACCTGTTCCTTTGTGGCAAGACCCGAGGCGATGGCTTTGTCCCTGATGAGCGCCAGATCGATGCCGCGGCCATCGTCACGGATGGAAAGGCGCAGAGAGGGGCCTTCCCGGGTGATGGCCGCAGAGATCTCCCCCTGACGGGGTTTTCCGAGTGCTTCCCGCTCCTGCGGAGACTCCAGTCCGTGGGCCACGGCGTTGCGCAGGCACTGGACGGTGATGTCCTTGATCGTGGCTTGAAGATCGTCGCGGAGCCCGGACACGTCGAACCGGTCCAGATTCAGCGCGGCCTCCTTTTGATAATGGGCGGCGATGCGCCGGGTGAGGCGGGTCAGCTGGGCGTGCAGCTGCGGCATCGGCGGCGTGGCGGGCGGCGTCGCAGAGGGAAATCGGGTCATTGTCGGACGGCCCGGGGCCTGGTCATCGGGATGGTGCTGCGAGATTTTGTCGTAAAGGCTGCAGATCGTGTTGAAATCGTTCAGGAGCTGGTTGAGCTGGATCACCAGCGGCAGAAAACGCTCTCCGGTAAGTTCCGGCGTTTTCCTCAGCGCGGCAAGGGTATCCTCGTAGCCATGGAATTTTTCCTCGAGAAATGCGATGCCCACGGCGGCGCTGTCGCCTTTGAGCTTGTGGATGATTCGCAAAATGGTCTCGATTTTGGCCTTGAGCTGGGTTGACCCCTCAGCCGGGTTTTTCAGGATGTTATTGACCGATCGCAGGCCGTGGCGGGTGTCGGTGAGATACTCCGACAGGGAGGCATCGTCCACATGCATGATGGACAGCAGCATGTCGACCTCCCGGGCGGCCTTGGCGTTGGCGGCCTTGAGCTGCTCCTCCAGCTCGACCTGTTCGGTGATGTCGCGGACGGTGACCAGCAGCTGGCGGAAGGTTGTTTTCTCGTAGACCCGGGAGAACTGGAAGCTGAAGTATCGGATGTCGAATTGGGCATTCTCGGTGGCCAGGTGCAACTCGACCCGGTTGAGCGGGTTGAGGTCGGTGACCAGCGATTCTTCGACGCGGGGCGAGAACAGGATATCGGTATAATCCTTGAGCATCGCCAGTGTTCTCTCGGTGACCAGCGGCCTGAGCAGCTCCAGAAAATCGGTGTTTTCAAATGATGTCTGGTTGAACAGGGTGTGCAGGCTGTCGGAGTGCTGGGAGCCGATGATGTAATTTTTGTCGATCAGAAACAGCCCCTCGTTGACGTTTTCAAGGATGTTCTCGGTTTCCTTTTTCGATTGTGCCACCAGCGCGTCGCTTTTGCCGAGCCTTCTCAGGAAGTGGAACAGAATCAGAAAGAAGTTGATGATGGCCAGGGAAATCCCCACGGACTGGATGAGCCGCAATCGCTGGGCCTTGCTCTGGGCCACCCCCTCAACGGCCGAAGCGAACTGTTCCATGATTTCCAGCAGTTTTTCGTTGTGCAGGCGGGCGTAGGCGATGGCTTCGGAAGCCTCCTCGATGATATCTTCGCGCTCGGCGTCTTCGAAGTAGGCATAGACGATGGGTTTGAGTTTGACCCGGTAGACTTTCCAGATCACTTCGGCCTCCTTGAGCAGTGTGGCCGCGGCGTCGCGGTATGCGGTGTCTTCCAGGAGCGCATCCTGCCCCTGCCCCTCACCGATCAACTTGCCGCCGTAGATGAAGGAGTCGAGGGTTTCGTCGAACATCTTGTACGATTTGGCGAAGATGTCGATGGTGGCGAAATGATCGGCAGCAGGGTTTTCGGCATCGTCGCGCACCGCGTAGAGTTGCTGGAGGAACACCTGGGTCAGGGTGCCCATGCGGCTGGCCAGCTGGATGGCGTGGGCGTCGCCGGCAATTTGATACGAGGTGTAGAAGTTGATGATCAGAACGCCGGTATCCAGGATGATGAACAGCCCCACCGCCAGGATAATTTCGATGTACTTGGACCGTAGCGATCCGAAGAAGCCCTTGATGTTTGAAAACGGGTTTTTCATATATTCTGTTCGCCTCTCGCTGCCGGTTGGGGGGCCGAAATACCGAAAATGCCTTGGCTGTTGCCGTCAAGGGCGGCAGCGCCATGCAACACCGAAGCGTGATGCCGGCAGATTGGTGACGGTTCGGATGCGGGTAGGTCAGTCCCCATTTTTTTGCCCCGGCGCATCCTGAAGAGCTGTCGTTAGTGCGATGCTAGAATCCGGATAGAAGCGTGTCAGCCGACTGCGATTGACAGTCTCCCCTCCATCCTGTTAATGAAAAGGCTTGTGTCGATTTTTCATAGATATTCCAAATATATGTAACAGTTTTTTTGGCCCGGGGAGAAAGCGGGCTTTTCACGGATGGAAACAGTGGACGGACCTGACTTCGTTGTTGCGGGGCGGGGATCCGGAGCCAATGGGAAGGAAGGCCTCCAATGAATATTTCCGCCAGCAGGGCGATGACGGCGGCGGTGAGCGCGTTGTGGCTGCTTTTTGCGGCGAGCTGGAGTTTCGCCGGTGAGTGCCGTCCGCACTATTCTGTCGTTGACAATCACATCCACTATCTCGATTTTGTCCAGAAGACCGATGGGTTCGCCGCATTGATCCATGCCATGGATCTGGCGGGTGTCGAGCAGGCCGTCGTCTTCGGGATGCCCATGGTGAAACTGTGGGGAGAAAACGACCCGATCGCGCCGACCTACTACCTGGATACCGATTCTCGAGCCTACTATTACGGCGCAACCGACTATATTCTGGCTGCCGAGCTAGTGCGGCAGCCAGAGTCCGTCCGTCAACGGTTGCACCCGTTTATCTGCGGCATCAACCCCCTGGATATGAACGCGGCTGATCACATCGAGCGCCTACTTCAATTGTACCCCGGCTTCTGGAAGGGGATCGGGGAGCTCATGAGCCGCCATGACGACCTCACGGCCTTCACTTACGGTGAGCCGCCCCGTGCCGACCATCCGGCGCTAATGCGGGTTTATCGCCTGACGCCCGCAACCGCCGACAAGGTGGCTCGGGGAAACATTCTCAGAATACTTGGCGCGAAATGATGTCACACCATCGGCAGGCGCCTGCGGCACGCACCGTTCAGGAATACATCGACGAGACGCCGGTCTGGTCGGACGGCACTGCGGTGTGTGCCGTCCCCATGACCGCCATGCAGTGGCGGATCTGGCTGCTGGCTTCGGCAGGGAAATTCTTCGAGGGGCTGGTGGTCTTTGTTACGGGAGTTGCGCTGCCCCTGATGGTGTTCGAATTCAACCTTTCCGCCATGGAAAAAGGGGCCGTCGGGGCGGCGACCCTTTTTGGCATTCTTATCGGCGCCACCGTGCTGGGGGGGCTTTCCGACCGGTTCGGCCGAAAGTGTATGTTTGTCGTGGAAATGGCGCTGTTTGCCGTCTGCCTGCTGCTGCTGGTGGTGAGTCAGCGTTTTGCCTTCGTGCTGGTGTCGCTGTTTGGCATGGGTCTGGCCCTGGGCTGCGACTACCCGACGGCGCACATGGTCATTTCCGAGAGTATTCCCACTGCCGCCCGGGGCCGACTGGTACTGGGCGCCTTCGCCTTTCAGGCGCTGGGCGCGCTGGTGGGCACGGCGGTGGGTTATCTGATTCTCTATGAAAACCAGGATATCGGCGCATGGCGCTGGATGTTCGGGGTTGCTATCATTCCGGCCCTGCTGGTGACAGGCGCCCGCTTTTTCATCCCCGACAGCGGGCACTGGCTCCTCTCCCGCGGGCGCATAGACGATGCCGAGCAGGCGCTGTCGACGCTTTTGCGGCGGGTGCCGTCCTATCCGAAGAAAATCCGCCTGGCGCCGTTGTCCGACGGGGCGCTTCCCGGCACCGCGGCCCAGGATCATTTCGGCGCCCTGTTTTCAAAAAAGTACCGGCGTGCGACGATCCTCGCCTCGGTGCCCTGGTTTCTTCAGGATCTGGGCACCTATGGCATCGGTATTTTCACTCCCACCATTCTTGCCTCGGCCATCGGCGCCCATACCAAATACGCCTCTCGCCTGACCGACATTATCCAGAGCGACCTGCTGGCTACGAAGGGGGCCGCCTTCATCGATATCCTGCTCATCGTGGGGATTGTCTCCGCGGTGCTGCTGGCTGACCGGGTGGGTCGCATGCGGCTTCAGATCATGGGCTTTGTGGGGTGCGCGGCCGGGCTTTTTCTCGCGACCCTATCGCTTCACGCAGAGGGCGGCCTCAAGATGATCTTTCTTTATTCGGGATTCATGCTGTTCAGTTTCATGACCAACATCGGCCCCAATGCCATGACCTATCTCGTGGCCGGGGAGGTGTTTCCCACGCGGATCCGCGGCAAAGGGGCGGGATTCGCCGCCTCCTTTGCCAAGATCGGCGCCGTGACGACAGCGTTTCTCTTCCCCGTGCTGCTGAAGGACATCGGCACGCAATGGCTTCTGTATGGTCTTATCGCCTGCTCTCTGCTGGGGGCGCTTGTCACCTGGCGATTCCGCATCGAGACGGCGGGGGTCAGTCTGGAAGACGTATAGCGTGCCGGCAGGTCGTATACGGCGCGTTGACAAGTCCCTCGGCGGTGTTAGTATTTAAAAGTCAGCATGGTTCCGACGGCACGTGACTGTGTATACGGAGTGCGCCATGTCCAGCCCTGCCCACCCCCCCACGTGGGCCACCTCAATTTGACCTCCTCGACATTTCCGCCGCCCGACCAGGCCGAACCGCGATGGCGGTGGGACAAACACCCCTGCGTACCCGGGTGGCCCCTCGCCGACCGGTTCAACGGATAATACCCAAACACAGGAGGACGCCATGTGGATCGAGCGATACATCACACGCCGGGTGATTACCATCGGCCCCGGGGAAAGTATTGTCGCTGCCAGAGAACTCATGACCACTCACCACATACGGCATCTGCCGGTTGTGGACAGGGAAAACCGCCTCATGGGCATCATCAGCGACAGAGATATCCGCAGCGCCCTGTCGTTTCAGGGTGGCGACGCGCGCCTTGAGCCGGGCGCGGCGCCCATGGTTGGCGAGATCATGACGACCACCCCATTGACCATATCGCCGGGTTTCACCCTGCAGGACGTCCTGCTGCAGTTTTACTCAAAGAAGGTGGGCGCTTTTCCGGTGACCGACGAAGAGGGGCGCGTTACCGGGATCTTGTCTGACAGGGATCTGCTCAACTGTTTCATTCAGGTCCTGGGGCTCGGCACGCCCGGCTGCTTCATCGGTCTCGACATCGATCCGGACGAGGGAAAAATCAAGACCGTGGTGGATGTGTTGGCGGCGGGCGGATATCCCGTCGCCAGCATGCTGGTGGTCCGCGACTGGCGGCCGGAGAGATGGGCGATGTTTCTTTACGTGCTTTCCCAGAACCGTGTCGAGATCCGGCACCGCCTTGCCGATGCGGGATTTTCAACGATCGAACCGTTGGACTGGATGCTGACGCCATTCGAGCGCCGCGCCGCCTGATCATTGAACAGCGGGGTTCACGACGCGACGAGAATATTGTGCACAACCGGAGTCTGAAATTAGGAGCCGGTATGACAGACACCTTCCTTGAGCAATGGCGCTCCCGGGTCGTCGATCCGCAGCGCGTGCTCGACACCATCCGGCCGGGGATGCGCATTTTCATCAGCTCCGGGGTGGCCGAACCCCGGACCATGACCCGGCGCCTGCTGACGGCGCCGCGCGCCCGCAATCTTGAAGATATCGAGCTGATTCAACTGCTGAGTTTTGACATTGTCGCCTTTTCCGGAGAGATCGCCGCTCAGCCGTACCGTCTGAAAACATTCTACGCCGGCTGGGTGGCCGATGCGGCCATTGCAGAAGGCCGGGTGGATTATATCCCAAGCCGTTTCACCCGGATTCCCTTTCTTATCGAATCGGGCCTGGTGCCGGTGGAGATGGCCATCGTTCAGGTCACGCCCCCCAACGCCGCCGGCTATTGCTCTCTGGGGCTGGCGGTCGACGTGGCCCGGGAAGCCATGGAGCGTGCCGAGATCGCCGTGGCCGAGATCAACCCCCACGTGCCCCATACCTTCGGTGATACCTGCGTGGCGCTTTCCGAGTTCGACCTGGTGGTCACCTCCGATCTTGCGCCGCCGCATTTCGACCGCTGGCGCGTGCATGCGACGCTGGACCGGCTGGCGTACAACGTGGCATCGCTCATCGAGGACGGCAGCTGCCTGGCCTTTTCCACCGGCCCCTTCTACGAGGCCCTGGCGGCAAACCTCATGGGAAAACGCCACCTGGGCATTCATTCGCCGATTTTTACCGATGCACTGATGGACCTGATGACAGCCGGCGTGGTGGACAACCGCCGCAAAGGCACCTACCGCGGCAAGGCCCTGACGTCCTATGCCCTGGGAACCCCGGCGCTCATGGCATGGCTGGATCACAATCCACTGGTTGAATTTCAGCGGATTGACAAGGTGTTCGCCCCTGACACCATTGCCAGAAACCCGCGCTTTGTCACCGCCATTCACGCCCACAAGGTAGACCTCTACGGTCGCATCGGGCTGCGCTTCGGGCGCGAGAACGTCATGACCGGTCCCGCCGAGGTGATGGATTTTTTCAGCGGCGCCGAGCGCAGCCCGGGAGGGCGCACCATTTTTGCCCTCACGAGCCGCGATTCTAAAGGCGGCAGCAACATTGCGGTCTCCATCGCCGATCATCCGCTGCAGTTCGGCCGATACGAGTCGGTGAAAACCGTGGTTACCGAGCAGGGCATCGCCCATTTGGAAGGGCACACCATCCGAGAACGGGCGCAGGCCCTCATCGACATCGCCCATCCGGAAGATCGCGCGGCGCTGGTGGCGCAGGCCAAGGCGTGCCGGATTCTCTATGCCGACCAGATCTTCCTGGCCGAGAGCGCCCGCCTGTACCCGGCCGACATCGCCACCGCTCACACCTTCCGCGGTGATCGGCACGTCACCTTCCGGGCCATCAAACCCTCCGATGAAGAAGAGATGCGGCGGCTATTTTACCGGTTTTCCGGGGAGGCCGTGTATTCCCGCTATTTCGGTATTGTGGGTGCCATGCCCCATGCCAAGATGCAGTCCTATGTCAACGTCGACTGGACCCAGATCATGTCCGTGGTGGGAGAGGTAACGGTGGCGGAGATCAGCCGTATCATCGCAGAGGCCCGCTATATCAGGGTGCCCGGAACAACCGCAGCCGAAGTGGTTTTCGTGGTGGATGAGGACTACCAGGGCCTCGGCATCGCGACCTTTCTTTACCGGATGCTGGTCCGTCTGGCGCGAGAGCGCGGCATCACGGAGTTTGTCGCCGATGTGCTGTTTGCCAACACGGCCATGATGAAGGTCTTCCGAAACGTGGAGCGGCCGGTGAAGGCCATTCTCGAATCGGGCATCTATCATCTCACCATTGCCCTCGGCAACACGCCATTATGACCCCCCCCCGGTCTTTTTTTTCCAGCTGTTGCCGTCCGATCCGTCCGATCCGAGCAAGGCCTCGGCCGCCGATACTGCTGGTCACGGGCGCCGGCAGTTTACGCGGGGCGGCGGATGATTATCTTAGCGGTCTGTTTCCGACAAATTAGAGTAATTGCCAGAATAATGTTCCGTTTGATCCCTGAGATCCTATCGGGGTCGGGATCGATATCGGGATCGAAATCGATGTGTTCCAAGGCCGATAGCGATTTCGATTTCGATGCTCACAAGGCGTTGTTGTGCAAACGGAACGTATTTATGTCAATAGCGCCAAATACCTGCACCCGAGGACTCGACCGATATGACGCTGCCCACACCTGCCATCCGCATCCGCGGTGCCCACCAGAACAACCTCAAACACATCGATCTCGACATTCCCCTGAACCGGATCACCGTGGTGACCGGGGTGAGCGGCTCGGGCAAGTCGTCCCTGGCCTTCGACACCCTCTACGCCGAGGGGCAGCGCCGTTATGTGGAGACCTTTTCTCCTTACGCCCGGCAGTTCATGGACCGGATGGACCGGCCGCGGGCGGACCGCATCGAGGGGATCCCGCCGGCGATTGCCATCGACCAGAAGGACCCCGTGCGCACATCGCGCTCCACCGTGGGCACCATGACGGAGATTACCGACTATGCCAAGCTGCTGTTTGCCCGCATCGGCCAGCTTATCTGCCGCGGCTGCGGGCAGCCCGTGATTTCCGAGACCCCGGCCGACGTCTGGCGCCACCTGAAGACCCTGCCCGAGAAAACCGCGGTGATTGTCACCTTTCCCTGGGAGGGGGATGGCGCGACCCTTCAGCGGATGGGCTACGACCGGCAGGTGAGCAACGGCCAGGTGACCGATATCGCATCGGAACGCGCTCCCGGACGATCGGACGTTCTGGCAGATCGGTTCTTGCTTCAAGGCTCGGAGCGCAAGCGGGTGGTGGACTCGGCCGAACAGGCCTTTCGCATGGGGGGCGGGCGGCTGGATCTGTGGGTCGACGGCGGCCACCACAAGGCTTTTTCCAATGGGCTCAACTGCCCGGCCTGCCGCATCGCCTACACGGCGCCCCTGCCCAATCTATTCAGTTTCAACAGCCCCATCGGCGCCTGCGACACCTGCCGGGGCTTTGGCCGGGTCATCGACATGGACCTGGAGCTCATCATTCCGGACCCGGGCCTGAGCCTCAACCAGGGGGCTGTCAAGCCCTGGGGGCCGGCATCCGATCAGCGGATGGAGTTTACGGATCTGCGGGAGTTCTGCCAAGCGGCCGGCATCGACATGGACATCCCCTTTTCCGGTCTCAAGAAGGCCCACCGGGATGCGGTCATCAACGGCTCCGAAGGCTACTACGGCATCCGGGGGTTTTTTCAGTGGCTGGAGGGACGGACCTACAAGATGCACGTGCGGGTGTTTCTTTCCCGCTACCGCAGCTACAATGTCTGTACGGCCTGCGGCGGCACCCGGTTTACGCCCGACACGCTGCTTTACCGGATCGCCGGGCGTACCATTGCCGATGTGTATGCCATGGACGTTGTCCGGGCCGACGCCTTTTTCAAGGACGTCTCCGTTGCCGCGCGCGACGAGGCCAGCCGCATGGTGCTTCAGGAGATCCGGGACCGCCTCCAGTTCCTGAGGGATGTCGGATTAGGCTACCTGACGCTGGATCGCCAGTCGCGGACCTTGTCCGGCGGCGAGGTGCAGCGGGTGGCGCTGGCCTCCTCGCTGGGGTCGTCTCTGGTGAACACGCTCTACGTTCTGGACGAGCCGAGCATCGGGCTCCACCCGCGCGACAGCGACCGGCTCATGGCGATCCTGCGCCGGCTGAGGGATCTTTCGAACACCGTCGTCGTGGTGGAGCACGACCCGGAGATCATCCGCCAGGGCGATCTGCTCCTGGACATGGGACCACTGGCCGGAGAAAAGGGGGGCGAGATCATGTATTTCGGCCCCACGGACCTGGTCGGCGACAGCCTCACGGGCCAGTATCTCACCGGAAAGCGCCGCATACCGATCCCGGGCGCCCGGCGCCGGCCGGACCCGGACCGGGCCGTCACCGTTCACGGGGCCGCGGCCAACAATCTTGCGGCCATCGACGCGGTGTTTCCCCTGGGGCTTCTGGTCTGTGTCACCGGCGTCTCAGGATCCGGCAAATCCACCCTGGTGGAGGAGGTGCTCTACCGGGGCCTCAAGAGTATGAAAGGCGCGCCCCAGGGTCGCGCCGGTGTTTTCGAGCGGATCACCGGCGATCACTTTGTCGACGACGTGGTGCTGGTGGACCAGCGGGCCATCGGGCGCACCCCCCGGGCCAACGCACTCACCTACACTCGGGCCATGGACCCGGTGCGAAAGCTCCTGGCCGCCACTCCCGCGGCGGTGGCCCGCGGACTCACGCCGGGCTACTTTTCCTTCAACACGGCCGGCGGGCGGTGCGAGCACTGCAGCGGCGACGGGTTCGAGAAGGTGGAGATGCAGTTTCTCTCGGACATCTATGTCACCTGTCCGGTCTGTGGCGGCAACCGCTACAATGACGACGTTCTCGACATTCGTGTCTGCGGCGCCAATATCCGTGACATTCTGGAAATGACCGTGGATACGGCCCTTACGGTGTTTGCCGATCAGACGGCCATCACAGCCCGGCTGCGTCCCCTCAAGGACGTGGGAATGGGCTACCTGCGCCTGGGCCAGCCCATCAGTACCCTGTCGGGGGGAGAGGCCCAGCGGCTCAAACTCTCGCGCTACCTGACCACCGAGCGGCGGGGCCGGCAACTGCTCATTTTTGACGAGCCCACGACGGGGCTGCACTTTGAAGACATCCGGATCCTGCTGGAGTGCCTCAACCGGCTGGTTGATGACGGCCACAGCGTGGTGGTGGTGGAGCACAACATGGATGTGATCAAGGCCGCGGACTGGGTCATCGATCTGGGCCCCGAGGGGGGCGATGACGGGGGGAGAATCGTTGCCGTCGGCACGCCGGAGACCGTCTCCGAAATGTCCGGGTCTCACACCGGTGTCTACCTCAAGGCCTGCCTCGGCGGTGCCAGCGCCCTTGCCGGGGGAAAAGTCCCCGTCCCGAAGGTGGCGGAGATGCCGGCGCCCTACACCGGCCAGATTACCGTTCGGGGCGCGCGGGAGCACAACCTAAAAAACATCAGCCTGAGCATTCCCCGAAACCAGCTCGTGGTGTTCACCGGGGTGTCCGGTTCGGGAAAATCCACCCTGGCCTTCGACATCCTTTTCGAGGAGGGGCAGCGGCGGTACCTGGAAAGCCTGGCGCCCTACGTGCGCCAGTACATGAAAATTCTGGAGCGTCCGGATGTGGACGTGGTGACGGGGCTGAGCCCCACGGTGGCCATCGAGCAGCGGGTCAGCCATGCCAGCCGGCGCTCCACCGTGGCTACCCTCACCGAGATCTATCATTTTCTCCGGCTCATGTTCGCCAAGCTGGGCACCCCCCACTGCACGCGCTGCGGCCGAACGGTGATCCGGCAGAGCCGGGACGAAATGATCGAACAGATCCGGCAGCGCTTCAAGACCCGAAAGGCCCGGGTGCTGGCCAACAAAGTGGCCGGCCGCAAAGGGTTCCATAAAGAGGTTCTTTCCCGTCTGCTTAAAAACGGGGTGGCCGAGGCCCGCATCGACGGTGTTTTCACCGACCTTGTCCCGGGGATGGCCCTCGGCCGATACCATCTTCACGACATTGACGCTGTGGTGGGGACCCTGCCCCGAAAAGACCTTGCCGCGCTGGTGGACCTGGCGCTCAAGGAAGGCGACGGAAGTCTTATTATCGTGGACGCGGCCGGCCGTGAAACGCGCTTCAGCCTGGCCGGGGTCTGCCCCGATTGCGGCGTGGGGGTGGAAACGCCGGACCCTCGACTGTTTTCGTTCAACAACCCCCAGGGGGCCTGCCCGGTCTGCAACGGGCTCGGTACCATCGGCGGATCGGAAGAAACCGCCGAGGACGAAGACGGCGGCGCTGTCCGCAGACGGGGCCGGAAGAAAGCCCCCGAGCGGCCGGCTGCGGCGCGCCCCTGCGAGGCCTGCTGCGGAAGCCGGCTGCGGCCGGAAGCCCTGGCTGTGCGTATCGATGGCCGCACCATCTGGGATATGGTGAGCCGGCCGGCCGGGGCGCTGGCGGACGAGGTCGCCGCGCTGTCCTTCGAGCACCGCCTGGCCGCTATTTCGGAGCCCATCGTCACCGAGATCGTTTCCCGGTTATCTCTGTTGGAGCGCCTCGGGCTGGGCTATCTGAGTCTCAGCCGCAGCGGCGACACACTCTCCGGCGGCGAGGCCCAGCGGGTGCGCCTGGCCGCTCAGTTGGGGTCGAATCTCACCGGAGTCTGCTACATTCTGGACGAGCCCACCATCGGGCTCCATCCCCGGGACAACCGGATGCTGGTGGACGCCCTCAGGCATCTGCGCGACCGGGGCAACAGCGTGCTGGTGGTGGAGCATGACGAGGAGACCATCCGGGCCGCCGATACCATTATCGACCTGGGGCCGGGTGCGGGTCGGCAGGGGGGGCAGGTGGTGGCCATCGGCACCCTGGCCGATATTCAAAAAGCCCCGGCATCGGTGACCGGCGCATTCATCGGGGCGCCGGCCAACACCAACGGGGCCCGGCAACGGGAGGTGGGCGGCGGCGCGCGTATCACCGTGAAAGGGGCGAGCACCCACAACCTCAAGAAAATTTCGGTGGATTTCCCGCTGAATGCGCTGGTGGCGGTGACCGGTGTTTCCGGATCGGGCAAGTCGAGCCTGGTGAAGGGCACCCTGCTTCAGGGGCTTGAGAACCGCCTTCTGGACCACCGTCACGACGAGGCCGGTTTTACCGGCATCGACGGCTGGGGGGCCGTTGAGCATGTCCGGGAAGTGGACCACAGTCCCATCGGCCGCACCCCCCGGTCCGTGCCGGCCAGTTACGTGGGGTTTCTGGACGACATCCGCCGGCTTTTTGCCGCGACTCAGGACGCGCGCGCCCGGGGTTACACCCCTGGCCGGTTCAGTTTCAACGTGGCCGGCGGCCGCTGCGAGGATTGCAAGGGGCAGGGGCACCCCCGGGTGGAAATGAGCTTTCTGCCGGATGTCTATGTGCGCTGCGATCGCTGCGGGGGGCGGCGGTTCAACACCGACACCCTGGCCATCCGCTACAAGGGAAAGACCATCGCCGACGTGCTGGACATGACCTTTGCCGAGGCGGCGCGGTTTTTTTCCGCGGTTCCCGTGATCCGGCAGGCGGTGCAGTTTGTCTGTGACATCGGGCTGGGCTACCTGCGCCTGGGCCAGCCAAGCCCCACCGTGTCCGGCGGCGAGGCCCAGCGCATCAAGCTGGCCAAAAAACTCTTCAAGCCGCTGCGCGGGCATTGCTTCTTCATTCTGGACGAACCCACCACCGGTCTTCACGTGGCGGACGTGCATCTGCTGCTGGACGTGCTCCAGCGCCTGGTGGACGACAACAACACGGTGGTGGTGATCGAGCACAACCTGGACGTCATCGCCGCGGCGGACTGGGTCATCGACCTGGGACCCGAAGGCGGCGACGCCGGCGGGCGACTGGTGGTCGCGGGCACCCCCGCCGATATCCAGGCGGCCTGGGATCGGTCCCACACGGCGCGGTTTCTGAAAGCGCACCTGGGCGGGGGCTGACGCCGGCCGTTTTGACCACCGTGGCGCTTCGTAGAGAAGCGAAACACCAATGACTCGCGCAGAGACGCAGAGGCGCTGAGAACTGCGGAAAAAAATGAACGTCCCACATCGAACATCCAACGTCGAATGATGAATGGAAAAACCAAATAGAGATCCTCTCGCCAAGGCGCCAAGGACGCCAAGAAAATCAGGGTGGTGACGCCTGCGGCGCGAATTCGTTTTTACATTAGGTGCCCGCCATCGATGGCAGAAATGATGTCGATTTCCAGGGTTCGGCAAACTTGCAGTTCTTTGCGCGCTTTGCGTCTTAGCGAGAGTATTGGTTTTCATTCGATTTGATAATCTTCGTGTCCTTCGTGGTTCAATCGCTCTTTGCGAACAGACCATCTGGTGCATACTGCATAACCATATAACGGAAAGCTTTTCGTATGGTCGAAGACAAAGCCTTACCCCAAATAAAGCGCGGCATCGGGCGGCGGCGACAGGATATCGAGATCAACGAGGCCCTGCAGCAGTATCGCCAGTTGATGGACATCGGTCAGCTGATCACTTCCGAGATGGATTTGAACGCGCTTTTCGGCGTCATCATCGAGCAGACCAACCGGATTCTTCATATCGAGCGCAGCACGCTGTTTCTCTTTGATGCCGCCGCGGGCGAACTCTGGTCCCTGGTGGCCACCGAGATGAAAAGCAATGAAATCCGGATCCCGACCGATGCCGGTCTCGTCGGCTGGGCATTCACGCACCGGACCGTGGCCGTGGTGGACGACGTGTATGCCGATGAGCGTTTCAATCCCGATGTCGACCGAGCAACGGGGTTCCGGACACGGAACATGCTCTGCCTGCCCATTCGCAACCGACAAGGGGAGCAGATCGGGGTCTTTCAGGCGCTGAACAAAATCGACGGCGCGTTTACCGTCCGGGACATCACCGTGGTCAGCGCGCTTTCCCACTACATGGCGATCGCTCTGGAAAACGCCGCCCTTTACCGTGATGTCAAACTTTACTCCCAGCGTCTTGAGGAGACCCTGGTCCGGTTCGAAACACTCAACCGGATGAAGGCCGAACTGACCAAGTTCGTCCCCCACAGTGTCCAGAAGATGCTCGAGAGCAGACCGGAGGGGATCCCTCTGGAAAAGGAGGCGCGGGACGTCAGCGTGCTCTTCATCGACATCGCCGGTTTTTCCGCCATCACCGAACGCTATGATCACCGCCTGGTCAACGACATGGTCGAGCGGCATTTTTCCGCTTTTCTCGACAGCATTCAGGCCAACGGCGGGGAAGTCAACGAGACGGCAGGCGACGGGCTCATGGTGATCTTTGACAGCAACAGCGTGGCGGATCATGCCGGGGCCGCCCTGAGGTCCGGGCTGGCCATCATTGCCGAGAACCGGCGCATCAATGCGGAAGGCAGATACCCCTGGGGAAACGTAAACCTGCATCTCGGGGTGAATTCCGGCACGGCCCTGGTGGGGTGCACCCGGATCGTCAGCCCGGCGGGCGATCGCTATACCTACACGGCATCGGGTCTGGTCACGGTGCTGGCGGCCCGCATCGCCGCGCTTTCCTCCGGCAAAGAGCTGTTTTGCGGAGAGGAGACATACCGGCTTGTGAAGGATCGCTGCACGGCCACCGCCTTGGGCAAAAGCACCGTAAAAAATGTGGCTGAGCCGGTGTCTGTGTATGCGGTGACGGCCCTGGAAAAGGATGCCTGACGGTTGTGCAACGGCACTTGAATATGGGCTATGGTTATTGCATGCTGAGGAATGTCATAATTATTCTCATAAAAAAATGATTCGAGGAACGTAGTAAACCTTACCGCAGGCCTTCCGTGTAACCACCCCTGCCGCGGGTTGTTGATGTCATATCTCTGTAAAGCCTTGAGCTATGTACAGTTCATGGTTGCGCCCGCAATCCATCCTGGAGTATCTTAAAATACCATTTCAGATTGGCCTCTGACCACCGCTGGATTGGGCCTGCCGCTGGTTTCGGATATCATAGGAATGCTTGAAACGTGCAGCGCTCAAGGATGATGCAGGCATGCTCAACTGCAGAATTGAAAATCTTTCTGAATTACATCAAATTGGAGTTGAAGGATGAAATATAAGCTTCAAGATCTGATTGACATGGAACATTTTCAGAATCTGCAGGACAGGTTAAATGAAATATATTCTTTCCCTTCATCGATAATAGACAACGACGGCAACATCCTTACCGCCACTGCGTGGCAGGACATTTGCACTCAGTTCCACAGAAAAAACAAAGATTGTGAAAAGCTCTGCATCAAGAGCGACCAATACATAAAAGATCATATACATGAAGCGAATCCGGCTGTGAGTTACCGTTGTCCCCACGGTTTGGTGGACAATGCGACACCCATTATCATTGAAGGCATCCATTACGGAAACTATTTTACCGGCCAGTTTTTTCTGGAAGCGCCGGATTTGGAATTCTTCCGCGCTCAAGCCCAAAAGTACGGGTTTGACGAAGATGCATATCTTATGGCGGTCAAAAGAGTGCCGATCTGGACACCGGAGCAACTCAAAAACTATCTGTTCTTCATCAAAGGGCTGATTGCTGTTATCTCTGAAAGTGGTTTGAAAAAACTTAAGGAGATGGAACACCGGAAACTAATCGAAGACAGCGAGAAGCGGCATAGATCCATCCTCAGATCTGCAATGGATGGCTATTGGCTAACGGATACTGATGGGCGGCTGATCGAAGTCAATGATGCCTATTGCCGTATGAGCGGCTACAGTGAAGATGAACTTTTGACACTGCGTATTCCAAGCCTGGAGGTCGTCGAAACGCCCCGACTTGTCGCTGAACACATGCAAAAAATCGCCATTCAAGGATCAGATCGTTTTGAATCCAAACATCGTCGCAAAGATGGCACTATTTTCGATGTTGAGATCAGTATTCAATTCCGTTCAGAAGAAAATGGCCAATGCGTGTGTTTCATTCGAGACATTACCGATCGCAGGCAGGCCGAAGACGCCCTCAAGGAATCGGAGCTGTTTCTGGAGAACATGTCAGACATTGCTTATCGGGCCGACAATCAGGGGAATCTCGTCTGGGTGAATTCAGCCGGAGAGCGGGTCACCGGATTTTCACGGAATGACCTCATTAGAAAACCATTTCTGCCTTTGTTTATCGAGGCCGACCGCCCTTCACTCATAGATGTATACAAAAGAACACTGATGGGGGAATCGCTGGAGAACACCCTTACCTTTAAATCCGGGGTCACCTGTCATTTCACAAGCTTGCCTCGCCGCAGCGAAAATGGGGATATTGTCGGCACCTTCGGCGTCGCCAGGGATATTACAGCGCAACTGGACGCGCAAAGAGCGCTCCAGAGAAGCGAGGCACGCCTTAAGAAAGCCCAGGAGACTGCCAAGATTGGCAACTGGGAATACGATATCACTACCGGAAAGGTGTGGGGATCAGAAGAAGCGTTCAGGATTTACGGTATCGAGCGGACTTCCGAGTTTCTTCCCCTCGATGAAATCGAGAGCTGCATCCTTGATGCCAAAAAAGTGAATCAGGCCCTTGTGGACCTGGTAACCAAGAAAAAAGTCTACGACATCGAATATGAAATCAATTCCAAAGGAAGAGCGGGGTTGACCCTTATTCATTCAAAGGCGGATTTGATTTTCGGTGCCGACGGCAACCCCGTAAAGGTACACGGCGTCATTCAGGACATCACCGAGCGCAAGCGCGCTGAAAAGGAAAAAGAGGATCTCGAGGCAAGGCTGCGCCAGGCGTTGAAGATGGAAGCCGTGGGTCGGCTGGCCGGCGGTGTGGCCCACGATTTCAACAACATGCTGAGCGTGATTATCGGTCATGCGGATATGGCCATGGAGGGGGTAGACCCGGCGCAGGCGCTTTACGCCAACCTGGAACAAATCAAAAATGCCGGTGAGCGCTCCGCCGACCTGACACGGCAACTTCTGGCTTTCGCGCGCAAACAGACCGTGGCCCCCAAGGTGCTCGATCTTAACAAGACCGTGGGGGGGATGACCCGGATGCTGCAGCGCCTCATCGGAGAGGATATCGATCTGGCGTGGCGGCCCTGCGAGAATCTGTGGCCGGTGAAAATGGACCCCAGCCAGATCGACCAGATTCTGGCCAATCTTTGCGTCAACGCCCGGGACGCCATCGCGGATGTCGGCAAAATCACCATCGAAACGGGCAATGCCGAGTTCGACGAGCCCTACTGCAACGATCACTTAGGGTTTTTGCCCGGGGAATATGTACTGCTGGCAGTTAGCGACAACGGCTGCGGCATGGACGCTGAAACGCTGGGCAACATTTTCGAACCATTTTTCACCACCAAGGAATCCGGCAAGGGCACCGGTCTGGGGCTGGCCACGGTATACGGCGTGGTCAAGCAAAATGAGGGCTTCATCAATGTTTACAGCGAACCTGACCAGGGGACGACATTCAGGATATACCTGCCGCGGCATCTGACAAAGACGCCCCACTTGTCAGAAAAGGAGGTGTACCCACCCCGGGGGCGCGGCCATGAGACGATCCTGCTGGTGGAAGACGAGCTGGCGATTCTGAGAATGACAACAATGATGCTCGAAAGACTGGGTTATGCCGTGCTGGCAGCCAGAACCCCGGGCGAAGCCATCCGTCTTGCCCATCAGTACACCGGCATGATCGATCTGCTCGTGACCGATGTGGTCATGCCCGAAATGAACGGCCGGGACTTGGCAAAGAACATCTTGTCTTTCTATCCTAATCTCAAGCGTCTTTTCATGTCCGGATACACCGCCAACGTCATCGCCCATCACGGTGTTTTGGACGAGGGGGTAAATTTCATCCAGAAACCGTTTTCCAGGGAAAACCTTGGCGCCAAAGTGCGAGAAGCATTGGATGAGGACAAACCATAGCGTTGGATTGTCCTTTCAAATCCGGTTTATAGTACTTGTCAGAAAAATGTTCCGTTTCATTCTTTCCCCGGCGTCATGCGTTATCCTTAGATGGCCTCAACCCGTCCGATGGCCTGCTTGTCACTGACCTTGCCGGCGCCGATGCATAGATACCTGTGCAAGCATAGACGCCGCGCTGAACTCTGGCAAACCCGCCATGCCGTGAACAAACGAATCTGCGCCCCGGCCATCGGCATTAAGACTTGGCAACGGCGAGGGTGTCGAGTGGGATGTTGGTGAGGTTCTTGACGGTGTCCACCAGAAGATGAATGGGGAAGGGTTTTTCGAATACGGCGTTGAAGTGATGCTGGTCAATCAGCCATGACGTGCCGCTGATGCCGATGATGGGGGTCGCGGGCTTGGCTGAATTGCGGATGTGCTGGGCGATGCCGTTGCCGTCGACCCCTGGCATGAGCATGTCCGTGATGACCACATCAAAATCTTCCTGTTCGAACTTGGTGATGCCTTCGGAACTGTCGGTGGCGATGTCGGCGTCGATGTCATTGCGTGCCAGGGCGTAAATAATCAGCCGGCAGATGGCATCCTCATCATCGATGATCAGCGCCTTGCACATTATTTTATCTCATAATATTAGTAGGTTGAGAATATTTTTGGATATAAGTACCTTATTTTAAAAGAAAAGTCAACAACCATCTGAAAACATTGGATGTTTTTATTCATAATCAGCAGTTGACGTTTCTTTTTCGATGGCACACCGTTCAACCAAAAGCCCTTTGGTACAAACATCCGTGACACAGCACGTTATCCCATGTGCAGACATGCGGGCGGCTGATTACTCGGCGACAATGCCCAGTCGATTCATCAACTGCGTCGCCGGCGGTTGCTCCTGAACGATGCGCCGTTTTTCTTCCCTGGACAATCTCTTCAAACGGTATTCGACGCGCTGGGCCGCGCTGCGCGCGCCGATGGCGACGGCATACACCCGTTCAATACGGGTGAACCCCCGGGTGGCCCGCGCTCCGGGGGATTTCCCCATTTGATGCTGCCGCGTTCGGCGCGCCACATCCGTGGTGATTCCGGTGTAGTAATAGCGCCCATCGCAGTCGAGGATGTAGATATGCCATGCGGATTCTGATGGGGTCGCCACCAACAGTCGTTGCCTCCATTAACAGTGCCCGCGCCGGAGGCATGATGCCCCGATGCGCGTATCCTGAGATGGTTGACATACCACACCTGCCGCCGCCCTGCCACGGCCATCGATGAGTGAACCGGCCCCGCCCGCTACTGATTGGGAGGGGGCGCCGCCGGCAGTGTCAGCGGGATTGACAATATGTAAAACAGTGCCGCGCGATTGCGAAAATGTCGACGCTGGCAGGATCGAGGCGACATTCAAGGACGGCATGCTGGCACTCGACATCCCCAAAACCGCCGCGGCCAAACCCAAGCAGATCGAGGTGAAGGTGAAGTAGTCGCTGATGGTTGTGTGTGGGCGTATGTTTAATCTGCGCCGGGTGCCGGTGGTGCCCGGCGCACTCTTTTTGATCGGATTCGCTTTTCCCGCACGGTGATGCGTCGATCAGCCGCGCCTCCAGACGGACACGGCCTGTCATGGCCGACATCGATTCCGGAGGTCAAACGGACAGTCTTTCCCACTTGAGCAAATATGCGACGGCGATACCACAGAGAAAGCCTGCGGCCAGGTTGGTGGCCAGTGTGATGCCTAAAATGATCATGGCCACGAAAAAATCCCGGCGTTCTTCGAGGTCCATGATGGTCATCGCCAGTTGAAGACCGGCAAAGACCAGAAGAATGCCAAGCACGGCCATGGGTATCAGGTGGATGACCGTTACGATATGTTTTCCCAGGACGATGGTGAGTCCTACGAAGATGGTCCCGATCATGATATTGGAGCCGGCCGTGCGCGCGCCGAAGCGGTAGTGGGCTGCCAGACCGCCGGCCCCGTGGCACAGCGGCATCCCCCCGAACGCGAAACTGAGGCAATTGGCGGCGGCCATGCTCAGGCAGGCATTGCGGTTGGTTACCCGGGCGGAATCCTTCCCGAAGTAGTCCCGGGACAAATCCGTGTAGGCGAAGACGGCATTTCCCAGTGTCATGGGCAGTTGCGGCAGCACCAGCGTGAACAGCGCGAAGCTGAAGTCCGGCAGCGCCGGAAAGCCAAACGGCATCCAAGCGGGCCAGTACACACCAAGGCTCATGGTCTCAAAACCGACATGGGTACCGAGCGCCAGACCCAGGGCCATGCCCCCCAGTACGACCACCAGGCCGGATGGATATTTCCGGTTCTCCAGAAGCAGCAGGGTGACCACCCCACCCGCCGCTCCGATCACCAGGCCAATGGGCACCCATCCCAGCTTCTGTATGGCCAGGTAGGGTTCAGCGGCATGTTGCAGCACCTGAAAGGTGCTGGTACCCAACATCAGTTTGATGCCGCCGGCGATAAGGATCGCGCCGGTGGAGAGTTGAACGCCCCGGATGACGCTTTTGGGCGTCATCTTTCGGATGGCTTCTATGGTCCCGGTGACGCTGACGATCAGTAAGAACGCGGCCATGAGCAGCGTGGACGCCTGAATCTGTTCCGGCTGCATGGCGGTGGCGATGGCATACGCGCCGATGACCTTCATGGGCTGGACCGGCACGGTCACGCCAAAAAAAATCCCGGCCAGAATGTAAAAGACCCCAATACTGAAAAACAGGCCTGTCGGGCTCAATCCGTTGATGAGTACCATGGCCGCCGCGATGGGCAGCAACGTTCCCAGGTCCCCCAGTGAGCCCGCTAGTTCCATACGGTCGAAGACAAAACGTTTTTGCATGACACCTCCCGGTTATTGAGAGCTATGGCCTGGTTTCGGACAAGCAATTTCGAGTCCAAGTCTTTCGGGTTACTGGAAAAAACCGAGGATGTATTTGAAGGCAACGAAAAAGACGCAGGCGCACAGGATGATTTTGATCACCCACGCCGGGATATGCTTTTGCACCCGGGCGCCGGCATACATGCCGATGAGCCCGCCGAGGCCGAACAGGCTGCCCAGCCACCAATCGGGCGCTATGGACTGCGCCGGGTAGGCAAGGGCCAGCAGGTGGAAAAATACCACCCCGGCCACCGAAGTCACAAAGGTTCCCATCAAGGCGGCGCCGGCCACCGTATACACCGGCAGTCCGATGATCGCCACGAAGAAGGGCGCGACAATGGATCCGCCGCCGATGCCATAGATGCCGCCGGCGATGCCGACCAGAAAACAGAGCGCATAAACCGCCACCGGAGAAAAACGGTATTCGGCACCCGCATAGGTGAAGCGGACCGATTGCATCGTCGATTCCAGTATTTTGACGGACGCATCCCCTGCGGCCTGTTTTGGCAGGCCCCCCCGGGTCGATCGCCACGCGTTGAGGATGTCCGCTGTCAGACGCCAGCCGATGTACATCATCACCGCACCGACGAAGCATTTGAATGCCTTCGGGTCGGGCAGAAACCGCACACGCACCCAGGCCCCGATGAAGACGCCCGGCAGCGTGCCGATGATCACCGCCCAGGTGAGCGGCCAGAGCATGCGGCCTTCACGGATATAGCGATAGACGCCGCTGGGGATGGCCACGATATTGAACACCTGATTGGTGGCGCTCACCGAGGGCGCCGTATATCCCAGAACGCTCATTTGGAAGGGCAGCAGGAGAAAGGCGCCGCTGACGCCCCCCATGGAGGTGAAAAAGGAAACAGCCAGGCCCGACAGGAAGGGGACGAGCGGGTGGGTTTCAACGCCGGATACGGGAAACAGCATGGCTGAACGCTTTCATCACAGAAGGTTCGGGGCGCGACCAAAAAATCATCTCCGGACAGCGGTTTATCCCCCGGAGCGCCGCCGGTGCCGGAACCGGGCGGCGACCAGGCGGCCGCTGCGGGTCCGGATTTTCCGGTTCGTTTCGATCTTACGCTATTGGGTAACCGTTCGCAATCAATGTCGAACGGTACCTGAGCCATGAGGCGACAGGGCGCGATTGCAGCGTGCTCATGAAAGATGCGGCATCGGCCGCCCTTTGGGGCGCCGCCGGGAGTTGATTTCAACGACCTTCCTGCAGTACGCTATCGCCGCGGTGCCGGTCAGGTCGAAATGAACAGAACGGTTCAACAAACAATATCGCCGTCATGAAACATGAAAGACAAGGGAAGAAATAGAAATCTGTTTTTACTTCTCATGACGCTGTCGGCAGCATCGTGCGTGATTTTGGCGGCCTGCGGCGTGGTGAAAACCACCTATCGCATGACCAAGGGAACCCTCGTGACCGCCTATAAGGTGACCAAATTTGCCGGCAGCACCGTCTACACCGTGGGCGAGTTCACTTTTGACGTGGTTACCGCACCGCTTTCCTGGCCCTTGACCCACGACGATATCGAAAGTATCGACGGCCTGTCCCCCAAGGAGGCCATCGCCCAGGGGCGCGTCAAGAACGCGCCTTACGTGGTCCGCGGCAAGCGCTACGTGCCCATGACGGTCGCTCAGGCAGAAACCTACCGCGAAAAAGGCATCGCATCCTGGTACGGGGATGAAACCTATCGTCAGCAGGACGGGCACATGACCGCCAACGGGGAGGCCTTCAATCCAGATGGGCTGAGCGCCGCCCACAAACACCTGCCGCTGCCGGTCTTCGTGCGGGTGACCAACCTGAGCAACCGGCGCAGCATCATCGTCTGGGTGAACGATCGCGGTCCCTTCATCGAAGGCCGGATTATCGATCTGAGCGCGGGAGCCGCCAAAAAACTGGGTTTTTATGAGCAGGGGACGGCGACCGTACTGGTGGAGACGGTTGACTTGGAAAGCTGAAATGGCTTCGGTGTTGCCGCGGGTTTTGCACGAAGTCTTTATTGCAGGAAGGCATCACCGATGGGACCGCAATACGCACTTTCCCGTCATCCCGGCGAAGGCCGGGATCCGGCCATTTCAGATACTGGTACCTGACTTCATGCGGAAGCCAGGGCCTATCGAAACCCCGATTACAGCTGGTAGCGCTGCTGGATGCCGGATCAAGTCCGGCATGACGGGCGAAGGAATATTTACGGGGTAAACATCACTCCTTAAACGACGCGAGCAAGGCCACCAGAAACTTCCAGATATTGTCTACCGAGGGCAGGTAGAGGCGCTCGTCGGGAGAGTGCGGGTTTTTCATGGTGGGGCCGAACGAGATCATGTCCATCCCCGGGTAGACCGAACCGATGACGGCGCATTCCAGGCCGGCGTGGATGATTTCCACCACTGGTTCGGCGCCGAAGGTATCGCGGTAGACGTTTTTACAACGGGCCAGCAGCGGCGAGGCCATGTCCGGCGGCCACGGCGGATAGCCGGTGTCCCAGGAGATGCCGGCGCCGGCAAGGTTGGCAAGGCTTTCCACGCGCCGGCAGATGGCGGTCAGCCTGGAGGGCACCGAGCTGCGCTGGCTGGAGAGTACTTCGAGCTTGCCGTCGGCCGTTTTCACTACGGCCAGGTTGTTCGAGGTTTCCACCAGACCGTCGATATCGGGAGAAAATTCCGAAACCCCCGTCGGCAGGGCCATGAGCAGATCGATGATGCGCCGGCTCTGTTCCAGCGAAACGGCCGCACCGGTCGACGGCGGCAATTCCGCAGTCACCGTGAGGCGCATGTCGGGTTCGGTGGTATGGTATTCCGAACGCAACGCCTGCGCCAAAGGAACCAGGAGCGTTTTCAGGGCGTCTACCGATGCCGGGCTTGTGAAAACCGCCGCAGAATCGCGGGGTATGGCGTTGTGGACGGTGCCCCCGGTCATTTCGACCAGCCGCACGTCGTGGTGCTGTCGCAGGTGGTCCAGGGCGCGGGCCAGGATTTTGTTGGCATTGGCCCGGTGTTTCGCGATGTCGATGCCCGAATGGCCGCCCTGCATACCGCCGGCGGCGACGCGGAAAAACGACCATGATTCAGGCACCGGCGAAGTCTCCAGTGTTAGCGACACCGTGGCGTCTTTGCCGCCGGCGCAGCCCACGGTGAAAACGCCGTCGTCTTCCGAGTCGACATTGAGAAGAATCCTTCCTTTGACAAAGCCCGGCTTAAGTTCCATGGCGCCGGTCAGTCCGGTTTCCTCGTCCACGGTCATGAGCAGTTCCATGGGCGGCCTGTCGATGGTGTTATCGGTGGCAAGGGCCATGGCCAGCGCCACGGCGATGCCGTTGTCGGCACCCAGAGAGGTGCCGTCGGCTTTGAGCCAGTCACCGTCGGTGACCAGGGTGATGGGGTCTTTGGTAAAATCGTGCACCACCTCTGGGCGCTTTTCGCAGACCATGTCCACATGGCCCTGGAAGACCACCAGCGGGGCGGATTCATATCCGGGGGTGGCCGGAACATCGATGACGAGGTTGGCGACGGCGTCGCGTCGAACCGGGAATCCGTGATCGCCGGCCCACTGCTCGAGCCACCGGCAGATGGCCGCCTCGTTTTTTGAGCATCTCGGGATGGCGTTGATCCGGCCGAAAAGGTCGATGACGGTCTGTGTCTTGGGGTCCATGAATCCGTCCATGTTGCAGGGTTAAGAGGGAGATGATGCTGGCCGCCACGTAAGAACCAGATATCTACGCAGCCGCGCTGAGGGCGCGGAAAAAAAGTTATTATGATTCTCTCCTGCGACCAGAGGCCGGCTGGCGGTGGCACGATCGCAACGCGCATATCATCTGGCGTGCCAGGCAGCTTGTCAATAGGTCAATAGGCCTTTGCCGGGTTCCTGTGTTCTGCAGTTGCCTTTGGGTGTTGTTTTTCCATCCTCTGCGTTTTTCCGGTCAGGGCGGTTTGTCGGGCGAAGCGTCGATCGCGAAGCCTGATGCGAGAGAAAGCCGTTCTTTTCTTTGCTCGCCCAAAGAAAAGAACCAAAAGAAACGGCGCCCGGTACCTTGTCCGCCGTAGCCTTGGCGAAGGCGGATGCCCTCGGCGGCCGCAGGCCGTCTTATACCGTTTGCGCCCATCTGCGTCATCCGCGTCATCCGCGGTTCATTCGCTTTTGCAGTTGCTTTCACGGCGCAGCCGCCCTTTTTATCTGCGTTATCCGCGTCCCATATGCCCTTCGGGCCGGTACACGGAAACACCCTTCAAAGCATTTCTTGCCGTTCGGCCGCAGGCCGCCCATATCCTGTAAATCCTGTCAAATGTTCTTCGCTTTCGGGGTTGTCCGGTCATCCGGTCAGCGACTGCGCGCCACGGTGCGGTAGCCGCCCTCCGGCGCCAATTCGAAGACCAGTTCGTGGGTGATACAGGGCATGATCTCTTCGGGGTAGTGGGTCACGAAGATGACCGTGGCCGCCGTGCGGCTGCCGATGCGCTCGACCAGATCGAGAACCCGCAGGCGGTTTTGAGGATCCAGCCCCTGGCAGGGCTCATCGAGGATGAGCAGTGACGGATCTTTGACTATGGCCCGGGTGAGGAGCACCATCCGCTGCTCGCCGTGGGAGAGCTGGTCGAAGGGACGCGCCGCCAGGTGACCGATGCCCAGCCGCGTCATCCACAGTTGCGCGGTTTGCCGCTGGGCGGCCGTGGCCTGCCGAAACAGCCCGATGCTGTCGAAAAAGCCGGACACCACCACGTTTTCAGCCGTGATGCCGGTGCGGTAGCCGATCTGTACCGCGCTGGAGACGTGCCCCATACGGGCCTTGATCACCCAGATGCTTTCCCCGCTGCCCCGACGTCGGCCGAAGAGCCGGATGTCGTTGGCGTAGGCCTGGGGGTTGTCGGCGGTCACCAGGCTGAGCAGCGTTGATTTTCCCGCACCATTGGGACCGGCCACGGCCCAGTTTTCTCCGGGCATC
This sequence comes from Pseudomonadota bacterium, assembly GCA_043825735.1. Classification (GTDB taxonomy): domain Bacteria; phylum Desulfobacterota; class Desulfobacteria; order Desulfobacterales; family JBDRRP01; genus JBDRRP01. Next base: position 23,979 of record JBDRRP010000041.1, on the reverse strand, counting down.
ACCCGCCAGTCGACCTGCTTGAGGATCACCTGCGCGCCGTAGGCCACCGTCACCCGCCGCATATCGATGAGCGGGGCGGACGCGGGTTCCACGGACCGCGAGCGACGGCGCAGGGGCGCGGCGGGGGCGATCGCAGGGATATCCTTCCTGAGGCGTTCGGAGCCCGGGACGTCCATGTCCGCGATGGGGCCCTGCCGGAAGACCGCCCCGTCGCGCACTTCCAGTACGTGGGTGATCCCCCGGGGCAGATCCGCCATTCGGTGGGTTACCAGGATGACCTGCTGCCCGCGCTGCATGAGGGTTTCGATGGCGGCGCGAAGCTGCTGGCGGCTGGGCGGATCGAGGCCGTCGAAGGGTTCGTCCAGGATGAGCAGGCGGGGTGCCCGGCGCAAGGCATCAAACAGAAGTACTTTCCGTATTTCTCCGGTGGACAGGTGGCGGATGGGGCGGCCCCCGAGGTGGGTGATGTCCAGCACCGTGCCGCTGAAGTCGGCCGCGGCGCCCGGCGCTGTCCCCAGCCACTGGTTCACGGTGGTGACATCGTCCAGGCGTCCGCTGAAATGCCGGGCGTGATCCATCCCGTCTTCCCGGGCGATGAGATCCCGGTGCCGTTCGAAGGAGAGGTACCCTGTGGGGATCCGGCCACCGGGTATCCCGTCACGGTGTGCCGTGCCGGCCACCACCGGGGCCAGGCCGGCGGCGGCCTTGACCAGGGTGGATTTGCCCGCACCGTTGGGCCCGATCACGGCCCACTGCGCGCCGGGAAGAATGCGCCAGGTGGTGCCGGCCAGGATGTGCCGGTCCCGCACCCGCACGGTGATCCGGTCGAGGAATATCACCGGCGTGGCAGCGTTTGCATCATCATGCGGTGCTTTCTTCATATCCTTGCCTGTGCCGGTTCCAATAAACCAAAAACGACAGCCAAAACCGTTTTCGCGCAGAGGCGCCAAGACGCAGAGAATTGCGGAAAAAGATGAACGCCCAACTGGTTTTTCCATTCATCATTCGACGTTGGATGTTCGATGTTCAACGTTCGTTTTCCTCTGCGCCTTTGCGCCTCCGCGCGAGAGTCGGTTTTAGCTGTTTTTTATGGTCACGTGAGCTGAAATCGAGTAGTTCCATCACATAACGGGGATAGGTGAAATCCGCTCGTACACGATGCGTGCGCCACCTTCGGGTGCTGGATTCGGCATCGGTCACACGGACTCAGGCGGTATAGAAATACCGGTGGATGATCTCGTCCAACTCCCGGCGCAGACCGTCATCTTCGCGGCCGGCGTAGGTTTCGTAAATATCGGCAGCCATGGCGGCGAAGGTGTCCACCAGGGCCGGGTCAAAATGAGAGCCCCGGCTTTCGCCGATGATGGTCATGGTCTTTTCCAGGGAGAAGGGCTCCTTGTAAGGGCGCCGCGAGGTGAGCGCATCGAAGACGTCTGCGATGGCAAAAATACGGGCCGCCAAGGGGATGTCGGTGCCTTTCATGCTGCTGCCATAGCCCGAACCGTCATACTTTTCGTGGTGATAGGCGACGATGTCGACGGCATCGCGGATCCATTCGGCTTTGTCGACGATTTCCAGCCCGTAGGGGACGTGCTGTTTCATGACGGCGAATTCGTTTTCGTCGAGACGTCCGGGTTTGTGGAGGATGGCATCCTGAATGCCGATTTTCCCAACGTCGTGGAGAAAGGCACCCTTGATAAGGCGGCGCATGTCGTCGTCGCCCAGACCGACGGCGGCGCCTAGCTTCACGGCGATCAGGGTGACCCGGTAATTGTGGGCGTCGGTGTCGCTGTCGCGTTTGGCGATGGCGCTGCCCAGGACTTTCAGGATTTCAAGGTTGGCCTCAAAGAGCCGCGTCGAAAGGGCGGTGACCCGGTTGAGCAGGGTCAGTACCACCGGGTAGATCAGCGCAGCCGTGAGCAGCACCACGGCCGCCGATATGAGTCCCCGGCGGATCGCCCGCGCCCGGATGGCGTTCAGTACTTCCGGCGCCACGGCAAATACCGTTTCCCCGTAGGCGGCAAGATCTCCCAGATCGTTTTTCAGCGGTGAGATGATGCGGATGTAGGGCGTGCCGGAGAGCATGACGACCTCGAAGGCCAGGGTGCTGTATTTTTCAAGGCGCAGGCCCTGCCGGCCCACCACATCGCTCAGGCCGTTCACGGGCATGATCGCATCGTCGATGGCACTGGCCACCGGCCGCCCCTTCAAATCGTAGACGCCGATCCAGACAAACCGACCCAGGGGATTGGCGCGGCGCTGGCTCATGGCCAGCGCCAGCGCCTGCCGGAGTCGTTCTGCGGGAAGCTGCCGGGGGGCGTCCAGGAGCGGACGGATCCCCTCGTTCAGCAATCCGAATCCGGCCTCGGCCCCGGCCAGGATGTCACGGCCGATAGCGTTTTTTTCGCTCGTCCACATGCCGAACCCGACGATGGCGGCAATGGCGATACCCATTGCCAGCACCCGGATGATGAGCTTTCGGTGAACGGTTTTGGGGCTGAGTGGTGTCATGTCGCGTTTTCCTCCGGCGGGGGCCCACGGGTCTATCTGGTAATGACTTTGTATCAGAACCGGCGTCGGCCTTCCAGTCAATGCTTTGCATCACCTTGGTTCATCAGACCCTGTGGCGGGTATTTGAAAAGCGCAATGCCGGTGGAGCGCCAAAGCGCACATTCAGGAGGACCCTGCCGGTCCTTAGCGGAAAAACCGGCCGGTGAGGGTGACGCGCAGCGCGCCCGTTTCCCGGATTTCGTCGGTCACCTTGCCGTATCGTTCCCCAGAGGCGCCCTCCGCCGGTTCATCGAAGAGAATTTTGAGATCCGTTAACAGCGGCACGGCAGCGTCGAGCCGAAGATCGATGACGTCATTTCCCGCGGCAATCACCTGCCCGGGCAGCGGTGTTTCGTCGATTTCCTTGTCGCAGATCACAAAGCACCGGACACTGCGGGCCTCGGTCAGCGGCGTGAGAACCTGCGGTTTGGTCGGCGCCAGCACGGGCCCTGCCGCTTCCGATACGCCGGCAATGTCGTAAATCGTCGTGACCCCATCGAGGCCCTTAAACCGAGCCTGCATCCGCTCGCGGATGATCACCGCATCGCCCACTGCGGTGCGGGTGGCCTCACTGATGAGCACTTGCCCGCCCACCGAATGGGATTCTATCCGGAAGGCCGTGTTGATGGCGCTGCCCACTGCGCCGTATTTGGCACGGGTTTGCGAGCCGATGGTACCCACCACCACCGTGCCGGTATGAATGCCGATGCCCATCTCCAACGCCGGCAGACCGTTGTGTCGCTGGGCGGCGTTCAACCCATCCAGAGCGTTTTGCATTTCCACGGCGCACACGATCGCCCGGCGCGCATCATTGTCCCGCGGGATCGGCGCGCCGAAAAACACCAGCAGCCCGTCGCCCAGGATTTCATCCACCGTGCCCCGATGACGGGCAATGATCGGCACCATGGCCGCCAGGAACCGGTTGAGGATGTCGATGACGGTTTCCGGAACCAGGGCGGCGGTCATGGCGGTAAAGCCGCGCAGGTCCGCCACCAGGAAGGTGACGACGCGGGATTCGCCGCCGGTCTGGTATCCTTCGGGTGCGGCCAGCAGCTCTTCCACCACTTCGTTGCTGAGGTAGCGGCCGAAGGTGGCGCGGATGTGGTCGCGCTCACGCAGGCTTTCTATTTTTTCCCGCTCCTCGGACACGTAGCGGGCCATTAAGATGCCTCCGACTGAGAACATCATCATCTGCAGCGGGCGGACGATGCTCACGATCAGGCCGATGTGCAGAAACACGCCGACAGCAAAGGCGATGTATCCGAGACTCATCAGGATGCTGCCGATCCCGAAGGCCACCGATGAACACCGCAGAGAGAGCATCCAGACGGCGAGCATCAGGGCGGCCTCGATGGCGATCATGCCCACGGCGCTGATTTCCCTCAGAAATCTCCCGGTGAGAATGCTGTTGATGATATTGGCATGCACGCCGCTCAAGGGATAAGCGGCATCACCGGGTACCGTGCCCAGATCGGCCGCCCCGGTGGTGATGTCCGAGATGACGAGAATCTTCCCGCGCAACTCTTCTCCCCACATTTCGAGCAGGTCCCGGTCGGCCGAGGCGGTGAGGATGTCGGCCATGTTGTAGTGGGGCATGCGCCCCCAGGGGCCGGCGTAGTTGACGATCATGTTGCCGCGGCGATCGATGGGGATCCGGATGTCCATGGGCGACAGGCTTCCAGGGGTGAGCGCCCCGGTCAACGTGATGCTGTCTCCGGGTCTTACGACGATGCGTTCCGGCGGCACCTTCAGCAGGTCACACGCCACCCGAAGCGGCAGAATCGGCACCACACCGCCGCCGTAGCGCACCAGCAGCGGGACCCGGCGCAGCACGCCGTCCCGGTCGAAGGTGACGCTCAAAGACCCGATGCCTCGGGCAGCCCGGCTCAGTTCCTGGAAGGTGGGCAGCGGATTCACGCCGGCAAGGAGCGATCCTTCGCCGCCATCCACCGGCGGGTGCCACACCGCGCCCGCTGTCGCAGGGGGTGCCGGGGTGGCGCCGTCCGGCCCCATGGTCGAAGGGCTCAAGGTCAGGGCCATGCCGAAGTAGACGTTGCCGGCGGCGGCCGTCGCCGCAATGATGGCCTGGTCGTGGGCCGGCGTATCTCGAGCGGCAAAAATGAAGTCCCACATCTGGGCGGCCACATCCATGGTGCCCAGGTTTTGTATCACGCGGGCAAAGTGGGACCGGTCGAGGTAAAATTGATCCAAGGTCGCGACGGTGCTGTTGTTCAGGTCGAGGTGGGCCACCCGAGGATCCAGTGGGGGCAGAAAGCCCTGCCACCGGTCGCGCAGCACAAAGAGCTGATCGGTGCTCTGCCGGTCCCATGTCGTGAAAACACCGGGCAGCAGCAGGGTGTGCAGGTAGGCGGCTATGAACGCACCGGCGACAATCGCCAGAAAGAGGCCTGCCGATGCCCGTTTACCGGTGGTCAATGGTAAACGCCTTGCTGTAGAAGTTTTGACTGCTGATCATGGTGGCCAGATCGGATACCTTCTGCGGGGGCGGCATGTCGTTGCCGGGAAGCCCTCTGAGCTGGCCCATGATGGCCACCGGCCGCTCGGCCGCCCGCTGAAAGTTTCGATTTTCCCACCGCAGGCGCCGGATTTCTCCCTTGATCTTTACCCGGAGAAGGTCCTTGTCCGCGTCATCGGTCGCCGTCGCCAGGCCGGTGAAGAGCTCTTCCAATGCAATGAGGCGATCGCTGGATGCCAGCAGGTAGAAGCGCTCCTCCCCCGTATTCGTGTCGAGACGAAACCAGTGCTTTCCATGCGGCACGTAATAGGGGACGGCCACTTCGGGCGGCGGGGTGCCCTGGCTGAAATTGGTCGGAAAGAGCAGATGGATTTCTTTCTCTGCGCTCAGATAGACCAGGTAGATATGGCAGGGGGCGTCTTTTTCGATATAGAATTTGAAGTAGTCTCCGGAGGCGAGTGCCGTGTCCTGGGTGATGGGGACTAGCTCGCCGCCGGCAGGGGACGGGTTGAATGCCACAAACGCGTAGCGGAACCGGATCGGCATGTCGTCTTCCGCTGCCGCCGATCCGAAGCTCAACGCCAGGATGGCGAAAACAACTGTGAGACAAAAGTGATGCCGGAACGTGATCATGTCTGCCTCCCGGGAAACAGCGCTCAATTTGCCGTGAGTATGCCCGTAAAGCCGGAATCGTGTCAACCATTGCCTGGCCGGACGCCCGGGTTCGCTTCCTATATAATGCCGTCAGTTCAACATAGCGCGATGATCGTTAAGGATAGCAGGCATCTGGCCTATCGAGAACAACCAGCGCATGGCAGCGAAATGTCGATACGATTCCGGTAATGCCTGTCATTGCCGAAAATGAACGCTGGTGCCTTGATGTTCGCCATATATCTGATATGGTTCCCTCTAAATTTTCAATTTTTGGAGCGATACTGGAACCGAGCCTTTTGGCGGGCTTTCAGGCCGCTTCACATTTCCGGTTGTCGCTGTCCATCGAGTTTGTGAAAGGAAATGAAAGCCATTGCGGCTCTCCATCATCATTCCGGTTTTCAACGAATGCCGCACACTTCCGGTCCTGATCAGCCGCATCGAGGCGATGCAGATCGAGGGCACCGAAAAGGAAATCATTTTCGTGGATGACGGTTCCACGGATGGCTCCAGGGAATATCTTGATTCTCAAAAAGAACGTTACCGGGTGGTGTTCCTCGGAAAAAACAAGGGCAAGGGCACTGCCGTAAGAGCCGGGATCGAAGTCGCCTCTGGAGATTACGTCCTGATTCAGGATGCCGACCTTGAATATGACCCTGAAGACATTCCACGGCTGGTCTCTACTGCGGTGAAAGAATCGCTCCTCGTTGTCTACGGATCACGGATTCTGAATCCCGATAATCGAAGGCACTCTTCCGCCCTCGCCTATATCGGGGGGAGAGCACTGACGCTCGTGACCAATTTGCTTTTTGGCTTGCAGTTGACCGATGAGCCAACATGTTACAAGCTTTTCGACAGAGCGCTGCTTGCCAGCTTGCCGCTGAAGGCACGGCGGTTCGAATTCTGTCCCGAGGTGACCGCCAAAGTCGCCCGAAAAGGCATCAAGATCAAGGAAATCCCCATTCGATACAATCCCCGGACCTGGGCGGAGGGGAAAAAAATCAGGTGGCCCGACTTTTTTCACGCGCTGTGGGTCCTGATCAGGGAACGGTTCGGGGCCAGCATCTGAGCCGGCACAGCGCGCGCTTCGCCCGCAGTCCGCTACGGGGCGATTTCACTCTTTTCAGCGAAAATGGCCGGTTGATGTGGAAACAGAAAGCAAGATAGACATTGTTATCCTGGCGTTGCTGCCGCTTGTTTTCTTTTATCCGGTGCTCTTTGGTGCACAGACCTTTTTTCAGATGGATATGGCCTATGAGGAGATTCCCAACCATCTCTGGTTAAAAGGCCACTGGCCGGGGCTGTGGAATCCGCTGCTGTTCACAGGCCTTCCCCATTACGCAAATCCCCAGGCCTATACCTTCGACCTGCTCCACTTGATCAGTCTCCCCTTGCCAGGAATATGGGGTTTTAACTTTTTTATCGTCAGCCATTTTTGGGTGGCTTCATTCGGCGTTTTTGCCCTGAGCCGGCAGTTCGCCGTTTCAGTCCCTGCAGCCGTGTTTTCAGCGATCGCTTTTACCTATGGCGGGTTCTTCATCTCTCTGGGGCACCTGCCGATCATGCTCAATTCGACCACGTACATGCCGTGGGTGCTGCTGGCGTTCAAGAAACTGGTCGATAAGCCGGGTTGGCCGCACAAAAGTGTCTGGATGCTGATGACCGGTATCGCCAGTGCCCTGCTGTGGTTGGGTGGAGAACCGCAGATCACGGTGCTGACATTCGGTTTCTGCGCATTTCTGCCCCTGACCGCACCAAAAGGGGCTTCGATCCGGGATCTTTACTACCTGGTCGGTGCCGGCATTGTCGGCGTCTTTCTGGCCATGGTCCAGATACTTCCGTTTTGGGAATTTCTATCCTTTTCGAATCGAACCCAGGGGTTGTCGTTCGAGGCGGCTACCAAATGGTCCATGGAGCCGGGAACCCTGCTAAGTCTGTTTATTCCTCACGGTTTTGTCAGCGCCGAATCGTCGATTGGCTGGGGATACGGTTTTTGGGAAAAACAGGGTCCCTACATTTTCAGCATCCACCTGGGTATCACGACGTTGCTGCTGGCCTGGGCGGCGATGCGAACCCCGTCCCGGGGACGGCTCGTTTTCCTTTTTCTTTGCGTCCTCGGCATAGGGCTGGCTCTGGGACGTCACTCGACGCTGTATCGGTGGCTTTTTCAAATGCCGGTTTTTTCGCAGTTTCGGTTTCCCGAAAAATTTTTCCTTCTTTCCCACCTGTCGATCTGTTTGTTGGCCGCTTTCGGTTTCGATCGCATTGTGGCGGGCGGCAGGTTATCCGTGCGGTTCCAACTCGTCGGGGTAGGATTTTTTGCCGTTGCCCTCGCGGGCTGGATGAGCGCAGCGCACATCGTTCTCGGCCCGGCAGGCCCGGGTCCCTCGTTTCAGGCCATTTTTTTAAAAGAGAAGATCACTCTGGGGCTGGGTTTCGGCCTGGTCGCTTTTGTGTTGTGCGCCGGCAGCGCTGCCGCCCGCATCAAATCGTTTGGGTTGATCGGCCTGCTGGCCGTGGAACTGTTCGTCGCTCATGTCGACGTGAATCAGACCCTCGATGCCAACCGGCTTCTCCGGCCACCGCCGGCGGCCCGATGGCTTCTTGGGCAAGGTACCACGGCTACCGGCGCCGCGCCGCGCATACTGGCTTTCGACCCCCCCGGTATTAACCGGTCCCGCCGGAAGGATCAGCCGTCATCCGTCACCCTTGCACTGATCGAGCGTCTGGTGGACCCCATATCCATGCAGTTCGGGATCAATGACATTCGTGCCGGTTATTCCCTGCGTCATCGCGGGGCGAGCCGGTTCCAGGAGTTTTTATCCGCGGAGGGTATAAAGGCCCTGCGATTTTTCGGGGTTCAGTACACGGTGTCTCCTTATCCGCTGGCGTCCGATCAAATGGATTTGGTGCATGTAACCCCGGGGGCTTCCCCGGTCTATATCTATCGCGTACCGGAGACGCGTCCCCGGTGCTATGTTGTACAGGATTGGAATTTTGTGGCGGATGACGCCGAATGGGTGTCAATCCTTAGCGGATCCGATTTCGATCCTGCCGTGCATGCCGTTGTTTCCGGAAAAGGACGCACGGGGCCACTGCCGGATCAAGGCCCGTCAATGGCACCGGGGCTGGTCGGGAAAATCGAACGATCTTCCCGCCGGGCAGATCTTGAAGTACAAAGCCCCGTTCGGAGTCTCGTGGTTTTCCTGGAAACCATGTACCCGGGCTGGCAGGTTTCCGTCGATGGACAACCGGCCTCCTTGGAGCGCGTCAATGGTGGGTTCATGGGCGTTTTCGTCTCCGCAGGCCATCATCAGGTTCGGTTTCACTTCTCTCCCTGGCGCTGGCAGGCAGGGGCCGCTGCGACTCTTTTGGGGCTTATTCTGGCTCTGACCGGGGTCGTAATCATGGCCAAAAGGGCCAAACCCCGGCCGCAAAATGATCCCGGCGTCAAATAATCATTGAGCGTCCCGTAACCGGCTTCGGCCTGCATCGCATCCAAAACAACGCGGCCCCGCAGAACCGGGACCGCCACTTCCAGACGATCGCCGATGTCACCGACCTGCAATTCATAACCTATTTTGCTGCTTTTTTTGCGCTTCACGCACCAGCGTCATGGACGCTTCCCAGGCTTCTTTGCAAAACAGGGTAAAATGCTGCAATGCTTCTATCTCCGGCACCAGTTCATCGCCAGCCCGGATCTGCCCCACGGCGAAATGATATGCCGACAACGTTTCAATATAGGCCTTTCGCTTTTCCCTGGGGATGATAATGGGGGGAAGCCCTGCTTTCAAAACCGGCAGATTGGAAACCAGCCGGGCCAACCGGCCGTTGCCATCAAAAAACGGATGAATCCGCACGAACCCGATGTGCAGGCGTACATAGGCGTTCAACGCAGTCTGGTCGTCTCCAGGGCGGAGGGCCCGGGCCAAATTGCGATACAACGTAAACCACGCCGCCATCAGCCGGGGTACATCTGCCGGCCGGCCGTATTCAAAAATCACCTGTCGTCCATTGACGACGCCAACGGTAGAATTCGGCTCCTTTTTCCATCCACCGACGGGCTTATACACATCCACAACGACTTCGGTCTGAACCGCTTTGTGCAATGCGAACAGATCTGTTTCCGTGAACGCACTTTCCCTTTTCAGGAAATCGTAAACCATGTCAATGGCCTGGGCATGCCCCACCACCTCCTGATGATCCTTTAGTGGCTTGCCTGAAATGGTCAGCCCCTCTTCAAGAACAAAGGCGGTTTCACCCAGAGTCAGCGTGTTGCCTTCGATGGCCGTGGAGGTATGTGTCCACAGGTCCCTCAATTGGATCATCAACGCCTTGCGGAGGTCTTGGTCGAGGTTTTTCAGAAAGCCGAACATAAATGTCCCCCAAAAATCAGTGCCACAGATGATTTCCGGTTCCAGCCAATCCAGGCGAGCCGGCTGATGGTTTTTATGTAAACTTACACTTACATTGATCATTTCCAATTTCAAGATCGATCTGGCCGTATCAGCGATGCCATTGAATCGCCAACCGTAGTTTCAATCCACGCCCCCGCGCGGGGGGCGACCGGCGCACAGTACTTACAGACTCATCCGGCGATTCCGACACGGGTAGAAGAAGATCGCGGCCGCCGTCGGATCGCTCGATAATCTCCTTTTCCGGGTGCCAAAATGGCACAAAAATAAATCTCTAACGACCCAGTTTTGATAGCCCCGTAAAAAGTCCGAATCTTTCGCAAAGCCGCAGAGATCGCAAAGCTAACAAATTGATATAAAATGTTTTTCTATGCGCACTTGGGGTCTTCTTTTTCGGCGCAGCTCGCAGATCGAAGACTGATGCGCGAAACTTGGTTCCTGGCTGTGCCATCGGCGCGTCTACCCGGGCGTTGTCACAGGATAACCCGCGGCCTGCCATTCCAGTATACCGTGTCGCAAATTCCACACGGCGCGAAACCCGGCGCGGTGGAGGATTTCCGCGGCCACGGTGCTGCGATTGCCCGAGCGGCAGTAGATGAGAATTTTGCGGTCACGCTGGGAAGCGATCTCGCCGATCCGGTCGGCCAGTTGCTGGACCGGAATCAGCACCGCCCCCGGGATGTATCCGCTTTTAAATTCCATGGGGGTGCGCACGTCCAGGATGAACGGGTTTTCCGCAGAGATCAACTGCCGCGCCTCGGCCGCGGAGACCTCCGTGTAGCTGGTATCAGCGGTCTCGGCGGCTTCGGCATAGGGCATCACCACGATGCGCCCGGTCTGCATGCCGTCGCCGGTGGGGCAGGCGCCGTTGCAGTAGATCGGGTAGACCCCCACGGATTTTGCCTTGAAGCGGATGTCCAGCGGTTTGGCTGCGGTGTTTTCAGCTGACACGGAGAGGCCGGGGATGTGGATGGCGTACGCGGTGTCGGCGGGTGCCATGCTCAGAAGCACGGTCTCGCCGCGATAGACATAGATCGAGTCTATGGTTGCGGCGGCGGGCCGGCGGATCACACGGACGCCGTTGACGATATCGCCGTCGGCCGCATCGCTCGCAGCAGCGTCGAGCTGCCGGATGGCTTGGTGATAGCGGTATTCCGCGTGGAGACCCACCAGGTCATAGACTTTTTGTCCCTTTCGGTAGAATGCGACGTAGGGAATCCCCCGAATACCTTCGCGGGCGGCCAGCTCGCCGTTATTATCCACATCGACGACATACACCCGGATGTTCGGGTTCTCGGCAGCGATGGCAGAAATGATGGGCGCCACCTTTCGGCAGGGGGCGCACCAGTCGGCGGTGAACTCCACCAAGACCAGGCGGTCGCCGCCGGTGATGGCCGCGTCGAATGCCGCCGTCGAGGTCACGGCGGTCACTGCGGAGGATGCCGCCGCGGCCGGGGCGCTCAGTGCCGCGATCGCCACGGCGCACCAGAGACCGAGGGCCAAAAGGGTCTGACTGAACCGAATGTGCTTCATGATCGTTTACTCCTGTGATTTTGCAATCGAACTGTTGCCTACGACCCCGCCAATGGTTTTACACTTGTTCTGTCATCGCGCGGCCACGAAGCGGCGCACGGCCTCGGAAACGCCGGCGGTCAGAGTGAAGATGGTATCGGCCAGATCCGGCGAAAGCAGTCCGGTGCCGCAGGCCGGTGTGACCAGCCCCTGTTGGAGAAATTGCTTCGCCGGGACCGTCTCGTCGGACAGGGTTTCGCAGAGCGTTATCAGCCGGTCAAGCAGACCTTGCACCGTTTCGTCGTCGGCCGCGGCCATGGTGGGTACGATGCCCCAGGCGATGGTGCCGCCGCGGCGGATAAAGCGGCGGCAGTGATCGGCATAGACCGAAAGTGTGTGGCCGAACTGATAGGCATCCAGGCTTAAAATGTCGGCGCTGCTTTCCGTGACGAGGGTCCAGTCGGCCCCGTCGCAGCTGTGAAGCCCGGCCGCGGCCTGCTCGCCGTGAATCGCGGTGAAAATGGGCTCGATGGCCGCCATGATCGCTTCCCGCTCGAGGGTGATGTGGTTGTACTTCCCGAAAGCGGCAATGGAGGGGTCGTCCACGAAAAGAATGACCGGCCGTCCCAGTGCGGCCAGTTTACGGCACTGCCACCGGGCGTGCAAGGCAATGGACTGAAGGAGGATGTCCCGAAGCGTATCGTCGTAGAAGGCCATCCGCCCGTCCTGGTCTGTCACCTGAAAGCCCACGGTGAGGGGGCCTGCCACCTGGCCTTTGATCCAGGCCGCCCCGGGGGCGGTTTCGTGAAAAACTTCAAGGAAACGGAAGAAACCGCTGGCCGAATCCGGGTGCAGACCGAAACGGTCCAGGGCGGCCGATTCCCCGGCTTCAGCCGCCATCAGGGTGGTGTAGGCATCGGTGAGCCGCTCGGGCCAGTCGGGGCGTCGCGTGAGAAACACCGCCCGGTCCCCATCGATCCGGATCAGGCCGGTTTCTTCAAAGAAGTGCAGGACCTGAAGGACCAGGCCTTCCGCCGCATTTTTTCGCGGCAGTTGCGGCCAATAGGGGATTTCCGGGAAAAAGCGCGCCACCCGGGCCAGCGCCTCGTCGGGATCGGTAAAGGGCATTGAACCCAGACCGGTTGCAGCGGCGATGGGGAGTCTGTGCGACATCACAGGACGTCCGCTTTGGTCTTCAGATAGTCGGCCACGCCGTCGCTGGAGGGCGTCATCCCGGCATCGCCTTTCTGCCATCCGGCCGGGCAGACCTCGCCGTTTTCTTCGTGGAACTTCAACGCGTCCACCAGGCGCAGCATTTCGTCCACATTTCTTCCCAGGGGCAGATTGTTGACCACCTGGTGCTGAACGATGCCCTGCCGGTCAATGAGAAAGGAGGCCCTGAGCGCCACGCCGTCGGGGTGTTCGATTCCGTAGGCCCGGCAGATGGTGTGATTGATGTCGGCCACCATGGGGAAGGAGACTTCCCCGATGCCGCCTTCCTTGACCGGGGTATTGCGCCAGGCAAAATGGGTGAACTGGGAATCGATGGAGATGCCCACTACTTCGACCCCCTGCTCCTTGAACTTGGCGATGCGGTGCTCGTGGGCCAGAATCTCGGTAGGGCAGACGAATGTGAAGTCCAGGGGCCAGAAGAAGAGCACGACGTATTTGCCCTTGAGGCTGCTCAGGGCGAACTGGTCTTCGATGATCCCGCTGGGCATAACTGCGGGCGCCGTGAAATCGGGTGCCGGTTTTGCAACGAGTACGCTCATATCCATTCCTTTCTCATCCCGGCGCGCGACGCTCAGCGCCGGGATGTTGCCTTTTTTAATGAGGGTATGGCCATCCCGGTGAACCGATCCGGGCAGGGCATACATTAATGCGCGCCCCGGCGTTGTAAAGTCATTCCCGTTCGGTGGCAAGGATAAGCGCCGGGGCCTCAACTCGGGCGTTCCGGTAGTGCGGAAACCCAAGAGATGTTTCCGGCAGCGGCGCAGGGACGCAGAGAAAGAAATAGCGAAAACGGGCGAATGCATTTTCCGGTACCCCGCTGCTGCGGATGCATGGCGCTGGCTCGGTATGCGCCCAGAACCGTGATTTTAGAGCTATTGTGACATAAATACGTTCCGTTTGCACAACACCTCCTGGTGAGCATCGAAATCGCTATCGGCCTTGGAACACATCGATATCGATCCCGATATCGACCCCGACCCCGAGAGGATCTCAGGAATGAAACGGAACATTATTCTGGCAATTACTCTAACGTAACGATGCAGGGGCTGGTTTTCTCAGCGCCCCTGCGCCCCTGCGGGAGATATGATCTGGCTTTTGTCTGCTCAAAAGGAAGCGTGCCGATATCTTTCCACGGCCTCGGTGAGGTCGTCAAGCAGGTCTCCGGAATCGAATCCGAGGCTTTCGGCCCGGCGGATGTCCAGGGAGACATCCGGCGCCCTGGGCGCGGGCATGGCAAGTGCACCGAGCCGGGCAGGGGTGATGCGGGACGCCGGAACGTTCATCAGAGCCGCCACCAGGAGGCCGAAATGGAGGCGGCTCACCGGTTGGCCGCCGCCAAGGTGGAGGGTGCGTCCTGGGTGTGCAAGCATCGCCAGCAGCCCCCTGGCCGCCGTCAGCGTGAAGATGGGGGTGCGGATTTCGTCGATGAAAAGGGTGGGGCGACCGCCCGCCGCCAGGGTGCGAATGAGTTCTCCGAGAAACCCACCGCCGGAAGGGGCGTAGCCAAACAGCAGGGGCAGCCGGCAGACCGTGGCGGGCGGGTGGATTTCACGCAGCCGGGCCTCGGCGGCGACTTTGTGCCGGCCGTAGACGCAGATGGGACTGACCGGGTCGGTTTCACCGTAGGGGGGGCGCGTGCCGTCGAATACCAGGTCGGTGGAGGTAAACACCAACGGGATGCCGGCGGCCGCACAGCGGGCCGCAATACGCGCCGAGGCGATCACGTTAACGGTCTCGGAGGTCTCCGGCGCCAGTTCACAGGCGTTGGGTTGGCTCATGGCGGCCGCGTGAATGACGGCATGGGGCCGCTCCCGGCTGAAAACGGCGTCAAGATCCCGCTTGTCGGTGATATCCGTCCACACGCTTCGAATGCCCGGCACTGCCGGTGGCGTCTTCCGGCACATGGCGGCAACGTCCCAGTCCTTGGCCGCCGCTTCACAAAGCGCATGCCCCAGCAGACCGCCGGCGCCGGTGATGAGAAGCCGCGGGCGCGTCATGGGGCGAGCTCCCGAAGCCGTCCGCGAAACATTGAAAAGCCAATTCCCAGGGTGCATAAACCTGCGAAAAGCCAAAGGGCGATGGTGATGCTCCGGAGAAGCTCTGGGTAAACCTCGGGCGTCAGCGCCCGCGGGCCGATGATCAGGGAAAAAAGCAGGGTCGCCACCGCCATGCTCAGCACCTGACCCAGCAGCCGCATGGTGCCCACCATGCCCGAGGCCGTGCCGTAGAACCGTGGTGCTACGGCGCCCATGATGGCGTTCATGTTGGGTGATGAAAACAGGGCGAACCCAAAGCCCATGAGCATCAGCGTGCCCAGCACGCCCCACGTGGGCGTGGCGGCGTCGACTCCGGCCAGAAGGACGAGCCCCATGGCCGTGATGGCCATGCCGAAGGATGCGATGTACCGGGGTTCAACCCGGTCGGAGAGCTTACCTGCCATGGGCGAGAAGAGCGCCATCATTATGGGTTGGGCCACCAGTACCATGCCGGCGGCCTGGGCTGTCAGATGGCGGATGTGCTGGAGGTAAAGACTTAACAAAAAAGTGACGGCAAAGGTGGCGCCGTAGTGAATGAGGGCCGCCATGCAGGAGAATGCGAACACCCGGTTGTGGCGAAACAGGGCGATGTCCAGCACCGGAGACGGGCGGCGCGCGGCCCAGGCGAAAAACCACGCCAGTGTCACCATGCCCACCGTCGACGATGCCATGCCGACCCGGGACGGCAGCGTCGTCATGCCGCCCAGAAGTGCCGTGAGCCCCACTGCGTATAGCAGGGTTCCGGGGATGTCGAAGGATTCTCCGGCCGCCCCGGCCCACTCCCCGCGGAGCATGATCACCGCCAGGGCGATGACAAAGACGCCGGCCGGCACTGCGGCGAAAAATAGCCATCGCCAGCCGACGTGGTGGGTGATCACGCCTCCGGCAAACGGACCCAGGGAGAGTCCCATGTAGACCGCGGCCACCGCGATGCCCAGCACCCGGCCCCGCTCATGGGGCGGATAGACTGAAGAGAGAATGGCGATGCTCGTTCCAAAGATCATGGCGCTGCCCGCTCCCTGGAGGCAGCGCGCGGCGATCATCATGGCCGATGATCGGGCCAGGCCGGATATGAGGGCCGCCGCTGTGAACAAAACGATGCCTTGCAAAAACACACGTTTTCGTCCGTGGATGTCGGCCCAGCGGCCAGCGGGCACCAGGCACACGGCAGCCGTCAGCAGGTAGGCGGTGGCGACCCAGCTGGTGGTGACCGCATCCATGTCAAGGTCACGGGCCATGGCGGGCAGGGCAATGTTCACCGAGGAAATCATGAACGGCGTGAGAAACGAGCTGACAACGGCCACGATCAGGGCCGATCGTTTCAGTGCCGCATCATCGCTCAGAGTTGTACCGCTGTCATGGACCATTTTAAAACACTCTAACCGCCCGCTGCGTTCCCAGCCTTCGCCGAAGGCTACGGCGGGCAGGCAAGTACGCAAAGGACGCGAAGAAAGACCGACGGTATCGGGTGCCCGGCTCCGCCGGACTACGATCCCGTCGATGGTTGCGTGTAAAAAACCTTTTCAAAACACAGGACGCCGATCATGCCCGCAGGGCCAAGCCCTTTTGTTCGAATCGTGAGCCGGGAGGCTTTTTCCCCGGCGACCCGATTCGAACAAACTTCGCGTCCTTGGCGTACTTCGCGGTTCAATGTCTTGCTTTTTCCTGCGCCGCTGAATTACATGGACATGGACCCTTTTCTGAAATCGGTGCGGCCGATGCGGGCATTGATGAGCACCGGCGAGCCGGCGGCGGCGATTTGCCGGGCCTCGGTGAGCACCGACTCAATGTCGGCCGCGCGCTCCAGCAGCAGGCCGCGGGCACCGAACCCTTCCGCCACCACGTGGTAATCGGTCGGGCGCAGGACGGTGGCCACATCGTCTTTCAGCAGCGCGATCTGGTCCCGGGCGATCTGAGCCCAGGAAGCATCGTTTCCGACCAGGGCGATGACCGGCAGTCCGTGGCGGACCATGGTGTCCAGCTCCGTCAGGCTGTAGCCGGCCGCCCCGTCGCCGTAGATGAGCCACACTTCCGCCTCGGGGCGGTGGATCCGCGCACCCAGGGCGAACCCGGCCCCGACGCCCAGGGTGCCGAATACCCCGGGGTCCAGCCAGGACAGCGGCCGCCGCGGTTTGAGGATGTACGCCGCAGAGGCGACGAAATCACCGCCGTCGGCTACGATGACGCTGTCATCGGCCAGGTGGCGGTCCACGGCGGCAAGCAGTGTCAGCGGGTTTACGTGCTCGGTGTCCTGCGCGGCCTGGCGGGCAATGTCGGCATCGCGCGCCGTTTCCCGCTGCTGGAGAAGCGTGATCCACGTGTCCCAGCCGTGGTCCGGAGCGGGGGCGACCGGTGCCAGTGCGCAGAGGAATGCGCCCGCGTCCGCGTGGATGCCGGTGTCCGGGCGCCGGTTGAGAAAGAGTTCCTGGCGGCTCCGGTTGATGGCAATCACCCGGGCCGCAGGGTTGATGGCCCTGCCGTAGTTAAGTCTGAAATCGCATGGCATGCCGGCCAGTATCACCAGATCGGCTTCCTTGAGGGCTTCCCTGCGGTGGTGGCGCATCTGGAGGCGGTGACCGGCGCCCATGAGGCCACGGGCCATGCCGGCAAGGTAAATGGGGATGCCCATGGCCGCCACCGCCCGGGCGAGTTCGGTCGACAGCCCGGGGCGGGCCAGCGCCTGGCTGCCCATGACAATGACCGGGCGCTGGGACGCGGTGATCTGGTTCATGGCGGCCGCGACTGCACGGCTGTCGATGTCATCGTCGGCATCCTCCCTGCCCTCGGCGGTGACCGAGCTGATATCGCAGGCAAACATCCGGTCAACGTGGTGTTTGAGGTAAAGCTGCTGGAGTTTTTTCCGCAAGCCCTGCGGTGCATCGTCGCCGGTGGCGCCCAGGTACCAGCTGCGCACCAGCTCTTCGGTATAAAGCAGATCCACTGGGCATTCCACGAAAACCGGGCCGGGAACGCCCGAGGCGGCGATACCAAAGGCCTCGTCCAGGGTGGGAACGATGTCGCAGTTCTGGTGGATGGTGAATGCGGCCTTGACCAGAGGCTGCATCAGGCTGCGGTGGTCGATGTCCTGAAGCGCCCCGCGGCCTTTGAGTACCGTGGGCGCGGCCCCGCCCAGCAGCACCACGGGCGACTGGGCCATCTGGGCGTTTTTAACGGCGGTGACGGTGTTGGTGACACCGGGACCGGCGGTCACCACGGCCACGCCCGGGATGCCGGTGAGACGGGCGGCGGCATCGGCCGCAAAGACTGCGGTGGCTTCATGCCGGACATCGATCACGCGGATGCCGCTTTGTCTGGCGCTCACCAGGATGGGCGAAATATGCCCCCCGCACAGGGTAAAGACATGGTGTATGCCTTTTTGCTTCAGCGTCTTGGCAATGATGGTTCCGCCGTCCACGGCCCCCTCCTTGGTTTGGGTTGTCCGAGTGATACGCGGTGTCTATTAGTCCCTGAGTCCGCCAAAGGATGCAAGGGTTTTCCCGGTCACTGGTTTTTGCCCCACGGGGGTGACGGGGCTCCGCCACTGAGCAATTTTGACAAACTTGTAAAAAGTCTGAAATCACCACAGAGGGCGCAAGAGGCTTCCCATGGATGGACACTGCTTAATTATTTAAGACGTTCTCTGCGCCTCCGCGTCTCTGCGAGAGCCATCTTTTGGGCTGCAGCAAAATCAGATCATTAAGTTGCGCTGGCAAATGGTTTCGTCAAGGCCGGCAACGGAAGACGATCACCCGCCACGCTGCCACGGCCGTGACCATATCACTTGCCATCGCCATAGCGATGAAACAGAATAGAACGGAACACACAGAAAAAACAGTAAACATCTCTGGCCTGGTCCTGAGGACCAGGGTTTTAAAAGCAGAATAAGAATAATTCCGTGCGTCCCGTGTTTTCAGTTTGGCTTTGCCTTGATCTGAACCAAAAATTTCTGGAAAGAGGTGAATGACGTGGCCATAGACGATTATGCGTTCGGCCGGATGACCATCGACGGCAGGGTGTACACTACCGATCTCATGATTCTGCCCGACGGGCGCGTATTGTCGGACTGGTGGCGGCGGCGCGGGCACGCGGTGGGCGCGGCCGATCTTGAGCCGGTTCTTTCCTGCGATCCGGCGGTGCTTGTCATCGGAACCGGCGCCGATGGCCGCATGCATCCCGATCCCGGGCTGCCGGGTGATCTGGAAGCCCGGGGCATCCGGCTTGTGGCGGTTCCCACGGCCGAGGCAATGGCCTGTTTCAATCACCTGCCGCCGGAATTCCGCCGGGCCGCGGCATTTCATTTGACGTGTTGAGGACGCCCCGCGCATCCCTGGCCTGTATTGACGCTGCCGGTCCTTATCGCCTATGGTAGTCATACCACCAGCGATTGCTACGGGAGGCTGGTTTGAATAAAAAAAACACGCTTATACGGAATGCTCCAGTGACGGGTATGCCGATGACAACGCGAGACCAGCGCAAGGTTCAATTCTCAATGATGAATATGAGAAAACCCTGGATCATTTTGCTGCTGCTGGCGATAGGCCATCCCGGCGCCAGTCTGTCGGCGGCTGAAGTGTATACCTGGACCGACGCCAAGGGGTTGACGCATCTCACCGATCGCCCGCCACCGCCGGGCGTGCAGGTGAAAGCGGTGGCTAAGGACAAACGCCCTATTGTGGAGAAATTATCCGCCGAGAGCCAAGCGGTCGCAGCGGATGAAACCGCCCGTGAACAGATCCGGGAAAATCAGGCGGCCTGGCAGACGGCCCAGGATTTGACCGGGAAGGTCACTGCGGCCCAGGCCGCCTATGAAGATGCCGTCGCAGCGGTAGCGGCGGAGCGGGCCAAGTTTGCCTACAGTGCCGAGCGGCGAAAAGCCCCCCGCGAGACCGTGATCGAACTGGAGAAAACCGCCCAGACGGCATTCGAAGAATACCGCAAGCTTTTGGATACTTACAACCAGGCGACCCTGGCGGCCCGTGAGGCCGAACAGCGCGCCCAAAGCGCCATCGAGGCCGTCGGCGCCAAAAGCCTTTCACCGCAGCCCGATTCCCCGCCCCGAAATTGACATCCCGACAGTCGCGATCATTTAGATGAATTCGCGCACTTGTTCATAGGGAGAAGACAAATTGGAACCAGTCACGGAGGACACGGAGAAACTCAAAAATAGTTGATTTTGAATATCAAATCCCTGTGGTTTTATTTGCGTTCTACCGTCTTCTTGTCAGGGCGGCGGCGATCTCCTCGGCCACTGTTCCTTGCGCGTGGCGTCGCAAATCTCCCAGCGCGCGGCGCGCCGCGTCGGTGCCGATGCGGCCCAGGGCCCAGGCGCACATGCCGCGCACCCGGTCATCCTCATTTTCCTCGAAAGCCCGGACCAGATCCGGCACATAAACAGGATCCAGTGTGTTCCCCATGACCCGGGCCACGTTCATTTTCCATCGCCACAATTCATCGGGCGGCATGTAGAACATATGGGGCCAGATGCGCTGCTCGAAATAAGGGCGGTCCATGTGGAGGAGTTTTTCCAGCTCAAAATCGCATGCTTTGTCCGCCACGCGCGGGTTGGGGGGAAGATCCGCGGCCAGCCAGGGGGCGTTTCTGGGGCACACGTTCTGGCAGCGGTCGCATCCGTAGATCCACAAGCCCATGGGTTCCCGAAGATCTCGGGGGGTGATCCCCTGGCCGTAGTAGGTCAAAAAGGAGATGCATCGGCGCGGATCGATGTGCCGGGAGCCTTTGAGGGCGCCCGTGGGACAGGCCACGAGACAGACATTTTTGCACCAGTCGGGGCAACCGACCTCCAGGGTGGGGCTTCCCGGCGAAAATTCGGCGTCCACCACGACGGCGATGGGCAGCACCCAGGAGCTCTGCCGGGCCACCGCAGTGGAATAGAACAAGCAGTTCTTGCCGAAGGTTCCCATGCCGGCCCGTGCCGCGGCCAGCCGGTGGGGCAGGTGAAAGGGCACCTTGGAGCGGATGCCGTGCTCCCGGAGAAAATCCCGGAAGGCCCTGATCCGGAGTGACAGGCCGTTCTTGGTCGCCCGGTCGTCATCCAGATAGCAGCGGCCGAAAAACGGCTCCATGGACGGCGGAAATGACTGCCGGAAGTAGACTTCCATGAGAACGATGATGGTGCGTGCTTCCGGCATTACGGTCCTGGGGTCGGTGCCGGCCACCAGGTCCAGGCCTGCAGCCATGACCCAGGCATAGGCATCGCTGCGATCGGCCAGAATCTTCTTCTGGCTGTCAAAGGGCTCGGCGGTGGTAAATCCCACGTCTTCGAAATCGAGGGCACGGGCTTTTTCGACAATCTGGGCGTTGGTCAGCATGGGCGGTCCCTTTGCGCCTGCGGGGCGACCGGTTGGAAAGGCCCGACAGAAATCGCACACCCTTATATTCGAGTCAACAGTGCGCGGGAAAAAATAATCTATCACCCCTCAGGGTTTTCGCCAAACATTAATTGACATCCGTAACCTTAAGGGTTACGCTGCGATCCTATGATCAAATCCTTCAAACACAATGGCGATGCATATGTCGTCAATTATGACGATTATCACTGAGAGGCATTGTAATGATAAAAATGAAAAGAAAGCCGACCCATCCGGGGGTCATCTTGAAAGAGGATTATCTTGTTCCATTGGCATTAACCGTCACAGACATGGCTGCCAAACTGGTTGTATCAAGGAAGACCTTATCAAAAATTCTAAATGAAAATGGTGCCATCACTCCGGATATGGCCTTGCGACTGTCTCGCGCTTTGGGCACAACGCCTGATTTATGGCTCAACTTGCAAAAAAACTATGATCTTTGGAAAGCTGAGAACACATCAAGCGATTGGAAACGCGTCCGGCCTTTACCCAATCAGTTTTTGCACCCTGAGCTTTGAAAAAAATCTTAATTGAATTTGAAAGTATTGATCAAGGCCGTCAAGTCCTACCCGAATTGCCAAGTACCACCATTCGCTATTATTGTTCCGTGGCAGCCCGGGTGGCCAGTTCGGCTGCTTCACTGAAATCCGGAATTCCCGAACCGCACTCAGCGCCGGCGCCCGCCGCCGCGGCTCCCGCCCTGGAAGTTTCCCCGTTGCTGGAACTGCTGCGTGCCGCGTTGTCTCGCGGCGTAGTCCCGGTCGAGCCCGGAAACGTCGTGATCGCCGGAGGTCTTGTTCGCGCCGGTGCCGCGTTGCTGGGCCTGTTCGCGCTGCTTCGAATAGTCCGCAGGGCGCTCTGATCCGCTCGTTGAAACGCGCGCATCGTCCCGTGGCGCCGTCGTTGACGCTGCTTGCTGGCGGGCGGACTCGCCCTGCCCACGCTCCGGCGCGTCGACCGGTTGCCAGCCTCCGTTCTCGTATTTCTGCCAGCCGTCCTCGGTCTTTTTGTACGCGTCGCCGTTGTGGCCTGCGTACAGATCGCCGCTGCCGCTTTGGCCGACGGTGGTGCGCCCCCCCTCACCGGAGGCAGACACCCCCTGGCCGCCGCCGGAGCCTTCGATGCCGGTCACGCTGTTGCCGTTCTGTCTTTTGGTGGTCATATCCACGGATCCCTCGGACCCGGTGACGGTGGTCGATCCGCCCGTGCGGGTCTGCTCCCCTGAGATGGCGGCGGTGCGCCCGTCGCCGGTGGTGATCGTTCCGGAGCTGCTCACGGTGCCGCTTTCCGCCGATCGCACGGTGCTGCTGGAAGCGCCGCCGGATGTTTCGCGGCTGACATTCGTCGTCCGGCTGTTGAAATCGGTGCTGCGGTCGGTGTGGACTGATTTGTCACCGCGTTGCGTGGTCCGTGACATTTCGGACCGGTTCTGGTCTTCGTTGTAGTATCGGCCCGTCTCCGTGCTGACGCCGGTGCGCGGATTGGTGGTCTGCCCGTAGCTGCCCCACTCGTTGCCGTCCCAGACCGTTTCGACGAATCCGTAGCCGCCCGTGGCGGGGTTGTATCCCTGGGTGTAGGAATAGCCGCCGTAGGGGCCGTACCACACGGACCTTGAGCCGTATCCCCCCGTTGCCGGGTTGTACCAGCTGCCGTGGCCGTATGAGCCCCAGTACGGATAGTAGAATCCCATGTAAAAGAGCGGCGGGTAGTACCAGCCGGTTCCGTAATAGGGCACGCCGTACACGACATAGACGCTCGATGAATAAGACGGCGGGTAGGTGTATACGACCGTTGTCGGTGTGGACGAGGCTATCGTTACCTGCGTGACGTGATAGGCGGGAGAGCTCGGAGGGATGGCGTAGATCGCGGGCGGCACCAGCGCGGCGACCACCCACGGACCCACAGGGGCGCTCGCCTGATACCAGATGCCGGCGTAGCACAGGTAGTACTGGTCCTTGTATTGAATGACGTCGTAGCCCGAGTTCACCGCCCGGGCGACCTCGGTGCCGGTTACGGGCTCGAACTTGGGATCTCCCGCGTAGGTGATCTCTACGGGCGGGGTCCCATTGCGGGGCGCTTCGGCCTTGATGGGCACCAGCGCCTCGAGTGCCGCCATGCGCGCCTCGATCGTTCCGGGCACCGATGCGCGCACCGACGCCATCGCGTGGTCGCCGGGGATTTTTGAAAACGCCGCCGGCAACTTGGCCGTGTAGACCCACGGCCCCTTGCCCAGCTGCGTCGTCGTGAACCAGCGCCCGGCGACCAGAAAGTACCACGTCTTGTCAAGTTTGAAGAGTGGGCTCTTCGTGTTGGCGACAACCTGGAGGCCGTCCGCGCCGGGGATGGCTTCGAGCACCGGCTGCCCGTCGGTGACGATGAGCTCTGCGGGGCGATCGGTGAAGAACACCTTCGGTGCGGGCAGCGCGCTTTTTTTCAGCGGTACCGCGCTGCGCACCGCGGCATGCGGACCGTCAGCGGGCAATTTTTCGAAACCCGGCGGCAACGACGCCGCTTTTTTCCAGCCGCTGTCGAGCTTCGGCGACGACAGCCACAGATCCCGGTCCAGAAGGTAGAAGGTGCCTTTTCCCGCCGGGTCCTTGAACGTCGGCCAATTCGCGTTGGCCACCACCTGAAGTCCGGTACCCGCCACCTCGGTGAGCACCGGCTGCCCGTTCACGAAAAGCAGCAGGGTCGGCGCCGAGGCCACGCGGATCGCCGGCGGCGCCGTGCTGAATCCC
>JBDRRP010000040.1:0-186009 GCA_043825735.1 Pseudomonadota bacterium | reverse complement strand
TCCACTGCCGGTCATCAATGCGCCCAGCGCTCCGTTTTGCACGAGCGCACGTTTCGCTTCGGCGAGCGCGGGGTGGCGCGGCAACATCGCTGCCTCCAGATCGTTCGACAGATAGCACTCCGGAGGACCATTTCTGACCTTTAAAAGAAGGGATTTATGTAGATTTTCACTTTTTGTCAATGCCAAATTGGGATCCGAAACATTGCGGCATAGCCCCTCGTAGGCCTGCCGCGTCGAGATCCCGAAACCTGGATAGACCACCACCGCCCACCGTTGGGGCAGGCCGCCCACTGCGGCCAACCGCTCGCCGATGCCCATTGCCACGACGGGCCGGCAGAGGACGAAAAACGGCACATCAGCTCCCAGTTGCCCCCCCATGATCACCAGGGCGTCCTGAGTCAGCGGCTCCCCATAGAGCCGGTTCAACCCCACGAGCACTGTAGCGGCATTGCCGCTGCCGCCCCCAAGCCCGGCTCCCACCGGTATTCGCTTGGTCAGATCAATGCGAAAGGCGCCCCCGCGGTCGATCCGATCAAGGAACAGCCGGGCCGCGCGATACGCCAGATTGGTTTCGTCACCGGGCACCCCCGGATAGTGGCACACGACCTCGAGCCGCGTCGCAGGCGACAGGCACACCTCGTCATAGAGCCCAATGGGGCAGACCAGAGACACCAACTCATGATATCCGTCTTCCCGTCGGGATACGATATCCAGCGTAAGATTGATCTTGGCTGGAGATTTTAAGGAAAGCGGCGATACCATATGCCACCTGTCCAATCGCGCTGCCCCTTCACCCGATGACCGGGGTGAAGGCACAGGGCGCTGCTGCCAACGGTCAATCTTTTTCTCGAACGTACATTATCCGAAGATCGGCGAGCAGATTCCGCAGCATGTTGGTCTCATCACTGGTCAGGTTCCCAGCGGTCTTTTCCTGAAGCATGGCCAAGGTGTCAATGGCCTGTTTGGCCATCGGCATGTGTTTGCTCCGCGAGCCTGTTGTCGGGTCTTCGATGATACCCAGATGCATCAGCGCCGAAGCATTGAGTGAGAGCACGAAAGTCGAAAAATTGACCCCCGGCAGTATGGCCGCCGCGCCTTTACTCGATTCGGTCTTTTTCGGTCCTTCTCCTGTGTCTTTAATGACAAATCCCTTTTCTTCCGGCATTTGCTGCTCCCTCCTATCGCGTGGCCGTCCCTGACGGCCGTCATCACCGGCTCCCATGAGCTAGAACTCCAGTGGTATTACCGTTCTAACGGATTTCAACTCTCGGAGTTCCTCATAAACCGCATCGGGGATGGGGGTGTCTGTGCACAGGAAAATGATGTTGCGCTCCCCTTCCTTGTCTTGGCCGACCTGCATTTTCCCAATGTTGATCCGGTGAATCCCGAGCGTAGTACCGATTTCACCGATGGATCCGGGACGATCAAGGTTGTAGATGAGGGCCAGGTGCCCCTTGGGAACCATCTCCAATCGGAAGGTGTTGATCCGCACGATACGCGGATCGTTCTTACCGAAAAGCGTGCCCGACACGGTGGTGGACATCTCCGTGGTGACCACTTTTACCGTGATCATGATCAGATATTCCTCGCTGTCGGAATAGGCTGTTTCGGTGACCTTGATGCCGCGCTCCTTTGCGATGACGCCGGCATTGATAAAATTGACATCGTCCTTGACCTCCGGCGACAGCAGCGCCCGCAAGGTGGCAGTAGTGACCGGGTTGACATCCAGTCCCTGAAAATCGCCACGGTACTCGATGACCACTTCCTTTAATGCGCCCTTATTGAGCTGGGCCTGGAGGCTGCCCAACTTTTCAGCCAGATTAAGATAGGGCCGCAGTTTTTCAAGCAGCTCTCCGGTCACCGACGGCACATTGACCGCGTTCATGATCGTGCCGTTCTGGAGGTGGTCGATAATCTGCTCGGCAATGGCCGAGGCGACGTTGGCCTGGGCTTCCGCCGTTGAGGCACCCAGATGCGGCGTGCAGATGACGTTGTCCAGCGTCAGCAGCGGATGCTCCTTGGCCGGCGGCTCCGTGGCGAACACGTCAAGGGCCGCTCCAGCCACTTTGCCCGATGTGATGGCCGCGTAGAGGGCATCCTCATCGACGATCCCCCCCCGGGCACAATTGATCAGCATGACCCCGTCCTTCATCTTTGCGAAAGCGTCGGCGTTGATGAAGCCCATCGTGTCCTTGAGTTTGGGGACATGAATCGTGATATAATCAGCCCTGGCAAAGAGCTCGTCGAGCGTGACAGCGTCAAAACCGGCCTTCTGGATCTGTTCGGACGTCACATAGGGGTCATAGATGATGACCTGCATCTTCAGTCCCCGGGCTCTGTCAGCGACGATGGATCCGATCTTGCCGAACCCCACGACCCCCAGCACCTTATTGTAGATCTCCCGGCCCTGAAGTTTTTTCTTCTCCCACTGCCCGGCCTTCATGGTGGCTGTGCCGGCAGGGATATTGCGGGAAAGCGAGAGCATCATGGCGATGGCGTGCTCGGCCGTGGTGATGACGTTTCCCCCCGGGGTGTTCATCACAACGATACCGCGTTTGGTGGCGGCCGGTATGTCCACGTTATCCAGACCGATGCCGGCGCGCCCGATCACCTTCAGCCGGGTTGCCGCGCGCAGCAGGTCTTCGGTCACCTTGGTGGCGCTGCGGATGACCAGTGCATCGTAATCGCCGATAATCGCTTTCAGCGCTTCAGGTGCCAGCCCTGTCTTAACGTCGACGGAAATGCCGTCCGCCTGCTGGAACATGTCAACACCGATCTGCCCGAGGTTGTCGCTCACCAGTACCTTCTTCATCCCCTGATCTCCTAATCACGTGTAACAGTTGATTGCCCTAAAACCCTTCGCGGTGTGGTCCAGGCAAAAGCGCCCGTTGCTGGCCAAACGAACTCAGCCGCGGCCCTGGGCCGCAATTTATCGCCGCCGGCCTTGCCGGTGGTCGTTTCCTCAAAGTGGATTACCTTATTCAATACGCCCGGTTTGTCAAGGCTTCCAAACGCAACCGCCGGGCGGTCTTCACTCCAGCACTTTCTTTTGGCGGAACTGTAGGTAACCGTTTCGGAATGCCACGTATGGGTCGATGGCCGCGGCCTTTACCGTTTCATAGTCACCCAGCCGGAAAGAGGTGCTGTTGACGGTTTTCACCGCCAGACGCGCCATGAGGACTTGCCAATCCACTGCCGTGTAAAACAACGGATCCAAATACGTATCCCCCAGCCACCCGGCGGCGTCCCGGACGGTGGAAAACCCTATCAGTGGCAGTACCAGGTATGGACCGTTGGCAACGCCCCAGACCGCAAGGGTCTGCCCAAGGTCTTCCTCGGGCGGATTGAGTCCGGGGTATCGCTGCGCCGGATCGCCGAAACCGAAAACCCCCGCTGTGGTATTGATGAAAAAACCGCCCAACTCTCCTGCCCCGGCTTTCCATTTCGCCTGAAGCAGGCAGTTGACGATTCGTACCGGTGCCATCAGATTGTCGAAAAAGTTGCGCAGGGGAATGCGGACATCTGAAGGCACCACAAAGCGATAGGCCCGGGTGACCGGTTTGAGGATGGCGAAATAGAAGGTATCATTGAAGGCGAACATGTCGCGGTTGAACGATTCCAGCGGATCGGAAACCGAGACGATTTCTTCGGCAGGCAGTTCCTTCTCTAAAAACGCCAGGTCATCTTCATCCAGGGCGCCCTCCGCGGCTTTCGACTCGGCGGCGTAAAGCGGCGGCGCGGACGCCGGGAAAATGGGCCAAATCAGGCCGAGACACAGTCCGCCCCACACAATGGCCCGTAGCAGGTTTTTGGATATCATCTGGGTGTCGTTTTTCGGTGGCGATGAACAAAACGGCTTTGGGTCCTGGCACTCCGTTCAGGAGATCGCAGCGTGCTGCGGTTATTCGATGGGCTCATTTTTTTCAAGCTTGTCTTTGAGCTTCTGGATCAGCGCCTCCGGCTTGGTTTCATCACTGGCCATAAAGGTGTTGAACTGGCGCCGGTAATTGAGGACCAGGCCGACACCTTCCACCTTCACATCGTAGACCCGCCATTCGCCGTTTTTTTGCCTCATGTAATAGTCTACCGGAATGCGGGTGTCTTTTCTGACGATTTCGGTCTGGACCACGGCCTTTTGCTCCGAGACCAGCTCCTCACCGATAAAAGCCACCTGCTCGTCACTGTATTGTCCCTGAATTTTACTGATGTAGGTTCTGCCCAGCAATTGGGAAAACACGGATGTAAATTCAGATTGTTCTTCCGGACTGAAACGCTTCCAGTTTCGGCCCAGCGCACTGGCGCTGATCAGCCGGAAATCGAACGCTTCGCGAATGATCGCCCACATATGATCGCGCTGCTCCACTTTTTTCGAAGCATCCGCATACGCCGGGTCCCGCAGCAGGTCGATCCCCTCCTGCACCGGTCTTTTCAACGCCTCGGTCGGCGTCCCTGCCCATACCGCCGCCGGCAACAGCAGAAATCCAACGATCAGGCACAGTTTTTTCATCACGATCCAGCCTCCTCCCAGCATCACCGCGGCCGCTGATCACACCTTGCCGAAAACGTACTTGCTGACCAACTCCTCGATGTCCAGCGCCGACTCGGTATCAACGATCATATCTCCGGGTCCCAGCATGTCCGGGGAACCACCGGGTGTGAGTTTAACGAATTTATCACCGATCAGTCCGGATGTTTTCACCGAAGCGATGACATCGTCGGTGATGCCCACGTCCTTGTCGATCTTCATTTCAACCACGGCCATTTGCCGTTCATGATCCAATGTGATGGCATGAATGGATCCGACGGGGATACCGGCGATTTCCACCGAAGCGCCGATTTTTAATCCGGAAACCGATTCGAACCGCCCGAATATGGAATAGGTGTTGTCGCCGAACCACTTGACCTCTCCCAATTGGATGGTCAGATACCCGACACAGAAGATCCCGATAACCACAAACACGCCAACGGCGATTTCCACTGATGATCGTCTCATGTCCGCTCTCCAGATGCACCCGTACCGTCTTCTTGCGGTGGCTCCCATGCTTCTCCCCGAATGAACGCAGAAATGGCGGGATACGTCGATTGCCGGATCTCATCCGGCGTGCCTTCGAAACAGATTCGTCCCCCGTCGAGCATGGCCACGCGCTGAGCGATGTCAAAAATACCGGGGATGTCGTGGCTCACCACCACGGCCGTAAATCCAAACTGCCGCTGGTAGTCCGAAATCATCCGGTGTACCGCGTTTTTTCGAACCGGATCGAGCCCGGTCGTGGGTTCGTCAAAAAGCACGATTTCCGGGTCCGTCACCAGTGCGCGCGCCAGCGCCACCCGCTTTTGCATCCCCCCGGACAACTGTGAAGGATACTGGGCATCGATCCCGTCGAGATCCAGCTGGGACATTTTATCGCGCACGCGGGAGCGAATCTCTCCCGCGGGCAGCCGGTAGCATTCCTTCAGGGGCAGCGCGATGTTTTCCCACACCGTCATGGAATCAAACAGGGCCGTTCCCTGAAACATGTAGCTGAATTTGCGTTTCAATGCTTTGCGATCAGCCTTCTTGTAATCGTCCATGGACCGGCCTTCAAAAAGAATCCGGCCGGAGTCCTGCCGGAGCAGGCCGATAATGTGCTTTAGCAGCACACTTTTGCCTTCACCGCTTTTGCCGATGATGGCCGTCACCTGCCCCCGGTAAACCCGCAGGTCAACGCCGCCCAGCACGACATGCGCGCCGAAGGCTTTATAAACGTTCTCGAATGCGATCAGCGCTGATTCCATAGCTCACATAAGAAATGATGTCATTACGTAATCGGAGACCAGGATCAGCACGCAGGACTGCACCACCGCCGTCGTGGTGGAAAGGCTGACCCCCTTGGCACCGAATTCGCGCCGGAGATGGGTAAAATAGCCATGGTAGCAACAGATCGTGGTAACAATGGCGGCAAACACGACGGACTTTAAAAAACCGCCGCTCACATCCGCGATCAACACCGCGGACTGGGCCCGGGTAAAATAGACGACCGGGTTTGCGCCCAGCAGCAACGATCCGGTGAGATAGCCGCCGTAAAGGCCGATGACATCGAAAATCGCCGTCAGCAACGGGAAACTGATCAGCGCCGCCGCCAGCTTGGGGCTGACGAGGAACCGAATGGGAGCAATGCCCATGGTCTCCAGCGCATCGATCTGCTCGGAGATCCGCATGATACCGACTTCTGCCGCCATGGCCGAACCGGCCCGGGCGGTCACCATGATGGCCGCCATCACCGGCCCCAGCTCTCGCACCAATGACAGCGCCACCGCAGATCCAAGAAACCCCTCTGAGCCGAATTTGACAAGACTGTAGTACCCCTGAAGCCCCAACACCATACCCGTGAACGCACCGGTGAGGCAGATCACCAGCACGGACTTCATACCGATGAAATGAACCTGATAAACGATTTTGGACACCTGAAAGGGATAGGCGAACATCATCACAAACGCCCGGCCGAAAAAGAGAACCACCCGGCCCAGGGCCTGAATGACATCGACGACCTGCTGGCCGATAATCTGAAACGGGACTGCAACGGCGGGTGTTTTCACCTTCTGCGCCTCCGGGAGTGTTGCATCGGTAGAAATCTGGCAAGATATAGGGAATCGGCGCGGGGGTGTCAAGCTGTGTCTGGCTTCAGGCGGTGGCGGCCTCATTCGCCGCTCAAAAAATTCTGTGCATTTCAGAAAGGGCGATCGGGTGCGTTTTCAGCCGCGATCGAAGCCCGCCCCATCCTTTAGCATCCGCCATCACCGCTCCCCCCGGCGAACCCTTCAGAAGCGCTTCCTGAGCCGATTTTTCAATCTCGGAACCGATTCTGGGCCGCCGCGATCCGTAGCTCGGCCGATTGACTTTTACACCGTATTATTATAGACGTGCGGTAAATTTCACCGGTCTTCAGGGGAAGGGCTGCCGCTTGTGATTTTCAAAACCCTCGCCACCAACACCCGCAATCTTGAGCGCATACTCGACAATCTCAAAGAAGGGATCATCGCCCATGACCTGAACCGGAGGATATTCTTCTTCAACAAAGAAGCCGAAACCATCACCGGTTACGATCGCAGCGATATCCTCGGCAAGGACTGCCACGACGCCTTCGGCCTGCCCTTCTGCGGCCAGCGGTGCTCTTTTTGCAGCGACGATCTGCAGCTTACAGACACCGACGAGCGAACCCTGAACGTGACCACCCGCACCGGTGAACAGCGGCGGCTCGAAATGACCGTCACCATGATGAAAGACGACCAGGGGCACCCCTTGGGTGTTCTGGCCAGTTTCAAAGACATCACCGACCTGATCAAATTGCAGCTCAGCGCCGGCAAACTGAAAAGCTTCGCCAACATCATCGGCCAAGACATCAAAATGCTGCAGTTGTTTCAGCAAATCACCGATGTGGCCGGCTATGACTATCCGGTCCACATCTCCGGGGAAACCGGCACCGGCAAGGAACTCGTGGCCACCGCCATTCATAACGAAAGCCCCCGGGGCGGCGCCCCATTTGTCACCATCAACTGCGGCGCGCTGCCGGAAAGCCTCATCGAAAGCGAACTCTTCGGACACGTGAAGGGGGCTTTTTCGGGGGCCGTGCGGGACAAAAAGGGCCGGTTCGAGCTGGCGCATGGCGGCACGGTTTTCCTTGACGAAGTGGCCGAGCTGTCCAAACACATGCAGGTGCGCCTGCTGCGATTTCTCCAGGAGGGCACCTTCGAACGGGTCGGCGGGGAAAGCACCGTGTCGGTGAGTGCCCGGCTCATCAGCGCCACCAATCGGGACCTGAAAAAAGAAGTGGCCGCAGGTCATTTCCGAGACGATCTTTATTACCGTCTCAACGTGATCCCGATCCACATCCCTCCGCTGAAAGAGCGCAAAAACGACATTCCCCTGCTGGTGGGCCATTTTCTCAAGGAAGCCGGTGAGCGCTACCAGAAATCGTCCTTGACCGTATCCAGCGAGGCCCTTTCCGTTTTGCTGGAGTATCCGTGGCCCGGCAACGTGCGCGAACTCCAAAACGCCATTCAGTTTGCCATCGTCAAACATCGCGGCAAAAATATCTTGCCCGCGGATCTGCCGCAGGAAATCCGCGATTTCCGCTTGAGCTGCACGCCCGTCAAGGTACCGCAAGTGAAGCTGGATCATGATCTGGTCGCCGCCGCCCTGAAACAGGCCGGTGGCAACAAAGCCAAGGCGGCCCGGATATTGGATGTCGGGCGCGCCACCCTTTACCGCTTCTTGTCCGCACACCCGGATATCGCCATCGATTAAAATATGAGGGGTTTTCTCCAACTAATTGGGGGAAAAGGGTTCAAGGGTTTGCCCGCCATTGTTGGGCTGAGGAGTCAAGTAACGGCATTGCGCTTATCCAGTACTTTTGCGACCGGCAGCCGATCCCAGCGATATATTAGCGGTCAGATCAAAACATACACTCAATACAGGTGGCCCTTAGTCTTTCGGTCCGCAGACGCATTTTGATGTTTTCTCAGTTGTTTTTCACTTGACCCCTTGTCGCTGTTAAGCCGTATAGGCGCAACCCTCGGCCCCTTGAACCCTATTCATCAACCAACTTTTTGAGAGATGATCCAAAACAAAACGGGGCGCCGGCAAGCCGGCACCCCGTTCTAAGTGTTGTGATTTGGTGTCAGTTTAAGCCGACATCTCCCTGCGATCCGCCATATCCATCAGCACGCGGTCTCTGGCTTTGTCGATGCCCAGCTGTTTGCGTTTCTTGTCGATATGACCGATCATGAGCTGCGCCATTTCGTGAGGATCCTTCGCAAATCCCCATTTTCCGAATCCCATTTCCTCAAGGCCTTCAAAGAGCAGTTTGTGCCATTTGGTGCCTTCAACGATGGGGAAGGTCGTTCCAAATACCGTGTAAACTCCTGAAGCGACAAAATATTGACCGATGGAAATGGCCTTTTCGCTCATCCACTCGGGAGCGGCACCGGCAGCCGGCAGATCGGCAAGACTGTTGCCCAATCCGCCGTTAGCCACCATCTCGGATGCTGCGATGAGAATACGGCTGTTGTCCACGCAGGAGCCGAGACCCAGCACCGGTGGCATGCCGACCGTTTCACAGACTTCCTGAAGCCCGGGACCCGCCAGGTGGGCCGCTTCCGGTGTCGTTAGACCGGCCTTGGCCAGCGCGATCTGGCTGCACCCGGTCTGGAGCACGAGCACATCGTTTTTGATCAGTTCCTTAACGAGTTCCACATGCACCCAATCCTGCTTCATACGCGGGTTGGTGCACCCCACCACACCGGCCACGCCGCGGATGCGGCCGTTGATGATATTGTCGTTCAAGGGATTGTAGCCGCCGCGGAAGGTACCGCCCAGCATATACTGGATATATTCGTGGCTGAACCCGTGAACACCGGTGTTGACGATTTTGGGTATCTCAATGGTGACACTGCGGTTTTTGAAGCGCCCGATGGCACGGATGACGATTTCGTCCGTGCATTCCTTGGGTTTGTTCTCGTGGAACTCGACATGCTGAGCGCCTTCGATGTGGCATCGCGGGTTGGTGGTGAGCAGCACCGTCTTGTAACAATCGGCCACCTTGACCAGTCCCTGCTTGATGCACTGGACATCCACCGCCATCGCGTCAACGGCACCCGTTACCAGTACCGCCTCAGTAGACATGAAATTGCCCGCATGGGGAATCCCGTGGCGGGACATCATTTCCGCACCGCTGCAGCACATTCCTACCAGGTTGATGCCCTTAGCGCCGGCTTCTTTGGCCGCCTGCAACAGGGTCGGTTCGTTCACCGATGCGATCATGGATTCGAACAGGTTTGGCTCATGACCATGAATAATGATGTTGACCTGATCTTCCTTGAGCACCCCCATATTGACTTCGATTGCCACCGGTGAAGGCGTGCCAAACAGGATGTCGGAGATCTCAGTGGCAACCATGGATCCGCCCCAACCGTCCGCCAACGCCGTACGGCTGCACTGCTTCATGAGATTGTTATAATCTTGGTCCACACCCATGTGGGTGCGGTGCATCAGTTCCATGATTTCGCGCATGGCGCCTCTCGGGACGACGCCGTGCTTGCGCCACACTTCCAATGTCTTTGCCGGAACCCGTTTGGCAAAGGGAATCTCGCCATTGACCTGGGTATAGGTGCGTTCGAGTTCATCATAGAGCTCCAGCGCTATCTCTTTGGTTGATTTGCCTTCGGTCTCGATACCGATACTGGCGGCCACCTTTTCCAATTTGATGGGGTCCTTGATGGTGTAATCGGTGACCTTTCCGGTAACCACCTCCCGAAACAGGTCCAGCATGGACATGCCGTGGTCGGTGTGGGCGGCACAGCCCGAAGCCACCATGCGAGCAAAATTCCTGGCCTGGATGGTATCGATGGTGGCGCCGCAGACACCGACTTTATCATAGGGTGATTTCGCATTGAGGCGGCAGGGGCCCATGGCGCAATGCTTGCAGCAGGCCGAGTCGGCACCGATGGGACAGGGCTTCATGGCCGCAGCCCGGTCAAAGGTCAATTCAACGCCGTCCTTTCTGGCTTTCACCAGCATTTGTGCAGTAGCATCACAAATAGTGACGTCTTTTGGGTCGAGCAACTTGGATTTGATCTCTTTTCCTTCTGGCATGTGTCCTCCCTTCATGGAAAGGCTTGGGTTATGTGTTGCCGTTGGTTTGACTGCAATTCTCGATGACGCCGTCATAATCCGGTATCAGTACTTTAGCAGACGCACCGCCTGGCTGTTGCCGCCTGCTTTCAGGATCCATAAATTGACGCACCTAAAAGCATGCTAATAGTAATGGTTACTATTTTCTATTTTAATCCCTATCGAGTGTCAAGGATTTAAATATCATTTTTTTAGAGGTGCCTCATGGTCGAAAACATTCCGGCGCCCGCCACCAATCGGCTGGCCGCTGAAAAAAGCCCTTATCTGCTCCAGCACGCCCACAACCCGGTGGACTGGTATCCCTGGGGTCAGGAAGCCTTTGATGAATCCCGGCGCCGGGACTGCCCCATTCTGGTGTCCATCGGCTACGCCACCTGTCACTGGTGCCACGTCATGGAAAAGGAATCCTTCGAGGATCAATCGGTCGCCGACGTCATGAACCGGCATTTTGTCAGCATCAAGGTGGACCGGGAGGAGCGTCCCGATATCGACGCCGTCTACATGAGCGCGGTGAGTGTGCTGACCGGTGCGGGGGGGTGGCCGCTGAACGTTTTTCTGACGCCGGATAGAAAGCCGTTTTTTGGTGGCACCTACTTTCCGCCAGCCACCCGGCATGGCATCATTTCCTGGCGCGATCTGCTGGGCCGCATTGCCGAGTTGTGGCAATCCGCCCACCAGCGCCGCCGCATCGATGATTCGGCCGAGCGCCTGACCGCGGCCCTGCAGCAGCAGGCGACAGCCCCCGCAAATAGCGGCGCACCGTCGCCCGCGCTCATGGCCACCACCGCGGTGGCCCATCTGAAGAAAACTTTTGACGGCGAGTGGGCCGGTTTCGGCAGCGCCCCCAAATTCCCCATGCCCCCGCTCATCGATTTTCTGCTGGCGCAGCCAGCGGCAGACAGTGAAGGCCCCAGTGCGCGCGACATGAGCCTGGCGACGCTCAACGCCATCGCCAGCGGCGGTATCCACGACCACATCGGCGGGGGCTTCCATCGGTATGCCACAGACCGGCAGTGGCACGTGCCCCATTTTGAAAAAATGCTCTATGACAATGCGCAGCTGGTCGCCATCTACACCCGGGCCTTTGCCCTGACCAAAGACCCGCGCTACCGGCGCGTCGCCGAGGGCACCATCGGCTACGTACTCAGGGATCTCGCTCACACGGATGGCGGTTTTTACTCTGCCGAAGATGCCGACAGCCCCCCGCCGGAGGCCCCTGCGTCCAGCAGCCTCGAAGGCGCCTTTTACATATGGACAATGGATGACATCCAGAGGCGATTGGCCCCCGAGGAAGCCGCGGTGTTTATGAACCGCTACGGGGTCCTGCCGGGCGGTAACGTTTCGGCCGATCCCCACGGCGATTTTACCGGCAAAAACATCCTTTACACAGCCCGTACCGTCGCTTCGGTGGCCGCCCGACAGGGAATACCGGTGCCGGTGGCGGCGACACATCTCAGGAATGCACGGGAAAAACTGTTCCAGGTGCGCTGCAACAGGCCTCGGCCTCAACTGGACGATAAGATATTGACCGAGTGGAACGCACTGATGATTTCGGCACTGGCCCAGGCGGCGATCCACCTGAATGCGCCCGCCTTGCACCGGGAAGCCGCCCGCGGCGCCGGTTTTCTGCACCGCCACCTCTACGATGCCGGAAATCGGCAGCTCTATCGGCGCTGGCGCCAGAACGATCGACAGATTCCCGGTATGGCTGCCGATTACGCCCATCTTCTGAACGCTCTGCTGGACCTGTTCAGCGGCAGCCCGGAAGCGGCGTGGTTGACGTGGGCCGTCGATCTGGCCGAAGTGCTGCTATCGCGATTTTTCGATGCAGAGGCCGGCGGGTTCCGCATGGCCGACGCCAATCTTGCGCCGGAGCTCATTGTCAACGCCGTGGAGATCACCGACGGGGTTATGCCCTCGGCCAACGCCGCCGCCGCCTCGGCGCTGCTGCGCCTGGGCCGGTTGCTCCACGAGACCCGCTTTACGGATGCGGCCGAAAAAACGTTTGCAGCCCTGGGGCCCCGGATCGCAGCCTACCCCACCAGCGCGCCGCGGATGGTATCCTTGATGGCGGTAGCGGCATCCGAGCCGGTCACGATATTTATCGCCGGCAGCAGCAGCGCACCGGATACCGCCCGCATGCTGTCTACGGCACGCCGGCACGCCGGCCCCGACGCCGAGATCGTCGTCGTGGCGCCACCGGAGGTGCGGGCACTGCTGAGCCGCCATCTGCCTGCCGTCGAGCACATGGTCACGGTATCCGGCAAGGCCACCGCCTATGTTTGCATCGGCACCAATTGCATGGCCCCGGAAAACCGGCCCGAAAAAGTCGCGGACCTGTTGACCCGGAATGCGCCCGGCAGGTAAACTGGCAACATGCCGCTATCCCCTTCTCCCACCCTGCGCCGGTGTGTGCTTGTGTTCGTAAGGGCGCCCATTGCCGGAACGGTGAAAACCCGCCTTGCCGCCCGTCTCGATTCCGAGGCGATTGCGGCCCTATACCGATGCTTTGTTGAGGACACCCTGGAAATGCTCGCGGCCTGCCGCACCGACGTTGCCGTCTTTTTCCACCCGCCGGATGCCGAACCCGTGATACGCGCTTGGCTGAGCACTCAATGGGCAATCGTCGCCCAGCAAGGCGGCAGCCTCGGGGCCCGCATGCACAGCGCCTTCGCGTGGGCCTTTGCCAGCGGATACGACCAGGCGCTGTGCATTGGAACCGATATCCCCGAGATTCACCCGGGCATCGTGGCCGAGGCTTTTGAGGGTGTCCGGCAAAACGGGTGCACCGTGGGGCCCGCCGTCGACGGGGGGTACTACATGATCGGATTTGCCGCCGGTTGCCTGCCGTCGCAGGTCTTCGCCGATGATATCCCCTGGGGCACCGCCGGTGTCATCGACATCACGGTCGGCCGCCTTCGCGCAGCCGGTCTGCAGGTGGAAACACTGCCGCCGCTGCACGATATCGACACCCCCTCCGATCTGAAAACACTTCAGTCGCGCATCCGCAGCGGCGGTCACACACTCCAGCGCACGCGGGCGTTCATGTCCGGCATACACCTGGAATAGCTATTGAATGATACCGGGGAATGGTTTACTAGCAGGCAGCGGATCAAAAAGCTGGACAACTTGGCGCCGGGAAAACCCCTTATTGACTTCCACACCCGAAAGCCAGCACGAGGCGCACACGTCACTGTACCGGTGGCACAGAAGAAAGGATTCTGGCATGAGTGATAACACCATGAAACCCGTAAAAATCTTCTCACTGAGCACTTGCAGCCACTGCAAATCCACAAAGAAACTGTTGGCCGACTGCACCATCCAGTATGATTTCGTCGATGTGGATCTGCTGGAAGGCGAAGAGCGCAAGGCCATCCTCGAAGACGTAAAAAAATTCAATCCCAAATGCTCCTTTCCGACCGTCATCATCGGCAACACCGTCATCGTCGGTTACAAGGAAAAAGAGATCAAGGAGGCGCTGGGCCTGTAATGGACGCAGAGCAACTTCACGCCATGCTTAAAAAGGCGCAGGAACCCAAGGGGTATTTCTTCAGCACGGACAAAGAGCGGGTATTCGATCTTCTCGAAGCACTGCTGACCAACAAAGCGCGATACGGGTACATGGTCTGTCCGTGTCGCCTCGCCTCCGGCGATCGTGACGCCGACAAGGACATCATCTGCCCCTGCGTGTACCGCACACCCGATGTGGCCGAATTCGGCTCCTGCTACTGCAACCTGTACGTCACCGAGGCATGGAACGCCGGCAAGATCCCCCACGAGTACGTCCCTGAGCGGCGGCCGCCGGAAAAAATGGCCTTTTAGCGCGCCAAAAGCAAAAACATTGAACCGCAAAGTGCGCGAAGGACGCGAAGTTTTGTCCGAATCGGGTCGCCGGGAAAAATGCCTCCCGGCTCACGATTCGAACAAAGAGCGCCGTGCCCTTCGGGCAGCTCTTGGCCCAACCGCCTGACTGTGCCTGCTTGTCCGCCGACTTGTCCGCCATAGCGCAGCGACGACGGAAGACAGGGCCATAATCATCGGTGGACCCGTAGAGAAGCGCTTTCTTTCTTTTTTTGGGGAGGGGGTTGTTATCCGAAATCGTCGAAGGCGATCATCT
Organism: Pseudomonadota bacterium; assembly: GCA_043825735.1. Classification (GTDB taxonomy): domain Bacteria; phylum Desulfobacterota; class Desulfobacteria; order Desulfobacterales; family JBDRRP01; genus JBDRRP01. Next base: position 171,223 of record JBDRRP010000040.1, on the reverse strand, counting down.
CCGGATCCACGCCGAGACTGTCGAGCATCCGCTTCACGGAGGAAATCATCATCGGTGGGCCGCATAGATAGTATTCGATCTCGGTGGGGTCCTCATGCTCACTGAGGTAGAGATCGTGGGCCACCTGGTGGATGAACCCCACCGGGCCGTCCCAGTGATCCTCCGGCTGGGGCTCGGAAAGCGCCACGTGATAGGAGAAGTTTTCAAAACGCGCCGCAAGATCGCTGAATTCCTCGTCATAGAACATTTCCTGCCGCGAACGCGCACCATACCAGAAGGTCATCGGCCGGGTCGTGTTCACCGACCGCAGCTGGTGTAAAATGTGGCAGCGCATGGGCGCCATGCCGGCGCCGCCGCCGATGAAGCACATCTCCCGATCGGTGTCCTTGACGAAAAAATCACCGTAAGGCCCGCTCAGCGACACGGTGTCGCCGGGTTTCAGGCTGAAGGCATAGGAAGAGCCCACACCCGTCGGCAATTCCGGATGCCCGGGCGGCGGGGTGGCGATTCGGATGGTGAGCCTGAGCCGCCGGTTGTCGGACGGCGGGTTGGCCAGCGAATAGGCCCGGTTGACCACTTCGGTGCTGGCCGCGGTCAAATCCCACAGCTTGAACTGCTCCCATGCCGACCGGTACCGGTCGGCCACGTCGAATGTCTTGTAGCTCACCGAGTACTCAGGGATGTCGATCTGGATATAGGCCCCGGCCTTGAAATCGAGGGATTCCCCCGGGCCGAGTTCCATGACCAACTCCTTGATGAAGGTGGCCACATTGCGGTTGCTGACCACCGTTGCGGTGTATTTTTTAATGCTGAAAATCGATTCCGGGATTCGGATCGCAAGATCCTGCTTGACCTTGAGCTGGCAGGCCAGGCGAACATTTTCCGCCTTCTCCCGGCGGTTGAGATGGCTCAACTCGGTGGGCAGCACATCACCGCCACCGTCCTCCACGACGCATTTGCAGGTGCCACAGGTGCCCTTGCCGCCACAGGCGCTGGCCAGCAGGATTCCTTCGCCCAGCAGCGCCGAGAGCAATGTCTTGCCGGTAGCGGCGGTCAGGCTGTTGTCGACATCGCCATTGATCACCAGGCGACTGTCTCCCTTTTTCACCAGGCGCGACTCCACCACCAGAAGGGTGATGACCAGAGAGACGATGACCGCCGAGAAAACGCCGGCGCTGATGAAATAGATCACGGTTCTTTCTCCAAGCAAAAAGAATGCAAGGCCGCCACCGGCCGGCATCTCACAGAACGATTCCCGAAAACATCATAAACCCCATGGCCATCAATCCGGTAACGATCATGGTCAGGCCATAGCCGCGCAGCCCTTCCGGCGGGTTGGCATATTTCAGTTTGTTGCGGATGGCCGCCATCGAAATAATGGCCATGGCCCACCCCGTACCGGATCCGATACCGAAAACAACCGATTCCCAGAAACCGTATTGCCGCTCAACCATGAACAGCGCAGCTCCAAGGATGGCACAGTTGACGGCAATGAGAGGCAAAAATACTCCCAGTGCGTTGTACAGTGCCTGGGAATATCGATCGATCACCATCTCGACAATCTGCACGATGGCGGCGATGACCGCGATAAAAGTGATGAGTTTAAGGAAGCTAAGGTCTACGGTCGGCAGGCCCGCCCAGGCAAGCGCCCCCGGCGCCAACAGGTAGTAGTATACCAGCCAGTTGACCGGTGCGGTGATGGCCAGAACAAAGACTACCGCGAATCCAAGACCGGAGGCGGTGCGAAGGTTGCCGGAAACGGCTACAAAGCTGCACATCCCTAAAAAATAGGCCAGCAGGATGTTGCCTACGAAAACCGAATTGAGAAAAATGCTGAGATAATTTTCCATGATGCGTCAGCCCCAGGAAGCGGTGTTTACCGGCGAAGGCTCTTTTGGATCCATGCCATGAATCCGATAATGATGAAGGCCGCCGGTGCCAGGAGCATGAAGCCCATGTTCTCGTAGCCGGCGGCGTAAACGGCATCCGGAACGACCTGGTATCCGAACAGCTTGCCGGCCCCCAGCAGTTCACGAATGAAGGCCACCGTCAGCAGGACGGCCCCGTATCCCATGCCGTTTCCCAGTCCGTCCAGGAAGGCCAGGTGCGGCGGGTTATTGAGTGCGAAAGTCTCGGCGCGGCCCATGACGATGCAGTTGGTGATAATGAGTCCCACAAAAACGCTGAGCTGCTTGCTGATGTCAAAGAGAAACGCCCGGATCAGTTCATCGGCAAGAATGACCAGGGAGGCAATGACGGTCAACTCGACAATGATGCGGATGTTTCGAGGAATGATGGTACGCATCAGCGAAATAATGAGGCTGGAAAACGCCACCACGAGGGTGAGGCTGATCCCCATTACAACCGCGGTTTTCATCTGTACGGTAACAGCCAGGGCCGAACAGATACCGAGCATCTGGATGCTGACGGGATTATTCTCGATCAGCGGATCCGACAGCGTCTTCATCGCACTGGCGCGTTTGCCCGCCATTGTCATCTCCTTAACTCGTGCCCGTCCCAAACTCCCCGGGGGCGTTGGGTCGGTACCATTGATGCCGCGCTACGGCTTGGCCTTTTCCGTCTCGGCCGCCGGCATCCGGAGCATCCGGTGTCCCCGGAACTGCACCGATACCGGCTCGTATTCTTCGAGGATGTTCTTGAGTCCGGCCGTCAGAAACCGTCCCGTCAGCGTCGCCCCGCTGATCCCGTCCACATAGTTGAGCTGCTTGTCTGCCGGAACAGCGGCGGCCGCCCCTTTGGCAACGGAAATGGACACGAAATCCCCCGACCGGCCGACAATTTTTTTCCCTACGAAATTTTTCTGAAACCATCGCTGCTCGATTTCACCGCCCAGACCGGGTGTCTCGGAATGCTGGTAGACGGTAAACCCGGCCACGGTGGCCCCGTCGCTGTCGAGGGCCAGGTAGCCCTTGATCTTTCCCCAGAGTCCACGCGTGTCGATGGGGATGATATAGGCGCGAATCGCGCCGTCCGTGCGGTAAAGATACACCGGCAGGTCGCCGGGAGAACGCTCGCCCGCCGGCACCACGCGCCCTGCTCGATCCACGGCGATCTCCGTGATGTTGGCCTCATAAATGCTGCGGATCTCCTGGGCCGTATTGCCCCCGTCGGGCGAGAGCAGATTGACGGATTTGAGTAGATTCCGGCGACGGTCCAGTTCGATATTTTCCCTCTGGTAGCCCTTCAGTCCGGTAGCGGCGGCAGTCAGCAGCAGACTGCACACCAGACACAATGCGACAGCAAAAAGCAGTGAGCGCATGGTATCAGACATTGGGGATCCTTTTCTTGAGCCGGACCATCACAACGATCTGGTCCATCAACGGGGCAAACACATTCATGAACAAAATCGCCAGCATGACCCCCTCGGGGAAGGCCGGGTTGAAAACGCGGATGACAACGGTCAGCGCGCCGATGAGAAAGCCGTAGAGCCATCGGGCCGCATCGGTGTCCGGCGCTGTCACCGGTTCCGTCGCCATGAAGGCCAGCGCAAAAGCAAATCCGCCCATGACCAGGTGATAAAACGGGTTGAGCGATAAAAACGGAAGACTCTGGGGCGAGGCCAGCCAATTGAGCAGGGTGCCGGTCGCCAGTACGCCGGCGATCCCGCCGAAAATGATGCGGTGGCTGGCGATCCGGGTCAATACGAGAAACACCGCGCCCAGCAGGCACAATGCCGCACTAGTGGCGCCGATGCTGCCGGGATACAGCCCCCAGAAGAGGCGGCCGAAGGAATAACCGGCGCCGGAGAGCAGGCTTTCCACCGACGCGTTCATCTGGGCCCCTGCCGAGATGGCCAGCGGCGTGGCAGCGGTGAAGGCATCTACGGCGGTCTCCCGCGCCCCCTGAAGCACCGTCCAGACATGGTCACCGGACATCTGAACAGGATAGGCAAAATAAAGAAAGGCGCGGCCGGCCAGGGCGGGATTGAGAAAGTTACGCCCCGTGCCACCGAAAATTTCTTTGCCCACCACGATGCCAAAGCTGATACCCAGCGCGACCTGCCACAGCGGTGTCGTTGGCGGCAGGCTCAGGGGCAGCAGCATGCAGCTGACAAACAGCCCTTCGCTGATCGCGTGTCCGCGCACCACGGCAAACACGATCTCCCAGAAAAATCCCACCGCATAAGTCACGATCACCATGGGCACAACAATCCACAGTCCGTCGATGACGGCGGACACAAACACCGGCTGAAGACCGGAGGCCAGCCGGGACTGCACCCCGGTATTGTAGATACCGAAGAAAAGGCACGGCAGCAGGGCCACAATCACATAGAACATGAACCGCTTCACATCGAGCCCGTCGCGCACATGCGGAGCGCTTTCGGTTTTACGGCCCGGCAGGAAAAAAACGGTCTCGATGGCTTCGAAAAAGGCATGCAGCCGCGCCAATCGCCCGCCACGGCTGAAATGGGGACGATACCGGTCAAAAATGCGTTTGACTGGATTCGGCGTCATTGCTGCTGCTCCTTGTAGTAATTGCGCTTGCCCTGGGTGAGAATGCCGCTGATATCGATCTTTGACGGGCAGACATAGGAACACAAACCGCATTCGACGCAGTCCAAAAGGCCGTGAGCCAGGGCCTCCTCGATCTCTTCCGCAAGAAGGCTCTTGAACGCCAACTGTGGAAGCATCTCCACCGGGCAGACCCGATTGCAGTAGCTGCATGCCACGCACGCCCGCAGATCTCCGTGCATGTTGCAATCGACGTTCATATCGCCGCCGGTGAGGGTCGACAAAAACACCCGGGAATAACTCGGCCGCCGGCGCCCCGGCATGATCAAGGCCAAAAACTCTTCGGCCGCGCCCTCGCCAAGCACTGTGATCGCCGTCTCGAAAAACCCGAGGTAATCATCAACAGATGCCCGTGCCCCCGTAAACAGACCACCACTAATGGTCCGAATGGCGGCATCCTTCGGAAGATCCACCAGTGTTGACAGTGGCGCACCCAAACGTGTTTTGACGTGAACGGCATGGGGGGCGGCGGGCCCGCCGACAGCGACCAGGCGATCGGTCGGATAGACGCCGGTGCTCAGCAGGGAGGCCACCAGCAACACATCCTGTCCGCGGATAAACCATGACGGGTTGTCTGCGGACGAGCGGCGGGTATGGTAGAGTGTCACCCCGGGATCGCCGGCCGGATACACCCCCCGGTGGCAATGGGTAACGGCGCCGCCCAGCATGGCGATGGTCTTTGCTGCGCCCTCGTCCACCGTCACCATGAGTTTGGACGCCAGTGGTTTTAGAAAGGCAAGGCCTTGCGTGAAGAGATCGGCAGCGCCATCCAGATAGATATCCGGATGAGGGTGAAACGGTTCGCGATCCGACAGCGAAACGATGAGCGCCGGTGGCTGCGGACCGTCGACAGGGGCCATATCCCTGTATGGCAGCGCCCGGATCAGCGGCCACAATCCGCCGTTCACCAAGGCCGTGGTAACGGCCTGCCGGTTCAGCGTGGCGGTTGGATCGAGTCTTGCCTGGAGCAGTGGTTCAGCCGCTTCGGAGTCATCCAGATCGATAATGATCTGAGAGATGACACGCCGGGGACCGAAACGGATATCGCTGATCGTGCCCGCCCCGGGTGAGCGGTAGTGCAGTGCCGGGTGGCGCTTGTCGAAGAACAGTGGCGAACCGATGCGCACCGTGTCTCCACTGCGAACAACAAGCCTCGGCTTGATGAAAGGAATGCGCTCGGGCACTACGGCCACACGCCGGGGCGCTTTGGCCGCCACTATTTGATCGGTCGGTGCTCCCGACACCCGTAGGTCATAACCGTTTTTAGCGTGAATGCGCAGCATCAGTATCCTTGCTGATTTCGGTGGCGACGGCAGTGCACTGATATTGGGTGTGAAAACTAACACGGCTGACGGGGTTTTTCAACTTGCCCCCGGACTGTGATCGGGGCCAGGGTCCCATATCGGGCTTGACAATTGGTGCACTGCATTCCATTTTAGCTTCTAAAGCCAACTGCACACTTTAAGGAGAGCGATCATGGTGGAAGAATGCACCCCAACCGTCAATACGGGCCTCAGAGGCGTTACGGTAGCGACAACCAAGATCAGCGATGTGGACGGTGCCGCCGGCAAGTTGATCTATCGCGGCTATCTTGCCAAAGACCTTGCAAAAAGTGCTTCGTTTGAGGAAATCGTGTTTCTGCTCTTTTATGAGAAACTGCCCACTGCCGATGAGTTGATCTCATTTCGAAATGACCTGGCCAGCCAGCGCGCCATCCCCCAAGCGATCGTTGATATGATGAAGTTGATGCCCGCAGACGCCATGCCCATGGATGTTTTGCAGGCATGCGTCTGCATACTGGCCCAGTTCGATCCGGATACCGGTGATACCACCCGGGAAGGCGCTTTGCGCATGGCGAACCGCCTGGTGGCCCGACTGGCCACCGTTTTAGCCGCCTGGGAGCGCATCCGCAACGGCAAGGAGCCTGTGGCGCCGGATGCGTCGCTCTCTCACGCCGCCAATTTCCTTTACATGCTGACGGGAAACATGCCGGAAGATGATGTGGCGCACTTTTTCGATGTCTGCCTCATCCTGCATGCGGAGCATTCCTTTAACGCATCGACCTTCTCCGCCCGGCAGATCGCATCCACACGGGCGCACATGTACGCGGCCATCGCCGGGGCCATCGGGTCGCTTTCCGGTGAACTGCACGGGGGCGCTAATGTCCGCGTGATGGAAATGCTCCTGAAAATCGGCTCTGCGGCCAACGTGGACGACTATATCGCCACGGAGCTGGATGCCGGCCGCGTGATTTTCGGCCTCGGACACGCCGTGTATCAAACCGATGACCCCCGCGCCCACATCCTGGCTCCCATGAGCAAGATCATGGGCCAGCGGATCGGTCAGCCCCAGTGGTATGAGATGTCCACCATTTTGGAAAAAAAGGGCAAGGCTGCCTTTAAGAAACGAAAAGGGATCGACATCTACGTCAACGTCGATTTTTACAGCGCATCGCTGTATTATGCCATGGGCATCGCCGTGGACCTGTTCACACCGGTGTTTGCCATCTCTCGGATTGCCGGCTGGACCGCTCATGTCATCGAAGAGCGCTATGCCGGTGCGGCCCCCAAAGCGGCCCTCTATCGACCGGCGTCCGACTACGTCGGCGACTACTGCGGGCCCGAAGAATGTGCGTTTGTCCCTATCGATGAACGCAAATAGTCCAAATCGAAATCGGGGTCGGGATCGCTATCGAAATCGCAAAAACGTTGGACCGAAATACGAAACGCTTCGGGTACGCAGCAGATCGATTTCGATACCGATAATGAAATAGTGGCGAGCGGCGACTAGGCAGGGACGATGGGCATCCCGGCCTGGGTGCGCCGCAATCAGGCGTCGTAAAGTCTGCCGTACAGCCATTCCCGAATCTCGCCATCGACAGGGTAGACCCCTTTCAAATCGCCCATGGCTTTGAGATAGCGCTTTCGTATCGGCGCGGGGATGTCGATCACGGCCAACTCTTCGGCGCCCTCTGAATTGCGCCGGATGAGATAGATGACCGGATCCCGCCACGTATTCACCACGAAGTAAACCGAGTAATCGGATTTTGACTTCACCCGGTGATTGCCGAGAGCAGGATTGTTTCCCCACTCCAGATAGCGGGTTACAGCATCTTCGGGCGTCATGTCCCAGTCAATGTCATTGAGCAATCGGCTGTCGGCATGGATGGACTCTATGGTCAACATGAAGACCTCCCTATCTCGGGTTCGATGGTATGAATTAGATACATCATAAATCTTACTCGGAGATCGTCAATGCCAGCAGAAATGAGAAATTGTCCGAAGAGACACTTGTGTCTCAGCATAAGGGCGCTGGGAGTAGCGGATAATATCATGTAATATTTGTTAGTTACCGATGAATACCAACCGAAACAGTCGAATGGTGCTTGAAGTTTCTTCGTTCTGTTCCCGCTCATGAGACACATCGGCTGAAACCGATTTACGTGTGCTATGGCCATAACCCACTGTAATCGTAAGTAATCGATCGTTTTTACCTTCATCGAACGTCTTGGCATGCGTTTTGATAGATAAGATGGTTAATACACGCCAAAGTGTTTGCTCCTGGCTATCGTGTGTAATAACATGACCCATTCCCCCGGAGTTCTAATCGCGTGAAACCCTGTGACAAAAACATCCGCAAGACACTGGATCTTGTGCTTCAGATGATGCAACTCGCCGACCAGGGCGATATTGACCGTGAAGATGTCGGCTGCGGGGTGCTCTACGGAACCCTCCGAGACGCAGCCTTCAAAATCCAAAAACTGGCTGAACAGGAAAAGGCGCACCATATCCATAAGGGATGGTGGAAAAAGTAACCGCCGCCGCCTGAAACGGGCAGCGTCTGTCACCTCGCGGCAGCCATCGCTATTTAAACCACACAACCAAAGGAGGCATTATCGTGGCAACCCTGAAAGGATCGCGAACCGAAAAGAACCTGTTGGCGTCGTTTGCCGGCGAATCACAGGCCAGAAACCGCTACACCTATTTCGCCGGCCAGGCCAAAAAAGACGGTTTCGTGCAGATCGCCGACATTTTTGAGGAAACTGCCAACCAGGAGAAAGAGCACGCCAAACGGTTCTTCAAGTTCCTCGAAGGCGGTGAAGTAGAAATCGTCGCGGCGTTTCCCGCAGGCGTTATCGGCACGACCTACGACAATCTGATGGCCGCAGCGGCCGGAGAGCGCCACGAGCATACGGAACTGTATCCGGGCTTTGCCAAAGTGGCCAGAGAAGAAGGGTTCGAGGCCGTCGCCATGGTTTACGGCGCCATCAGTATCGCGGAGGCTCAGCACGAAAAGCGCTATGTCGAACTGGCCGGCAACATCAAGGCCGATCGCGTGTTCAAACGCCCCGAATCGGCCGTTTGGCGTTGCCGCAACTGCGGCTACCTGGCCGAAGGCATGTCGGCGCCTGAAATGTGCCCGGCCTGTGCCCATCCCAAGGCGCATTTCGAACTGCTTGGAGAAAATTGGTAGGTGATGCTGGGCCGGGAAAATTTTTATTCCCTTAACACGTGAGGAGGAATCATGGCGGAAAGACTTCAGGTTTACAAATGTGAAGCATGCGGCAACATCGTTGAAGTGCTCGTTGGCGGTGCCGGAGAACTGGTCTGCTGCGGCGCACCGATGAAACTGATGACGGAAAACACCGTCGATGCGGCGAAGGAAAAACATGTGCCGGTCATCGAAAAAGCCGCCGGCGGCTATAAGGTCAAGGTTGGCGGAGTAGCCCACCCGATGGAAGCAAAACACTGGATAGTCTGGATCGAACTCATTGCGGACGGCAAGGTCTACCGGCAGTTTCTCAACCCCGGAGACGCCCCGGAAGCATTCTTCTCCGTAGAGGCGAAAAGCGTTACCGCACGAGAGTATTGCAATCTTCACGGTTTGTGGAAAGCGTAGCCGGAGCCGGGTGCCGCGGCGTCCAACGCCGCCGGCACCCATTTTAAAGAACACGGTCACCAGAGGAGGCCACCATGGCAAGCTGGAAATGCAGCAATTGCGGTTACACCTTCGATAATGATCAGCCCCCGGACACGTGTCCGTCTTGTAAGGTCAAATGCGAATTTCTCGATAACACGTGCTATACGCCAGACTGCGCGGCGGACGGCATTGACAAACGGATCAAGTAGCACACCGGGAGGCGAAACAATGGCCAGAGCACTCATTATTTTTGCAAGCCGTGCGGGCGAGACTGAGAAAATTGCCGGCCTGATCGCGGAAGGCATCCGGTTTTCCGGACACGAAGCCACCGTCATGGATGTCAAAGACATCAAAAAGGAAAGCGATCTGGAAGGCTATGACGCCCTCGTGCTCGGAGCGGCGACCTACCACGGCGACATGCTTCAGTCCATGAAAACGCTTCTGTTTCTCGCAGAAAAAGCTAAACTGGAAGGTGTCGTCGGGGGCGCATTCGGCGCTTTCGGCTGGAGTGGTGAAGCCCCCGATCGCATTTACGACACCATGAAGCACATCTTCAAAATGAATATGATCGGCGCCGCCCTTCGCCTCAAATCCAGCCAGATGGGGGGCGGGCTGAAGATGGCGCAAGATTATGGACGCGACATCGCCAAACAGATCTCAGGATGACTGCATCAGTGGCTGTCCGTCCGCCGGTGGATGGACAATAAACTGTCAAACCGCGCGATACCTTTAAGGAGGTCCCCATGAGCACACCCAAACACTGCCCTGGATACGAACAGTTTAAAAATCTGCAATCGTTCACCTGTAAATGCCCGGCGTGCAGCGAGGTCATCGAAATCTTCTCAGATGAGTTCGACAAAAAACACACTTGCAAAAAGTGCGGCAAGCCTGTCGATTTCACCCAATGCTCCCTTGATGCCGGCGCCTGATCACGAGCGGAATCTGTCGGCCGGTTTGACCGGCTGATCTCACATCGCGCCATCGACTCCAGATGATGATCGCACCAGCCCCGGAGATCGCCTCCGGGGAATGGATAGGATATTTGCGCCCGGATGAAAGCCCCGTCCCATCGTCGGTGGCACGACAACGCCGCGGCAGCACAAAATGAAGCGGCCGAATGTGAAGAAGGAGTTTCAATGAACACGTTAATGCTATCGCGGCTGCAGTTTGCCTCGACGACCATGTTCCATTTTCTTTTTGTGCCTCTGACGCTGGGCTTGTCCATCATCATCGCCTATATGGAAACCCGGTATGTGAGAACCGGGGAAGAAAAATACCTCACCATGACCAAATTCTGGGGCAAGCTGTTTCTGATCAATTTCGCAGTCGGCGTGGTCACCGGGATTACGCTCGAATTCCAGTTCGGTACCAACTGGTCCGGATATTCGGCCTATGTGGGCGATGTCTTCGGCAGTCTTCTGGCCATCGAAGCGGCCCTGGCCTTTTTCCTCGAGTCGACCATGATCGGCGTGTGGGTGTTCGGCTGGCAACGGTTGTCGAAAAAGGCCCATGCCACGGTGATGTGGCTGGTGGCCGGCGCCAGCAACGTGTCGGCCATATGGATTCTTACCGCCAACGGCTGGATGCAGCAACCCGTGGGGTTCACCCTTCGAGACGGACGGGCGGAGCTGGTCAGCTTCACCGAGGTAGTGCTAAACAAATTCGGCCTGCTGACCATCATCCACACCATCGGCGCGTCTGTTCTGCTGGCTGCGTTTTTTGTGATGGGCGTCAGCGCCTACCACCTTCTGAAAAAGCAACATCGCGAAGTGTTCACTGCATCGTTTCGCATCGCGCTGGTCTTTGGACTGGTCTTTTCGGTCTTCACCGCTGTCAACGGTGACTGGCATGCCGTTCATGTCACCCAGGTACAACCGGCCAAACTGGCCGCCATGGAGGCCCACTGGGAAACAACCACCCGCGCACCGGTCCATCTTTTCGCCATCCCGGACGAAACCGGTGAGAAAAATATCGTCCAGATCGGATCAATACCCGGCGGACTCAGCCTGCTGGGCCACCACGACATCGATGCCGAAGTAATCGGACTCAAAGACTTCCCCCGGAATGAACGGCCGCCGGTACTGCCGACGTTTATTTCTTTCCGCGTCATGGTGGCACTGGGCACCGCGTTTCCCCTGCTAATGATTGTCGGCTGGTTCAAACGCAACACGCTTGAACAGAGCCCGCTTTACCTGAAAACCATGCTGTGGGCGATTCCGCTACCATATCTGGCCATTCAAATGGGGTGGCTTTTAGCTGAAGTCGGTCGCCAGCCCTGGATCGTCTATGGCCTGATGAAAACCTCAAGCGGCGTATCCCCGGTGTCCACGCTACAGGTGATCGCCTCGCTGGGCGGCTTTTTCGTGGTGTACACACTGCTGGGCGCCCTTGGGTTTTATCTCATCGCCAGCCACGCCAAAAAAGGCCCGGCGATGTCACCGACACCGGAAAAGTCGCGCTGAACCGCCGGTGATTGCACTTCGTCAACCGGCGGATAGGATTTTAACAAGGGAGATATTTTCATGGAATTACAGGCGATTTGGTTTTTTCTTTGGGGCCTTTTGTGGGCGATCTTTTTCATCACCGACGGATTCGATTTTGGTGTCGGCGCCCTCTATCCTTTTCTGGGTGCATCCGAGCGGGACAAACGGGTGATGATCAACTCCCTCGGCCCGGTATGGGACGGCAATGAGGTCTGGCTGCTCACCGCTGGCGGCGTCACTTTTGCGGCTTTTCCAAAGGTCTATGCCGTGATGTTCTCGTCACTGTACTCGGCCCTGATGCTGGTGCTCTTTGCGCTGATCATCCGAGGCGTGTCATTCGAGTTCCGGGGCAAAATCGATGACCCGCGCTGGACCCGGCTGTGGGACACGGGCATCTTTGTGGGCAGCGCACTGCCGGCGGTCCTGTTCGGTGTGGCCTTCGCAAATATTTTCAAGGGCATTCCCATCGATGCCCAGGGGGTCTATCACGGGAACCTGTTAACCCTGCTCAACCCTTACGGCCTGATCGGCGGCGTCCTGTTTCTGCTGCTGTTTCTGGTTCACGGCGCCCTGTGGCTGGCCATCAAGACCGAAGGCGACCTGCATACCCGCTCCGTTACCGCCGCTAGAAAGCTGTGGCCCGCGCTTCTGGTGGTGGCGGTCATCTTTCTCGTCGCCAGCAAATTTGCCACCGGACTCTATGACAACTACACCGCTCATCCGGCCCTGTTTCTCATCATTGCCGTGACCGTTGCTGCACTGGGGGCCACGCGTCTTTTGCTGGCAAGGCAGGACTATTTCAAGGCCTGGCTGGCGTCAGCGGCAACCATCGCCGGGGCAACGTTTTTCGGAGTCATCGGACTGTTTCCAAATATGCTGCCATCCACCATCCGGCCCTATTTCTCCCTCACTGCCTACAACGCCTCGTCCAGCCCCTTGACCCTCAAAATCATGCTCACAGTGGTCGCCGTATTCATTCCTGTGGTGATCGCCTACCAGATCTGGGCTTACCGCCTCTTCCGGGGCAAGGTGACCGACGAAGATCTGTCAGGAGACTACGCGTATTGACAATGGGCGGCTTTTGGTGAATTCTGAAACCACCCCGCGGGCGCGGCAAGACCCGGCGCCGCCCCCGCGGCGCTGTCCACAGAAAGCCACTTCAACACAGGAGGCACCCCATGAGAGTGATCATTGGCGCAGTAGTGCTGGCTTTGATCGGCGCTGCCGCCGGGTGGGCCATCGCCGGCAATTGGGCAATCCAGAAAACCGATCGCGGAGCAGCGGCTATCGTACTTGACGGCGGCAAAACCGGGAAAGTCCCCTTCCCTCACAAAGCCCATCAGGACACCCTCTCGGTCTGCGAGGCGTGCCACAACCTGTTCCCTCAGAAAAAAGGCGCTATAGCGGCGCTTCAGGACGCAGGGCAGCTTGGGAAAAAAGATGTGATGAAGCAGTGCCAGAAATGCCACCGGCAGGACAAAAACGATGGCAAGAAATCCGGCCCCATCGGATGCAAAGACTGCCACAGCATTAAAGGGTAGAACCATCATGCTGATTCTCGGACTTCAGGGCAGCCCGCGGCGTAAAAGCAACACCCATTTTCTGCTGTCTGCCTTTCTCTCGGAAGCCCGGCGGCTTGGAGCCCGGACCCATCTGGCCGAAGTCTGCCGAATGGACATCCAGCCATGCAAGGAATTGGTGGTCTGCGAGAAAAAAGGCACTTGCCCCATCAAAGACGACATGACGCCCGTCCTCTACCCGCTGCTGCGCGAAGCGGAAGTGGTCGTGGCCGCCTCGCCGGTGTTCTTTTACAACGTTACCGCTCAACTCAAGGCGGTCATCGACCGCAGCCAGGCCTTATGGGCCAGAAAATACAGACTCAAGCTCAGGGACCCCCTGGACGCCACCCGCACCGGCGTGATGCTGGCGGTTGGCGCCACCCGCGGCAAACAGCTCTTTGACGGTCTGGATTTGACCGCCCAGTATTTCTTTGATGCCGTTGCAGCCCGTTTCAAAGAGCGCCTCATGTACCGCGAAATCGAACACCCGGGGGACATGGCCGCTCACCCCACGGTGTATGCCGACATCAAAGCGGCCGTGGCCCGGATCATGGCGCCACTGGCCGACCGTCAAAAGGTGCTGTTTGCTGGGGATGCACACATCGACGGCAGTCATATGGCGGCGGCGTTCCTGCAGCATCTGGCCGGAAATCGGTTCGATGCTTCTTGTGCCGGCACCCGGCCGGCACCGGCGCCATCGGGCCAGATGGCGGCGGTTATGGCCGAAAAAGGCATCGATATGGCCTTCCGGCGGACACGACACATCGATGAGGCGCTGGCCGAGGACGCCCCGGAGGTGATCATCGCCGTAAACCGCCCCTGTCAGGAAATGAGCGGCAGCCCGGCATCGGTCGAGACCTGGGGCATCCCCGACGCCCTCGCTGCAACACCGGAGCTGATGCGGCAATACCGGGACACCATTGAAAATCGGGTCCGGCAGTTTATCGCCGACACCTCACGGTGAAGGCGCGGAAGGCGTGCTCCGCGCACCCGGTGCGGGCTTTGTGAGCGTCTTGCAGATGAAAAAGAACATTTTTACGACACGCAAAATAACAAGGAGGAAAAAATGGACAAGTATGTATGTACCGTTTGCGGCTATGTGTACGATCCCGCGCAGGGCGATCCCGACAACGGCGTAGCGCCGGGAACCGCATGGAAAGACGTGCCGGAAAGCTGGGAATGCCCCGTCTGCGGCGCCAGCAAGGATGATTTCGAAAAAGAGTAGACAACCGCCGGCTGCTCGGACGGTTTTTGAACGGCATGTCGCACGTCACCTCCCGGATGAATCGGAGGCCTGGCGAGCGCGAGAAAACGATACCGCCGCCTGTTGCGGGGGGGAGTATAGTTGCGTTTTTAAAGCACGGCGGCATCGTCGCTTTCGAGTGAAGATCCTTGTCGAACGACAAACCGTTTTTAACAATTATCGAGGCAAACCATGAAACCAGTAGAGATTGCAAAAAATGTTTTCAGCGTCGGCGTTACCGACTGGAACATCAGGGATTTTCACGGATACTCCACACACAATGGCACCACCTACAACGCGTTTCTCATCGTGGGGGAAAAAACGGTGCTCATCGACACCGTGAAACAGCCCTTTGCCGATCAGCTCATCGATAACATCGCCAGCATCATCGACCCTCGAAAAATCGATGCGGTGATCAGCAACCATACCGAAATGGACCACTCCGGCGGTCTTGCCCGGGTCATGCACCGCATTGGTGAGGACAAACCGCTGTATTGCTCCAAAATGGGGCTAAAGGCGCTGGGCCTTCATTTCACCCACAAATGGAACTATCAACCGGTGGCCCACGGCGAAGAGCTCCCTATCGGCGAGCGGACGCTGGTGTTTATGGAAACCCGGATGCTTCACTGGCCAGACAGCATGTTCACCTATCTCAAAGAGGACCGCATCCTCTTTTCCAGCGACGGTTTCGGTCAGCATTACGCCGGCCATGAACGCTTCGACGATGAAATCGGCGATGCCATCATGACCCATGCCAAAAAGTATTTTGCCAACATCCTGCTGCTCTATACGCCGAAGCTGGGCAAACTCATCGCACAGGTCAAGGAGATGGGCCTGCCCATCGACATGATCTGTCCCGACCACGGCATCATCTGGCGCAAAGACCCTGGGAAAATTATCACCGCCTATGAAACATGGTGCCGCCAGGAGCCGCAGAAAAAAGCGGTGGTCATCTACGACACCATGTGGCACAGCACGCAGAAAATGGCCGAAGCCGTCGTGGCGGGCATCGCTGCCGAAGGCGTTCCTGCCGTGCCCATCCACATCCGCAGCTCGCACCGCAGCGAGATCATGACCGAGGTCATGGACGCCGGCGCGGTGGTGGTGGGCTCCCCAACGCTGAACAACAACCTGTTTCCCACGGTCGCCGACGTGCTGACATACATCAAGGGGCTCAAACCGCTAAACAAGATCGGCGCGTCCTTCGGTTCCTACGGCTGGAGCGGAGAAGCGGTCAAACAGGTCACAGAAGTGCTGGAATCCATGAATATGGACATCGTCTCACCCGGCGTGCGCGCCCACTACGTACCTGACAGCGGCGCCATCGCGGAATGTGAGGAACTGGGCCGATCGGTGGCCCGGGCGTTGATCGAAAAACTGGGTTAGCGTCCATTTCTGGACGGACACTAATCTACCATTTTTGGACGGACAATAGGTTACGGCCGCTCCACGGGAGAGTGCCTCATGAAGCGCACACCGGAAGTCGATATCGGTCAGTGCACCCTGTGCGAAGGATGCATCGCAGCCTGTCCGGAAGTGTTCCGTATCAACGATACCGGATATCTTGAAGTCATCGATATGGACGCCTATCCGGAATCTTGCGTTGACGAAGCCATCAAATACTGCCCGGAAGACTGCATCGTCTGGTCTTGCCAGTAACGCAAAGGATATCATGCCATGGAAAAAGCAGCGCTTTTCGTTTTCAACGGCGACCCCATGTGCTTTATTCATGTTCTGCTGAACGCTCTGGACATGAAAGAGCGGGGCATCGCGGCGGCGATTGTCATCGAAGGCGCCGCCACCGGTCTGATACCGGCGCTGAACACTGCCGGAAACCCGCTCAACGGGCTGTGGAAGAAAGTACTGTCCGCCAGACTGGTCGCCGGGGTGTGCCGAGCCTGTGCCACCAAGACGGGAACGGTCAAAGCGGCAGAAGACATGGGACTGCCCCTGCTCGACGATATGTCCGGCCATCCCTCCTTGACCGCCTACCGTCAGGCCGGCTACGACGTCATCACATTCTGACAGGTACGGGGCCGTGCGACGCTTAAAAAACGAGGTCCTTCAGGTTCTCATCGATGATGCCTTCGACACCCGGCTGCCCGCACTGCTGCAGATACCCGGCCGCCGGATCGTCAACCCTTTGTTTGCTTTTCTGCTTCACCCGAAACCGATGGTCCGCTGGCGTGCCGTGGTGGCCATGGGCGCGGTGGTGTCGCAGCTGGCCGACACGGCGCTGGAATCCGCCCGGGTGGTCATTCGGCGAATGATGTGGCAGCTAAACGATGAATCCGGAGGAATCGGTTGGGGATGCCCCGAGGCGTTGGGGGAATGTGTGGCACGGCATGCGTCGATCGCCGACGCCTATCACCGCATTCTGGTGTCCTATCTTGATCCCTGCCGCAACTACCTGGAGCACCCGATGCTGCAGCAGGGACTCTTGTGGGGTGTCGGCCGTGCCGTCCATAGCCGTCCGGGACAGTTGGCCGGCTGGGGCCATCTTCTGTTGCCCCATCTTGATGCCGAAGACCCGCAACGGCGGGGACTGGCCGCTTGGGCGGCCGGCGCTGCCGGCGATACCGCCCTGCTGCCGACGCTCCGTCGTCTTTCAGATGATGATCAGTTGTTCGAATTCTTTGACGGCAGCCGGCTGACCCGCCTGCCGGTAAAAGAGATGGCCACAGCGGCAGCGGCCCGCCTTGAAAGCTCAGTAGTACCAAACTCGTAAAATCGCAATTTTCTCGCGAAGGGAGACAGGAAACTGCACAAAGATGAACTTTGAACATCGAACACTGATGAAACCGTAAAAAGTGATTTTGAACCACAGAGACCGCAGCGGGCCGCAGAGAATATACTGAATAAATAGTAAGCTATCTCTGCGCTCTCTGCGTCCTCTGTGGTGATTTTAGACTTTTTAAAGGGCCATCAAGGGTGTCCGCCGCCAATCATCTCGGGGCTCACCGCCTCAAAACCCACCACGCGGCCTTTCCCGGCCTCTGCGGCAAATGACTCGGCCGCCGCCCTCTCTGCAAAGGCGAATGCCTCATAACCCATGGGGCCTAACTTTTCTGATCCCACCACGTAAAACGCCACCAGGCCGCTGATCCATTCTCCCGATGGGGTGTCGGTCACCCAGACCATGACCGTGCCTTTCTCGGCGACCGGCATTCGAGACAAATAGATAAACAGACACTGTGTTGAGCAAAAATGCAGCGGTGGCGCCGGGCCCATCCGAATCTGAGCGCGATGCCGGGGGTAGCGGGCAGGAAACATCTCGCAGACCAAACAGCTGTCCGCGTTGTCCACCGGTTCCGCTATTTTCCCCTTTTTGAGACGTCGCTCAGCGATCATTCGGTTTTCAGTCGGCAGGGCCGCGGTAGCCACGGCAAAAGCGTCGGCAAACCGCATCACCCGCCCGCCGCAGGTCGCTGCAAACCTTTCAGCACGGTCCTGGCCGGCAAAGGCCGGTTTGCTCTGGGCGCTCATGGTGCCGGCGGCGCTGGAACCCAGTACATAAAACGCCTCCGCCGCCGGGATCATGGTTTCCGGCGTCAAGTAGCACGCCACCCGAACGGCTTCGGCGCGTTCACCGGATTTGACGACACGATCTGCCAGGCAGTGCATGGAGCAGGCCTGCTGCGGACCATGGCTGTCTGTAAAGGTATACCAGGTGCGCGCCCACATGGCGCGCGTCATGCCGCAATTGGGGCAGCGTCCGGTAAATTCGGCCCGGGGGGGCTGAAGCGGATGCTGGACAAGGCAGGGGCCTTCGGCTGCCGCGCTACCCAGGGTGCACATCATCACCAGCAGCACCGCCCGACATCCTCCAAAGAACCGCCCTATTTTTCTCATCCACCCTCCTCACCGGTGCTCAGCGCCATGGTTCATCCTAATGCCACATCCAGGGTCATCATAATGGCAAACCCGAGCATGGTACCGATGGTGGCCAAGTCCGTGTTTTTTTCCAACTGTGACTCCGGTATAAGCTCTTCGACGACGACATAGATCATGGCGCCGGCAGCAAATGCCAGTGCGTAAGGAAGCAGGGGCTTCATCACAATGACGGCCAGGGCCCCGATGACGCCGGCGACCGGTTCCACCAGGCCCGAAAGCTGGCCATACCAGAAGCACTTCAATCGACTCAATCCCTCACGGCGCAGGGGGATGGAAACGGCCGCGCCTTCCGGAAAGTTCTGGATGCCGATGCCCAGAGCCAGCACTACGGCACCGGCCAGGCTGGCTGAAGTGGCATCGGTGGACAACGCGCCGAAGGCCACGCCGACGGCCAATCCTTCAGGGATATTGTGGAGCGTGATGGCGAGCACCAGCAGAATGCTTCTGTGCCAGGAGGTCTTGATTCCCTCGGCCTCGGCCATGGGAAACCCCAGATGAAGGTGGGGCATGACACGATCAACCCCCCACAGGAATGCACCACCGGCAAGAAACCCGCTGGTGGCCGGCACCCAGGCAACTCCGCCGGCAGCCTCGGCCATCTCAATGGCCGGTGCCAGCAGCGACCAATAGCTGGCTGCGATCATCACGCCGGCGGCAAATCCCAGCATGGCGTCGAGCAGCTTGCGGTTGATGGTTTTAAAGAAGAAAACCAGCCCGGCACCCAGCGCGGTGACAAACCAAGTGAACAACGTCGCCATGAGTGCCTGCACCACCGGAGACAAACCGATGAACCAGTGGACCATTGGAAGACGCCTCCCGAATCCGTAGAACAGCCACGGCATTTCGCGCATCAGGGCGACTCTCGGCTAAATATGCGTCGCACCGTGTAACCGTTTTGCTCTGTGGGGGTCTTATTTCCCCACGACAGGAATGGTAACTAGTGAACCCATTTATAACCGATTCCGGAAATTATTGACATACCTTTGAGCTGCGGCATAAAGGAGGGTATTGATTCCGTTTGCAAACAGCATCCATGGGAGAAACGTAATGTTGTCGATCAGCAAAACCCTCATGACTTCGACCGCGGTGGCGGCAGTGATGATATTGGCTGCCGCAGGGTGTGCGCCTCAGAAGCGATACCACTATGACAGCATCCGAAAAGAGTACGCCGGAGCCGTGCATCGAATGGACACCCGGCCTGACGGCGCTCCGATGACGACAGCCAAGCCCGCCGTATGGGATGACGCCGTTCCCCTATCGTTGACTGCCGCCATCGAGTTTTCCCTGGCTAACAACCCGGACCGGCAGATGGCGGCCGCGCGTATCGCGCAGGCCGAAGCCATGATCGCCCAGTCGAGCGCCGGTTTTTTCCCCACCGTCACCGTCTCCTCTGAATACCTTCAGGGGGATGCGCCGTCGGCGTACCTGTTCAAAACCATTGATCAGCGGCGTCTTGCACCGGCAACGGACTTTAACCAGCCGGGATGGTTTCAAAATTATGAGTCGGGCGGCACCCTCGGGTGGAACCTGTTCAACGGTGGGCGCGACCTGCTGTCGCGGCGCATGGCGGAAACGGGGTTGGACATCAGCGCACTGGACCGTGAGAGTATCGACAATTCGCTGAGGGCATCGGTCATTCAAAGCTTCTACAGCATCCTGGCCGCTGAGGATTTTCTCGCCATCAGCCGTGAATCCGCGTCCACGGTCCAGGAGCAGCTTCGGGTCATGAAGGTCCGATACGCCGCCGGCGGCGCATTGAAGTCGGACATTCTGTCGCTGGAGGTCCGACTGGCAGAGGCCGAAGAAGATGTGGTCCGGGGAGAAAATCGCATCAAGACTGCCACCGCGGCGCTGGCCAACGTTCTGGGCATCGATCCTGACTCCCAACTCCAGCTGACAACCACCGAAGCCTTTGACGACACCGTTCCTGAGACATACCAGGCAGGATTGACCCACGCCCTCGCCCATCGCCCTGAAATCCACCAGGCACGCCAGCGGGTCATCCAATCGCGCATGGCGCTGGATCTGTCTAAAAGCGGCTACCTGCCGCGGATTGATTTTCAGACGCGCTGGTATGTGGACGCGCCGGAGATTCAGGACTCCGACATCGCAAAGGACAACTGGACTGCCGGTGTTATGCTCAACTGGGCGCTTTTTTCCGGGTTTTCGACCCAAGCCGAAGAACGGCAGGCCAAGGCACGACTTGAAGAAATGCTCATGGCCGATCGCAAAGTACTCCAGTCGGTCCAGTTCGATGTCAAGACCGCCTATCTGAGACTCGAGGAAGCCGAGGCACGGGTGGCGGTTTCCCGCAAAAGCATCGAAAGCGCTGAAGAGTCCTTTAAACTGGTAAAACAGCAATATGCCGGCGGGTCCGCCACGATCACCCGGTACCTTGAAGCCGAGTTGGCACGCAGCCGCAGCCGGCTTCACACCGCTACGGCCGCCATCGACCACCTGAAGGCGAAAGCCGATGCCTGCCGCGCCATCGGGCGCTGGTCACCCGATATGGACAAATAAAACGGGAAACCGGAACCAAAAATGAAATTCAAAGCCATTATCTTTGATCTGGACGGCACTCTGGTGGACACCCTTCCCGGCATCGCCGCCGCCATGAACCGGGTGCTCGCCAATGCAGGGCTGCCGGTTCATGAAACCGACCGGTACCGGTCCTTCATCGGTGACGGTTTGGAGTGCATGGTCAAGCGTGCACTTCCCCCGGAGATCATTTCATCGACCATGATTCGCCAGGCCATCGCCGACACGGCGATGGAATACGAGCGCTCGTGGGCCGAGGGCTCCCGCCTTTACCCCGGCACGTCGGGGCTGCTTCAGGCCTGTGCCGGCAGTGGCATGCGACTGGCCATCCTTTCCAACAAACCGGACAAGCCGACGCGCGACATGGTGGACTACTTTTTTCCCAGCAACATATTCTCGCACGTCGCCGGTGCCGTCGGCGCCATCCCCCCGAAACCGGACCCCACCGGCGCCGAACTGACCGCCGGAAAACTGGGCGTGCCCTGCGATGCATGCCTGTTTTTGGGAGACATGGGTGTGGACATGGCCACGGCCCGGGCCGCGGGCATGTTTCCCGTAGGCGCCCTCTGGGGATACCGATCTGCCGAGGAGCTGATGACCGCCGGTGCCGGCATGCTGGTACGTTCCCCGGCCGACTTCACGGCCTTCTTTCAATAGTCTTTAGCGGTCATCTACGATACTCAAATTGACTATTTCGAAGATCGATTTTTACCACGGACCACGGAGAACACGGATAGCCTTTTGGGATCGCTACACAGCCGGAGTAAATTCGTTGCGCCAGCAACAATGGTTTTCGCCTGGAACCCTAAGCGAAGCGCTGGGTTTCTAAGGCAAAGAAAGCGATTGATATGGTCTCAATGGATTCCGCACAGTACCCATCAATGCCGCGTGTGGCCGTGGGGGCTCTGGTCATCCACGACGCCCGCGTTCTACTGGTCCGGCGCGGCAAACCACCCGCCGAAGGTCTGTGGGCCATCCCCGGCGGCAGCGTCCGGCTGGGTGAGTCCCTTCAATCCGCCGCCGAGCGGGAAATCAGTGAAGAAACCGGCATCGTCATTCGGGCCGGCGCGCCCATTTACACCTTCGATGTGATCCACCGCGACCCGGACGGCGCCGTCCGGTTTCACTATGTTATCGTGGATGTGGTCGCCGAGTACCTGAGCGGTGTCCCCAGCCCCGGAGACGATGCCACAGAGGCCGCCTGGATGCCGCCGGATCAGTTGGCCGCGTTGGACATGGCACCGGTCACCCGCCGGTTTCTCGAAGATCATTTCATTGACATTGCCGGCGAATCTTGTCCCGGTTGATTTTGATCACCACGAAGTTCACGAAGGACACGAAGGTTTTCAAATCGAATCGTTTTTAGGGCTTTCTTCTGGCGCTTCGTGTTCTTCGTGGTTCGCATTCAGCGCTACGGGCATAGCCAACTTAATTATTGAGCATAAGCAGTTAAATGTATTATCTGTTTTCCGCTGCGTCTCTGCGTGAGAATGGAGTTTTGTTGTTTCTCTTAGAACATAGGGATACGCATTGAAATCCGACCGCCAGCGATGGAACCGCAAATACCGGCAGCGCGATGTCGCCCCGGAACCGGTGGACCCCATCGTGGCCAAATACTGCCGCCTGGTGCAGCCGGGACGGGCCCTGGACATCGCCGCCGGCGCCGGCCAGAATGCCCGCTATCTGGCCGAAAAACGAACTCCTCCACGCCTTCCTAACCATGAAAATCGTCTACTACGCCGAGACCGTCCGCACGTGCGCTCAGGGCGACGCAAAGATGGCCTCCCTGGTCGCCATCCGAGGCTGAGTGCAATGGTGTCCTTCCACTGATGGCCATTGCCTCAGTGCCCATTTTGCGGATGCGGAACCTGTGGTTCTCAAATCCACAGCGCCAAATTCCTAACGTACTTGAATTAAAATAAATATTTACATGGCACGGTTTTCGCTTTATATTATGCGGCTTCTGAAATCAGATCCATACACAAACCCCTTGGAAGGAAAACCAAACCATGCTGAGAAAAAAAACATACATTGAGGAACACAAAACCGTCGCTGAAAAGCAGTTGGCGGTAATCGTGGAAACGCTGAAGGCCCAAGGAATGACCTCGGCACAAATTCTACGTGATGCGAAGGTCAGGCATTTTAAAGGAAAAATCCGTCAGGCCAAGAATCAATTGGGCGGTATCGCGGAGTTGGAGAAGCAGATCGCTCACGCAGCCGAGATCAAGGCAGAAAAACTGGCGGCCCCAAAAGAAAAACAACCCAAAAAGAAGCAAGCCCCGGACCCTGTAAAGAAAAAGGCCAAAAAGGAAAAAGCGGCAGCCGCAGCCGAGGCCGATGAATAGAAGGCACGATCGGCAATCGGCAGGAGTGGATTGCGCGTGGCGGCAAGCCCTGATCGAAGCGGTGTATTTTTCCGCCCGGCCGCCTTGTGGCGACGCTTGCGCGTCGCCACGCCAGCGCCGGGGCGAGCTGCCGCAGGGGCTTAGTGCCCGGCATCACGACGCGTCGACGTCGTGATGGGTAACGCCGATCTTCAGCACCGACGGCGGTAGTCGGCGATCATCTCGCAGCCCTGCTCGTGGAGGCCGTGGCGGCGGGCGGTTTCCGGTGTAACCGAACGGCTCATCCACTTGATCTCCCAACCGTCGTTGAAAAAATCGTCGGCCAGGATGATCGTCTGCCCGCGCACCTCCCGCCGAATCAGGCGAAGTTCTTCCCGCCGGTGCCACCAGGCGTAACTGACCACCTCCGTGCAGGTGAAGGCCGGATCGTATCTGCGCATAAAGCGCTGCCCCTGCTGGAGGGCCGCACTGGCATCGGCGGTGTCCTCACCGGCGAAGTACTGCAGTTCGTACTCGATGTCGAAGGCAAAGTCCACGTCGTAGCCTTTACCGACGATCTGACGGGCCTTCTTGCAGGCACCCTTTCGCTCGGCCTCGGTGACGTTTCGCGGCCTGAAAATCACGGTGTAGTCGGAAACCATGGGGTAAATGGCGCTTCGCGCGATGACCCCCTCGCTCATGGCCTCGACGATCTGTGGCGCGGCGAGCCCGTCACGCACGTGAATCCAGGCATGCTTCATAAAACCGGGAATGGCGATATTGGTCAGGTAGCCCCAGTCCCGGTGCACCCCCACATCGCCATAGGTGATCTGCGGCAACCCTTCAAGAATTTCACCATAGCTCACCCGGTGCTTGGGCACCGACCAGGTCACATAGGGAAAACTGCGCAGCAACCGGATATCGCCGACAAAGAAAACCAACTGGCGCCATAGCTCTTTTTTCGTCATCGCTGGCGGCTCCTGTAATGAAAATGAAGGGTCCGACTGACAAACAGAGGGCATCGCAAAACGCGAAAGCTATAGCAGCCTGAATGATCCCGGGTCAAGCTGCCCCCCAGGATGAGTGAATATTGATGATCACGAAGTTGGAAACCTTGAAGCACCGGGGGGGATGTGCTACTGCCTTCGGCGACAAGTTGCCGGCACCAGATAGGTGAGATAAGCGCATGATCCGCATCGAAAACCTTTCCAAGCGCTATAAAAAGACCGAGGCCCTCGGAGGCATTTCGCTCCAGGTCACGCCCGGAGAGCTGTTTGCCTATCTCGGCCCCAACGGCGCAGGGAAGACCACCACCATCCGGATCCTCACCGGGCTCACCCGGCTCAGCGCCGGGCAAGCCTTTTTGAACGGCTTCGACATCCGCGCGCAGTCGCTGGACGCCAAACGCCAGTACGGCCTGGTGCCACAGTCCATCAACCTGGACCGTGAACTCACCGTCTACGAAAACCTCAATATCCACGGTCGTCTCTACCACATGCCCAAAAAAGACATCGACCGCAAAGTCGCCGAACTGCTCGATTACGTGGAGATGACCGAGCGCCGGGACAGCCTGGTAAAGCACCTGTCCGGCGGCATGAAGCGCCGTGTGATGATCGCCCGGGCCCTGGTCCACGAGCCGGTGATTCTTTTTCTCGATGAGCCCACGGTGGGCCTCGACGCCAGTATCCGCCGGCGCATCTGGGCGCTTATCAAAAAGATCCAGCAAAGCGGCACCACCATTTTTCTCACCACCCACTATATCGAAGAGGCCGAGTTCCTGGCCGAGCGGGTGGCTTTTCTCGATCACGGGAAAATCGTCGTCGTAGACACACCGCAGGCCCTCATCGACCGGCTGGGGCAATGGGCCGTGGACAGAATCGTAGACGACCGCATGGAGACCAGCTATTTTCCCACCCGGGAAGCGGCGGCAGCCAGCCCTGGAGGAAACGGCGCCGTGCATCTGATGCGCCGGGTCAACCTGGAAGATGCGTTCATCGCACTCACCGGAAAGAAGGTGACATGATCAGAGGATGGAGCGCCATCTATCTCAGAGAGATGATCATCCTGCGCCGGCGGTTGAGCCGCCAGATTCCGTCCTGGTCCGTGTCTCCGCTGCTCTACCTCATCGCCTTCGGCTATGCCATGGGCCGACATGTCTCCGTTGAGGGTCACTCCTACATGGAGTTCCTCATCCCCGGTCTGGTGGCCATGAGCAGCATGACCCAGGCCTTTGCCATCTCCAGCGAGATCAACATCGCCCGCTTCTACTGGCACATCTTCGAAGAATTCCAGGCCGCGCCGCTGAGCGCCACGGCTTATGTCTTCGGCGAGGTGCTTGCCGGCATGACCCGGGCGCTGTTAGCCGTCGGCGTAATCCTGGTTATGGGCGCCCTGTTCGGGGTCTTTCTCTCTCTGAACGTTTTCTTCTGGGCGGGGCTGCTGTTAAACAGCTTTGTCTTCGCCTCTTTGGCCGTGGGGCTGGCCATGATCGTCAAGTCCCACGCCGATCAGGCGCTGCTCAACAGCTTTGTCATCACCCCCATGGCCTTTTTAGGGGGAACCTTCTTTCCCCTGGACCGCCTTCCGGAATGGGCCCAGCAGGCGTTGTCGATCCTCCCGCTCACCCATGCGGCCAGAATCATCCGCTCGGCCGCCTGGGGTCAGACACCGGCGGCGACCGGCTATCTCTTGCTGCTGGTGCTGGGGGTTCTGTCATTTGCCATGGCCATCCGGTTCGTGGACAAGGCCAGAGACTAGGCATTGCCGCGAATGATACCTGCAGGCATGACAGCAATAGCGTAGGGGCGAAAAATTTTTCGCCCTTACAGAACGACATGTGACCGCGGGGTTACGGGCTTGCAATCAAAAATGACACCCATGACTGATGTCGGTACAACGGCCCCACAAGGCCTGCTCATCGTCTACACCGGCAACGGTAAGGGAAAAACCACCGCCGCCCTGGGGACGGCGCTTCGCGCGGCCGGCCACGGCATGCGGGTGGGCATCGTGCAGTTCATCAAGGGCTCCTGGAAATACGGCGAGCTCGATGCCCTCAAACGCTTTGAAGACCTCATCGACATCCACGTCATGGGCCGCGGGTTCACCTGGAAGAGCAAAGACATGGAAAAGGACCGACAGGTGGCCCGGGGAGGATGGGAAAAGGCCGTTGAAATGATCGCTTCAGGCCGTTATGCGCTGGTCATCCTCGATGAGCTCACCTACCTCATGACCTACGGCTTTGTGGAAAGTGGCGCCATTTTAACGGCGCTCAGAGAAAAACCCGCCGCCCTCCATATCATCGTCACCGGGCGCGGCGCCTCCGAAGAGCTCATCGCCCAGGCAGATCTGGTCACCGACATGAAGGCCCTCAAGCACCCCTACAGCGACGGAATCATGGCCCAGAAAGGCATCGAGTTCTAGCGCCGCGCATGAAACGGCCCCTCACTTGTTAGCTTCCCGCCCCCTTCCATAAACTCACCACCGGTGCTGTGGAAACGATATCGCTTGACAATCCACCCCGCCTGGGCTATTTCCCCACATATTGAACAACTCTCCATATATGGATATTTTGGCCCCATAATGAATCTCCCGCGCCAACCTGTAAAGTGGCCATCTGCAGAAATCATGAATAAGAGCCCCTTGCATAAAGTGTTTTCTATTATCGAGACGGTGGTGGCCCATCAGGATACGGGGCTGACTTACTCCGAGATACTGGCGTCGCTGGAGTTGCCGAAATCCTCCGTCCACCGCATCGTAAAGGAACTCTCCGACCTGGGGTATTTGACCTTCAATCCGGAGATTAAAAAATATTTCGGCAGCTTGCGTTTAGCCGCGATCGGCGCCGAGGTCATGAGCCATTTTCGTTTGAGGGATCACATCCGACCGCATCTGCAGGCGTTGCACAGAGAGACCGACCATACAACCAATTTTGGCGTCGTGGACGGCCTGCAAGGCGTTTTCGTCGACAAGATCGAGTCCAAGGATTTCGGTATCAAACTGTTTTCCGAAATCGGCAAGACGTTTCCATTGCACTGCACCGGTTTGGGAAAGGTCCTATTGGCCTATTCGCCCGAAGACACCTTGACGCAACTGCTGCGGACACCCCTGGTAGCGATTACGGAAAAAACCATCACGGCGCCGGACCAATTGAAACAAGAATTGGCGTTGATCAGGGGGCGCGGCTACGCTCTCGACGACGAAGAGATCACCCGAGGCATTATTTGCCTGGCGGCGCCCGTATTCGGATTCGATACGGAGCTGGCCGGGGCTGTCAGCATCACGTTTCCGTCATATATCAGCAACGACCGGGGCATCGACCGTGAGATCGAGGCCATTAAGAAATATGCCACGTTGATTTCCCGGTCTCTGGCCGGCCGATAGTTCGCGGTCGGGGCGCTTTTACGTCGCAGCCGTGGTTGCGGCCGGACGACAATCGTCAACAATGGAAGCCCTTTATGCCAGATATCATAACTAGTCTCGCAGCGCTACGCGTGATTCCGGTGGTGACCATCGAGCGCACGGAAGATGTGATGCCGCTGGCCGATGCACTCGTTGAAGGCGGACTTCCTTGTGCCGAAATAACATTTCGCACGCCTGCTGCAGCCGCGGCGATGCGGATGATCTCCCGCCGCGAAGACATCTTGTTGGGCGCCGGTACGGTGTTGACCTGCGATCAGGTTTCGGCCGCGATGGACGCCGGGGCGCGATTTGTTGTTTCCCCGGGCTTCAACCCGAAAGTAGCAGGCGAATGCAAACGGCGCCGCATCGCCCACATTCCCGGTGTCTGCACGCCAACCGAAATCGAGGCCGCCCTCGATTCGGGCCTTCGCGTACTCAAGTTCTTTCCTGCCGAGGCATGCGGCGGCCTCGGGATGCTCAAAGCCATCAGTCAGCCGTACGCGTCTGCACGATTTGTCCCTACCGGTGGCATCAATGCCGGGAACCTGGCCGGCTATCTGCGGTTTTCGAAGGTACTGGCATGCGGCGGGACCTGGATCGCCGAAACCACGATCATCCGTTCCGGTCGATTCGATATCATTCGGGACAATGCGCGTGCGGCCGTAAACATCGCCGCTGAATGCGGCCCTGCAGCCGCCTTGCCTTCACACTCAACCGCGGATTGTACGCCATGAGCGCGCTCAAGGTAAAGCCGGCCGGTGCCTGCCGCTATGATATCGCCGCGCTTGGGGAGGTGATGCTGCGGTTCGATCCGGGCGACTCTCGGATTTCGACGGCCGACCATTTTAAGGTGTGGGAGGGCGGTGGAGAATACAACGTGGCCCACGGCTTGAGCCGCTGTTTTGAAATGAATGCAGCGATGATCACAGCACTGGTGGACAACCCCGTCGGCCACCTGATCCGAAACAGGATGCGCTCGGGCGGCGTCGACACGACCTGGATCAAGTGGAAGCCCGATGACGGCATCGGAGAGTCGATGCACAACAGCATCTACTTTATGGAAAGAGGCTACGGCCTGCGTTCGGCAATGGGCGTCTTCGACAGGGGGCACAGCGCCATCTCCCGAATCAAGCCCGGCGAGTTCGACTGGGACCTCCTGTTCGGGCAGACGGGCGTGCGCTGGTTTCATACCGGCGGAATCATGGCCGGTCTATCGCCCGATTCTGCCCGGGTAGTGATGGAGGCCATGGCCGCTGCCCGAAAGCATGGCGTCGTCGTCTCCTATGACCTGAATTACAGGCCGTCGCTGTGGAAACGATCCGGAGGCAAGGAGCGTGCAAAGGAAGTGAACCATGCCGCCCTGGAACACGCCGATGTCCTCTTCGGGATAGAATCCCTCGATCACATTTCTTCCGGCAGAGAAAGTGAACGCTTTCAAGAGGCCATCGCCACAACGGCACAGCATCACCCGCACTTGAAGATCATCGCTACGAGCATGCGTTTCACGAACTCAGCGAATCGCAATGACTGGAGTGGCCTGCTGTGGCACGAAGGAGAATTCGTCGAAGGGCTCCGGTTCGAAAACCTTGATATTTACGACCGCGTGGGTGCGGGCGACGGTTTTGCCGCCGGCGTCATTTATGGACTGCTGACCGGCGCCAACCCCCAAGAGGCCGTCAATTACGGCGTGGTCCATGGCGCCCTGGTGATGACCACACCGGGGGACACCACCATGGCGACGATCCATGAAGTAGAGACTGTTTTGCAGGGAGGGCGCATCGGGGTGGTCCGATGAGCGGTTTTGAAACATCCAAATCAATAGGGAGGCTGGTTATGAGAAAACTTCAGTTGTCGGTCCTTTTGCTGGTGGCCGTTTTCGGTCTGAGCACGGTTTCGCAGGCAAAGATGGTATTGAAGATAGGCCACTATGCCAATGCCGAGCATGCCGGCAACCAGGCCGCCAAAATGTTTGCCGAAGGCGTCGCCAAACGCACCAACGGCGAGGTCACAGTGGAAATCTACCCGAACAACGAACTGGGCAACCCACCCGAAGTGCTCGAACAGAATGTTCTGGGCGTTATCGACATGAGTCTGCCAACCCAGGGACAGCTGGCCAAATATTCCAAGAAGTTCGGCTGCGTGATGCTCCCCTTCGCCTTTTCCGGGTATGACCAGGCCTACAAAGTCCTCGACGGACCGTTTATTCAATGGGCGCAAAAGGACCTTGAAGACGCGGGGTTGGTGTTTTTGTCGAACTGGGAATGGGGCTTTCGCCATCTCACCAACAGCGTGCGCCCGGTCAACACGCCGGCTGATGTCAAGGGACTGAAAATCCGCACCCCGCCGGAGCTTTCCAACCAGGCGGCCATGGAAGCGCTGGGCGCTACGGTCCAGACCATCCAGTTTTCCGAATTGCCCATGGCATTGAAGCAGGGAGTGGTCGATGGCCAGGAGAACCCGGTGAGCGTTATCTATGCCTTCAAAATCTATGAGACCCAGAAATATCTGGCGATGACCGGCCATACCTACAACTCGATGGTCCACGTGATGAGCAAAAAAACGTGGGACAAGCTGACTCCCGCGCAGCAGAAGATCGTCAGGGAGGAAAGCAAAAAGGCCGGCGATTTCATGCGTCAGACCCTGCGTGATGCCGAAGCCGACCAGATTGCCAAGCTCGAGAAACTGGGCATGGCCGTCACCCGCCCGGACGTCGCGATCTTCAAAGCCAAGATGGGCCCCGCCTATGACCGGATGAAGGCGTCCGTCGGGGCGGACAATGTGGATTACTTTTTGAAAATCGTCGAGGCATCCAAGTAATCGTCCGTTAGTGCCCATCCGGAAATGGATGGGTACCCGTCAATTCTCCACGGATATCGGAAGCGCCCGTCCGCTTTGAAGTCGGTCAAAACGGGTGGGCGCTTTTGGGTCGATGCCCGTTTTCCCATGGTGAGCGTGCGATGACGACACTGATCATCTTTGCGGTCCTGATCACGATGATCCTTCTGGGTGTGCCCGTGGCGGTGAGCATGGGGCTGACGGCGGTGCTGACCTTCATGGCGATGGGGCAGGCCGACGTTCTCACCATGGTGGCGCAGCGGATGTACGCCTCGACCACCTCCTTTACACTGCTCGCCATCCCCTTCTTCATTCTGGCCGGAAATCTGATGAACACGGGTGGCATCACCGAGCGCATCTTCAGGTTCGCCCGGGCGCTGGTCGGACACATCTGGGGCGGATTGGGCCAGGTCAACGTGATCGCCAGCATGATTTTTTCCGGGATGTCCGGCGCCGCTGTCGCCGATGCCGCCGGGCTGGGCATGATCGAAATGAAGGCCATGAAAGACAATGGGTACGATTGGCGGTTTTCCGCAGCCATCACTGCCGCATCGTCCACCATCGGCCCGGTGATTCCGCCCAGCATCCCGCTGGTGATCTATGGCTTTCTCACGGAGGTGTCGGTCAGCCGTCTTTTCCTGGCCGGGGTCATTCCGGGCGTCCTCATGGGGCTCTCGCTCATGATTGCGGTTTATTTTGTTTCCCGGCACCGCAACTACCCTCGCGACCCGCGGGCCTCCATGAATGAAATCTACCTGAGCGGCAAATCCGCCGCCCTGCCGCTGCTCACCCCGGTGATCATCGTCGGCGGGATCCTCAGCGGTCAATTCACCCCCACCGAAGCCTCCGTCATCGCCTGTCTGTACGCGTTGCTGCTCGGCCTGGTGGTCTACCGAAGTATCCGCATCAGGGAATTGCCGGCCATATTCTGGAACACGCTGACCCATACGGTGCGCATCATGTTCATTATCGCCACCGCCGGGTTCTTCGGCTGGCTGCTGATTTTGCATCGCATCCCCGTACAGGTGATCACCGGACTGACCGCCCTCAGCAGCAACGCCACCGTGGTCATGATCATCATTATCGCGGTCCTGATCGTGTTCGGCTGTTTCCTGGAAGGCATCGCCGTACTGCTGATCACCATCCCCATCTTCCAGAAAATCATCGTTCATTTCGCCATCGATCCGGTGCAGTTCGGCGTGGTGATGACCCTTGCGTCCATGATCGGCCTGTTGACGCCGCCGGTTGGCATGTGCCTGTATGCGGTATCGAGCATCACGAATCTCTCCATCGGAGAGCTGACCAAAGAAATGTGGCCCTACCTGCTCGGCATTTTCGCGGTGCTCCTGATCGTCGCCTTCATCCCCCAGGTGTCGCTCTTTTTGCCGAATCTGTTTATGGGAACTCAGGGGCCATAGGTACGCAACATGGAAGATACTCAAAAGACGTTCGGTTTCCTTTCCGCATGCGACCGCATTCTGGTCACCACCCTGCGATCGATCTGCGTCTGCTGTCTCAGCATGCTGTTGCTGCTGTTGTTAGGCAACGTGTTCGTCCGCTATTTTCCGGTCGCCGCCTTCTATTGGTTTGACGAGGTGGTGGAGGGGCTATTCGCCTGGATGGTATTTCTCGGTGCGGCAGCGCTCTGGGCACGCAACGATCATTTTCGCCTGGAATGGATCAATGACAAGCTCAAAGGCAAACCGGCCGGCCATCTCATCGCCACGGCAATAGAGATCATATCCCTGTTTTTCATCTTTATATTCTTCTATAATTCCCTGAAATTGACGATGCTGGCACGGGACTGGACGCCGGTATTCAATGTACCGCGGCGCTATGTGTACGTCTGCATGCCCATTTCAGGCGCCATCATGGTCGTCTACTCGATACGAAACATCCTGGTGGAAACCGCCGCCTTTTGGAAGCAACGACGAGGAGGGCCCTCATGATATTGGATCGTTTCAGCTTAAGAAATAAGTGTGGCATCGTGACCGGCGCCGGTTCTGGCATCGGAAAGGCGCTGGCCACGGGGTTGGCCGAAGCCGGGGCCAAGGTCGCCTTGGCCGGACGCGACCTTGAAAAGCTGAATGCGGCAGCCAGCGAAATGGTGGCCGCCGGCCTTCAAGCCGAACCCTTTCAGGTGGATATGGCCGAACCGGAAAGCATTGCCGCCCTGATGGCATCCGTCCAACGCGCCTTCGGCCGAATTGATTTTCTGTTCAACAATGCCGGCATGATTCACCGGGCGCCGGCCCAGAACTTTCCGCTGGACAAGTGGGAAGAAATGATCAAGGTCAATCTGACCGGGCCGTTTATCCTTTCCCAGGCGGTCGCCCGGCAGATGATCACGCAGGGCATCCGCGGTTCCATCGTCAACACGTCTTCCCTGATCGCGGTGTTCGGCGGCATCGGTGTGCCGGCTTACGCCGCCACCAAAGGGGGGATCACCCAATTGACCAAGTCCCTGTGCAACGACCTTGGACAATACGGCATTCGCGTCAACGCCATCGGACCCGGCTGGGTCAGGACAGAGATGACTGCGGCGATTCAGACCAACGCGGAACGGTTCAAAGCCATTTCCAGCCGCATCCCGCTGGGAAGGTGGGCAGAGCCGCACGACCTGGCCGGTCTGGCTGTTTTTCTCGCTTCGGACGCATCGGCCTACATCACCGGTCAGGTCATTTTTATCGATGGCGGTTATATGGCGATGTAGTCACGCTTGAGGCTGCAAACGAAACAGCGCCGCACGGCATCGGACCGAGCCCCGTCCGTACCGGTAACGCGGCGGATGCTGCCGGCTTGAAAATATGCACCAGCACCGGAGCAAAGGAGCGCATCATGGATATTCGGCAACCCGCCAACCCCAGGGATTTCGAGGCCTACACCACGCAGCGCATCAGAGACGAATTTCTGATCCAGAACCTCTTTGTCCCGGGCTCGGCCAAACTGACATACAGCTACATCGACCGGATGATCGTGGGCGGCATTTGCCCTGACACGCCCCTGCGGCTGGAAGGCAGCAAAGAGCTGGGCACGGCGCACTTCCTGGAGCGCCGTGAACTCGGCGTGATCAACGTCGGACCGGCCGGTTCGGTTGCGGTGGACGGCGAAACCTTTGAGCTGGCCAAAACCGATGGGCTGTATATCGGCCAAGGTTCGCAGAACGTGGTATTCTCAAGCCGGGATTCCGCTGATCCGGCGCGCTTCTATGTTCTCAGCGCTCCTGCGCACAAAGCCTACCCCACCCGAAAAATCACGATGGCATCCACGGAAAAGGCCCTTCTCGGCAAGCCGGAGCAATGCAACGTGCGCGAGCTCAACAAATACATTCATCCCGACGGCGTGCCCAGCGCCAACCTGGTGATGGGCCTGACCGTGGTGGCACCGGGCAATGTCTGGAACAGCCTGCCGCCCTGTCACACCCATGCGCGTCGCATGGAAGTGTATTTCTACTTCGATCTGGCCTCCGATGCCATCCTGTTTCACATGATGGGAGAGCCGGAGCGCACGCGCCATATCGTGGTGCACAACGAGCAAGCCGTCATCTCGCCGAGTTGGTCCATCCACGCCGGCGCCGGGACATCCCATTACGCCTTTATCTGGGGGATGGTCGGTGACAACCAGGCATTCGGCGACATGGACGTCATCGGCGTCGATCAGCTCAAGTGATGCCCGCCCGGCCGAGCGCCGGGTGAAGGAAGAAGGTGCCGCGATGGAAGCCGATCGCCCGCTGCAGGGTCGAAAGCCTTAGGCGCCGCCGTGCTGCGAGGCCTCGATGGCGGTCATCCATAAACGCCCGGGACGGAACACGGCGGCGCATGATCTCTCCTTGATGTCCTCATTAGGTCATTTCTACGTGCTGCCTTCTTCTGTCTCCACCAAACGATGGACGTGACGCCATGAGAGTATCTGTGCGGTGGCGCGCCGTTGAGAATCATCGCCGCCGAACACAATGCGGCGCCGCACGATTGACGGCGTGCCGGCGTTTGCCATGCGATCGGAAAAGCGTTCCAGATTTCTAAAAAAATCCATGTTTACCGTGGCGCCCGATTTGATCTCGACAGCCGTCAACGCATCGCCATCCTTGATGATCAGATCAATTTCCGGCCCCCGGGCCTCCCGATAGTGAAACAGATCCGGCTGCAACCCGCTGTGAACACCGACCTTGTAAATTTCCGAGATGACCCAGCTTTCAAAGATGGCACCCCTCAGCGGGTGAAGGCGAAGTTGCTCTGGTTCCCGAATGCCCAGCAGATAGCACACCAGGCCACTGTCGAAGAAATGCAGTTTGGGCGCTTTGACAAGTTGCTTGCGGATGTTGACGTGCCATGCCGGAAGGCGATGAATGATGTAGCTGGTCTCTAAAACGGAAAGCCAGGAGCGCGCCGTATTGTGCGAAACGCCGGCGTCGCTGCCGAGTTTCGATAGATTGATTTCCTGAGCCGTGCGACCGGCGCAGAGTTTCAAAAACCCTGAGAAAGCCAGGAGATCGCCGACATTGATGACCTGGCGCACATCTCTTTGAAGATACGTCGAGGTGTAATCAGCCAGCCATTGATGGGCAGGGATTGCGCGGTCGTAGATTCTGGGATACGCCCCTTTCCAGAGCATGGACATCAGGTCGGTCGGTGCGGACGGAAACGCGCGCAACTCTTCCAGATCCGGCGGCAACAGAACCAGGATGCCACAACGGCCCGCCAAAGATTGGGCGATGGACTGAGACAGCGAAAAATGCTGTGAACCGGTCAGAATAAACCGCCCCGGATCCGGGTTGGCATCGATATCGCTCTGAAGGTAGGTGACCAACTCGGGCGCGTTTTGAATTTCATCGATAATGGCACCGCCGGCATACTGGGCCAGAAACCCCCGCGGATCACTGATAGCATAGTTCCGCGTGTCCATCGCCTCCAGGGAAACGTAAACTTTGTCAGGATACGCCATCTGGCACAAGGTCGTTTTGCCCGACTGCCGAGGCCCGGTAACTAAGATGACGGGGTAATAGCCCGCCAGTTCATGCACCTTTTTTTCCAGCGTCCGTTTGATCATGCACCCGAACATGCCATAAAATACATTATCTGTCAATTTGACTTACAATTTATGTAATTTTTCGAAAAAGCGGTGGCGACTGCCGAGCAAGTCTCTTTACAAAAATCACCCCTTCTGACCCGGGTGGATGATGGCTTGGATATTTTTAAAGCCGCCCCCCGCTGCCACCCGGCGGGTCGTGGGAATACGCGCATCCGGTGGTGAACCAGTTGCTTCGGCCGCTGTATTGGGTCTTGACAGCCTGCCGCTTTTGACGCTGGATACAGCTCAGCTCGCCGACCGCTCGACGGGCGCCCTGTAGCGCATTCGGATACTGAGACCGTGCCATCATGAATCGAAAAACGCGCCTGCTCAATGCCGGCATTCGGATCGTCGTCCTGGATGACGACCCCACCGGAATCCAGACCGTTCATGGCTGCCTGGTTCTGACCGAGTGGTCGGGCCCAAATATCGTCGCCGCGCTCAAAGACGACGAACCCTATTTTTTCATCCTCACCAATACGCGGGCCTTTGCGCCCGAAAAGGCGCGGGAAATCATCGCAGAGATCACCCGGCAAGTCGTGCAGGCCAATCTGGCTTACGGCTACCGCCTGGTTTTTATCTGCCGCTCGGACTCCACCCTGCGGGGTCATTTCCCGCTGGAAATGGATACCGTCATCGAGACGGCCGGCATCCGTCCGGAGGCCCGGTTTCTGATCCCCGCGTTTTTCGAGGGAAAGCGGGTCACCACCGGGGATGTCCATTACATTGTCGAAGGTAAAACAATGATTCCGTGCCATGAGACGGAATTCGCCCGGGACACCGCATTTGGGTACGCGACAGCCCATCTCCCCGGTTACGTAGAAGAAAAAACCAATGGCCGGATCCACCGGGATGAGATCATATCGCTATCGCAGAAACTCCTCCAGAAAGACGCCCAGAGCGAATTGGCCCTCTTTTTAGATGCCGTTCCGCCCGGGCGTTTC
The DNA here is from genome assembly GCA_043825735.1 of Pseudomonadota bacterium. GTDB lineage: Bacteria > Desulfobacterota > Desulfobacteria > Desulfobacterales > JBDRRP01 > JBDRRP01. The sequence goes on along the minus strand of JBDRRP010000040.1, from coordinate 134,486 downwards.
GTCGTCGTCAATGCGACCGGCTATGCGGAGCTGGACCGGTTTTCCGATGCCATCGTCACCCGGCTGGAAGGCTGTGCCGTCACCATTTTTCAAAGCGCCGCATCCTTTGTCAAATCACTGGTGGCGTGCCCCGTCGCAGCGCCGGTGGGATCCGGGGCAAAGCCCCACGGCGGCCCAGGGCTGATCGTTGTCGGGTCACACGTGGAAAAGACCACCCGGCAGTTGAATGCACTGCTGGCGGCGCCCGGGCTCGAAGCGATTAAGATCGATGTCTCCGCGTTGTTGAAAAACGAAAACGCCCTTTCCACCGCGACCAGCAAAGCACTCCACGAGGCCTTTAAAGCCGGCTCAACTCCGGTGGTGTTCACTTCGCGGACGCTCTGGCAGTCAACCGGCAACGCCGCGCAGTTGGAGTCGGGCCGACGGATCTCGGCGTTTCTTTCAATGGTGGTGGCCACGGCAAAAACAGCCCCGTCATTTCTGATCGCCAAAGGCGGCATCACTGCCCACGATATCCTGACGAGCGGGCTGGGGATCGCCCGCGCCCGTGTCCTGGGGCAGGCGGCGCCCGGCGTCCCGGTGATCCGCATGCCCCCGGGTCACCGGTGGGCCGGCATGCCCTATGTCATCTTCCCCGGCAATGTGGGCGAAGATGACGCGTTGAAACGTGTTTACCTGTCACTGGCGAATTGACGCGCAACGATGTTGAACCACGGAGATCACAGAGAACACGGGGATATTAAAACAATGAATAAAAAGATCATCATCGCTGTAGCGCCTACCGGCGGGTGGGGCGCCGGCCGAGGGAATCCCGTCACGCCGGAGGCCATCGCCGAAGACGTCATTGCCTGCGCCCGGGCCGGCGCCGGCGTTGTCCATCTCCATGCCCGCGATGCCGGCGGCGCCCTCACCGCCGATCTATCCTGTTTCAACCAGACGGTGGCGGATATCAAGGCCGCCTGCGACATTCTTTTAGAGGCCTCCACCGGCGGCCTCTCCGGGTTAAGTGCCGCCGAGCGCGCCCTGCCGGCCAAACACCCGCTGGCGGACATGGCGTCGCTGAACATGGGCTCCCTCAACTTCGGTGACCATGTTTACTGTAATTCACTGCCCGATGTGCGATACTGGATCGAACAAATGGCCGCAGCGGGTGTCAAACCGTCGCTGGAGATCTTCGACACCGGCCATATGGACACGGCGCTTCACCTGATCGCGGAAGGGCTGATTGCCGCGCCGTGCAATTTCAGCTTCATCTTCAACGTGCACTGGGGCATGCACTACCACCCCCTGCTGCTGGACTACCTGATCTCAAAGGTACCGGCGGACAGCCGCTGGGGCGCCCTGTTTATCGGCAGCCGGGATTTCACCGGGCATCTGGAGGCCGCCCGAAAGGGCGCGGCGGTCGTTCGGGTCGGGTTCGAGGATTCGGCGACCTATGCCGGCAGGACAGCGTCGAGCAATGCTGAACTCGTGGATGCCGTCAGGACAGCGCTGGCAGACAGCGGCATCGCCGTTGCCGGAGTGCACGAGGCGCGAAGCATCCTGTTCGGAAAAGATTGATTTGCTCGCTAACGCGCCTGTGCTGACTTCGAATTGCCCTCTCATCGCCGTTGGTTTCGACATCACGCAACCGGATCATGGATCCGGAATTGATACGATAGGATAGACTAATGGCGTTTCTCTATCAGTTTAAGAGCATGGCGCGTGAGAAGGCCGTTTCTGCAAACAGCGCCGTTGAAAAGGCACAGCGCCAGCGGTTGAAGGTATTCGGCCTGTCCGTCGCCACTTATGCAGTCGCGCTTCTGGCGACATTTCTGATCACGCAAATTGGTATTGGTAAGTTGACCATCGCGCAGTGGACAATACTTATAGGACTGTGCCTGTCTGGTATCGCTTTATTCTTAATTCTGTTTTCCACGAGCGCGAATTTACGTTTTCCAGAACCATCTTTGACTCGGGAGCAGATCGTCTACGCTTCCATTTATGGCATTGTGGCGATGTACTGTTTGCCGGATGCCCGCCCGATTATATTACTGTTTTTCCTGCCCCCTTTCAGTTTCGGAGTGCTGAGTCTGACGCTTCGGCAGTATCTTCATGTGGATGTCTGGGTGATGGGACTTTACGCAGCACTCTTGTGTGTTGAGTATTTCCAGGATTGCCGGGGGTTCAATATTCAATACCAGCTGTTTCTTTATATTTTGTTCGGTATATTACTCTCATGGTTTGCCTTCTTCGGTGGGTTTGTTTCCAATATAAGGCAACGGCTGCAGGCACAGAAAAAAGAAATCGAAAAAGCCAATGAAGAGATCCATATCGAAATGGAAGAACGCAAACGCGCGCAGGTTGAAAAAGACAATCTGATTATTGAACTGAAAAGTGCGGTTGCAGAAGTGAAAACATTGAGCGGATTATTGCCTATTTGCTCACACTGCAAAAAAATCCGTGATGACAAGGGATACTGGGACCAGATAGAAGGGTATATCCAGAAGCATTCTAACGCCAAATTCAGCCATGGCATTTGTCCGGAATGTGCTAAAAAGCATTATCCCGATTTTCATATCGCCAAAAAGACGCAGAATCCGTGAATTGACTTGGAACGCGCTCATGGATTAGGGTGTCCCATCTTAAGAACAGGAACGCGCCCATGCTCATCATTCCCCTTATCGGCAAGATCAGTCTGCGAAACCCGCCGATCGTCACCATTTTACTGATTCTGATCAATGTCATCGTCTATTTCGGCCTCCAGGGCGGCGATCAGGCCGCATCCATGGCCGCGCATCGGTTTTACATCGAATCGGGACTCGTGGAGATGGAACTGCCACGGTTCCTGGCGTTTAAGGAAACACGCCCCTACACCGATGCCGACCTGGAAATGCTTAAAGGGATGGATGAAGCGGCGCTGGGCCACCTGCTAGGCCAGTCCATCCGCTCCGGGCCATTTCAGATAGCACTCGACGCCGACCAGATTATCACCCCCGAAGACCCGGCCTACGTGAAATGGAAACCCCTCAGATCCGAGTTTCTGATCCACTTCGAATCGGCGGTCTCCGTCCGGTGGGGGTTTCGCCCCATCATCCACCGACCGGCCACAGGGTTCACCTACATGTTTTTGCATGGCGGTGTGGGCCACCTCATCGGCAACATGATCTTCCTCTGGCTGGTGGGATGCATTCTGGAATACGGTGCCGGACGGGTATCCTACCTCGTCATTTACATCCTCGGCGGATTTGCGGCCGTGGCCCTTTATTATGCCGTGGAACACAACTCGGCCATTCCGCTGGTGGGGGCATCCGGGTCCATCGCCGCCCTGATGGGCGCCCTGGCCGTGCTCTTTGGAAAAGAGCGGATCCGCATCTTTTTTACCGTAGGGTTTTACTTCAACACTTTTCGCATCATGGCCATTTATCTTTTACCCCTGTGGATCGGCAACGAGGTGTTCCAGCTCTTTTTCGGCGGCGCCAGCCAAGTGGCCTACACCGCACACATCGGCGGCCTCGTCGGCGGTGCGGGGATCGCCTTCCTTCACAAGCGCTATTGGAAAGAAGTCGATACGGAAGTGCTGGGTGATACCAGCGAGGATACCGTCTCGCCGGTGCTCGAACAGGCCCTCTCGCATATGGAAAAACTCGAGTTCGCAGCGGCCCGGCGTCTCCTGATTACATTGCAAAAGGAAGATCCGGAGAACCACGAGGTCATGAGGCTTCTTTTCAGCATCGATCGGCACTACCCCGAGCGCCCGGAAATTCATTCCACCACCGTGGCCTATCTGAAGCACCTTTCCCAGGACATGGATCAGCGCGATACCCTGCTCAAGGCCTACGATTACTACATTTCCGCGGTGAAGGCCCCGAAGCTGCCGCCGGGGTTGTTTCTGGGGCTTTGCCGAGCCTTTACGGCAAAGGATCGCCCGATCGATGCCGAACGGATCCTGGCCATGCTGCTCAAACACAAACCCGACATGCCGGGTCTTCCGGCCGCCTGCCTGCGCCTGGCTGCGACCTGGCAGCGCATGGGAAAAACCGACCGCATGGAGCGCTGCCGGCAGATCCTTGTCCGCCGGTTTCCCCAATCTCCGGAAGCCGCCGAAATCCGCCAGGCCGGCAGCTAAACACCATTTCTCGCGCAGAGGCGCTGAGACGCAGAGTAAAATGAAAGTCGAACTTGCAGTTCTTTGCGCGCTTTGCGTCTTAGCGAGAGTACTTGTTTTCATTCGATGTTCAGCGTTCAGAGTTCGATCCGCCAGAGGCGGACAAGTGCTCGCTCGCCAATGGCGAGTTGGAAGTTCACCTTTTTCAGCAGTTCTCTGCGCCTCCGCGCCTCTGCGCGATGTAATCTTTTCTGACAGATCCTCTATAGATGGCTGCGGTAGGCGTGCATCTGATCGGCGACGGCGCTGTTGGGGAAACGGTCGAGGGCGTCGTTCAGGATGTCGCGGGCCTTTTCGGGCTGCATCATCCGGTCGTTGTAGATCTGCGCCATCCGCAGATGGGCCTTGGCAGCGAGAGCCATGTCCGCATCGTCGTCAATGATGCTCTGAAAGGCCGCCAGTGCCTCCGGGCTCTTGCCGGTCTCGCTGAGCCATCCGGCGATTTTAAAGCGGATATCCGCCGGCAGGGATCCTTCGGTGTGCTGCGCCAGCGGCGACAGGTAAAGCGCGATGGCATCGCTTTTCTTGTTCCCCGCCACCAGCAGTTTGAGATGAATGGGAAGATGATGGACAAGCGGTTCACCCATTTTCTTTAGCTTCAGCATCTTCATGTACAGTCCGGATAATACCAGTGACTGCATGGCATCGGAGGCGCCGCGCGCCTGGATGCAGGCAATGGCGTCTTCCACCGCGCCGCTGCGCAGCAGCAGGGCTACGTCCTGGAGCGTCTTCGCGTCACCGCTGACAAGCGCGGGGAGCGCGGCGGAGGCATCCGATTCCCTGAAATTCTCCTGGTCGATGGTGTAGCCGATCTCCGTGTGGTACTGCATCAGCACGTAGCCCATCAAATGATAGGATATGAGCATGTAGTAAAACTTGGCGGCAGTCGAGAGAACCGGCATGGCCATCGGCGGAACCACGGCGGCAATCCGCCCGGCCAGTGCCTGGGGGGCGCCCCCCAGCAGAATCAGAAAAAGGTACATCAGCAGGTAGCCCCATCCGATACGCGTGGCCAGAGGCAGGAACATCATCGGGTTGACCGCCTGGATCAGGCTGCCGGTGGTCACCAGCAAAATGACCATGGCCGGCAGCCCCAGCAGCGCCACGACCAGAACGACGCCACCGATGAAAATTCCCAATTTGGCCGCCGAGATGAAGAAGGCAAAACCGATCAAGACATAAATGCCGATCTGCTTCACCACCAGGCCAATGCCGTCGGAAAGTGTTGCCTGGCTCAATGGCGGTGGTGAAAGATCCCCCTGGGCCGTCCCCCTGAGTGCCGCAAACGAGTAAAGGAGCATAACACAGTAGCTCCCTCCCATGAGGATCAGGCTGAAAAACCCAGGGTCCCGGGCGCTGATCACGGCAATGGTGCAAAACACCGCCATGAGCACCAGAGGCCGGGGATGCAGCGGAAAGGAAAAAAACTTGGGAAGGCGCTTCCAGAAGGGGTCGATGATGTTGCCGGCCCCCAGCCATCGGACCTCGACGTTGCACTTCGGGCAGTAGTGAACAAACTGGTTGGGAAACTGATAGCCCTTTTCACGGCGATCGATGCATTGCGGGCACAACATCACCTGACAGCGGTGGCACTGCCATTGGGCCGGTTGCGTGGGGTGAGACGTGCACGGCGTGGGCATTTATTCTATCGTCCTTTTATCATGGGCGTCAGCCGACACTGGATCATCCAAAACTTTCAGCAGGATATCCTGCCGGTGTTGATTGCCCCGCGATCCCTGGGTTTCGTGTAAGGTTCCAAGGCGCAAACACTGGCTGCTGGTGTCAAGACCATCCTACAATCATCTGCCAACAATCGAAAACCCCAAACCGGAAATCAGGGCGAAAATTCTCCCCGGCCCCTTGCCAACGCCACTGTTATGCAATAAAGTTGCATACTATTTCAACCCCCTTGATCGACACGCATCACAGGAAGGGCGGAACCCATGCGAAGGATTGGAAGCCTGCTTATATGTTTTATTATTTCGGGATGGAGTCTCGGCGTCCCTTTCAGCCTCGCCGCCCCGCGCCTGCCGGTGTTCGTCAGCATCGTGCCCCAGCAATATTTCGTGCAACAAATTGGCGGCGATCTGTTGGATGTCCAGGTCATGGTGCAGCCCGGTGCGAGTCCGGCCACCTACGAACCCAAACCCAGTCAAATGACCGCCATCGCGGCATCGGCACTCTATTTCGCCATCGGTGTCCCTTTTGAAAGCGCCTGGCTGGACAAAATCTCCGCTGCCAATCCCCGCATGAGGGTCATCCGCACCGATCAGGGGATCACCAAGCACGCCATGGCGACCCACGCCCACGAAGGGGAGCATCGATCGGATCCAGAAGACTCCGGGGGGATCCTTGATCCCCACATATGGCTCTCGCCGCCGCTGGTCAAAATTCAGGCCCGTACCATCTGCGACGCGCTGGTATCGGAAGATCCCGGCCACGGCACCATCTATAAGGCCAACTGCGAGCGGTTCATTTCCGAGTTGACCGCCATCGACCGGGATCTGGGACAAGGTTTTAAACCCTACCGCGGCCGGCGTTTCATGGTATTTCATCCATCCTGGGGCTACTTCGCCCAGGCTTACGGCCTGACCCAGATCCCCATCGAAGTGGAAGGCAAGGCCCCCAAACCGGCCCAACTGACCGAGATCATCACCCTGGCCCGGAAAGAGGACATCCGGGTCATTTTTGTCCAGCCCCAGTTTTCAACCAAGAGCGCCACGCTGGTGGCAAAAGCCATCGGCGGACGGCTGGTCGCAGCGGACCCCCTGGCACTGGACTGGCCGCAAAATCTGAAGTCGGTAGCCGCCGCTTTCGCCGCGGCCCTGAGATGAGGTGCGTCCCATGAATGCATCCCCGGTCATCGAAATTTCAGACGTCTCCTTCTCCTACGGCAGTCAATCGATCCTTCAGGACGTCAATCTGACCGTGATGCCTGGGGACTTTATCGCCATGATCGGACCCAACGGCGGCGGGAAAACGACGCTGCTCAAGCTGATCCTGGGATTGCTGAAACCCAGGAAGGGGCTGATCGAGGTAATGGGGCGCGCCCCTCAAGCAGCATCGCATCGCATCGGATACGTCCCCCAGGATGTGCACATCAACGCCAGTTTTCCCATCACCGTCATGGATGTGGTGCTCATGGGCAAACTGAGCCCTAAAAAGCGGTTTACCCCCACCACGGCCGACGATCGCCGGGACGCCATGGACACGCTGGCGCGCATGGGTATGGCCCAGAAGGCCCAGCAGCGCATCGGTGCGCTGTCGGGCGGCCAGCGCCAGCGGGTGTTCATCGCCAGAGCCCTGGTGGCACGCCCCAGCCTGCTGCTGCTCGATGAGCCCACCGCCAGTATCGACACCAAGGGACAGGCCTCTTTTTACCGGCTTCTCGAGACCCTGAACGCCGATATCACCATTGTTGTTGTGAGCCACGATCTGCTGGTGGTCTCCAGCTATGTCAAGTCGGTGGCCTGCGTGAACCGGCGGCTCCACCACCACCACCAGGCGGAAATCACCGGCGACATGCTCGAATCCATGTACCCGTGCACCGTGGAGGATACCTGCCCGGTCGAGTTGGTGGCCCACGGTCTGCCGCACCGGGTATTGATGCCTCACCGGGAGGAATCGGATGATTGAAGCACTGCAGTTCGAATTCATGCGAAACGCATTGGCGGCGGGTCTGATGGCCAGCGTCATCTGCGGCATCATGGGCACCCTGGTAGTGGTCAACCGCATCGTCTTTCTTTCCGGCGGCATCGCCCACGCGGCTTACGGCGGCATCGGCATCGCGGTTTTCTTCGGCATCCCCTTTCTGGCGGGCACCGTGGGCTTCGCCCTGGCAGCAGGGTTGGTGATGGCGGCCGTGACCCTGAAAGCGCGGCACCGGGCCGACACCATCATCGGCGTCATCTGGGCGGTGGGGATGGCCTGCGGCATCATCCTTCTGGATCTCACGCCCGGCTACAACGTCGATCTGATGAGCTATCTGTTCGGCAGCATCCTGAGCGTCCCCACATCGGATCTGGGGATCATGGCCGGGGTGGGCACTGCGATCTGCGGATTTATCGCCGTCTACTACAAGGACATTTTGGCCATGAGTTACGATGAGGAGTTCGCCCTGGTGCGCGGTGTGCCGGTAAGGACCCTGTATTTCGCTCTCATAGGGCTCCTGGCGGTGACCATCGTCATGGTGATCCAGGTGGTGGGCCTGATCCTGGTCATCGCGCTGTTGACCATTCCACCGTTCATCATGGAAAAATTCGCCCGCTCGCTGCTCCAGATGATGATGGGCGCCATCTTTCTTGGCGCAGCCTTCACGGTGCTCGGCCTGTGGCTCTCCTATGCCTTCGATCTCACCTCGGGGGCGACCATCATCGCGGTGGCCGGGGCGGCCTTCTTTCTGGCGCTGCTGGTAGAAAAGGTAAAATCGATGCAAACCGCCGCAAGGGGGATCTGATGTGTCATCGATGCAATTATGAAGACATTCTCAAGCGATCGGGCATCGACGCCACCGACAACCGAAGGGGCGTTCTGGAAGTTATCGGCAACAACACCTATCCCCTGTCGGCCGCCGATATTTTCGCCACGATGGCGCGCAGCAGCGCCATCAACCGGGTAACGGTCTACCGCATCCTCGATCTGCTGGTAGAAAAGGGCGTCGTAGACCGCATCAGCACCGGCGGCAGGTCCTTCTACTACGGACTGGCGCCCAACGCCCACCACCGTCCTCACCCGCATTTCTACTGCACCCGCTGCGGGCAGATGGATTGTCTGACCCCGGAAAGTCTTCCGGTGGATACCGACGCCCTGTGGAAGACCTTTCCGGGGCGCATCGACAAAGTGGAAGTGCGCGTGGACGGCATCTGTAAAAACTGTATCAAGTGAGTGCTCTCTCAACAGCATTGTCTCAATGTTATTTTGGATCACCACGAAGTTCACGAAGGACACGAAGGTTTTATTAATCCCGTTGTTTTCATGTTTTTGTTCGTGCACTTCGTATTCTTCGTGGTTTTACGCGCGATGGCGCGAGTAACGTCGGATTGAGTATTATGAACGAATTTAAAATGCCGCATTCCCCGGCGCACGCCGCCCCCCCTCGGCACGCGGTCGCGGACGCCGTGTTTTTATTCTCTCACCTGGCGTTCGTGGCCGCCGTAATCCTTCTGGCAACGCGCTACCGTCACTCACCGGCCGTCATCACACTGGGCATCACCTTTGTCTCCATCTTCTTCGAGGCGCTGCCCTTCATGCTCCTTGGGGCACTTCTGGGCGGATGCATCGAAGTTTTCGTCTCCCAGGAAGCGCTGGCGCGCCGCCTTTCGCCGAAGCGCTCGCAGGCGATTTTTCTGGCCGCCGCCGCCGGGCTGCTGCTGCCCGTCTGCGAATGCGCCATCGTGCCCGTGGTGCGCCGTCTGCTGGGCAAGGGCCTGCCCTTGGGTGCAGCCGTCGCCTTTTTGCTCGGGGCGCCGATCGTCAATCCGCTGGTATTCATTTCCACCACTGTCGCCTATGGCGGCAGCAGCACCATCGCCATCCATCGCCTGCTTTTGGGATACGGCGTCGCGGCAACCATCGGACTGGTGATGGACCGGCTCTTTTCGAAAAATGCGGCAGTGATTCCGGCGCCCTTCGAAGCCGAATCCCCAGCGGGTCATATCGTGTCGACGTCCCGGTCTGCCCGACTGATCCAGGCCCTGCGCCATGGCAGCGCCGACTTTCTGGATATGGGCCGCTTTCTTGTTTTCGGCGCCTTCATCGCTGGATTGCTACAGGCTCTGGTGGCACGGAACGCATTTGCCGCTGTGGCAGGGTCGATGCCACTGTCCATCGCGGCCATGATGATTCTGGCCGTCGTGCTCAACCTGTGCAGTGAAGCCGATGCCTTTGTGGCAGCCGCATTCCGGACCACCCTGCCCATGACGGCCCAAATGGCCTTCATGGTCCTGGGGCCCATGCTCGATATGAAGCTCGTTCTGAATGCGCTCAGCGTCTTTCGAAAACGCGCCGTCGCCGCTCTGGCGGGCTTTACCGTCTCAGCGGTTTTTCTGACCCTGCTCGCTTACGGATGGCTCACCGGATGACGCATTTAAACCAGCACCGAAATGACACTCTCGGCAGCGCCGGCACCGCACTGATGTTTTTGGTGCTGCTGGGGGCACTGGGGTGGCTGCTGCTGGGCGGGCACGACACCGCATTTCTCCACCCCCGGTTTCGGCCCTTTCTCGCCGCTGGGGCAGCGATTCTTTGCGGTTTTGCCGCAGCCGTTGCGGTAAACACGCATGGCCATCAACCGCACGCACGGTGGTGGGCCGCACTCATCAAATCGATGGTGCTCCTTACTCCCGTGCTGTTCATGAGCATGGTGGCCGGCCAGGGGATGGGGGTGCAGGCCCTGTCGAAAAAAACCGTGGCCACGGCCGGCGACGCATTCCGGATGTTCCAGGAATCCGGCAACGGCGCCGGTGCCACCGCCGATGGAACCTTTCCCGAGCGATCCCTGCTGCAGATCGCCCGCAACATGAAGCATCTAAACGGCAGTCACGTTGTCACTGAAGGCATGGTCTACAGCGACGCCAACATGCCGCCCCAGTTCCTGTTGCTCTTTCGCTTCGGCATTTACTGCTGCGCGGCCGATGCCATCCCCATCTGGGTGCTGGTTGACAAGGGACCGGCGCCCGCCATCGAAAACGAGCACTGGGTCCGGGTGACGGGCACCCTGCACGTCACCCCCATCAACGGCCGGGATCTGCCCGTCATCACCGCAGACGACGTCCGCGTCATGCCCTCCCCGGCGCCAGAATCTCAATATCTATTCTTTTAGACTACCCAGCCATTCATTCTCTTCTCCTCACGAGCTAGATCACCACGAAATCACTGTGGCAAGAAACCCACTGGAGCATTCGGCATGTCCGTAACATGCTATTTGTGGACGGGGACCTTGAAAGCCGCCGGCGTGACAATCGGCATCCCTTGAAAAGTGCCCAAGGCCAGCAAATGGCGGTCACCGGAGATGATGGCCGCTGCTCCGGCGGCGGCGGCGCAGTAGAGAAAGGCATCGTCGGTAAGATCCTCGGCGATGACGGGTGGCCCTGATTCTGGTGTCACGATCTCAAAATGGGGCAGGATTCGTCGATAGAGAAGGTATTCAATCTCGGCTTCACGCAGCTGAAAGCGCGGGTAGGCCAGCACGCGCAGATATTCGTCGATGATGACCGGGGAGGCAACAGGTTGAATGCGGCCTGTTTCCCAGAGCTGAACCAGCTTTCCAGGAGTGCCACCGATCAGCAGTGCCGATACCACAACGTTGGTATCAATGACCACTCGCACTATTTTTTTCGCGCCCATGCGACCGCTTCGCACACGGAATCCGGCGTCAGGCCAAGTTGCTTCACCTTTGCGCGGATCTGCTCCAAATTCGTTTCGTAAACCGCCGCGGGTTTCATGATCACGGCGCCCTCCCGGTATTCCAGATCGAAATATGTCACATCAGGCAGTTGGGCCATGATCTTTTTGGGAATAGTGATCTGATTTTTGGATGTCAGCTTGGCAAGCATTAAAGGATTCCTTGTTTCCTTGTTTTCATTATTTAATATTTAGTGCCTTCACCTTGACCTGTCAACAGCCATGCCATGACTGACACGTTGGTGTTTATCCGCATGCGGCAAGATATGTATGTATACTTATGGCGGATGTTATCTTTATCTGGCAGGGCCCGATGCCTTGGGCCAGGACGCGATGATCTGAATCAATTCCCTGACGAAGGCGCACTCGCACTGGGCGGGGCAAGGTTCCAGATTGTCCCTGTGAAGGCAATGGCCCGGACACTCATCCGTGCCGGTTTTCCGTTCACTGAAAACCGGACCATCGTAAAGATCCTGAAACTGTCTCACCTCAAGGGCGAGGGTGGTCTTGCACTTGTGGTTGAAAAAAAAGAGACCGGTGGTCAGGGCTTTGAAATGCACCTGGTAACCAAGGTAGGACAGATCCGGGTCGGCAAGAAACGCCTCCCGGGTCGGCCAGCATCGGCTACAGATGGGGCAATTTTTGAAACAATCAGAGTCATCCATGGCGATTCCGTTTTTCGATAAGACTTCTCACCGGCACCATGACCGGGCAGTTCAGGGCTTCATCGCGGTGAAGACGCGCATCGATGCGGAAGACATCACGCAAAAACGCCGGCGTCATCACTTCATCGGGAGCCCCTTCGGCCACCAGCATGCCATCCTTCAAGGCCAGCATCCGGTGACTGTAGCGGGCGGCCTGGTTGAGATCGTGGAGCACCATTACCACGCTCATGCCGAGTGTCTCGTTTAAGCGCCGCACCAGCTCGAGGATCTCCAGTTGATAGCAGATGTCGAGAAACGTGGTGGGCTCGTCCAAAAGCAGCAGGTCCGATTGCTGGGCCAGGGATAAGGCCAACCAGGCGCGCTGACGCTCACCGCCGGACAGGGTACCCACGAGACGATCCTGCAGATCGGTAAGCCGGGTCATCTCGCAGGCCCAGTCCACCACAGACCAGTCGCCGGGCTGCATGCGGCCCATCCACCCCAGATAGGGGTGGCGCCCGTAGCTCACCAGATCCCGCACGGTAAACTCCGCAGGAGTGATCGGCTGCTGGGGCAAAAAAGAAATTCGCCGGGCAAGTTGCCGCGGCGGAATGCCACTCAGCGCGCGTCCGTCCATGGTGGCACTGCCGCTGCGGGGCCGCAGCACGGCCGCAATTACGCGAAGCAGGGTCGATTTGCCCGAGCCGTTTGGCCCGATAAGGGTCACGAACGCGCCTTTGGGGATCTTAAGGGAAATGTCCCGGAGCACATCGGGCGATTTGCCGTATCCCGCGCTGACAGTGGTGAGATCGATCTGCATGACGGCTACCGGCGTTGAAAATCGGTTCTGAGCAGGTAAAGAAAAAAGGGCGCCCCCAGCAGGGCCATGATAACCCCCACCGGCACTTCCACCGGATCCAGCGCCACCCGGGCCAGCGTGTCGCAGGCCATGAGCAGCGCGGCCCCGGTGAGCGCGCAGCCGGGAATCAGATACCGGTGGTCGCTGCCGATAATCATCCGGGTCATATGCGGCACCATGAGCCCCACAAACCCCAGCAGCCCGGCCACGCTCACCGCACTGGCGGCCAGCAGCGCGGCCAGGGCGATGAGCACCAGTCGGGTGCGCTCCACGTGGATTCCCAGACTCTGGGCCATCTCGTCACCGAGCATGAGCAGGTTCAGGCGGCCGGCGCAGCCGAGCACCAGGATAAAACCGCCCACCGCGTAGGGCAGGATGATAAACAGGTGCTGCCAGGTGCGTGCGGCCAGCCCCCCCACCATGAATCCCAGCACGCTGTGCACCCGATCCGGGAAAAACAGCATGAGTGCCGTGATCCAGGCCCCCAGAAAGGACGACACCGCCACCCCCGCCAGGATCAGACGGACCGGTTTCAACCCCTGCTGCCAGGCCAGCAGATAGATGAGCACGGTGGTCACCAGCGCCCCGATAAAGGTCACCGGCGTGAGCAGGTAGGTCGTGGCCGGAAAGATGATCAGAATGATCACCCCGGCAAGACCGGCCCCGGCCGACACGCCGATCAGATGCGGGGCCGCAAGCGGGTTTCGCATGACCCCCTGCAGCAGACACCCCGAGAGGCTCAGGCACATACCCACCAGGGCGGCCACCAGTGTCCGCGGCAACCGGATGTTCCAGATGATCTGGTGCCGAATCCCGGCGGTGTCGCCGTCACCCCACAACACGGCGAGAACGTCTCCGGGCGTGAGTGTCAGCGTTCCCAGATAAACACTCAGGAAAAAGGCCGCCACGCACAGCAGCGCAAGCGCGAACAAAACCCCCAGTCGGTAGCTGCGCCGGCTGCGAAGCACGCTCCGGGTGGCGCTCGGGACGGTGTCCGGCATGGGGCGCGACTCCTTCAGTTGCCTTCTGCAGCGGCGGTCCCCGCAGGGAAGGCGTCCGGGTACATGATGGCGGCCAGATACTGCAACGACCGCGGGAAATCGGCATTGGGCTTGTAAAGAAAAAGCTCCTTGGGCAGCAGGTGGATGCGGTTTTCCCGGACCGCCCGCAGGGTGGCCCAGGCCGCATTTTCCGTGAGATCGCGCGTGAGCCTGTCCTTTGACTTGCCGATGTCTCCCATGGTGTTGACCAGAATCAGGTCCGGGTCCATCTCCACGATCCGCTCGAGGCTGAAATTGACCCGCATCCGCTTGCCGAAGCGGGCGTGCGCGACGATATTGATCCCGCCCAGCATTTCCAGCATGACGCCGGTATTGGAATTGGGCAGTTCACTGTTGACGATGTTGGGTGTTGCGAAAATGATCAACACCTTGGGCGGGGCCAGACCGCGCACCTTCCCGACAATGTCGTCCACGGCCTTTTGCACGCCGGCAAGAGCGGCCCGGCAGCGGGCCTCGGTGCCGTTGAGCTTGCCGAAAAGTTCGAAAATGGCCCGATAGTCGTAGTAGTTGGTGTAGTCGAACAGCGCGATGTCGGTATGGTTGGCTTCCAGCATCGGCATGACGGCACGGATATTTCCCAGATCGGCGGAGATGACCAGATCCGGGTTCAATACCAGGAGGCGCTCTACGTTGAGATTGGCAAACGAGCCCACCTCGGGCAGATTCCTCAGATGCTCGGGTACGAACTGCCGGGTGCTGTTTCTGCCCACGGCCGTGCCGCCGGCCTCGATCCACAGATCCAGCAAAGAGGTGAGCAGCGCCACGGTGCGCTTGGCGTGTTTCCGGATCTGCACGGCCTGTCCGTCGGCGTTGCGATAGGTGACAGTGGTGGCATCCTCGGCGATGACCAGGGAATAATCACCGGGGGCGGCATCATCGGCACCGGCCGCAGCCGCCCAAATGGTGCAGGCCAGTATCGCCGCAATGGTGATCCGCCACCCTTTAGATCCGGTCAACATCACACAAAATCCCATCGCCACAGTCAATAATCTTGAAAAACTCGAAAAAAGTTTGAAATCACCACAGAGGACGCAGAGCGCGCAGAGACAACTCAATAATTATTCATAATATTCTCTGTGGTCCTCTGTGGTCTCTGTAGTTCAAAATCACTTCTTAAGGTTTCATCAACCTTGACCACCCGCGCATAAAGAAAAAGGGTCTGAAGACATCTTCAGACCCCGGGCGGGGGAACGCTCAGTGGGGATCCGGCTTGCGCCGCTTCATCCGGCGCCACCGAAACCTCCCGGCCGCGGGGAGTCTGATCCCGGAAACGTCTTCTGGCTTCCCCACCGCCAGCGGCCTTCCCGGGCGCCTGCGGCGTCGGTGGCGTTATTTCGGCTGGCGGAAAACTCCGGCACCTTCCGGTGCTCTGGGGTCACAGCGGCGGGCCCGCTCCCGATTTTCACGGGATTCCGTTTTTCCGGAACGATGCAGGCATCTTTATCGGGATGGGGGCGGCTTGTCAAACGGGTCAGCGACGCTTGCAGTGCAGGTGAATCACCAATAATATCACCGTATGCGCGGACCTCTGCAAGCTCTTCACGCAGATAAACAGTTTCAGCGGTGCGGCTGTCACAATCGAGTCTGAGTTTTTCAGCAGTCATTTTAAGGGCTGCATACGCATTCTCCAGTTCGGCAATCCTCTGACGCAAGCGGACGACATCCGCAGACAGCGTTTCCTTGCCGGCGTACTTGCTGACTTTCATGTTTGGCATACGTGAATTCCTCCCTCCTCCGGTTGGGCTGTCGGTGACAATAATCACAAATTTGATGATTTTCATCAAAATATTGTTTTTCATCAAAATAGTGGTGGAAAGCACCAGGGGTCAGAGAGAAAAAATTTTTCGATTTCAAATCGTTAGATGAATTTCGATGCATGGCACGGATATTGATATAGATACACACGTGTAGAGAAGGAATGCGACAACGGTTCCAAAATGATGCCAATAATCGCTTCATTAAGTAAACGGAACGAATATCGCCCAGATTGGAGGCGCAACATGAGCAACGACCAGGAAAAACCAAAAGAAAAAGACATTACGACTACCGAAAATGAAAGCCAGAGCGGCAATCAATGCTGTTTTGTCGTGGATCCCTGCAGCTGCTATGTCGATCCCTGCTGCGGTTGGGCGTCGAGATACTCCTGCTGCTGTTAATCCGGATCAATTCAAACATAAGGAACACGCATCAGACGACCACTGGGGAGATGCCCTCGATACGGTTAATCTATCCTGCTAAACTCACGAACACCTGCAACGAAATCTTTTATGAGGTTCAATGACACCTACGCCAAAGGACTTGCGCCGCCACCCCCGGTGTGAAGAAACAACCGTCATGATCTGCACATTGCTCAACGAAACTGAAGGGCGCACCGTTATCGCCAAGAACTACAGCCGAAGCGGTATGTTCTTTGAATCGGACCAAGACTTGCACATCGGAACCAGTGTTGTTTTGAGACCCTCGGATTGTGGCACGGAAAGCGAGGGTGATTCTGGATTGCCGCGACCCTATTACTGCGCAGGGAAGCCTACACCGGCTGAGGCCTGCCAGGAATTGCGGTTTCATACCGTCGCGAAAGTAAACAGAAGCATGAATTTGGGAACCCCAGATGGAAGGCCCTGCTATGGAATCGCCGTTGATTTTCCGCATTTAATCCCCTGATCTCTCTTATCGCAATCAACTTTGACAAATTCGTAAAAAGTATGAAATCACCACAGAGGACGCAGAGAGCGCAGAGATAACTAATTAATTATTCATAATATTCTCTGTGGTCCTCTGCGGTCTCTGTGGTTCAAAATCACTTTTTACGGTTTCATCAACTTTAAAGGGAGACAAATGGCCAAAAATATTGCCCAAAAACTCATTGCCGCGCACCTCGTCGAGGGCGAAATGAACCCGGGTGAAGAAATCGGGCTTAGAATCGATCAGACACTGACCCAAGATGCCACCGGCACGATGGTCATGCTGGAGTTCGAAGCCATGAACATCGGCCGGGTACGCACCGAGGTGTCCGCCCAGTATGTCGATCACAATTTGTTGCAGACGGACTATCGCAATGCCGACGACCACCTTTTTTTGCGCAGCGCCTGCCAAAAGTTCGGCGTGTGGTACAGCCGTCCAGGCAATGGTGTAAGCCATCCGCTGCATATGCAGCGGTTCGGGGTACCAGGCAAGACCCTGGTGGGTTCGGACAGCCACACCCCAGCGGCAGGAGGGTTGGGTATGCTGGCCTTTGGTGCCGGCGGCTTGGAGGTAGCCACTGCCATGGCCGGCAAACCACTTTATATCGCCATGCCAACGGTAATGGGCGTTCGCCTGACCGGCCATTTGCCCGAGTGGGTCAGCGCCAAGGATGTGATCCTGGAGATGCTGCGCCGCCACGGTGTTGACGGGGGCCGGGGCAGAATCATTGAGTATTTTGGGCCGGGGTTAAGAGAGTTGACGGCCATGGATCGTCACGTGATCGCCAACATGGGCACCGAACTCGGGGCTACCAGCACGATTTTTCCTTCGGATGATGCCGTGCGACAATTTCTCACCGAACAAGGCCGTGGCGACGCCTGGCGCGAAATAGTGGCCGATGCCGGAGCCCAATATGATGAAAGCGATGAAATCGACCTGTCACGCCTTGAACCGCTCATTGCCCTACCCAGCAGCCCTGGCAATGTGGTGCCCGTCCGTGAAGTGGCGGGCCGCCCCATCTACCAGGCTTACATCGGATCTTCGGCCAATCCCGGTTTGCGAGACTTTGCGATACCGGCCCTGATGGTGACCGGCAGGCAGGTGCCCGATCACATCTCTTTCGATGTCAATCCCACCTCGCGTCAGCTCATCGAGAACTTGATCGAAATAGGGTTGATGGATTCTCTGGTCAAGACCGGAGCACGGTTTCACCAGGCCGGGTGCAACGGATGCATCGGCATGGGGCAGGCACCGGCAACCGGGAAGATTAGCCTGCGCACGGTACCGCGTAACTTTCCAGGGCGGTCCGGAACCGTAGAAGACCAAGTCTATCTGTGCAGCCCGGAGACGGCCGTGGCATCGGCTCTTACCGGTGTCATTACCGATCCGCGAACGTTGGATATCCCTTATCCGCAATTTATCCCACCGACGGGATTGCACATCAACACGGCACTGTTGGTGGCCCCGGAAGCAGTCGATGGCAAAGTTGAATTGGAAAAGGGTCCCAACATCAAACCGCTACCTGATTTCAGCGGACTTCCCGATTATCTTGAAGGACCGGTGCTCCTCAAAATGGGCGACGATATCTCCACCGATGAGATTATGCCGGCTGGTGCGGCAGTACTGCCCCTGCGCAGCAATATTCCTGAAATCAGCCGATATGCCTTCAGCCGCATCGACGACACCTACTATACTCGTGCAATGGCCTGCCAAAGCAGCGGTTCATTTGTGGTGGGCGGAAACAACTACGGTCAGGGCTCCAGCCGCGAGCACGCCGCCCTGGCACCGCGATTTTTAGGACTACGGGCCGTAGTGGCCAAAGGCTTTGCGCGCATCCACGCTCAAAACCTCGTCAATTTCGGCATCCTGCCACTGACGTTTGAGAATCCGGCAGACTGGGAAAATATTCATCAGGATGACGTTCTGCGACTGGAGGGTTTGCGGACATTATTGCCATCGAGCCAACGGTTGAATGCCCGTAATATTACACGCAACCGGACCTATCTCCTAAGCCATTCATTAAGCGGCAGACAGCTCAGGATAGTAATGGCCGGCGGTTTAATTAACGACATCCGCCGGCACTGACAGGCCGGTGCGGGCGGGTAGCGTTTGGCGCGTGCGGTGACAACAAACCGGCGTTTCCGGGTCTGGCGGAAGAACTCAGAGCGTGTGATTTCTGCGCCACCAGCTATCAAGAGTATCATCGATGTTACCGAGACGCCGCTAGGAAAAGTGGCTTAAGAGCGCGTCGCTGCGTCATCGATTGAACGACCGGTTGCACAAGAGACTGTCGCGTGCCTTTATGCGACCTTTGAGGCGATTCAAAATACCAGAGTCGACGGCCAGAATCTATTGATTCATTTTCCCATTTCAATAATTGGGAGAAAGTCAACGAAATGTTCTCAATGCGCCGATAGCACGCATCAACCAATATTTGGTAGTAAGAATTGCTTTCATAAATAATGTGACCAGTGAACGGCTCTAATGAAAAAATATGCGAAAAACCAGGGACTTGGAATTAAAGCATTGCTTCGGAGAGGTAAAGAATATTTCAGAATAGAAGAAAATACGCGCTATTATTCACCAGAAGATTTTAAAAAGGCAGAAAAATTATTTATCAAAAAATGCATTCTTAAAGGGGATTGTCACTTGTAACCATTCTCATCTATATTGCGCGATGAGGGTAGCAAGATCAGGGGATCTTTGCTGTTAGTTGCATATATGACAAATCCCTTGCCAAGAAGGCTCTGCACATTGAGTCGATCTCTGGTCTCGGTTATGGCTGTGGACTCGGGATACGCTCCTTTTGGGTCCTGCATGTCGTCCACCACCTTTCCATCTTCGGTAAAGGCAATAACGTACCCACAAGGCTTGGGCACCGGCCACAGGAAGCGCGGCAGCCGCAAGGTGAGTTTTCGCAAAAAAGGTTTGTCTGCTAACGTACCTACCGTTGAACTCCGCGGTTTGATGAAACCCAGCCATATCTTTCCGTCCTGGCAGCAAAAGCGTCACCATGAAGTTATCAGCAGCCTCCAAGCTGAAATCGATCGGCATGCGCAGGTTTCCTCTTTCAGGCGCCTTCTCCTGGGGTCCGCCTATTACGATATCAGGGACTACGAAAAGCTTTCAGCAACGGTGGTGCTTCTGGAAAAGAAGATCGCAGGCTGTGACGAACGCTACCACACGCTGGATCTCAGCGCTTTTCCGAGTATTTTGCGCGGGCTTGCCACGCTCGATCAGAAGGACTACGATCTTGCGATATCGCAGGCCTCGCGCGCCTTCGATGAACTGAACCGTCCGAGTAGCAAGGTGAACGCCGGGTACAACACCCAGATGATCGACACCGCCGGCATCCTGGGCGTTGCCTATGCCGCACTGGGACAGCATGAGCCCATGGCGCGCGCCTGGGCACGCTGGCCGCCATCGACACCACGGGCAGCATCTACGGTCCGGAAAAGTTCATCGCCATCGCCAGGATCCCCACTCGGCGCTGCTGCTGTTCCGAAGCGGCACCGAGGACGGATTGCTCCGGGCCGGGAGTCTGTATCGCATAACGCTGAATGCAGACCTGGTGACGCTCAGCGCCTGCGAAACTGCGCTGGGCAAGATCACGAAGGGCGATGATGTCTCAAAAAGGTTTCAAATATTGGTGGCCCCGGATGCTCGTGATCGGCTTCGCCGCATCTCTCCTTCTTCCGGCGCCCAGGTTTCTTTCCGGAATGGGTCACGACCAGTTCGTCGTCTACCTGGCAAGACTGGCATGGGTCTTCGGGGTGCCCGTGATCGCCGGCTTCGTATTTTTTCTGATCGCAATGTTGACAAGGGGGAAAAAAGACGATTCAGGCACCTGAATCAGAAGATGCCCCTGAGCGCCGGGCCGGGAGATATCCAAACGGCCGCGACCTTGTCCCGGCCGAGATCCGCTGAGGCCCAATGACGGCGGACGGTGTTGTTCTCGCCGATAACCCCGAAGATAGATCAGTGAGTGGCCTTTGAGACCGGTTTTCAATGGCTTTTCGTATTGACAGCGCGCTTAATGACAATGATACTTGTCCCCACTTTAGAGGGGTGGCCATATCATGTGGCCTCATCAAATCCTGCACACTATTCAACTGGATTCGTTGTCATTCAATAGCCGATTGCGGGCTCAGCCCGCATGATTTCAAGGAGGGAAAGACATGCCGGATGTGGATGATTTAAAAGAAGGCAAAAAGTATTACACCGATATTCCTCAGAAAACTGAAGGGTTTTTCCTGAAAGGCTCCAATAACCTGGATTGGGGAATGAAAAACAGGCTCGCGCGGATATTCAACCCGGAATCCGGCCGGACGGTCATGCTGGCCATCGATCATGGCTATTTCCAGGGCCCAACCACCGGCCTGGAGCGCGTGGATATCAACATCCTGCCGCTGGTGCCCCATGCCGATACACTGATGCTGACCCGGGGCATTCTCCGCAGCGTGGTGCCGCCGTCGCTGACCACACCCATCGTGCTGCGGGTTTCCGGCGGCACCAGCATCCTCAAGGAATTGTCCAACGAGGAGATTGCCGTGGGCATCGAGGAATCCATCCGCCTGAACGTGTGCGCCATGGCGGTGCAGGTTTTCATCGGCGGTGAATACGAAAGACAATCGATCATCAACATGACCAAAATGGTGGACATGGGCAACCGCTACGGCATCCCCACCCTGGCGGTGACCGCCGTGGGCACCGACATGGCCCGCGACGCCCGGTATTTCCGCCTGGCCACCCGGATTTGCGCCGAGTTGGGCGCGCAATACATCAAGTCCTATTATATCGACGAGGGCTTTGAAACCGTCACGGCCTCGTGCCCGGTGCCCATCGTCATGGCAGGGGGGAAAAAAATCCCCGAGCTGGACGCGTTGACCATGGCCTACAATGCCGTTCAGCAGGGCGCAGCGGGCGTGGATATGGGGCGGAACATCTTCCAGGCCGAAGCGCCCATTGCCATGATCCAGGCCGTGGGAGCCGTGGTCCACAACAATGAAACCCCTGAAAAGGCTTTCGATTTGTACAACACTTTAAAAAACGAAGGATGACAAATCCGTATAAATGCAATTTTCTCGCAGAGACGCCAAGAACGCCAAGAAAACAGTTTTACGCTTATCCAGAATGCTCCAGTGGGTCTCTGCCCAATGTGATGTTGAACCACGGCCTCCTGAAGGGCACGGAGATTTATTAATTCATATCTCCCGCAGAGGCGCAGAGGCGCAGGGAAAAGCATTGCGCAATTCCATTTTACGCAGTTCTCAGCGTCTCCGCGCCGCTGCGTGAGGAATATTCTTTTCCGATTGCATTGGCAGCCGGTTGTGGCTTGAGCTTCATAGATAAGCGAAAACAGTTTGTCCCCAATGCTTTATCTCTGCGATCTTTGCGGCTTTGCGAGAGGTTTCGATTTTTTATAGGGTTATCAAGAATGAAAGTTGCCGTCTGGTACAATAACAAGGATATTCACATCGAGGATGTTCCCAGGCCCAAACCCGGCCCCGACGAGATGCTGGTGAGGGTGATGGCTTGCGGCATCTGCGGCAGCGATATCGTCGAATGGTACCGGCTGCCCCGGGCGCCCCTGGTGCCCGGCCACGAGCTGGGCGGCGAGGTCGTCGAAACCGGCGCATCGGTCACCGGATACAAGCCCGGCGACCGCGTGTTCATCGCGCCCAAGGTGCCGTGCATGGACTGCGATTATTGCCGGCAGGGGCATTTCCCGGTTTGTTCCAGCGTGATGGACCGGCTGCCGGGCGGACTGGCCGAGTATATCATGGTTCCCAAGGCATTGGTGGCACACGGCACCTATCTGCTGCCGGGCCCCATCTCATACGAGCAGGCCACGTTTATCGAACCTTTGGCCTGCGTGGTCCGGGCCCAGCGGCTTGGCGGGGCCGGGCAAAACCGCACCGTGCTGGTCATGGGCTGCGGCATGTCCGGGCTGCTTCATGTGAAGCTGGCAAAGGCCGCCGGCTGCCGGGTGATCGCCACAGACGTCAACCGCAAGCGGCTGGACTTTGCCGGCCGTATCGGCGCGGACATCACCATCGACGCGGCAGATGATATTTCCGGGCGCCTGGTTGCCGGACTCGGCAAAAAAGCGGACATCGTCATGCTCTGCACCTCGGCGATGCCGGCGATCGAGCAGGCCTGGCACTGCGTGGACAAGGGCGGCGCCGTCGTGTTCTTTGCCGTGCCCGGTCCTGAAAAAAGCGTGGTGATCCCCATCAACGCCTTCTGGACCCGGGAGATCAGAATCCTGACCTCGTATTATTGCGGCCCGCCGGATATCGCCGAGGCAATCCGGCTGCTGGAAACCGGCGCCGTGACCGTGGACGACATGATCACGCACAGACTCCCGCTGGCGGACACCTGCGAGGGATTTCGCCTGGTCTCCGACGGCAGCGAGTCCATCAAAGTGATCATCAACCCCTGCCAGGGTTCCGGAGACTGACATGATCCTGAGCCACGTGGGTCTGGTATGCGCCTCGGAGAAAAACGCGGACAGGTTTTATATCGGGCTCCTCGGGCTGGAAAAGGCCGCCCCGAAAATCCTTCCCGCCGAGATTTCAAGAGCGCTTTTCAACATGGATTCGGAGCTGACCGTCATCAAATATACGCGGGGATCCGTGGTCTTTGAAATTTTCATCGACGCAAGCGCCAAAGCCGCCCCGGACAAAATCGACCACGCGTGCCTGGCAGTGGATGACCTGGATGCTTTTCTGACCAGATGCAAGGCCATGAATGCCCCTGTGATCCAGGTCCCCAAAGGCGGGAAAATCGTTACCTTCGTTTCGGATTTCGACGGCAACCGGTTCGAGATCACGGGCGGGTAAAAACCGCCGTTTCCCCCCCAGCGCATGCCACTATCCCCCAGTGCCCGCCCATGCAGCATATCACCAAATTTAAATTTTAAGGGATGTCCCCATCACCCTCCGAAGGTCGCTGAGTGGGGCGATTTCCCATATTGACAGAGTGTTATAAATTATTGGATAGTGTGCCGATCCAACGAGGCAGCTATATCTTGTCGCTCCTGAAATCACCTGACACAATTCAAGAGACGGGGGAAACGGAATGCTGAAAAGCAAGTTCTTACCTCTATCTCTATCTCTTCTTGCGGCGATGGGCCTTTCCGGTCTGGAAGCGATCCAGCAGTATGCTGCATTGCTTGGGCAGGCGTATGCGAATGACCCGGGCCCAAGGCGGGATCCTGAAAAGGATGCGGGCTACTGCACTGGGGCGGAGTAACCATGAACCGAAGCTTTTGCCATAGCAGGAGGTACGGGATTGGGGGCGTTCTCATCACGATCGCGCTCATCCTTCTCCCACTTGTTGCACCGGCGGCTGAGCCACCGCTCCCAACCGACCCGCTGGTGATCCGCAACGAGCTGCGCGCGCTGCGGAAGAAATCCGCCGACAATGACAAGCAGGTCAGCGCGAGAATCGATTCCTTGATGAAGCAGCTGCAGAAATTGCAGGCGCAGCGCGACGCGGCGGAGTCCCAGGCACGGGGTGAGGAAAGACCGGATACCGATAGCGACAAGGCCGTAATGACCCGCGAGGCGATGTGGGACAAGGCGCAGGAAACTGCGGCGCAAGGGAAAAATGCCGGACTCGATCTTGCTGAACCGGTTCGCAACAGGGTCACGGAAGACTACGAGGCGGATCGAAACACATCCATCAGGAATGCTGCCTATTATCAGGAGGCACGCGTCCTGATCATCGACCTGTCCCGAAAGGAATCGCAGTTGCTCATTGACCTCCTCGGCAAGTTCAGCGGGATCACCACCCTGATACTGATCGGCGGCGTCAACGGCGCTCCGGTAAATCTGGACCTCATCCTGAAACGGGCCGCGCATCTGCCGCTGACCGAACTGTACATCTTAAATTTCAAGGAATTTCTCAACGTCATACCTGAGTCGATCGGCATTTTCGAGGACCTGACCACGCTGTCACTCTTCAATAACACCATACAAAGGCTCCCGGCAGCTGTCGGAGAGTTGAAGCAGCTGCGCAGACTCCATGTGGACATCAATCCTATCAGTTCCCTGTTTCCTGCTGTCAGGGAGCTGCCTTTTCTGGAGGAAATCGGGGTTGCCAAGACCAACATCAGCGTAGCCGAGTTCCAGCAATTGGCGAAACTGCTGCCGAACTGCAAGGTAGCCACCGAATGAAGAAGCTACTTATTCTACTCGTGATCCTGTTATCAGCGGCAGTCCACGAAGATGCCTCCGCATATCTAAATGATGTCGTCCACATCTCGGAAACCGATTATGACAGCCTGCCGCAAAACGTGAGAAAGCCTTCGAGCAGGGCAAAACAGAATCAGGAGCCTCCCCCCTCAGCGGACAACCAAAAACGAGAAAAAAAAGAGTCGTCCCCTGAAGTCACCTGGCTGCTGAAAGAGACTGCAGGTGAAATCAAAAGCGCGTTAGCAAAGGATTTCCCCTGCCTGAAAATTTTCACTACAGGGGAAACAAAAAAGGCGCTCGCCGCGTTGAAACGAATGGAATTTGTCGGCCCCAAAGGCGAAAAGTGGCTACAAGATGCCAAGTATAGAGATATTATGGACCGACACGAATACACAACTGCAGAAGAAGAGGCGGCTTTTCAGAAATCTCTGCAGGAAAAGCTTGATGAATTCCAGACCTTGAGCGACGCGAAATACAACGTGTTTGTGGTTGCATCCGTGAATAAATTGATCGGCGTCAACCTGAGAGTCCGCGCATTGAGTAAATTCTGGGCAAAAAGGTCAGGTGTTTTCTATGAAGAGAACAAAATATACCCCTCTGTAGAAAAAGCGCTGGCCGATACAAGGAGGATTACCGGCGAACTTGTCGATGCTTTTGTCAGTAATGCATCGGACGAGAAGTCTGAAGACAATGAAGTCTGCCCGTTTAGGGGAAAGGTTGAAGTCAAGGCCATCACCAAACGCAAGCAGGCGCAGGAGGACACCTATTCTGAATATTGCAACGGCGGGGACCGACAGAGCCGGAAATCACAAAGTGCCACTTCTGAGGGCGATTATCGCTGGCAATTCAACCGTCTTGGCAACCCCGATACTGACGGAACGATGAAGGGAACCGTGACCGCCAAGTTCGTCTATGAAGAAGTGTCAGGCTGTTATCAGTGCAGTTCCGGGAAGAAAGGGTCTCAATCGGTTAAGTCAGAGACCGGATTGACCGGGGCGGTGGAGGGGCTTGACACTAGCACCTGGTCGATGAAGGCGGCAAAGTCGGACAACAAGGACGCCACCATCCGCCTGCATTTCTCCAAAAACGGCACTTACAAGGTATCGGTCCGGGCGGTTTCCAAAGAAGGCACCAAGAAATTTACCAAAACCGTCACCGCTAACGGTGTCTGCGCCATTCCGAACGAGAAACCGAAGACTGAGAAACAGACTTTTTCGATGCCGCTCGAACGGCAATTCGGACCATTTTCAGGAACAGTGCGGGACAAAAGACTGAAGGACAAACAGACACTAAGCGTCCGCACCGATGACCTTAAGGATGAAGTGACAGAATTCACAATCGACTTCGATCTGATGCGACCCGAAGGGAAGTAACTTGATTTTGCCTTGGTGAATTATGTTACTCAAAGCGAAAAAGGTAACCGTTCACGGGAGGAGATAGGGGTTAATGGGGGCGCCCTTAAAATTTAAACTTGATGAAACCGTAAAAAGTGATTTTGAACCACAGAGGACGCAGAGAACCGCAGAGAATATCATTAATAATCAGTCAGTTATCTCTTCGCTCGCTGCGTCCTCTGTGGTTATTTCGGACTTTTTACATGGCCATCAAACTTGGCGATATGAACTTTATATTTTAAGGGCGTCCCGAACTCCTCCGTCCCGAACTCCTCTATATCCTCTTTTTTTAGCATCAAAAAACTCATTATTGGCCCGTTTCTTGGTGGTATTTTCTTATCTTTTATCGTGATTACATCTACTTGGCTTGGTGCGACCCTATTTTGATATGGCTTGGTGCGACCCTATTTTGAGGCTATTTTGCATGTCAAACGGGCAGGCGGCGCCTTCGGCGATTCCTGATGGCCGGCTTCCATGAATCCGCAAAGGAGGGTATTGTGAAAAGCGTGTCTCGCTGCGCCGGAATTCAGCTTTCGCGCGTCATGATAGGCGAGCCAATGGATCGATCGATGCTGTTTGCCGCAACTATCACGGTATCGGCGGCTGATCACCATATTGACAGAACACTCAAAACCGCAGATAGTGAGTTCATTCACTGGGGCGCTCACCTCTTTTGGCAACGGCAAGACCCATGCACAATTTGAGATGGGAGGCAGCATGCATGCTGAAAAGCAGGTTTTTACCGCCTCCCGAATGATTCGGGAAGATGGCCTGTACCGCCGATCAGGCGCGCACCGTATCGGTGGGCCCGCACACCGACCGCATCCTCATGAAAACCAGGCCCCCCCTCATCGACCGCTCAAGCGGATCCATCCAAGTGATGTATTTCAAGAACTTCGCCGCCACACGGATGTGCCGGCTATCGGATACCTGAACCGAATCCTAATGAAGATGCATTGGCACCGCCACTGCAAGGGAGGATACCATGTTCGCATCAGCCGAATTGGGACACTCGCTTTCCAAGGCCGAGTACAAGAAAATCGAAACAGACCTGCGCGCCGATCTACTGGACTCACAGTATGAACTCTCGGCCAACGGCACATTTCCGGTCATCATCCTGATTTCCGGGGTCCGCGGCGCCGGCAAGGGGGCCACGGTCAACCTGCTCAACGAGTGGATGGATCCGCGTCATATCACTTCCATCGCCTTTGACAATCCCACGGACGAAGAGCGCGAGCGCCCCCCGATGTGGCGCTACTGGCGAGCCATGCCGCCCAAGGGAAAGATCGGTATCCTCTTCGGGTCCTGGTACACCGCGCCTATCACGGATCGGGTGTTCAAACGAAACACGCGCTCCGATCTCAAAGACGCCGTCGTAGAAATCAACCGGTTCGAAAAAATGCTGGCCGACGAAAACGCACTGATTCTTAAATTCTGGTTCCATCTGTCCAAGGACGACCAGCGCCGTCGCCTGAAAGCGCTGGCGGCGGATCCATTGACAAGCTGGCGCATCACTCAGCGCGACTGGGATTTTTTCAAGCATTATGACCGGTTTCGAAGCATCTGCGAACCGGTCCTGCGCGATACCAGCACCGGTCACGCCCCTTGGCTGGTCGTGGAAGGGGTCGATGCGGCGTATCGATCCGTCACCGTCGGCAAAACCCTGCTGGAGGCCATGCGAAAGCGTCTGGCCCAAAAGACCGATCGCCGCGCCCGCCGCAGCGAAGCACCCCCGCTGGTCCAGCCGGTGGACAACCGCCACGTGCTCGACGCCATGGATCTAGCCGCTACCATATCGAAAAAGAAATACCAGTCAGAACTCAAGCGGCTCCAGGCCCGCCTGGCGGTCCTCACCCGAAAGCCGGCATTTCAGAAACACTCGGTCGTGTGCGTCTTCGAGGGAATGGACGCCGCCGGCAAGGGCGGCGGCATCCGCCGGGTGACGGCCTCTCTCGATGCACGCCTGTACCGAGTGGTCCCCATCGCCGCGCCCACCGACGAAGAACGGGCCCAGCCGTATCTGTGGCGGTTCTGGCGTCACGTACCCCGCAAGGGGCGTTTTACCATCTTCGATCGCAGTTGGTACGGGCGGGTGCTGGTGGAACGGGTGGAAGGATTTTGCTCGGAAGCCGACTGGATGCGGGCCTATTCGGAAATCAACGACTTTGAACGGCAGATGGCCAAGGAAAAGACGATCGTGGTCAAGTACTGGCTCCAAATCAGCCAGGAAGAGCAGTTGGTACGCTTCAAGGATCGGGAAAAAACCCGGTTCAAACACTTCAAGATCACGGAGGAGGACTGGCGAAACCGCGAAAAGTGGGATCTTTACCAGGCAGCGGCAGCGGATATGATCGACCGCACCAGCACCCCCGACGCACCCTGGACCCTGGTGTCGGCAAACGACAAGTTGCACGCCCGCATAACCATCGTCCGGACATTGCTGGCAGCCATCGAAAGCGCCATCTGATAAGGCAGCGAAGGTGTTCTTCTCTTGCCCAGTGAGCGAACCGGATATCACCCCGGAGGTGCGCTGATCAGCTCGTGCCGCTTTGATCCTGCGGGCGCTCCAGGGCCGCCGGGTTCACCTCGTCGAGTATTTTTCTGACTTGTTGTGACAGATCGGCGATCGAAAACGGCTTTTGGATGAACCCATTGCCCCCTCTTCGCATGATCTCCGTGGCCTGGCCGTTGATGGCATACCCGCTGGAGAGCAGCACCGGGATCCCGGGCCTTATTTCACGAATACGATCGAATGCCTTCGCGCCGTCCATCCCCGGCATGATCAGGTCAAGGATAATTAGATCGATGTCGTCTCCGCGATCTGGGTAATGGGGGGTAATGGGGACGCCCTTAAAATTTAAACTTGGCGATACGAACTTTATATTTTAAGGGCGTCCCCAACTCCCCCCGTATGAGGCGTGGGGCAGATTGACAAGGCTAATAGCCTAAAGTTAAGAAGTTTAGGGCGTCCCCTTCTCTCCCTTCTCTCCGGTTCGAAATCACGAGCGGGTAAAAACAGGGCATTCCTTGCTGGCCTGCATTTTGGGATACTGCCTTTTCATAGCTTGTAATAAATAGTTGTTATAAATTCATTTTCTCCTTTTCTATTTTTCCCTTTATATACCACTCCTCGTTACCATATAGTATCTCAGAACATTCCTCGCATAAGCTATGACTAAATTTAGCTTCAGAATGTCTTTCAATATATAATTCTACTTGATACCAGTATCCTTTATCATCTCTGATCTTTTTACACTTTGAACAAATCGGTAAAATTCCCTGCAATATTGTTACTTCTTTAATAATATTCATTAACTCAGCATTCGTTTCTTCAAGTGTGTCTATTTTTTCTGCAAGAAGGTTGCCTATATCCCCGGCAATTAAAATTATAATGCTTGCCATAAATAAAAAAGTTACCAGAAAACTCGACCATGAGGGAATCGTATTTATTTGCTTCTCAAAATCAAGAACCAGTGGGAGGACGCCCGTTATACATAAAAACGCGCTGCAGGCACACACAAGGCCACATACCACATACATAAAAATGGCGGCTATTCTATGCAAAAAAACCACACTGAGAAAAACAGTTAATAATAAAAACTCAGCCATAAAGCCAACCATCCCAAAATCTATCCCCTGTGAAACGGCGAAGCTCAAAAAAAGAAACAATAAGAAAGAGACTTTAAAAGAATAGGGCAATTTAGTTACATTAAACGCGATGATGAGGATAAAAAGCGTTGCAATTATATATATATTAAAAGAAAACAACCATCCAACAATAAAAAACCGGGATAGATTAATCAAAAGAATGGGAATAGCCATATAGCCCAAAAGACGCAAGATCTTATTAACTTGAATCTCTTGAATTTCTCTATGGCTCGCTAACTCCATACTGACTCCTTATTGAGTCTCATTTTTCCTAAAATTGATACTGTTTCAATATTATAAGAACACACATATAGCACCATTTTGCCCGTATTCATATGATGATAGCGCTTCCCTATAAGTAATTAACAGGGTTTCATATTAGAATTTATTATAGGAGCTACGATATCTTGCCGATATCGCAAATTCGCCCAAACTGCATGTATGTCTTTGAAATCAGAATCGAGCAGTATTGCCAATAAACTGAGGCTGCAGCGTGTAATCGTGATAAGGACTTGCTTTTGAAACTGACGGTACCAAGAGAAGGGCCACGATACCTACCGCAACCCCAATCGCTGCGCGACCTTCATCAGTTTGTCGTCAGCAGAGAAAAGAACTGCACCGTGTTCATCGGCCAGGGACAGGTAAAGCGTGTCGTACACGGTCAAATCATTTTCCCGCGCGATCTCGAACGCACGCACGACAATGGGTCTGTGGGCAAAAAGACGGATGGGTACAGTAAGCAGGTCATTGAAAAGCTGTTCGCTTTCCTGGTCGTTAAGCACACCTGATTTTCGTTTTTTGTTTATCACATTGGCAGCTTCGGCAATCAGCAGTTCCGGTGCAATGGCTTGGTTGATCCCCCTTTCGACGCCACGGAGAAATTCGTCGAAACCCTCCGGCAAAGGACCATCGGGGAGGAACAACCGGATCAGCGCGGAGGTGTCCACAACCCCGATCATCGCTGGCGATCCTCGCGCACGACTTTTACGGTATCATCCAACTCACAGTTCTCAAACCGTTTGCGCCATTTGGCGGCAGTGGCCAAAAAGGATCGGTTGGCCAGTTTGACCTCCTGCTCGAGAATCAGTTTGATCTGCTCCTGAAGGCTTCTTCGGTTTTGTTTGGCCATGATCTGCAACCCGGCATAGACATTTTCAGGCACATTACGAAGACTGATTGCTTTCATTATGGCTCCTGCATTTTGACATCAAATAAATATCATCAATTGATGCATCACATTAATTCATATCGGCGGATCGGTCAATACTGACGGAAAAGGCCCCAACGCCCGTCATCCCTGCAACCTGTCCGGCGAAGCCTTGGCGAAGGCGGAAGGCCGGGGTCCGGAAGTGCTTGAAATTACTGGATCCCGGATCTCGTTTCACTCGTCCGGGATGACGAAAAGATGTTGAACCACGGAGTCACGGCGGACACGGAGATTTTATACACAAAATCAGTCATTTTTGTTTTTCTCCGTGCTCTCCGTGACTCCGTGGTGATCACAATGTCACCGGGCCCACCGATCTTTGCGAGAGATTCTGACTTTTTCAAGGGCATCCCGGCAACCCTTCAATCGGGCTGAATCGATTCGGGGCGGCAACAGGTTGCAGGATCAGGGATACGTCAGCGGCGGGATGGGAATGAGCTTTCTGTCGCGGCCCAGGCAGACCATGTGGATGTCGGCAGAAACGGCCGGTTTTTTACCGCCGGGGCGCCAAGCCTCCTGGTGCCACACCTGCCGGTAGTCGCTGTCCTGGCGGAACCGGGAACGGATTTCGAGCAGATCGCCGAACTCGGCCCCGTCATGGAAGGCCACGTCGGCCTTATAGACGGCAAACCCCATACCCGCATCCTTCCACAGTCTGACCAGAGTCTCGGCACCGATGACATGCTCCCGGGCGCGTTCGAAATATTTCAGGTAATTGGCGTGATACACCACACCCGAATGATCGGTATCCTCGTAAAACACCTGGATGGTGATGCAGTATTCCCGGCTTTCCATAGTGAGGTTGTGCTCCTGTTAACAAATGGCTTTCAATGGAGGGCACTTTCCTAGATCATGCGCCGGGTGTCAAGGAAACGGATAAACGGGCTCCGGGAAAAGGCTGATGGATTCTTAGACGTCGCAAAGGCCAGTGTTACCGACTACATGTTGATCGCCACGGCGAAACTCAAAAGCTGTTGATTTTGGTTATATTATCTCCGTGTCCTCTGTGACTCCGTGGTTCAAGATCACTGTGGAAAAAGGCTAACTGGTGATTTCTACATAAGCGTAAAACAAAAAAACTGACTTTTTACGACATTGCACAAGCCGGCGGTTTCGGCTAATACCCACGGTCAGCGGGACATCCGGTTTCGCGGTCGGTATCCGATGGCAGGCGCTGTCACCATCCGCGCGCTGCCATCCCGGCGTTCAAACCGGTTGTGGCACAGCTGACTGCGCGTCTTGCTATGATCTCTGGGAAATTGCAGCAAAGAAATCACAAGGTCCATTGATGACCCTATTACCAAAAATTCGACACCCCGGATCCCGCCAGTGGCTCGACCGGTTTCTGCACGGGTCTCTGGCCCACTACAGTACCTGCCTGCCAAAGCGCTTTGGGGGTCTCAGCGGATTTCTGCTCCGGCGGCTGTTTGCCGGCGTCCGGTTTGATTCTCACCAGGAAGAGTTGCTCCGCAGTCTGCCCCCCGATGCCGTGGTGGCCTTTGTAAACAAGCACCGGAGCCGATTCGAGTACATGCTCTACCACACACGGCTTAAGGCTGCCGGCCTGACAAATCCGTCCATCGGATTCAACTATCGCGTGTTCTTTCTCCAGCCACTGGCACAGACCCTGCGCATCGTGGTTGCGCACCTGATATATGTCTGGAAGCACCACCACCGGCAAGACCCCTACACCAACGGATTCTACGAAGAGCGCCTTCTGGAAGGCGACGGTGCGTTCATATCTCTGGTGCAAAAACACGAGTTCATCCGGCGTTTTGTCAAATCCGGCCCGGACCCCCTGCGTTTCCTGCTGGCGCTCCAGCAGAAAACGGATCGACCGGTCATTATCATCCCCATGCTGATGTTCTACGGGCGCACCCCCCTGCCCTCCCAGCCCACCCTGGTGGACCTGATATTCGGTCCCGAGCAAAAACCCGGGGTGCTTCGGCGGTTGACCACGATTTTGCGAAAACCGCAAAAAACCTTTTTCGAGATGTCCAAACCGGTGTGGCTGAAAGAGATCCTGCAGCAACCGGACTATCAGGGGCTGGACCTTGGCGTGCAGGCCCTGATGCTCAGAAGAGACCTATTGAAACAGGTCAACCGGCACCGGCGCAGCATTACCGGACCCATTCAAAAGACCCACCTGGAACTAAGTCAGGACATCCTCACCGGAGATCGGCTGCAGCACTTCATGGCCCGGTATGCCAACCGACGCAAGCTTTCTTTGTACAAGGCCCGTCTTGAGGCCATGAATTATCTCGACGAGCTGGCCGCACGCCCCACCCCGATGGTTGTGGAAATCGGCCTGCGGCTGGTGCACTGGCTCCAGAACCAGCTCTTTGACGGGCTGTCGGTGAACACCGAACGGATGGCCGAACTAAAAGAGGCCTCTTTGAAGGGGCCGCTCATCATCTTACCCTGCCACCGCAGCCACCTGGATTCACTGCTGGTGTCGGCGACCCTCTATGACAACCATTTCTCACCGCCCCTGATTTTCGCCGGGAAAAACATGGCCTTCTGGCCCATGGGAATTTTCTTCCGCCGGCTGGGAGCCTTTTTCGTGCGCCGCTCCTTCAAGGGGGCCTTCTTTTATGCCATGGTCCTTTCCGAATACATTCATTGGATTCTAAAGGAAGGTCACCACGTGGAAGTGTTTATCGAGGGCACGCGCAGCCGATCGGGGAAACTGATGCCGCCTCAGGCCGGCATGCTGGCCATGCTGATCAATGCCGTAAAGGACGGCGCCTGTCAGGACATCAACCTGGTGCCGGTGTCTATCGGCTACGACCGGGTTCCTGAAGAAACCGCATATCTGAGCGAAGCGGAAGGGGGCAAAAAAAAGCCGGAAAGCCTACGGGGGCTCATCGGGGCAAGAAAACTGCTCAAACGCCGGTACGGGCGCATCTATGTCCGGTTCGCCCGCCCGGCGGCGCTCAGTGATCTGCTCTCGGCGGAGGGGACATCCCTCACGGAAATGACCAGCAAGGACATCAACCGGTTCAGCCGCACTCTGGGCGAGCGGGTAATGCATGCCATCAGCGGAGAATCGGTGGTCACCCCCCACGCACTGGCAGCCTGCGCCCTGCTGGCAAAATCCCGACCGGCCGTGACCCGAAAAAAGATTTCATTTGCCATTGGCGCTTACCTGGCACACATGAACAGCCGTGACATCGCCCTGGCCGATACGCTGCAGATGGACCCCAAGCGTGCCATCGACAGCGCACTGGCAGACTACATTCACCGGAAACTGATCGAAGCCCCCACTGCGCCGCCGGAGGCACTGGAAGAGGCGGTGTCCTACCGTATAAATACCACCAAGCGCACCATTCTGGCCTACTACAAAAACAACTGCATCAACCACTTCGTTCCAGCGGCGTTAACGGCAGTGCTCATCATGCGAAAGGAAAGCTTCCAGTTCTCTACCGAAGCCCTTCACGTGGGCTACGGCTTTCTGGCGGACATGTTTGCCGGGGAATTCACCTTCACCCAGGACCACCCCCCCGCCTACACGGTTCGTAAAACCGTCAAGGCATTTATCGACGATGCCATTCTCATGCCCCACCCCACACTACCCGACACCTATCAGCTGACCGCATCAGGCCACCGCAAACTGGCATACTTTGCCGGGATGATCCGGCCGTTTCTGGAATCGTATTGGGTGGCGCTCATGCACCTGAAGGGGTTGAAACCGGAAAAAGCAAAAAAACAGATCGACCACAAGCACATCCACGCCACCGGTTTGCAGCTTTTCAAACAGCAGCGCATTGAATGCAGCGAAGCGCTGCTGGCGCCCAACCTCACCAATGCCGTGGAGTATTTCAACCGGGCAGGAATTCGCAGCGCCGATGACGCGGAGGCCATCGAGGCAACTGAAACCACCCTGGTTGAATTGCTGCAAGTGTTTTCGGGGTAATGTCGATTCGGCGTCGGCCGGCAATATTGATGAATCCGTAAAAAGTGATTTTGAACCACAGAGGACGCAGAGAACCGCAGAGAATATACCGAATGATTAGTAAGTTATCTCTGCGCTCTCTGCGTCCTCTGTGGTGATTTCTACAGTTATTCTTTTTCCCGCAATCTTAATCAGTCATTTTGCCGCGCCATAAATTCCCGACAGAGCCCATTCCAGAAACTGCGCGTAGACCCGCCACACCTCATGACCGTAGCCGCCGGCCATCAGGTAGGCTGACGGGATGCTGCGCTTTCTGAGAAAGTTGTAGACCATCTGGTCCCTGTCCAGCAGTTGATCCAGCGTGAGACGCAGACCGGCAGTCGAAGGCAGGGCATCCTTTTCATAAGGATCGGCGCCCGACACCACGACGGCAAGATCCGGCCGTGCCGTGGCATCCAGGATCTCCAGCGCCGCGGCCAGACGCGGCAGGTACTGGGCGTCCTCTCCGGGGAACACCGGTACGTCGATGTCGCTGGGGATAAACGACGGGTTGGGCGTGCCGTCGGCCGCCACGGGCGCCTCGTCCAGGGGCCAGCCGGCTCCCAGGTGGATGCTGAGCGTGGTGATGGTGGCGTCGCCCCGGGTCAGCGCTGCGGTACCGTCGCCCTTGTGGGCATCGACATCGATCACCCAGGCCGTGCGGATCAACCCTTCCGCCTGAAGCCGGCGGATGGCGATGACGATGTCATTGACAGGGCAAAACCCTTTGCCGTGATCGAACTGGGCGTGATGCATCCCGCCACCGAAGTTGAAGCAGAACCCGTTTTGCAGCGCCAACCGGCAGC
This sequence comes from Pseudomonadota bacterium, assembly GCA_043825735.1. Classification (GTDB taxonomy): domain Bacteria; phylum Desulfobacterota; class Desulfobacteria; order Desulfobacterales; family JBDRRP01; genus JBDRRP01. Next base: position 98,502 of record JBDRRP010000040.1, on the reverse strand, counting down.
ACTGGAGGCTGCCGGCGGCCCGGGCCAGAATTTGCTTGAAGAGCTCAGCCAGCGGCAGCCGCGCTGCCGCGGGGTCGTACCGGTGGTAGCGGCCGGCGTCGTCCACAAGTTCATAGATTTTGATGAGTTCATCGGCCACGTGATCGGAAAGGAGGCGATCCACATAATCGGCACCATGCACTCGCAGCAGATCTTCGCGATTGAGCGATTCGGGGCCTGGGTACCGGTGCCATTGATTGGACAGGGACCCGAGCGTCTTGTGGTTTTTAAGGTGGGCAAAGGTCTTGCTTGCCCGGGTGTCAAAGATCGGAATGGATATCCCAAAATCGCTCAGATTGAATTTCAACGCGGGGTCGTAAAGAATCATGAGTTTCCTCCTGCATGCCACTGCGGCCTGGGGGTGTGCACCGTTCGGCTACCAACTTAAGCATCCGGACAGGTGCGGCAATACCGCCACTTGAGGAAAACGCGATCTTGCCGATACCCTTTACTGGACTGAAGATCGCAAACGTCCCAGACACCGGCGCGACAGTGGTGTCGCAGACATTCGTGTAGTCCGTGTATCCCGTGGTTAATCATTAGACAACCAACTTGCTTTAACGATACATGGAACCACGGAACACACAAAATACACGGAATAAATAACATTTTTCCTTGGCGGTCTTTGCGGCTTTGCGAGAGATTCGGACTTTTTACGGGAGCATCAAGAATGATCAAACCGTAAAACGTGATTTTGAACCGCAGAGAGCGCAGCGGAACACCGAGAATGCGTTTAATAATTAAAGGTTTATCTCTGCGCCCTCTGCGTCCTCTGTGGTGAATTCAGACTTTTTACATGGCCATCAAGAATAGCGCTCGGTGGCTTTGCCAAAATCCGATGGACACGCTATGAAATACCGATACGGTGAACCCATCTTCAACTGAGGATATCATGGGCCGTGATTCGACTACGCCTGAAGATAATAGCCAGTGCCTGACCGATGCGCCGGCAAACGCACATCCGGATGTCGCCGGCACCGGGCCGTCAAACCCGGTCACGGAAATGGCTGCCCACCTGCGAACTCTCCTGAACAATACCCACGATCTGATCATTCTGGCCACCGAAACGGGAACCCCCATTTATGCCAATCCCGCCTGGCAGCGGCGATTCGGGAACCCCATGGCCGTCACCGATCCCTTTACCCGCGTGCACCCTGACGATACAGAGCGGGTCGACCGGGCCTGGCAGGACATGCTGGACGGCCACCAGGACATCACAGACCTTCAATACCGGATCATTACCCCCGACGGAGACGAGCTGGTTTTCGAATCCACCGTCCGCGAAATACACGACGGCGGCGAGCGCTTTTTCTATGTCATCACCCATGAGGCCACCCCACGCATCCAGGCCGAATCGGCGCTGCGGGAAAGCGAATCCAAATTCCGGAATTTCTTCGACCGAAACCCCACATGGATGACCGTCTCCCGCCTGTCGGACGGTCTTTACCTGGAAGTCAACGAGGCCTTCTGCAAGACTACCGGATACACGCGGGAAGAGGTGATCGGTCGCACGAGCACCAGCTTCGGCCTTTGGCCCGACCCGACCCGGCGGGACGAACTTACGGCGTACGCCCGCATCAATGGCGATTTCTTTGCACAACCCGTTTCGCTGTCGATGAAAAACGGGAGCATCCGAGAATTCCTCTGGTCTGCTGAGCGCATTGCGTTTCAAGGAAAGGACTGCCTCATCAATACCCAGGTGGATGTCACTGAGGAAAGAAAGAACGCCGCGGCCTATGCCGAGAAAGTGTCGCTGCTCGCGCTGGGAGCGGGCATCGGCAAGGCGCTTACCCAGGCCGGCCTTATCGATGATGCGCTTCAGAACTGCGCCGAGCACCTGGTGACCCATCTGGGCGCCGCATTCGCCCGCATCTGGGTGCTTGACGATGACGCAAATTTCCTTCGCCTCTCAGCCAGTGCAGGCATATACACCCACGTTGACGGACGGCACAGCCGCCTCTCACTGAAAAACTATCCGTATAAAATCGGCGTTATCGCCCGTGAAAAAAGGGCCATCTTCACCAATGCCGTTTCGGGGGATCCGCACATCCAGGACCAGGAATGGGCGGCTCGGGAGGGGATGAAAGCCTTTGCCGGCCATCCCCTGGTCGTGGACGGGACTGCGCTCGGTGTCATCGGCATTTTCTTCCGCCACACCATCACAGAGGCCACGGTTGCGGCCCTCTCGTCGGTGGCCGACGAAATCGCCCTCGGTGTGTTTCGAAACCGCGCCGAAACGGCGCTTCGGGAAAGCGAGAAGAAGTACCGCCAGATTTTCGACAACGCCAGCGACGCCATCTTCATCGCTCAGAACGAAACCATCAAGTTCCCCAATAAAGCGGCCCTGGCCGCCACTGGTTACAGTGCCGAGGAACTGGAGGGGTGCTCTTTAAGCGAGTTGGTTTACGCCGATGACAGGGATGAGGTCGTCACACGTCATCGAATGCAGATGAAAGGCCTGCCCCCTCAGCACCTGTTAAACTACCGGGTAATCCGAAAAGACGGTCAGGTGGTCTGGGTGGAGTCCAAGGCGGTCAATATCCAGTGGGAGGGCGCTCCCGCCTCGCTGAATTTTCTGCGTGACATCACCAGCCGCATCATCATGGAAGAACGCCTGGAGCGATCCCAGCGGCTGGAAGCCATCGGCACCCTGGCCGGTGGCATCGCTCACGACTTCAACAATATCCTCTCGGCCATCATCGGATATACCGAAATCGCCCTGCTCGATGCCGGCGACGGCGCTCCCCTGAAGAAAAACCTCCAAAAGGTGCTCCAGGCCGGTGAACGCGCCCGGCACCTCGTGCAGCAGATTCTGGCTTTCAGCCGTCAGACAGACCCGGAGCCCAAACCGGTCCAGATCCGGCTGATCGTTTCAGAGGCCCTGAAACTGCTTCGGGCCACGCTGCCCACCACTATCGCCATACACAAGGATCTCAGCTCGCAGGCCGCCGTCATGGCCGACCCGACACAGATTCACCAGGTGGTGATGAATCTTTGCACCAACGCGGCCCAAGCCATGCGAGACAGCGGCGGCACGCTGCTTCTGACATTAAAAGACGTGGAACTGTCAGGTGAGTTCATCTCCCGGTACCCGGGAGTAAGGGAAGGCCGGTACCTGCGCTTCAGCGTTCAGGATTCGGGACCGGGCATTCCGGCGGACATCGTCAACCGGGTGTTCGACCCGTTTTTTACAACCAAATCGCCGGGGGAAGGCACCGGTCTGGGCCTTTCGGTCGTCCATGGAATCGCCGAAGCCCACGGCGGAATGGTGACCGTCGACAGTGCCCCCGGCAAAGGGGCCACCTTTCATGTCTACCTGCCCGCCATCGAAGCCGGAGCGCCTGAAGCGCTCGAGACGGCGAGCATCCTGCCTACCGGTACCGAGCGGGTGTTGTTCGTCGATGACGAGCAGCTGCAGATTGATCTGGGCCGGCAAATTCTGGAACGCCTGGGATACACCGTGGAGACGTTTACCGACAGCCGTGAGGCCCTGCGGCGATTTTTGGAGACACCGGCCGGCTTTGACGCAGTAATCACCGACATGACCATGCCCCATATTACCGGAGACCTGCTGGCCGCCCGCCTGCTGGCCGTCCGCCCGGACATTCCCGTGATCATCTGCACCGGCTACAGCGATCTGCTCAGCGAAGAGGCCGCTGCGGCCATGGGCATCAAAGCCTTCATCATGAAACCCGTGATCATGAAGGACATGGCCCATCTTATCCGCAAAATACTGGATTCCGCCTGAATGGACTGAAAAAGGGGCCGCCGGGGAAGATTCGAATTCTTTCGTCGGCGACACCGGCAGTCACGGCTTTCGGTGCTGCGGCATTTCTATAGCGGTTGCCATAAGCCAAGCCACCAAATCTACAATCCTGCACCTTACGGCACCTTTTTATACATAATGGAAATTATCCAATAAAATATTTACATATATGTATTTTAAATGCCATTTCAGAAAACCGCTTTTCACAAAATAAATCTCATTATTTCTATATGTTAAACGATTTGTCGCCAGTCATAGATGCTGGCACAGTCGTTGCTGATATCCGCTGTGTTCTCAACCCGGAATCGTTCCGGGCGATGATTCGATCCACTCACCCCAAAGGAGACACAGATGAAACTGACAGCCCTGATCAACTCCCCGATTTTCCACCGCCCACTCCGCCGAATCTTTGCCGTCGCCCTGGTTCTTGCCCTTGTCCTGTCGGTCGCACCACCGGCGCGTTGTGAATCCGAAGAGCGTCCCACCACCGCCCTGGACGTCGCTTTTCTCAGCAAATACGTGTGGCGCGGTTACGAATTGAGCAACGGCAGCATGGTGGTTCAGCCTTCGGCCACCATTGGCTACAAGGGTTTCGGGATGAACCTGTGGGGCAATCTGGATACGGATCTGGCCCCCAAGCTTGACGGGAACCGGGACCGGTCCGAGCCCGGTTGGACCGAGACGGATATGACCCTCTCCTATTCGAACACTTTTGGGATGGTTAACGCTGGCGCGGGCTACATCTATTACGGCCTGGACGGCATGGACGATTCCCAGGAGGTTTATGCCAGCGCCGGCCTGGACATCTTCCTGGCGCCGACACTGACCCTCTATCGCGAGGTTTCCCACACACCGGCCTGGTACCTGCAGGCATCCGTGTCCCATGGTATCGCCCTGCCCCGGGAAATGAGCCTCAACCTGTCGGCATCGGCGTCCTACTACTATTCGGACGATGACGCCTTCGCCGAACCCAATAATCCCAGCGAAAAATATCGCGATTTCCACAGCGGCCTGCTCAGCGCCAGCCTGGCGATCCCTTTCGCCACCTATTTTACGATCACGCCGAACCTGGCCTACAGCTTCCCGCTATCGAGCAACGCCAAGGACTTGCTCACTGCCGCGAGTATTTCCAAAGAAGCGAGCTTCTTTTACGGTGGCGTCACTTGTTCCATGGCATTCTAACCCACCCGACCCTGCCGCTCCGGAGGCACCGCCGCCCGCAAGGGTGCCGGTGCCCCAGGCATTTGTTTCAAAAACCGCATCCCTGGCCGCAGGCCGCTCTCGTCTAAATCCACCACTCGCGACGTTTCACCGAATGCTCCAAAGGTGCTTCCGCCAGTGTCGCGCCACACGCCGCGGGAAATGTTGGCGCCATGCAGGTTCAGGCCACGTAAAAGAGAATTGTGAAAAAATGGCAAACACTGCCGGCCAGCACGAACAGGTGCCAGATGCCGTGAAAGTGCCGTACTTTTTTGTCAAAAGCATAAAAAGCAACGCCGACAGTGTAAAACCCGCCTCCGGCCAAAAGCCAGAAAAACCCGGCTGCCGGCAAGGCTTGGAGCAATGGCTTGAGTGCGACCATCATCAGCCAGCCCATCAGCAGATAGATGATCACCGGCAGGATGCGGTGTCCTTTTCGAGGCATAAATTCCAGAGTCATGCCGAGCAGGGCCAGCCCCCAGACGACGCCGAACATCGACCAGCCCCAGGCGCCGCGCAGGCTCACCAGGGTAAAAGGAGTATATGTTCCGGCAATCAATAGATAAATGGATTGATGATCAAGAGCGCGAAACACTGTTTTGGCACGGTTTTTTAAACTGTGGTAGAGGGTCGAGAACACATAGAGCAGCACCAGCGTTGCGCCGTAGATGCTGAAACTGACGATTTTCCACGGATCCCCCTGGCGGGCGGCGATGACGACCAGAATCGAAAGACCGGCCAGCGCGGCAACTGCCCCGATCAAATGACTGATACTGTTAAACCGCTCACCCGGATACACCCGCCCTCCGTTTAGTGTCCGTCGCCCGTTTTGCCGTTGGCGGATTTTTCAATATCGATGATCCGGCTGTCGCCCAGATACGTCATCGTCTTGTAACGGGTAATTTTCATCAAATTGCCGGTGATCTGGCGCATCTTGTCCACGGCATCGAGCACCTTTTTGAGTTTCGGCCGTATCGGATGATCGATGGGCAGATCCATTTCCATGAGCTGTGAATAGCCCATAATGCTCTGAAGCGGTTGATTGAGTTCATGACACACGGCGCCGGCGGTTTCCAGTACCCCCTGGAGCCGCTCGTTTTCACGCTGGCGGGCCTCGTCCCGAATGCGCTCGGTCACATCCCGGATGAGGCCCCGAAAACCGATGGGGTTGTTGTCCGGGTCTCTGATGAGCGACGCTGTGAGCTCCACCACCATGTTGCGATGCTCCAGCGACACTTCGAACTGTCGGATCTTGGACGGCCTGCCGCTGAGAAAGACCCGGTTAAACACCTCGAACATCCGCCGGGCGGTCTTGGGGCTCGCATAGTCCCGGTTGTCCAGAGTAAGCAGGTGTTCCCGGCTGAGTTCCACCAAACGACAGAACGGACCGTTGACGAAGGTAAAGCGCCCCTTCAGATCAACTTCATAGTAACCTTCCTCGATATGCTCCAGAACGTTATGGAATGTTTCCTTTCCGCTTTCCAGGGCGGCTTCGGCCTGACGGCGGGCCGTGATGTCCATCAGTGAGCCGACGCTCTGCCCCGTGCCCGGAATCAACCCCACCCGGAGCAAGATGTTTTTCTGGACGCCCAGGCGGTCGACAAAAATGAACTCGTAAACATTCGGGGGATCTTCCGGATTGCGCCGTCTCCGGTAGTGATAGGCTTTCATCCTGTCCACATCGTCCGGGTGCACAAAACGGGTCCAGCTCATCCGGCCTTCAATGTCCTGCTTGGAGTATCCGCTGAGCAGTTCAAATTCCCGGTTGACTTTTGAAACCGTGGTGTCGGCCTCCATGATCATGGTGGCCGTACCGGTGTTTTCAAATACCGTGCGGTAGTGATCGCCTTCCCAAACGGAAGGTCCGCTATGCGTTTTTTCGATGGGCATTGGCCTTCTGCCTGTTCGCGCCGTTGGATGCCCCCCGCCGAAGGCGGCATCCCGGATAAAATAAAATGGAATTTCCGCCCCAGCGGCCGAATTCCGGGTCAGCACCCTACGCCATCGACCGCAACCGGTCAAGCCGTGAAACCGTTGCCCCTGTTGACCGGGCGGCGCGTCGATGCTAATTTCAACACTCGCTTAAGCCCCCCCAGGCCAACCGATAACCGAAGAGGGGAAAGATCATGGAAGTTACAGTATTGATGGACAATGACACCGCCCCCGGGGCGGCCGGGATTGTGGCCGAGCACGGACTGTCGTACATGGTGGAAACACCCGGCGGCACCGTGCTCTTTGACACCGGCGTTTCCGGGGCCTTTGCCGACAACGCGGCCGTCCTGGGCAAGGATCTTTCCGCCGTGACAGCCGCGGTAATCTCGCATCACCATTTCGATCACACGGGCGGACTCGACCGCTTCTTTGAAAAAAACGATCAGGCCACCGTTTATCTGAAAAACGGCCCGAGCGGCAACTGCCAGTTCAGGGGCCTGGGGTTCCTGCGAAAGAATATCGGCATGAACCCCGGCACCGTCAATCGGTTTGAAAACCGTTTTCAGACCATCGACACGATGACCGAGATCCTTCCCGACGTATTTTTGTTGACCGACATCGCGGCCCCCTACCCCAAACCGGGTGGAAACCGCTACCTTTTCGTGGTCCAGGACGGCCGTTGCCGCCCGGACGACTTCCAGCACGAATTGATCATGGTGGTCCGGCAAAACGGGGCGCTGTCAGTCTTCACCGGCTGCGCTCACAGCGGCGTTCTCAACATGCTCGCCACTGTCCAAAAACAGTTTCCGGGGGCGCCCATTGCCACCGCCTTCGGCGGCTTCCATTTGGTTGGACTGCCCATGTTCAACTCCATGGCCGGCTCGGCGACGGAAGTCGCCGATATCGGCCGTCAGCTGATGGCCATGACGGCGGGCCGGGTGTATACGGGGCACTGCACCGGGAAAAAAGCCTACGGCGTGCTCAAACGGACCATGGGGGACCGACTGGCCTACTTCGGCGCCGGGGCGTGCGTGCAGGTGTAAACCGTCCTAACCGGCCGGTGAAATGCCGTCATCACGATATCAGACATTTGTGCACCGCAGCCTTCGGCAAAAAGCCATGCAGATTCGAATCGCCCAAAAGGATGACGCCGAAGTGCTGGCCGAAATCATCCGCCGCGCCAACGCCCCGGTGGCCGGAAAATTCGGCATCATCGCCGAACACCACGAGCTGCGGCACTGGTACGAACAGCGCGGCGTTACACTCACCGAAACAAAGCGATACCCCCACCGGCCCTTCACGGTCGCGTTCATGCGCCTGAGAATCCGTTAAAGCCATTGTGTCATAAAAACGTTCCATTAAAACAACGACGCCGGGTGTCCATCGAAATCGGTATCGCTATCGGTATCGGCCGTAGATACAATCGATATCGATCTCGACCCCGATAGGATCCCGGGATGAAACGGAACATTATTCTGACAAATACAATACCACTTGCCGGAAACCAATCCCGCCATTCGGAGCGGCCACTGGCCAACGGGCAGTGCCAGAAGTGCCCTTTATAATCACGGTTCGGTTTTCCAGAGTGTAAAAATCGCTGACGCCTGCGCAACTTCTCCACAGCTCACCATAGACGCATAACAACCCGCAATGCTTGCTGAATTGACTGGCCCTCCACGGGAACGCTTTGGCCTGTTTTGTGCTTTTTACCTATCGGTGATCCCCCGAACCGGTGAGCGACTCACCGGCCCCGTATGCGGGGGAAAGGCCCAAACCCGCGAGATAGGGAGGAAACGACATGACAATCGGAGAAGTCCATGACCGTAAAACGGAGCGGCTGGAAGAATTTATAACGCGCGCCAGATCCGGCAAACCGGTTCAATTGCGCGTTATGGTTTTCCGGAGCATGGTCAAGCAGGTGGTCCAGTCGGAGTCTACCGATGACATCCAAGACGAATCGGACATGAACCTGTTGATGGCGGCGTTCACGCCGGTGGCCAAGGGCGAAATCGTCGGGACAAAAGTCACCAAAGTCTATGCCATCAGTCCTATCAACGAAATCGAGGTCAACGCCAAAACAACTCAGCGCATCGCCAATGAACGGCTCAAGATGGACTATGCGCGGCTTAAAGCGGCGGGTGTTAAATTCGAGGAAAAATTTTTCTGATGGCACTGCAGGCGTGACGGGGCCGGGGGTACACAGCGCATAGGTTCATTCCCCCCTGACGCTCCGATTGTCGCCCATCAATGACCCCGCTATCCGCCGGATGGCACGCCCGGCGCTGCCGCGGCGCCTTCCGAAAGCATGACTTCCCGGGAGGCGCTGCGGATGAGTGCGATCTCATCGGCCGGAATGCCCAAAGATTGTAAAAAATGCGCGTGGGCATCGGGGGCCATCCGTTCGAACTCGGCGTGCCAGCGCATCATGTCCGTGTCACTCATTCCGGCGGCGCGCAAAAGCGCGGTCCAGCGCGCCTTGGTCATCACTGCGGGCGAATCGAGCACCGCTTTGTGCTTGAGCAGGGATACGATGAAGTGCTGCTGCCCCCGCCGGTGGGAAATTTCCTCGTTCAGGACATGGAGCCGATCCTGAAGCGCGCCGACCACAGCGCAATCGCCCGCTTCCAGCATTTCACCAATGGTCGCCAGAGCGATACCGGCCGCCCGGTATCGGCAGATCAGCCCCAACCGCGCTTCATCGGTTTTGGTATAAACGCGGTAATTGGCAGGGCTCCTCCCCGACGGTTGCAACAGACCGATCCGGTCGTAGTACAGCAGCGTGCTGCGGGAAAGGTGATACCGCCTGGCCAGTCTTCCAATGGTGGTCACAGGGTCTCCCTTAAAAGCAGAGGACAGACGACAGAGGACGGAGGACAGAAAAGGCAAAAGCCTTGAGTCGCAAGGGCGGGCGATCCGATGACCCAAGACAGCGGGCAGGATCAGGTTCTCTGACTTTTCCCGCCGCCGTCATCTGCCCTCTGTCATCTGCTTGCCCGCCGTAGCGTGGTTTTTGCGACCTGTCCGCCATAGCTATTCATAGCGACGGCGGAAGGCGGGTCATCTGTCGTCTGAACTACCCCGGCAAAGCAATGCCGGTGAGCATGGCGCCGGTGTCCAGAAAATGGTTTAGCAGCGTTTCAATGCGGGCCACTTCCATATCAAACAAGTCCCCGGCTGCCGTGTCAATGAATCGGTTGCCCGCATCGCTGAGCCCGGTAAAGACTTTTTTCCAAGTGGCCTCGGTCCGACCCGGCCCCAAGGGCACCAGCGCCACTGCCAGTCGCACGACTTTCTCTGCGGGAGAAAAACGGACGAATTCGATGGCCCGGGGTGGCTCATACCGGCTGACCACCCATGTCTCCGCGCCGCCGTGGTGGGCAAAGTCGGTCATAAACACACCGTCGATCTCGGCAACGCCGCTGGCCGTGTATATCAGCCGGCAGTCCCACACGTCGATCCAGTCGTACTCGCGCACCGGGCACAGCAGGGGGAACACCGTTTCAGGCGGTGCATTAAATACGATCCGCCCTTCTCTCACCCGCCGGTTGGGCGTAAACGTCGTCATGTCCGAATCTCCTTTCCATATTGAAGGCAACGATCATGACAGGCGCTATGAAGTGTAAAGCCGTAGACGGGTCAAGTAAAATCATTGCCGGAAATCAAATGAATCCGGGTTGCACCTTGAACCCCTTTCAAGGACAGATCGACCGTCCGATCGATTTTCTGCTCGGACTGGACATGCCGATAGAGGGTATCGGACACGGCAATTTCTCCCCCCTGCGCCGTCTCCTGAATACGTTGGGTCAAGTTGACGGCAGAACCGACGATGCCGTACTTGATCCGGCTTTCGCTGCCGATGTTGCCGACGACCACGGTCCCGGCATGAATACCGATGCCCATGGTCAATGCCGGCAGGCCCCCGGTCCGCATCCGGTCATTGAACGGCGTCATCTCGGATTGCATCTGCCGCCCGCAGGACAGTGCACGGCGCGCCGTTGCCGCCACCGCGTCCTGGAGCGGGTCGAAAAACACGAGGATGGCGTCACCCACAAAATCGATGATGATCCCCCGGTGGTCCTTGATCACCCGGATCATGTGATGGAAATAATCGTTGAGAACGCGGATGGTCGCTTCCGGGCTCAGGGATTCGGCCAATGGCGTAAACCCGCGGATATCCGACATCAGAATGACCACCTCACGTTTATCGCCGCCGAGCTGCACGGCCTCCGGTTGAGCGAGCAGATCCCGGGCAACGTCTTCGTCCATATAGAGACCGAACGTGTTTCGGATGCGATCGCGCTCTCTCAACCCGTCCACCATGGTGTTGTAGCTGTCGATCAACTGGCCGATTTCATCATCGGTGCGCCGTTCGATGCGTTGCCCGTAATCGCCCTGGGCCACGCCCCTGGCGGCGGCGGACAATCGATGGATGGCACCAACCATCGGTCCCAGCGACGAACGAATCAGGAACAGGACGAACAGCAGCAGTGTCAGCGAAGCGGTGAAATAATAGAATTTGAATCGCACAATGGGCGCCAGAACCGCGCTGCCGGGCGCAAAGATGGCGATCGTCCAGGGGGCCCGGGACAGTGAATGGAAGCCGGCCACCATGCTGGGGGGGCTTCCCGGCCCCAGCACCGTGCCAAAATCCGTTGCGGCAATGGCCGCTTTAAGCCGGAGCTCCAGCACGTCTCCGGTCTCCCCCAACTGGGCTCGGGTTTTCATGGCGTCATCGGTGTGCAGCAGGTAAACGCCGCGCTTGTCCACCACGCAGGCCATGCTGCTTTGCTGCCATCCGATGTGGGTAATGTTTTCCACCAGATAGTCGAAATCGATTTTGACCATCAGCTGCCCCACCGGGTCGTCATCCCGGTCCAGCAGCGAAACTTCGAGCGTGACGCTGCGACTGCCGGCGTCGGCATCCAACACCGGCGGCGCCAGGCGCATTACCCGGGTGCGTTGAAACCGCATCATGGGGTGCGTGCCATGGCGCATCATGCCGGTTGGCGGCGCCGGCGGCGTCTGCGCATCGAACCATTCCAATTGCACCTTCTTGATGCCGGGCATACCGGCGAGCTGATCCAGAACCCGCTGCCGGGACAGGGCATCGCCGGCGCCGGAGAACAGTTCAATCCGGTCGATGGGTGCGGCCAGCCGCATATCGATGACATGGGCGGCCCGCTCGAGCCTTAGCAGCGCCGCCTCCCGCCACTGGGCCAGCATCACCTGTCGGGCATAGAGAAACCCGGCAAGACCGACCACCACCAGTATCGCGCTCACGGGCAGCAGCAACAGCAGTATAAGGCGTTGCTGCAGAGAGGTGATGCGCATGATTTTCACTGTTGTCGTCTCCGCGAGTTCCGGGGCGGCAACCCGGATTACCGGGGTGCCGGAGAAACCGTCATCGCCGGCGGCCGGTTATGGCCCCTGACGCCGGTGGCGGCGGCCAGGATATCCGCACCGGCCGCTGGACAATCATTGCGGATCGACGACGCCCTTGCAACCGTTTTCATGACCGGTGCCCTGCCTTGGTTATCGTTTCCCGGGCGACGCCGGCCGTGCGGCCGGAGCCCTCGGGTCACCGCCTAATGATGCGGGTACCAGAATTTGGCCACGCGGCTCTTCTCGCCCTTCTTGAACAGGCAGATCACGCCATAGTTGCCGCTCTCGGTAAATGTAAAATTGGCCGCATACGTGCCACTGTAATCGGTCAGCGGCGCCACCTGCTCGGCCCCCGAGGGGGCGATAACCTTGATCTTCCCCTGAATCCCGTCGACCGGATGATTCATCTTCTCGTCGAAGAGCTTGAGCATCACGTGATGGGTGGCGCCGTTGGGATCTTTCATCTTCATGTCGGCCAGGCTCATAATCTGGAACTCGGTGCGGATGCCGTCGACCGCCATTTTGTGCTCATAGGCGCCGGTGGCCGGCATCTCATCTGCGCCGGCCGTGCCGTGCGTCGAATGGCTTTCCATCGCAAAGGCCGCCGGTGAGGCGAGCAGCATCAGGGCAATACCCGTTGTGGCAATCAGTCTTTTCATCGTTTTCTCCTTATGTTGAGTAGTGTGCTGAACGTTTTGACAGAATGCTCGTTTTACATCAGCTTGTGAATGCAAGCGCCCGCATGGCGCGCTCAGGGTTTCAGGCGCCAGCCTTTCCACAGGCCGTAAATCGCAGGCACCACGATGAGCGTGAGCACCGTGGCGCTCACCATGCCGCCGACCATCGGGGCCGCGATGCGTTTCATTACTTCCGAACCGGTGCCGTGGCTCCACATGATGGGCATGAGCCCGGCCATGATGGCCACCACGGTCATCATCTTGGGACGCACCCGCAGGGCGGCGCCTTCTTCGATCGCCTCGCGCAGGTGCCGGCGGTTGAACCCATCGCCGTATTTCTCTCTGAATTTGCGGTATGATATGTCAAGGTAGATCAGCATGACCACGCCCGTCTCGGCCGCAACGCCGGCCAGGGCGATGAACCCCACGCCCACGGCCACGCTCATGTTGTAGCCCAGGATGTCCATCAGCCAGAATCCCCCGGTGAGGGAAAAGGGCACGCTGAGCATCACGATGATGCTCTCGGCGATGCTCTTGAAGTTCAAGTAAAGCAGCAAAAAGATAATCACCAGCGTCATGGGGACCACCAGTGCCAGCCGTTTCTGGGCGCGGATCATGTACTCGTACTGGCCGCTCCAGACCATGCTGTAGCCGGCCGGCAGTGTGATCTTTTCGGCGACCACCTGCTTGGCCCGCTTGACATAGGTGCCCACATCAACACCGGTGATGTCCACGTAGATCCAGGCATTGTTTCGGGCATTTTCGCTTTTGACCACCGGCGGCCCCTTGACGATGCGGATATCGGCCAGTTCGGTAATGGGTACCTGGGCGCCCATCGGCGTGGGCACCAGGATGCGCCTGAGCTTTTCTGGCGTGTCGCGCAGCTCCGATCCATAGCGCAGGTTGACCGGGTATCGCTCGAGCCCCTCGACGGTCTGGGTGACGTTCATCCCGCCGACGGCGCTCATGATGATGTCCTGCACATCGCCCACGGTGAGACCGTAACGGGCGGCCTCGTCGCGCCGGATATGGTAATCGAGAAAGTTGCCGCCGGTCACCCGCTCGGCATAGACACTTAAGGTACCCGGCACTTTTCGCATGACAGCCTCAACCTCTTCCCCTAGGTCGCTCAGCACCTGCAGATCCTCCCCCATCAGTTTGATCCCCACGGGCGTCTTGATGCCGGTGGAGAGCATGTCGATGCGGGTTTTGATGGGCATGGTCCACGCGTTGGTGAGCCCCGGGAACTGAATCGATTTGTCCAGCTCATCGATCAGTTTTTCGATGGTCATTCCCGCCCGCCACTCGGATTCGGGCTTGAGCGTGATGGTCGTCTCGATCATGGAGAGTGGTGCCGGGTCGGTGGCCGTCTCGGCGCGCCCGATCTTACCGAAAACGTTCTGAACCTCGGGAAAGGACGCGATAATGCGGTCGGTCTGCTGGAGCAGTTCCTTAGCCTTGGTGATGGAGATGCCCGGCAACGTCGTGGGCATGTACAGCAGATCCCCCTCGTTGAGCGGCGGCATGAACTCGGAGCCCATCCGACTCAGCGGAATATAGGTCAATGCCAGGATCACCACTGCCAGAACGACCACCAGGGTCTTTGCCTTGAGAACGAGCTTGATGATGGGATGATAGACCCAGATAAGGAATCGGTTGACCGGATTTTTATTCTCCGGGCGGATATGGCCCCGGATCATGTAGCCCATCAGCACCGGGACAATCGTCACCGCCAGAAGGGCCGAGCCCATCATGGCGTAGGTCTTGGTGTAGGCCAGGGGCCTGAAGAGGCGGCCTTCCTGGGCCTCCAGGGTGAATACCGGCAGAAAGCTGATGGCGATGATCAGCAGGGAGAAAAAAAGCGAGGGTCCTACTTCCACGGCAGCATCACGAATGATCTCCCAGTGGGGTTTTTTACCGCCGTCGTGCTCGATATGCTTGTGGGCGTTTTCGATCATGACGATGGCCGCGTCCACCATGGCCCCCACGGCGATGGCGATACCGCCCAGGCTCATGATGTTGGCGTTGATACCCTGCCGCTCCATGATGATGAAGCTGATGAACACCCCCACCGGCAGAGTGAATATTCCCACCAGGGCGCTACGAAAGTGGAAGAGAAACACGATGCACACCAACGCGACGATGACGCTTTCCTCCAACAGCGTGTTCTTCAGATTCTTCACGGCCCGCAGGATCAGACTGGATCGGTCATACACCGTCTTGATCCGAACCCCTTCGGGCAATCCGCGCTTGAGTTCCGCGATGCGCGTTTTTACGTTTTCGATGACCTTCAGGGCGTTTTCCCCGAAACGCATTATCACAACCCCGCCCACCACTTCTCCGGTGCCGTTGATGTCGGCGATGCCGCGCCGCAACTCGGGTCCGATCTTGATGGTGGCGACGTTGCGCAGCAGGATCGGCGTTCCGTTGGCGCCGACGCCCAGCGGAACGGCATAAAGATCGTCGATGCCCTTGATATAACCCAGCCCCCGGATCATGAATTCCGTCTCGCCCATTTCCACCAGCCGGCCGCCCACGTCGTTGTTGCTGCGCTGGATGGCCATCCTGATCTTCTGGATCGGGATATTGTAAGCCCTCAGCTTATTGGGATCCACCACCACCTGATACTGCTTCACGTAACCGCCGATGGAGGCCACTTCGGAGACCCCGGGCACACTGGCCAATTCGTAGCGCAGAAACCAGTCCTGAATCGATCGCAGTTGGGACAGATCGTGCGAATCACTCTCCAGGGCGTACTCGTAAACCCATCCGACACCCGTGGCGTCCGGTCCAAGAGACGGCGTCACGCCCTTGGGCAAGCGTCCGGACACGTAATTAAGGTATTCCAGCACCCGGCTGCGGGCCCAGTAGAGATCGGTGCCGTCCTCGAAGATGATGTAGACAAAGGAGAGTCCGAAGAAGGAATAGCCGCGCACCACCTTGGCAAACGGCACCGAGAGCATGGCCGTGGTCAGGGGGTAGGTGACCTGATCCTCCACCACCTGGGGGGCCTGTCCGGGATACTCGGTAAACACGATCACCTGCGCGTCCGACAAATCGGGGATGGCATCCAGAGGAATGCGGGCGATGGCCGTGATGCCGCCGGCGATGACAAACAGTGTTATCAGAATGACCAGAAACTTGTTTCGGATGGACAGGTCGATGATTTTCTCAATCATAGGGTTCACCTATTCGAGTCAAGACGGTGGTGCTGGCGATCAGCTGCGGCGACCTCACTTGGACGGCGGCGGCGTATCCATGCCGATATTGGACATATCCAGATCTTTGGCGGTGGTGTCCATGGTCACGCCGCTCATGTCTGCAGCGTCACCACCAGAGGCAGTGTCTTTCTGCCGCACATCGAGCATCTTCTGGATGGCCTCACGGAGCCGACTTTCCGAATCGAGCATGAACTGGGCGCTGATCACGATCCGCTCGCCCTCTGAAAGCCCGGAAATCACCTGGGTGCTGTCGCCGCCGACCTCAACGCCGGTTTTGATTTCCCGTGGCTCGAAACGGCCTTTGCCTTTGTCGATGAACACCACTTTGCGCACCCCGCTGTCGATGACCGCCTCCTGGGGGATCACCAGTCCGTCTTCACCCAAAGACGAGAGCAGGGTAACATTGGCGTACATGTCGGGCTTGAGATCACCGTCGGCATTGTCAAACTGAAGCCGGAGACGCGCGGTGCGTGTTTTGGCTGTAAGGTACGGATAGATAAAAAGCACCCGGCCCTCGAATTGACGACCCGGCAGGTAGGACAGTGCCATCGACGCCGGCATGCCCTGGTGCACCCACGGCAGTTCGTATTCGTAAACCTCGGCATCCACCCAAACTCGCGACAGATCCGCGATCTCGTACTGATTCATCCCGGCTTTGACAAAACTGCCATCAATGGCCTTCTTGGCGGTCACCACGCCGGATGCCGGAGAGTAAACGGTGAGGTTTTTTCTGACACGCCCCTTTTTCCCGATGGCGTCAATCTGCCCGGGGGTCAGATCCCAGTTGCTGAGCCGGGTCCGGGATGCGGCAAGAAGCCGCGCCGCTCCCTCGCGAATCTGAGAATAGGTGCTGTCTCCGAGGCTGGCGGACTGCCCGAGCGCCAGCAGATATTCCTCCTGGGCGCTCACCAGCTCGGGGCTGTAGATATCGAACAGGGGTTGACCCTTTTTGACCCGCTCGCCTTCGAAGTTCACGTAAATGCGCTCGATCCATCCGTCGAACTTGGTATTGACCGAATAAATGCGCGTTTCGTCGTAGGTGACATTACCGTAGGTGCGAATGGTCCGGTTGAGCGGCCGACGGGTCACGACATCGGTACGCACACCCATGTTCTGGACGGTCACCGGATCGATGCGGATGGTGGATGCCGGCTCCTTCTCCCCGCCCGCCTCTTCATAAACCGGCACCAGATCCATCCCCATGGGCGACTTGCCCGGCGCGTTGCGGATATAGGTCGGATCCATGGGTGCTGCCCAGTATTTGATCTTCTTCCCGTTTTTCGGGTCGATCATCCCGGCAGAGAGTGGCGCATCCGCCGCATCGGCGACCGGCACCAGAGACCCACTGCCGGCGCGCTCGGGTTCCTGCGATGGGCCGCGCCACCATGCGCCGGCAGCCAGAAAAATGAGTGCACAGGCGATGAATGCCATAATCAGGAAAATGTGCCGTTTCATCATATTGTCTCCTTATCGCCGTGCGACCCGCGTGTGGGCGTCTGCTGCGTCGTCAGAACGTTGTCGGCTGTCGACATGCTTGCCGGCCGATACGCCATCGACCACACCCCCGAGAATTTCCTGCAGCTCCGCATGTTTTCGCAGCAGGGAATAGCGGTAATTGTCCTGGCGCAAATCCATTTGCAGCAAGCGTATCTGGGCGCCCATCATGGTGCTGAATTCGATTTTGCCCACCTCGTAGGCGGCCAGGGCCGACTGCGCCCACTGACCGGCCTGCACGATCATGGCATCCTTGGTGAGCCTGTAATTTTTCATCAGCGCCAGCATTTCATCGACCATCGCCTCGGCCCGGTAGGGCAGGCTTTCGGTGAGCGCGGCGTAGGCCCGGCGGGCGGCTTCCTGGCGCTTCTTGGCAGCAGACAACTGGCGGTCCTGTTTGCCTTTTGACCATAGGGGCACGCTCACAACGACGCCCGCCGAGACGAAATCCGATCGTGAGCGCCCGCTGGGGTCGGCGTCGCGCTGGCCGTAGGCCATCTGGACATTGACATCCGGGTAGTAGTCTTTCTCAGCCAGTTCGATACCTGCCGCCGCCTCATCGATGGCCACCCGGCGGGCTTCGATGAGCGGGTTGCCGGCAATGACCCGGTCGTGCAGCGTTGCCTTGTCGATGGCACCGGCATCCGGCAGCGCCGCGGTGTCTTCCGGTTGAATCGGCTGATAGTCCGGCCGATTGATCAAGGCGTTGATCGCGCTTTCGGTTACCTGCCGCCGCTTGGTCAGCGTCAGTTCTTCATCGAGCAGTTTGCTCAGTTCCACCTGCCCCTGAAGCACGTCCTGCTGAAGCCCTTTGCCCACGCCGTAGCGGGTTTCGGCGATCTTCAGCAGTTGTCCCACCATTTCAGTAAGGCGGGCATTGACCGCCAGGCTGCGATCGATGAAGGCCAGTTCCCAGTAGGCATCCGTGATTTTCCGGGCCAGCTCGTTTCGTTTGGCCGCCAGCATGGATTCCTGCGCCACGGCCTGCAGCACCACCCGCCGGCTCTTGAGATCCAGGGTGCCGAACCAGGGCAGTTTCTGCGCCAGGGTGAGCTGTTTCTGGGTCATGGCTTCCTGACGTAGATTAAAAGAATCGGTCGGCACATTGAGCAGCGCAATGCCCAGGCGGGGGTCGTCAAACGCACCGGCCGCCACGGCGGAATCTTTGAGGGCGTCGATGCTTTCCCGAAGGCCCGCCAGTTCCTGGTTGCTCTGCCAGCCTTCGGCAATCAGTGCCGGCAAGGGGGTGGGGGGCGCGGCTGATTGAGCATGGACCAAAGGCGCCATCGCGAATACGCTTCCCCCCCAAAAAAAGACCGCCTGAACGGCTACGGACATGAAATATTTCATAAGGCGCACTCCGCAAAAAAGAAGTTGTTTGAACCGGTACCCAGCAATTCTGATGCCAATGGTAGGAATTACAATGTTTCCGGCAAAATAAATGCGTATCGCGGAAAATTGAGGGGCTGCGGTGGGTAATTATTAACCAGGCCAAGAGCGTATTAAGGGCTGGGTGTAAAAAAAATATACACCTCGTCGGGGTGCGGCAAGCCGTGGCAGGCCCCCAGCGCCATGGCAAGTCCAGCAACCGGCGCATTCCATCACGGCTGCGGTGGAGATTCGCGGCCAGAGGGGTACAGCGGCCCGGAAGACTACCGCGTAAAGCGATCGTCCGAGCGCCGCCGGGCCGTCTCGCCCTGGGCCGTTTCAAGCCATCCGCTGCGGACATCGCTTTGGGCGTCGAAGGCAGGCACATAGGGCTTGATGTCCAGCAGCGGCGTGCCGTCTAAAATGTCCACGTTGGCGACGTGAATGTCGGCGCCCTCGATGCTGAGCAGCCGGACGATGGACAGGCCGATGGGGTTGGGCCGCCGGGGCGCCCGCGTGGCGAACAGGCCGCGAGGAACTGTATCCAGGAATGGCAAGACATCCAGCCGAAAGCCTTGGCTTCGATGGAAGTGATAGAGAAGAATGATGTGGGAAAACCCGTCCAGATCCGTGAGCCCTTCCCTGTACTCGGAAAAGACGGTCACCGTTCCGTAGGCGCCGGCCGCGCCGGCCGGCTGTATGGGCATCCCCTCGAGATCGGCAAAGGGGGAATGAATGACACCGATGGGTTCGTAAACAATGGCCGCCATGGCAGGTGTGCTCCTATGTAGAACCTATCTCAAAAAATTCTTTACGCTTATACGGAATGCTCCAGTGGGGCTCTTCCCACAGTGATGTTGAACCAGTCATGGAGGGCACACAGATTTTATAATTCATATCTCGCGCAGAGGCGCAGAGGCGCAAGGAAAAGCACTCTCGCAATTCAATTTCCCGCAGTTCTCTGCGTCTCCGCGCCTCTGCGCGAGAAATATTCCTTTTGGGTTAATAAACCTCCGTGTGCTCCGTGAACTTCGTGGTGAATAAAAACCGTCGGACACTGCTTTTCAGTGCACTTTTACTGCACCGGCGCCATGAGCCGGGCGATCTTTACTGCCATCTGGAACCACAGCGGTTTTTCGATGAGCTCCCGGGCGGTGACCTCGCGGCACCGGCGCATGTCCGCCACCAGCATCTGCCGGATCTCGGCGGCGAAGGCATCGTCTCCGAAGAGCAGGGTGATCTCGAAGTTGATGCGAAATGAGCGGTTGTCGAAATTGGCCGTGCCGATGGTGGCGACCCCGTTATCGACGATCATCACCTTCTGGTGCATGAATCCCGGCTGGTAGCGGTAGAACTTGACTCCGAAGGGCTCGGTTTCTTCAACGAAGGAAAACGACGAGAGCCAGACCAGAATGTGATCGGGTTTTTCCGGAAGGATGACCCGCACATCCACGCCGCGCATGGCCGCCAGTTGCAGGGCGCTGATGACCTGCCGGTCCGGAACGAAGTAGGGGCTGGCGATCCAGATGCGATGGCGGGCCGAGTTGATGGCCAGCAGAAAAAACAGGGTGCAGGTTTCCACGTCGTCGGCCGGCCCGGTGGGAAGCACCAGCACGGGCATGTCTCCGGTCGGCGCCGGCCGCGGCTCCCAATTGAGATCGGGCACGCTGTGGGTGGCCCAGTACCAGTCCTCGAGAAAGGCGAGCTGAATGCACTGGACCGCCGGTCCTTCCACCCGCACGTGCGTGTCTCGCCAGGGGCCGAAGCGCCGGCTGCGTCCCATGTACTCATCGCCCACGTTGAGCCCGCCCACAAAGGCCACGGTCCCGTCCACCACGACGATCTTGCGGTGATTGCGGAAATTGATTCGGAACCGGTTGAGCCAGCCCCTGGTGGTCTTGAAGCTGTGTGTGTGCACACCGGCGGCCCTGAGGGTTTCCAGATAGGCGGCCGGCAACTGGTGGGACCCCACGTCATCGTAGAGAAAGAAGATCTTCACTCCCGCTGCGGCCCGGGCCAGCAGGCGCTGCTGGAAGTCCCTGCCCAGCCGGTCGTCGTGGACGATGAAAAACTGAACCAGAATATATTTCCGGGCGGCGTCGATCCCGTCAAATATGGCGCCGAAGGTGGCCTCACCGTCGATCAGCAGATCAGCCCGATTGTACCGGGTGAAAGGCATGGCCGCCAGTTTTTCCAGCAGCTTGATCTCGCTCTGATGAGCGGCGAAGGAGGCCCGGATATCCGGCGCCCTTTGGGCCAGACTGGCGGCAATGTGGTTGATGTCCAGTTTGCCGGCCCGCCGGGCCGACACGTAACCGTGAAACCGGTGGTGGCCGAAGATGAGATACAGCGGCAAAGCCGCCGGGGGAAACGATACCAGAGCGATGGCCCAGGCGATGGTCCCCTGAGCGGTGCGCCCTTTCATCACCACATTGAGCGCAGCGGCGATGGAAAGCACTTCAATGGCGGCGTAAAGGTAGCCCAGCGTGATAAGCAGGTCATACTCCAGCATGGTCTTCCTAATCGGCTGAAATCGCTTCTAAACGGTATTGCCGGCGATGCGGCAGGGATGTGGCACGACCCACCATAGCGGGAATGGCGATCGGGTTCAACACCGGGCGCTTGATTTTCATACCCGAAAGCGCTCTGATGGGGGCAATCGTGATTATCCCGATGTTTGTTCAAATGGAAAATGCAAAAAAATTATTTAGTGTCCATCCAGAAATGGTAGATTGTCCTTGGACACCCTGCGCTGCGCGCCGGGCGTCAGGATTAAACCGTGTGGTTCAGGGCAAGGCTTGAGCATTTTCGAAACCGGAGGAATAGCCCGCTATTTGTCTTGGAAACCCGGTGCTTCGCACCGGGTTCCAGACGAACAGCCCGAGGACTTGTCCGCCTCCGGCGGATTTCGAAAAGTGTGAAAACGCAGCACTGGACCAAAAGATGCCGTTTATGGATGGGCACTGACCAGGAGGTGCCCCATGGCGACGATTTTTGATTCCAAGGAAGAACTCCAGGCGGTACTGACCCGCCTGTGGGAGGCCATTTTCGCCACGCCGGCGATTTCCAGGCCCCTCACCGCGGCACCTATCGTGATCAAATTCAGATACGCGGATCTGGGCACCGATCTCTACCTCGCCGTTGAGGGCGGCCAGGGCCGGATCCTGTGGGACCCGAAAGTCCCGCCCGAGGTCGATGTGGAAATGATTCTCTCCTCCGACACCAGCCACCGGTTCTGGATGGAGACGCTCAATGTCCCCATGGCCATCGCCAGCCGGAAAATCGTGGCCAAAGGCTCCATGCAAAAGGCCCTGAAGCTGATCCCGGCGCTGAAGCCGGCGTTCGCCCTTTACCCCGGCATCCTCACGGAAATGGGCCGAGGCGATCTGCTGAAAACCGCCCCTGCCGAGCGAAAACGCCAGCGGCGGCTATCCTTCCTGTTTCGCGGTAAACGCACCGGCCTGGATCCCGGCGCCCTGCCCGTGTTTCCAACGGCCGTCGGCGAACCCCCGCGGGCGGCCCCCGCGCCGCCGCCCCCTGCGGCACCGGCCGGCGGCGTGGATCTGTACCGTGTCATGAGCACCATCCGGGCCTTCGAAAACCACCTGGCAACGGCCTTCGCCGGCGGCGAATTGCCCACCGAGGCCATCCACCTGTCTATCGGACAGGAGGCCGTGGCCGCCGGGGTGTGTCTGAATCTCAGGCGCTCCGATTACATCAACACCACGCACCGGGGCCACGGCCATATCATCGCCAAAGGCGCAGCGATCGGCCCTATGATGGCCGAGCTCTACGGCAAGGCCGGCGGCCTGTGCGAGGGCAAGGGCGGCTCCATGCACGTCACCGACGGCGCCATCGGAGTACTCGGGGCCAACGGCATCGTCGGGGCTGGATATCTGCTGGCCATGGGCGCGGCCCTGGCCATCCGGCGGCAGGGGCGAGACGATATCTCGGTGGTGTTCGCCGGAGACGGCTCGGTCAATCAGGGCATGTTTCACGAGGCCTTGAACATGGCGGCGCTCTTTGATCTGCCGCTGCTGGTCATCGTTGAAAACAACCTCTACGGTGAGTTCACCCCCATCGCCAGGCACTCGGCAGAAACGGACATCACCCGGCGGCTGGCCGCCTGCGGCATTCCTGCCAGCCGCCTGGACGGCAACGACGCCGCAACCGTCTTCCGGGAAGTGGGCCGCATCGTTGCCGACATGCGCCGGGACGGCTGCCCCAGGGCGCTGGAACTGCTCACCTATCGCTGGCACGGACACATGGAAGGCGAGCCGGAAAGCTACCGCAGCCCCGAGGAAAAGGCCCGCCACATGGCCGAGGACCCCATCGCGAGGCTGGGGGCCGCGCTGGCAGCAAACGGCGATGCCACCACATCCGAGCTGACGCGCATCGGAGAAAACTGCGCCGAAGAGATTGCGGCCGCAGCCGCATCGGCGGTATCGGCGGCCGATCCGGCGCCAGCCGCCCTGACCACCCGGGTCTATGCACCCGAAGACCCTGCGCTTTTCACCGGCGAAATCCCGGTAGGGGCAGATGGCCCGGACATGTCTTATGCCGCGGCCATCAACCGGGCCATCGCTGAAGAAATGGAAAGGGATCCGCGCGTGTTTCTCTGGGGCGAGGATGTCACCCTGGGCGGCTACTTCAACGTCACCGAGGGTCTGGTGGCTGCATTCGGCCCTGAGCGCATCATCGACACCCCCATCAGCGAAAACGGCATCGTCGGCGGCGCCGTGGGGGCGGCCATGGCCGGCATGCGCCCTATCTGCGAAATCCTTTTCGCCGATTTTCTCTCCTGCTGCATGGACCCGATCCTCAACCAGGCCGCCAAGCTGCGCTACATGACCGGCGGGCAGGTGTCCATCCCCATCACCATCCGCACACCGGTGGGCAGCGGCATCGGCATGGCCGCCCAGCATTCCCAGTCCATGGAGCGCTTTTTCTTTGGAATACCGGGGCTCATGGTTGTGGCCCCCTCGGATCCCTTCACGGCGCTGGGGCTTCTGAAGGCCGCCATCCGCTCCAACAATCCGGTGCTTTTTTTCGAGCACAAACTGCTCTACGCTGTTGCCGGGCCGGTACCGGAGCCTTCCGAAGTCCTTCCTCTGGGAAAAGCGCGCATTGCTCGCAAGGGGCGGGACGCCACCATCGTCACGCACCTGCTGGGCGTGTCCGTGTCCCTGGAGGCCGCCGACGCACTATCCGCCGAGGGCATCGATGTTGAAGTGATCGACCTGCTGACCCTCTACCCGATGGATACCGGCACCATCCTGTCATCCGTGGCGCGGACCGGCCGGCTGGTGACCGTGGAGGAAGGCACCGCCACCGGCGGTATCGGCGCCGAAGTTATCGCCCGGGTGTCCACTGCCGGCCACCGCCTGCTCAAGGCGCCGCCGGTGCGCATCGCCGCACCGGAATGCCCGGTGCCCTATGCCAAGGGCCTGGAAGCCGCAATGATGCCTCAGCCGGAAAACATCGCCGCTGCTGTCATTTCACTGGTGCGCGGATGAGCGCAGGAAAGTCCTTGATTTTCCGCCGCCGGGCAAAGATACTATGGCGAGCATCGATCGTGTAGCCGCATAGAGGGGAAACCATGTTCAGCGACGCTCAGGTCCTGGTTGTTGACGACATTCGCAGCAACCGGCACTACCTGATCAAACACCTTGAGAAGCAGGGCATCCGCCATGTTTTCGAAGCCGAAAACGGCCGGGAGGCGCTCGACATCCTGTCGCGCCAACATATCGACCTGGTTCTGCTGGATGTCATGATGCCGGAGATCGACGGGTACGAAGTGCTCCGGCAGATGAAATCGCAGGAGACCTTGCGAGACATCCCGGTCATCATGATCACTGCCGTGAACGACATGGAAAGCACGGTCACATGCATCGAAAACGGCGCCGAGGACTATCTCCCGAAACCGTTCAACCCCATCCTGCTCAGAGCCCGTGTTTCGGCATGTCTTGAAAAGAAACGGCTTCGGGATGTGGAGCGGGAATACTTGCGCCACTATGATGCCGGCACCGGGCTGCCCAACCCGACACTTTTCCTAAACCGGCTCACCGACGAAATTGGCCGGTGGCAATACCACCACCACCTGTTCGGCCTCCTGTTCATACGGATGGGGCGCCACCGGATGCTGGTGGAAAGCCTGGGACAAAAAGAGGCCGAAGCCTACACGATAAAACAGGCCGCCCGTCTCCAAGCGTTACTGTCCCCGGGTGCGCTCCTGGCTCGACTGGGCCAAAACGAGTTCGGCATCCTGCTCTACCACGCCAACCACCCGGCGGAAGCCACGGCATTGGCCGGTCACCTGCTGGAGGCCCTCAACCGGCCCATCGTCATCGGTGGCCATGACATCACCGGGCGCATTCACATGGGCATCGCCTTCAGCTCCAGTGGCTACCGGCACGCACAGGAAATGGTGCGCGACGCCGGATTGGCGGCCAACACGGCAGACCCGGTTTCGGGGTATCAGATCTTCGACCGGAAAATGCATCAGAATGCCATGCGGCGTCTGACGCTGGAACCGGAGTTGCAGAAGGCCGTCGAAGACAACCAATTGCGGCTCTATTACCAGCCCATCGTGAACACGGCCAACGGACGGGTTGTCGCCTTTGAGGGCCTGGTCCGCTGGCAGCACCCCGAGCGGGGCATGATTCCACCCGACGACTTCATCTCGCTGGCGGAAGAAACCGGGCTCATCATCCCCATCGGCAAATGGGTCTTGGAGGAAGGCTGCCGCCAGCTGCGCCGCTGGCGGGACGATTTCCCCAAACGGACCGATCTCATGCTCAGCATCAACGTCTCGGCGAGCCAGTTTAAAGATGACGCCTTCGTCTCCGTGCTGGAAGAGGCCCTGTCATCGACCGGAGTTTCGGGACGCCACCTCAAGCTGGAGCTGACTGAAACCGAGATCATCGACAATCCCAACCAGGTGGAGAACGTTCTTGAACAGATCCACCGCCTGGGAATTTCAGCCGTGCTGGACGACTTCGGCACCGGGTACTGCTCGCTCAGTTATCTGCACCGGTTCCCCTTCCAGGTACTTAAAATCGATCAATCCTTCGTCAGAGGTATCGACCGGGAGAATAAGAACCAGAGCATCGTGGAGAGCACCCTGCTGCTGGCCCACCGGCTCGGTATGGAGGTCATCGCCGAAGGCATCGAAACGCAGGAAGAGCTGGCCGTCCTGAAGCGACTAAACTGCGAGTTGGGACAAGGCGCCCTCTATCACCTTCCCATGCCGGCGGCATCGGCTGAACGGCATCTGGCAGAAGAATTTCTTTCCCAAGTCAAGCAAAACCCTGTCACAGCAAGTTGATGGCGAGCTCGGAGAGATCGCTTCTCTCCCCTTTTTCCAGATTGATGTGGGCGCACAATCGCTGGTCTTTCATTTTCTCTATGAGGTGGCTCAGACCGTTGGACTGGCTATCGAGATAGGGGTGATCGATCTGGAAAATATCGCCGGTGAAAACGATCTTTGTCCCCTCTCCGGCACGGGTGATGATGGTCTTCACCTCGTGCGGGGTGAGATTTTGTGCTTCGTCGACAATGAAAAAGATTTTCACCAGGCTGCGCCCCCGGATATATGACAGCGGCGTGATGACGATCTTCTCGTCTTCGAGCATCTCGCTGATCCGGCTGCGGCCGTTGCCCTTTGACGGCGACTGCTCCTGGATGACGGCCAGATTGTCGTAGAGCGGCTGCATGTAGGGATCGAGTTTGGACTGAATGTCTCCGGGGAGAAAACCGGTGTCCTTGTTGCTGAGCGGCACGGTGGGACGGGCGATGAATATCTGCCGGTAGAGCCGCTTTTTCTCCAGCGCCGCGGCAAGCGCCAGAAGCGTCTTGCCGGTGCCGGCTTTTCCGGAAAGCGTCACCAGCGGGACATCCGGATTGGTCAGCGCATCAAGGGCAAAGGCCTGCTCGGCGTTGCGGGGCGCGATCCCGTAGCAGGGATACTTGTCGACCTTGCGGATCAACCGTGAGAAGCCATCAAAGTACGCCAGCGCCGATTTTTTCCCGTTTCGCAGGATAAGATACTCGTTGGGTAAAAGTTCCTGACTGATGGTCACCGCGGAAGTATCGATCTCGTTGGGATAGGCGTACAACTGGTCGATGACCGATTCCGGAATGTTTTCCTCGGTCCGTGTGCCCTTGTAGAGGTCGGACAGGTTCTTGACATGGTCGGTGGTATAGTCCTGGGCCATCAAGCCGATGGACTTTGCCTTCATTCGCAGATTGACGTCTTTGGTAACGAGAATGACCTGCCGCTCGGGGCACTTTTCCGCCAGTACGAAACCGGTGTTGAGGATGTGGTGGTCGGGTTTGCTGGGAGAAAAATTGGGTTTGAGGGCCGAGTGGAACTCGCTCTCGAGCTGAATGCTGATTTTCCCCTTGCCCAGGCCGATGGAGATGCCGCCGTTAAAAATCCGGTCCGAACTCAAACCGTCGAGCGCCCGAAGGAACTCCCGTGCATGGACATTGAGCGAGTCCTTGCCGCGTTTGAACTGGTCCAGCTCTTCGATAACGACAATAGGGATGACAACGTCGTGTTCAGCAAAATGGTCGATACAGGTGCTGTCGTGAAGGATGACGTTCGTGTCCAGGATGAAGGTTTTAGGCTGTCCCATAGGTCAGTTCACCTGCCCGTTGTCCCATGATCTGGGGTGGCCCGGCCCGTGGATAGTGCCGGAGTAGACAAACAAAAAAACCCCATGAGGCAAACAGGCCCATGGGGTTCATCCGAAACACAATCGATCAGTCGATTAAGGAGATCAGTCATAAGCGATCAACGGTGTGCATCAGTCTTCCATCACCGCAACCACACGCGTTTTCGGCACTCCCGGGTGGCGAAACCGTATCGCAATATTTACACGATATATAGCGCCTGTCAACTCTTGAATACCATATGTAGTGGCAACATGTCGGCCTGCACATTTGTTCAGGATCGCACTGCCGTATGATTCGCCGGTGAGGACGCGGTGAGCCTTTGGTCAGGGGCCACCGGCCGCCGCATCGACACGGGTGCGCGGTTGCCGTCGACAAAGGTCGACCGGTTGTGTTCAATTCACCGATATGGTTAGGTGGGCATTGTCGCTTGGCATTGGCGGCAATACCGCCTAAGGCCGCGATCGAGGGTGCTGCGCCACCGGCAAGGAAACCACCGACCATGATCGACCCTGTCTCGACAGCCGCCTATGCCGGCCTGCTGCTATCAAGCTTTCTT
Organism: Pseudomonadota bacterium; assembly: GCA_043825735.1. Lineage (GTDB taxonomy): Bacteria > Desulfobacterota > Desulfobacteria > Desulfobacterales > JBDRRP01 > JBDRRP01. Next base: position 70,188 of record JBDRRP010000040.1, on the reverse strand, counting down.
GCCGCCACTATCCTTCCGCTGGGTTCCGAATCCGTGGTGGTGGCGATGGTCGTGGCCGGCTATTCCAAGGCGGGGATATTCGCCGTAGCCACGATCGGAAACAGTCTGGGGGCGGTGGTCAATTACGGTGCAGGCCAATTGGGAGAACAGTTCATTCACCGGAACGCCGCATCCGCGGATCTGCCCACCTTCAACAAAGCGCAGCGGATCGTGAGCCGTTGGGGCCCGCCGGCCATGATCTTGGCATGGGCGCCCGTCATCGGAGACCCGCTCACAGTGATCGCCGGTCTGGCGGGGATGCCATTTGGCCGATTCTTCTTCTGGATGTGTCTGGGCAAAGGACTTCGCTACGCAGCCCTGCTCACCGCCACCGATCAGATCCAACTTTTATTCCGGTAATTCTGCGGAATCCCGGCAACGGAGGACAGAGAACGGCCCGGTTGTAATGCATTTCACAAATCCGGAGGCCATCAGACGGCTGTCTGACGTCCCTCACGAAGCAGATATGCTCATAGAACGCTGAATTGTGGGTATTGGCTATTGACATTCACCTGCGATTCTTTAAAATAACCGTAATTTAGGGAGGACATGGCGGGCAAAAATACAATTACCAGGAGGAGACAGATGACAAAAGCAGAACTGATTGACAAAATGGCAGAGGAAGCAGGCATCACCAAAGTTGCCGCTCAGGCAGCCCTCGATTCTTTTATCGGCAATGTGACCAAGGCGCTGAAGAAGAAAGATGGCAAGGTAACCCTCGTCGGTTTCGGCACGTTTCAGAAAATGAAGCGAAAAGCCCGCAAGGGGCGCAATCCCCAGACCGGTGAGAGCATCAAGATCAAGGCCTCCAATGTGGTCAAATTCCGGCCGGGCAAAAAACTCAAGGACGCCATCTAATCGGTTTCGTCCATTGCCATCACCCATCGCCGCCTGCCGGTGGTGACGGTGAGCCCAGAAAACCTGATTTGTTGAAGCGCATTAGGCGATGCACCCCGGGCGTGCACAACGGCGCTGCCCGAACGGATGAAGCAAAGTGAAAAAAGAGCGGCCGCGGGAGATTCCCATTGCCGCTCTTTTTTATTTATTGTTGATATGGACCAAGGACGAAACATGAAGTGGACGGATGAAGCCGAGGCAGTCATAAAAAAAGTGCCGTTTTTCGTCCGCAAGCGCGTCCGGGCACGGGTCGAAAAAGAAGCTGCCCAGGAGGGCAAACAGATCATCACGCCGACTGACATCACGGCGACTCAGACCCGCTACCTGTCTTCCATGGAAAAAGAAGTGCGGGGCTGGCAGGTGGAAGGATGCTTCGGTCCGGCCGGCTGCCCCAACCGCGCCGTCAATGACAGCGCTGCGCTCAGCGCAGCCATTGAGACTGTCTGCCGCGAAGCGGATCTGCTGGGTTTTCTCAAACAGACCGTGGCCGGGCCGCTGAAGTTTCACCATGAATTCCGGATTTCCCTGGCCGATTGCCCCAATGCCTGCTCTCAGCCGCAGATCAAAGATATCGGTATCATCGGTGCGGCGCATCCCGTTATCACGGAGATCCCCTGCAGCGACTGCGGAGCCTGCCTGTCATCGTGTCGGGAAGATGCCGTCACTCTTAAGGACGCGGTACCCGTTATCGATCCGGTGCGCTGCATGGCCTGCGGCGGCTGTATGGCAGCGTGCCCCACCGGTTCGCTCGCTGTCGGCGCCAGCGGATACCGGATTCAGGTCGGTGGCAAGCTGGGGCGTCACCCGCGGCTGGCCCGCGAATTGCCCGGCATTTACACTGCCGAGCAGACCGTGGCCGTCGTAAAGGCCTGTATTGCGCTGTACAAGGCCAGAAGCACCGGAGGGCAACGCTTCGGAGAACTGCTCACACCCGAGGACCTGACACAGCTGAGCGCCGCTGGTAAAGCGGCGCCGGAGAGCTGACACCGCGACCTATTTCTTCTCGTAGACACTGGGCTCGATATATTTGAGGGGGTGGTTGAGCCCGCTAAGGCTCTCGGCGCCGCCGATGATGAAGTACCCCCCGGTGCGCAGTGCGCGGCAGAGCTTGGCGACCACTGTTTCTTTGGTGGGGTTGTCGAAATAGATCATCACATTGCGGCAAAAGATGATGTCGTATAAATGGGAAGGCGGCGCATCTTTGAGCAGATTGAAACGGTCAAAGTGAACGAGACGGCGCACGCTGTCCTTGACCCGGATGTAATCTTCCCATTGCCCTCTGCCCTTTTGAAAAAATGCCTTGAGCATGTTCCGGGGGATGTTTGCCGCAGCCTGGCGCGGGTAAATGGCCCGGCGCCCTTTGTCCAGACAGGTCTGGGATATATCAGTGGCAAATATGGACGGCGTGAACCCCTGCTCAAGGCAGAACGTGGCCAGGGAATAGGGCTCTTCCCCGCTGGACGATGCCGCGCACCAGATATTGGGCATTTCCGAGTTCAGGTATGAAAAACTTTTGGATTCCCTGAAGAAGAAGGTGTGGTTTGTGGAGATGGCATCGAGAAATCTTAGAAGCTCATCGCTGTCGCGCTGGATCGTATCCAGGTAATCGCCGGCGGACATGTTATCCATGACCCGCAACCGCTTGGCAAGACGCGCATTGAGCAGCTCGCGCTTTTCAGAAGTGAGATTGATCCCCGCTTCCCGATAGACCAATTCACAAAATGCACGGAACTGCTTGTCGGTGAGTTTATCCAATCCGCCGATCCTTGAAATGACAACATAGACATCGCCGTTCCGGGCGCCTGACATGGTCCGGCAGTCGGTCTCAACCCAATCGGCGCAAGAATAAGGCACCATAACGCAACGGCCGCCACCCTGTCAAAAGGATGTGGTCAATTAAAGGTATCGTGGCTGATTACGTCACCCCGGGTGCTGATGGTGACTTCCTCCAATGGGATGGACTGGCCGGAGCGCGCCAGCGCCTTGCGAACAATAGCGGACAAGCCTGAGCAGCAGGGGACCTCCATCATGAGAGTGGTGATGCGTCTGAGGCCGGCGGTTGAAAAGATTTCGGCAAATTTTTCCAGATACTGCTCGGCATCGTCAAATTTTGGGCACCCCACCATCACCACCTTCCCCTGCAGATAGGTCTGGTGGAGATGAGGAAATGCAATCGGGACGCAGTCGGCCACCACCAGAAGGTCTGCGCCTTTCAGAAACGGCGCCGTCGGTGGAATGAGACGGATCTGCACAGGCCAGTGCCGAAGGGCGGATTCGCCGCCTCCCGCCTGTCGGGCCGGCGAATTGGCACACTGGCATGGATCCGCGGCCGGTTGAAACACCTGCAGCCGCGCCGACGGGCACCCGTGGCCGGCATGATGGTCATGCCCGTGGGTTTTAGCGCCATTGGGAGCCGCATGGGTTGCCAGATGCGCCTCCACTGCGTTTTCATCAAATTCTTCTGCCTCCCGCTCGATGATGGTCAGGGCGCCGTTGGGGCACTCTCCCAGGCAGGCGCCGAGCCCGTCGCACAAATGGTCGGCAATGACCCTGGCCTTGCCGTCGACGATCTTCAGTGATCCCTCGGCGCACGATGGTACACACAGACCGCAGCCGTCGCACTTTTCTTCATCAATCTGAATGATCTTTCGTTTTACTTTCATACTTCTCTCCTCTGGATCCGATGGGGCAACAGCACTGAATGGGCCTCGATGCGGCCGGCGTCAGTGAGCAGGGTGTTGGTGATGAGGGCCGACAGTGCTTCAAAGGCTCCGGCGGTGTTCTCCTTAATGGCTTCTTCCAGATCGACGATCCGCTCGGCATCGAAAACGGCCAAGTACTCGGCGCTAACCTCGGTGCCGTCGTGCGTGGGTCGATAAGCGTCCACGATGTCGCAGGCAGCATCCACCAGCGGGGCGCGGGCGCCGAGCCGCTGGAGGATGTCCCGAGCCACCGATTCACCGTTGGTTCCTGCGGCCGCGTCGGCAACGTGCAGCAGATAGGCGGCCGGTATGATCACCGCAAGATTGCCGCCGAGCTCTCGCCCGATGCGTTCGGCATACCGGGCCGCCCGGGAAGCACGGCCAATCTTTTTGAAATCGGTTTTGAAATGCCGCTTCATCTCGATGGCCACCCGGTCCTTGAGCAGATCTTCTTTCTGAGCCAGCAGTTCCGGGGGAAGATCCCCGATGCACTGTTCGGCGTACTGGCAGTAGGACGCACAGCCGAAATCCATTTTCGGATTGAGAAAACGATGGCCGCAACTGCCGCATTTACGCGTTGTGTCATCCTTAAAGAACTCGACGGCTGCAGCGCATTTGGGGCAGGGCGCCGTAAATATGGCGCCCGCCTTCCAGTATTGCGTGTCTTGTCCGGGGCATTTCATGAGTCTATCTCCGGTGTTGAGACGGGTTGCCGGGGGCCGTTCCTCAGGCCCCCCGCAGCCAGGCGCCTGCATTATCCGAGTATCGCCTTCAGATCTTCGTCCGGCGTCCCGATCGGCATGATATTGAAGTTTTTGACCAGCACATCCAGCACATTGCCCGAAATGAACGCCGGCAGTGACGGCCCCAGACGGATGTCCTTGATGCCCAGGTGAAGCAGGGTCAGCAGGATGACGCACGCTTTCTGCTCGTACCAGGACAAAATCATGGACAGCGGCAGGTCGTTGACGCCGCAGTCGAAGGCTTCGGCCAGGGCCACGGCAATCTTGATGGCCGAGTAGGCGTCGTTGCACTGGCCTACGTCCAGAAGACGCGGTATGCCACCGATGTCGCCCAGTTGCTTGTCAAAGAAACGGAACTTGCCGCAGGCAAGCGTAAGAATGACGCAGTCGGCGGGGATTTTTTCCACCAGTTCCGTGTAGTAGTCGCGCCCCGGTTTGGCCCCGTCACAGCCGCCCACCAGGAAGAAGTGACGGATGGCTTTGCTTTTGACCGCCGCGATGACCGTTCCGGCCACCCCCATGACGGCATTGCGGGCAAAACCGACCATGACGCTGCCCTTATCCGTGTCAGCGGCGAACCCCGGAAGTGCAAGGGCCTTTTCGATGACTGGCGTAAAATCCTTACCGGCGATATGGGCCACGCCCGGCCAGCCCACCAGGCCCGTGGTGAAGATGTTGGGCTTGTAGCTGTCACGCGGTTTCTGGATGCAGTTGGTGGTCATTAGAATGGCCCCGGGAAAGGCGTCGAATTCCTTGGCCTGATTCTGCCAGGCCGTGCCGTAGTGGCCGTGGAAGTGATCATATTTCTTGAGCTCGGGATAACCGTGGCATGGCAGCATTTCCCCGTGCGTGTAGACATTGATCCCCTTGCCCCGGCTTTGCTTGAGGATCTCCTCCAGATCCTTCAGATCGTGTCCGGAGACCAGGATCGCTTTACCCTTCTTGGCGCCAAGCGGCACCGAAGTGGGTACCGGGTGCCCGTAGGTACCCGTATTGCCGGCATCCAACAGTTCCATGGCACGCAGGTTGACTTCTCCGCAGCGCAGGTTCAGTCCCACCAGCGCGTCCACACCGAGTCCGGCATCCAGCGTGGCGGCCAGTGCTTCGTGGATGAAGGCATATACCGCCTCATCTTCCTGACCGAGAATGCGGGCGTGATCGGCGTAAGCGGCCAGCCCCTTGATGCCGTAGGTTAAAAGCTCCTTCAGCGACAGGATGTCTTCGTTGACGGAAGGATCGGACTTGATGCCGACGCCCTCACCCTGCTTGACCAGACCTTCGAGGGTATCCGCCGGCACGAAAGAGGCCGGCCCCTTGGGTGCTGCGCCGACAACGGCCTTCAGGGCATCCCGATGGGAGGCCGCCTGGCGGATGAGGGTGACAAACCGCTGCGGGTCGAAATCAACATTGGTCAGGGTGGAAAAGACCGCTTCGCAGGTAAACTGGTTTACGCCCCCTCCCACCGCTTTGCCTTTCGCACGGGCAGCCACGGCCAACTGGGATAGGCCCTTTACCGTGTATAGAAGCAGATCCTGAAGGGCCGCCACCTCGGGCTGCTTGCCGCAGACGCCGATCTTGGTGCATCCTTCGCCTTTTGCCGTTTGCTCACACTGAAAACAGAACATATGGTGCCTCCTTTGGGGGTGTAGGGGTGTCATTTCCGTCTTGCGGGCAAGACGCATCCCGCCCGTGATGGTGGCAATATAACCTTGAGACTGCCGTCGCCGCCTTGACTTAGATCAAGCGGAAGGGATAATTTGAAAAAATTATCACCACAGAGTCACGGAGAACACGGAGAAAATCAAAAGCAGATGATTTTAATAATAAAAACTCCGTGTCCTCCTTGACTCCGTGGTTCAACTTCACTGTGGCAAGAGACCCATTGGAGGATCATGCAAAACAAAAGAACAAAAAACCTGGCCGACGCGCTCGCCGCCTCGGCCCTGTTCGAGGGCCTGCCGCCGGAGCAGGTGGATGCCGTCCGGCAGATTGCCGTCACACGCGCCTATGCCAAAGGAGAAACGCTCTTTTCCGAGGGAGATGACGGGATCGGTTTCTATGTGATGATCACCGGCCAGATCAAAGTATTCAAACTGTCAGCGGAAGGAAAAGAGCAAATCCTTCACATCTTCGGCCCGGGTGAACCGGTCGGGGAAGTCCCCGTGTTTTCAGGGAAACCCTACCCGGCCAGCGCTGAAGCACTGGCCGCCAGCCGGGCGGCATTTTTTCCAAAAGCGGATTTCGTGCGCCTGATCGCCGAGAACCCAACGCTGGCCCTGAACATGCTCGCGGTGCTCTCACGCAGGCTGCGGCAGTTCACTGTCCAGGTGGAAAACCTCTCGCTCAAAGAGGTCCCGGCGCGCCTGGCGTCCTACCTGCTGCTGCTGTCCGGCAAGGAGAAACGAGAGACGGTGACCTTGCCCATCTCCAAAAGCCAGCTGGCCAGCCTGATAGGAACCATTCCCGAAACCCTTTCGCGGATCCTGACCCGCATGGCCGCCGCCGATCTCATCCTCGGTGACCGCCGCCAGATCAAACTGCTGGACCCTGAAGGCCTCGAAACGCTCGCCATGTCGGGCAAATTCGAGGGATTGTGAGCCGGCGCCGATGGTTTTGATCACCACGAAGTTCACGAAGGACACGAAGGCGTTCTAACCCTCTCGTTATTTATTTTTCTTCGTTCACTTCGTGGTTCACACGCAGGGCTGCGGGTAACGTCAACCTGAGAATAGTGCACAAGCAGATGGGGGTTTACCGATAGATCCGAAAACCCTCTGCAATCACAGGAAAAGCACCCGTGCCGGCCGAAGCTCAAGGGGCGGCACGGGACGCGTCAGGCAGGAAGGATGAGGGAGGACAGGAATTACTTCAGCGCCATCAATTCCTTGCTCAACAATCGGATGTGGCCCATCTCTTCCTTGATAATAGCTTCCAGGCGATTTTTACCGTATTTCTCAGGCACCGCCTCCTTCATCCCCAGATAAAACACGATTGAGTCTTTTTCCGCCTCGATCGCCGCCTTGAGAATTTCTCTCATGGATGAGGTATTTACGGTCTTCTCAAAAAATACCCGGGTATCAGCCAAGGCTTTCAGATAGTTCACGGCGTCCCCGTCCGGGTCGAAAACCGTTTGTGCTTTGTCTCCACCGGCAAGTGAGGCCCTCAACTCGGCAAAGGTTTTCTCGTGCTCGTCTTCCATTTTTGCAAGCCCGAGCAGCAGTTTCTGCGCCGATGGATCGCCCGCGACCTTCCCGGCGGCCCCACGATAAAATGCGGCACCGTTTCTTTCGAGTTGACCGGCCATTTCAAACACGTCGTCAGCTGTAAAATCGTAAGACATCGCGCACAGATCCTTTCTTGGGGTTAATGGGGGTGAATATTTCGCTGGAACGGGGGCAATATAAGGGTTGCCCGGGCCATTGTAAAGACCGGGGCGGCCCCCACTGTACCGCGCAAACCCGGACGCCCTATAACATATCGAAGCGCTATGATTAATTCTATTGACAAGAGGGCCGGTTGCCATTAGCAGTATGTCCATGTTCAATCGAGGCCACAGCGCTGCAGTCCGTTTCAACACCATCGTCATCGTTTGCACCGTGGCGATGGCGATGTCGGGCGTTTTCCGAACGGCGTGGGCGGGCCAGGGATGCACCGGAGCCTGTTGCGCCCCGCCGGCTAACGCCATGCACCACCCGGCGGCGCAAACCGCAGCGGCGTCCGCCTGCAACGCCGCCGCCGAAACGCGCTGCGGTCTTCAGGAAACATCCATGGACGGGTTCTCGCTACTGACCGCGGCAGTGGCGCACCACACGGGCAAACCCGGCGCCGGCGACACCCTGTATCGCAGTGCCGTGGAAACGCTCACCCAGATACCGTCTCCGAACGCCACGCCGGATATCACGGCAAGCACCCACCTTCCCGGACCCCCGCTATACCTTTCCATTGCCGTCCTTCGCCGGTGATGCCCCTGCATTTTAGCGAGAAAATTGCTTTTTTACGGGTTCATCACACTGGATAATAAAACTTTTTTTTCTGCGCCTCGCGCGTTTCCGTTCCCATGGGAGACGCCGTCGATGGCCGCGATAGCCACTCATAGGAGAACAGCCATGACCCAGAAACGATTTGGCGCGGACCGCGAATCCAAAAAAGCACTGATCACCGAAGCGCCTTCCAACCGGAAACGGTGGTTTCTCGTGGCCGCCGCCGTCTGCGTGGTGCTGGTGGCCGGCGGAATCGCCGCTGTGTCCTTCATGGGCGCCGCCTCCGGACCCGACACGGCACAGACCGCCGACGCCCAAAACGGCAGCGACCACATCTCCCATGCCCTCGCCCTCTTCAACGATGGGCGCGCACAGCATTTCAGCTACACGCATGGGGCCATTCAGATCCGCTATTTTGTTCTCAAAAGCAGTGACGGCATCGTTCGCGCCGCTTTCGACGCCTGTGATGTCTGCTGGCCGGCGGGCAAGGGCTATTATCAGGAAGGCGACGCCATGGTCTGCCGCAACTGCAGCCGGCGCTTTGCCTCCGTTCTGATCAACGAGGTCAAGGGCGGGTGCAACCCCGCGCCCCTGGTCCGGACCGTAGAAAACGGCCAGTTGGTCATCCGCATCGGAGACATTGTCGATGGGAGCCGCTTCTTTGATTTCCGAAAGCAGGTTTAGCCATGACACTGACTGAAATTGCCATCCAGAATCTGAGGCGGCGCAAGGCCAAGGCCGCCTTCGTGCTGGCCGGGCTCACCATCGGGGTGGCCACGGTAGTGACCGTGATCGGGTTTTCCCGGACCATGGTCCACGATATCAACCACAAGCTGGAAAAATACGGGGCCAATATCCTGATCCTGCCCAAAACGGAGAACCTGTCGCTGTCTTACGGGGGATTGTCGCTCGGGGGCGTCTCCTTCGACCTGAGCGAGATTCATGAAGATGCACTGTCAAAAATCCGCACCATCAAAAACACCGGCAATATCGCCGCCCTGGGCCCCATGGTCCTGGGCGTGGTGACGGTGTCCGGCTCCCGGCTGTTGATGGCCGGGATCGATTTCAAGGCAGCACGCATCCTGAAACCATGGTGGTCGGTGACCGGCACGACGCCTGCGGCAGGAGAGGCGCTCATCGGCCGCACCGCCGCCACCGCACTGTCGCTTTCCACGGGCGGGGATCTGGTGGTGGGCGAGCGGCGGCTCAAGATCGCCGGGGTGCTCGCGGAAACGGGCTCTCAAGACGACCAGCTGGTGTTTACCGATCTGCTCACGGCTCAGGCCCTTTTAGGCAAACCGGGACGCATCTCAATGGTGGAAGTGGCCGCGCTTTGCAAGGACTGCCCGATCGAGGACATGGTGAGCCAGATCGCCTCGGTCCTGCCGACGGCACGGGTCATGGCGATCCAGCAGGTGGTCAAAGGCCGCATGGCCACCCTGGCCCAGTTCCGCGCCTTTTCCCTGGCCATCTCCGCCGTAGTGGTCCTGGTGGGGGCGATGGTGGTGCTGGTCACCATGATGGGCAGCGTCCGGGAAAGAACGCGTGAGATCGGCATCTTCCGGGCCATCGGGTTCCGGCGGGGGCACATCCTGCGGATTATTTTCACCGAAGCGGCATGCCTGTCGGCGCTCTCGGGCATCACCGGCTACGCGCTGGGCGTGCTGGGCACACTCGCCGCCTGCCGGATCTTTTTCAGCGGCCAGCAGGTGGTCTTTCACTGGGACCCCATGCTGGCGGCGGCAGCCGTGGGCATCGCCCTGGTGATGGGACTCGGGGCCAGCGCATACCCGGCCCGAATGGCATCGCGGATGGATCCCAACGATGCCCTGCGCAGCCTGTAGTGCCCATCCATAAACGGCATCTTTGCCTTAGAAACCCGGTGCGAAGCACCGGGTTTCCAAGACAAATAGCACGCTATTCCTCCGGTTTTGAAAATGCTCAAGCCCTGCACGACGCCCAATGCCGTCGCTTGACCCCTTGAACCCTTGGACCCTCGAACCCTTGAACCCTCTTCACCGACTCAACCAAAGAGGGACCGAAGAAAAGGACACCACCTATGAGCCATATCGCAGCAGAAACACTGACCAAGGATTACGGGCGGGGGAGCGCTGCCGTTCGGGCTTTGAAAGGGGTCAGTTTCGAAATCGATTCGGGGGAGTTCGTTGCCGTCATGGGCGCTTCAGGTGCTGGCAAGTCGACGATTCTATCCATTCTCGGAGCGATGAACGCACCCACGAGCGGCCGTCTATTGGTGGACGGCATCGATGTGTATGCCCTCGACGGAGAGCGCCGTGCCGATTTCCGGCGTGAATTTCTGGGCTTTGTCTTCCAGAGTTTCCACCTGGTGCCCTACCTGAGCGTTCTGGAAAACGTGGAGCTGCCCTTGACCATCACCGGCAAAAACCGCCGGGAGCAGCGCGCCATGGTCTTATCGGCGCTCGAACAGGTGGGGCTGGCCGACAAGGCCGACCGTCTGCCCGCGGATATCTCCGGCGGAGAGCAGGAACGGGTGGCCATCGCCCGGGCCATTGTCAACGAACCACCCATTCTGCTGGCGGACGAGCCCACCGGGAATCTGGACTCACGCACCGCCACTGAAATCATGTCCCTGTTGAAAAGGCTTCACCGGCGGGGAATGACCATCATCATGGTGACGCATAACGCCGAATGCGCCGCCATGGCACAGCGCAGTATTACCGTCTCGGACGGCACGCTGGCGGTGAACTGACTGGCGGGGGCCGGGGCTTGACGAACACGGTCGCGCAAACATAGGCATCAGGCGATGAACAATCTCAAAAATGTCATTACGCTTATGCAGAAAGCGCCAGTTGGTCTTTTAACAAAGTGATGTTGAACCACGGAGTCACGGAGGACACGGAGTTTTTATAATTCATATCTCCCGATTGCAATGGCATTCGGTTGTGGCTTGAGCTTCCTGGAGAAGCGGTAAAGTCTTTCTGAGATCGTTTCTACTTGGATTTCAGCTTGCAGGCATCATCCCACTCGGGGCAGGCATCAGCCACCGCGGTTTCAAACTGCAGCATGCATTCGCCGCATTCCAGGTGGACATTGGGCGCATCGCCAAAGCGCTTTTTGATCTCTTCTTCGGAAAGGTGCTGAACCGCACTGCAGCCGCACTGCGGGCACGCCGTCTTCACGCGATACTTTTTGGGCATGGGCTAACCTCCGTTGATTGGGGGGTGAATTCACAACAGTAATAAGTTCGATAAACCCGTAAAAAGTGATTTTGAACCACAGAGACCGCAGAGGACCACAGAGAATATATTGAGTAATTAGCAAGTTATCTCTGCGGTCTCTGCGTCCTCTGTGGTGATTTCAGACCATTTGAAATGCCATCAGTTTAGCGTGTTCACTGTTTTTTCTCAACAGTCATCGCTATGGTGCCGTCATGAACCATCTTCCGGTTCGGGACCCAGAACCTCGATGATCACGGCATCGGACAGCGTTCCCAGGGCAGTGACCACCTCGCGGACTGTTTTCCCCTCGACCAATGCGGTTTTGGCCACCTCGGCGGCGCGGTCGTATCCCAAATGGGGGACAAACCCCGTCACCAGCGCCAGACTCTTTTCGATATACCCTTCGCAGGTGCCCTGGTTGGCCTGTATGCCGACAATGCAGCGATCACAGAAAACACCGGCGGCGCGGCTGAGCAGCATGATGGACTGGAGCAGATTGTGGGCAATGAGCGGCAGGGCCATATTCAACTCGAACGCGCTGTTTTGGCCCCCCATAGTGATGGCCGCATCATTTCCGATCACCTGGGCGGCAACCTGAATGACGGCTTCGGGCACCACGGGGTTGATCTTGCCGGGCATAATGGATGAACCCGGCTGCAGGGAGGGGATGGTGATTTCTCCCAGCCCGCTGCGGGGACCCGACGCCAGCCATCTGACATCGTTTGCGATTTTCACCAGGGAGACGGCAATGGCCTTCAATGCACCGCTGGCTTCCACCGCCGTGTCCTGGGCGGCCTGGGCGGCGAAATGATTGGCGGCCTCGCGAAACGGCAGCGCCAGTGCGACGGCCAGTTTTTCGATGGTGCCGGCGGCAAAGCCCGGATGGGTGTTGAGTCCCGTGCCCACAGCGGTCCCCCCCAGCGCCAGTTCTGCCAACCGCGGTGTGAGGGCGTCCAATCGCTCCACGCCCAGGGCCGCCTGCCGGGCGTAGCCGGAAAATTCCTGGCCCAGGGTCATGGGGACGGCATCCTGAAGATGGGTGCGGCCCAGCTTCCGAATGTCTTTGAACGCGGCAGCCTTCTCGTCCAAAGCGCTGTGCAATCGTTTCATGGCCGGCACCAGGCTGAACCGGATCTCCGAGAGGGCGGCCACGTGGATGGCGGTGGGAATCACATCGTTGCTGGATTGACCCAGATTGACGTGATCGTTGGGATGGACCGGCGACTTGCCGCCCCGTTTGCCGGTGAGGATTTCATTGGCACGGCCGGCCAGGACTTCATTGACGTTCATGTTGGTAGACGTGCCGGAGCCTGTCTGAAAAACATCCACCACAAACTGATCGGCCAGCCGCCCGGCCAGGACGTCATCGGCGGCATGGATGACGGCCTCGGCAAGACCGGTGTCGAGAAGCCCCAGGTCACGGTTGGTCTGCGCCGCGAATCGTTTGATCCGCGCCAATGCCGAAATGAATTCTCCGGGCATGAGCATCCCGCTGATGGGAAAATTCTCCACGGCCCGCTGGGTCTGCGCCCCGTAGTAGGCATCGGCCGGCACCATCAACACGCCCATCGAGTCGCGCTCTTCCCGGTATTCCATAACCGTTGTCTCCTTATCTCCAATACCCAAGCCGGATCCCAAGCGAACTGATGTTGAACCACGGAGTACACGGAGAGCACGGAGATTTTATTTTAAATACCAAGATTTTGGATTTTCTCCGTGTTCTCCGTGTACTCCGTGGTGATCAAAAAACCGCAGTAAACGAAAGAGTAAGGACGCACGGTCGGTTTTCAATAAAAGGCTTCGGTAAAAATGCGTGCGGCGCTGAATTGGTCGTCGACAATAAGGATGACATCCCGGATCATGTCCTGTCGGCCGCAGAGATAAAAATCGTAGCGGCCCGGCGCGAGGTGATGCGCAACATAGTCGGTCACGCGCCCTTGGAAAATGTCGGCGCCTCCGGGGGCGTCTGCGCCGCTGAGGCATGCCCGGTAGCATCCAGCCCCCGTCAAAAAAAGTTCCCTGTAGAAAAGATCTTTCGCGGAGCGGATCCCGTGCAGCACCAGCGACTCGCCGGCGCCACAGCCGTCGGCGATCATGGCCCGAAACGGCGCAATTCCGGTTCCGGTAGCGACGAAGACCGCGCGGTGTTCGCGCGACTGGTAGCGGAAATGGCCATATGGACCGCTGACTTGAACAGGCTCACCCGGGCTCAGTGCTGCCATCAGGGGAGAGACGGTCCCCCCCGACACACGTCGCACACAGAGCATCAGATGCTCATCGGCAGGCGAGGATGCGATGGAGTACTCCCGCTCGTGAGCGCCCCAGTGCACCCGAAGCCGCTGCCCGGGTGAAAAGTGGAATCCCGGAGCGCGCTCAAGGTACAGCTCAAAGGCGTTGTCATTGAGCCGGCGGGATGCGAGCACCCGAGTGGTCGATATGGGAAAGCGCATGGTCTATGGATCTCTTCACGGATTCCAGCGCGCTTCGGCCACGCCCAGTGCGTGGTTGCAAAAGCGTGCCAGTACGAAGAGATAGTCGGACAGCCGGTTGAGATACACCAGGATCGTTTTCGCGGTCGTATCCGCCGCCGGTTGATCGGCCACCGCCGCAACCACATGGCGCTCGGCCCGCCGGCACACGGTTCGCGCCACATGGGCCCAGGCCGCGGTCATGTGCCCGCCGGGCAGCACAAACTGTGTGAGCGGCGGCAGGGCGGCGTCCATGGCATCGATGGCGCCCTCCAGCGCAGCCGCATGGTTCTCATCGAAGGGTTTGAGGCTATCGGCCGCGGCTGCGCCCGGCGTGGTAGCCAGCCAGGCGCCGACATGGAGCAGATCGCTTTGTGCCGTCAGCACTTCCGCACGGCGCTCGGCCAGCGATTCCGGCATCACGGAGGTCAGCATGCCCAGAATGCTGTTCAGCTCATCAACATCGCCATAAGCGGCGATGCGCCGGTCGGACTTGGTGATGCGCTCACCGCTGAAAAGGCTGGTTTTCCCCTTGTCGCCGCTGCCGGTGTACACTTTCATTCATCTCGCTCCTTGTCCGGTTCCGTTTCCGCCAGTCGCGTATCCACCACGATTTCGCCTTGAAGGGTCCGGTGCACCGGGCACCGGTCGGCGATCTCCGCCAGACGCCGGCGCTGCTCGCCGTCCAGTGGTCCCACGAGTTCGAGTTCCCGGGATATGCGATCCACGGCGGTGCGGTTTTCCGAACAATTGCGGCAGTCTTCGGCGTGGATCTTTTCATGCCGCAAACGCACCACCGCTTCCGCCAGGGGCCATTTTTTCCGATCCGCGTACATCTGCAAAGTCATGGCCGTACAGGCCCCCAGGCTTGCCGCCAACAGGTCGTAGGGGGTGGGCCCGCGATCGGTGCCCCCCACCGATACCGGTTCGTCCGCAGCCAGAACGTGCCGCCCGGCCATGATTTCCGTGTAAAAACCATCTGCGGCCGTGCGGGCCACGATCCGGTTGTCCGCGGGATCGTCAATATGGGGCCGGAGGGGTGCACCCACGTAGCGGGCCGCCCAGGCGGCGATGACCCCGCCGGCGTACTGCGCGTCTTCACGGTCGCCG
The DNA here is from genome assembly GCA_043825735.1 of Pseudomonadota bacterium. Lineage (GTDB taxonomy): Bacteria > Desulfobacterota > Desulfobacteria > Desulfobacterales > JBDRRP01 > JBDRRP01. The sequence goes on along the minus strand of JBDRRP010000040.1, from coordinate 55,049 downwards.
AGCAGATGGTCGGCGGTATCCAGAGAGACAAAACTTTTGGGATGCCGGGCTACTGTAAAAAGCCGGGCGGCATTGTCAATGCCCACCACATCGTCACCGGGCGCGTGCATGACCATCAGGGCTCGTCCGAGTCGACGGACCACATCGTCCATACGGGTCGCCGACACATCATCCACGAAGGCTTTTTTGATGGTAAAAGGGCGTCCGGCCAATTCTACACGGGCCTGGCCTTGCTCGCGGATCTGGGGCAGTGATGACGCCAGGTGATGCATGACGTGGGCCGGGTCGGCAGGAGCGCCGATGGTGACCACCGCCCGGCTGGTGGGAATGCCCGAGGCGGCCTGAAGCACCGCGGCCCCGCCGAGTGAATGGCCGATGAGCAGCCGCGGCCCCTCGAGGGAGGCCTCCATGAACCGGGCCGCCGACAGCAGGTCCGCCACGTTCGAGGAAAACGTGGTTTCGGAAAAATCGCCGGCACTCTCGCCAAGACCGGTGAAATCGAACCGAAAGACGGCAATCCGCCGCTGGTTGAGGGACTTGCTGATGTAGTGCGCCGCTTTTAAATCCTTGCCGCAGGTAAAACAATGGGCAAACAAGGCATACAGATCCGGGCGCCCGTCAGCAGGCATATCCAGCCGTGCCGACAACATCACACCGTCGGCGTTGGCAAATGTAAGTTTTCTGGTTGCCATCGGTCCCCTCTGCCCCGGGATCGTTCAGAAATGTCTGACGGTTACGCCGCCCAGATGCATAAGATTGTACGGCACCGGAGCCGGCAATTCAATAGCCTGACACGGCGGTATCAACCAGCGCCCATCCATCCCCCCCCTCCCCTGGCGGGTGGGGATGAGATTATCCCTTGTTATCGGTGGGTTGTCACCCTCACCCCGGCCCTCTCCCATTGAGGGAGAGACTTCCCATGGATGGACACTATCTAAGGCGTGCTTGTTTCGATGGGCTGTCTTGGATGGATGCGATTCAACTACCGACTGCGATCACGCGCGCGAAGACCGCAACAAAACAGAGGGGATCAGACGCTGCCCGGAAGGGGCGCTGCGGAAGACCACGGGCGGCGCGTACCGTCGGCGGGTCACGGCACCACCACGACCGGACAAGGCGCCGAGTGAAGCACCCGATGGGTGACACTGCCCAGGAGCAGCCCCTGGAGATCGGTCCGGCCGCGTGAGCCCATGACGATCAGATCGCATTTTTCCAATTCGGCGACCCGGCAGATCACTTCCGAGGGGCGCCCCTCCAGAATGCGTTCGGAAAAGGTGATGCCGCTGACTTCCAACTGACGGCGATATGGCACCATCATCTCGTCGGCATGACTCACCACCTGATCGTGAACGGCCTGAAAGTACGGTTCCCCCAGATAAAGGGGAAGCGATTTTCGGCAATGCACCAGGATGATGTCCCCTGACATCAGCTCTGCCATCTCGATGGCAGTATCTACCGCTTTGGTGGAATGGTCCGAGCCGTCCACCGGCAACAAAATCCGTCGTGGGTTCATGGGATCTCCTAACGTGAATGCATGGTCGCGGGCAGGACCGCACATCAGGCCGCGATGCTGGACCCTTGTTCCCGAGAAACGGCAATAGCCGCGATCACGGCACTGACGGCCGCATCGAGGCCCAAAGCCTCCGTGTTGATCACCAGATCGTAGTTGACCGGGTCGGAAATGTCGGCATGGAAGTATTTGCGGATGAAGGCCTTTCGCTCGGATTCGGTTTTGAGCACCCGACGCCGGGCGGTCTCTTCGGAAACACTGAACTCGCGGGAAACATTCTTGATGCGATCCTCCCGCGGCGCGATGACGCGAACACGAAACCGCATTTCCGGTGGCAGAATGAAATTGGCGCCGCGCCCCACCAACACAGCGCGCCCATGCTTTCCGATGGCCCCGACGACCCGCATGAGGTGCTGGAGGTAGCGATCGGGCCACAGATGCCGCGCATCCACCAGAGAGGCGATCCATTCGTCAAGGACGCTCAACCCCTTTTCGTCGAGGGTTTCCATAATGCAGCGGTTCATATCGGCGCTTTTGGCCATCTCGTGGAGCACTTCCCGGTGGAACAAGTCATAGCCCAGGGATTTGGCAATGCCGGCCGCCACCAGTTTTCCGCCGCTGCCGGGCTCCCTGGAAACAGTAATGACCTGTGGGCCCGCAACCGGCGGCGCTGCCTGCTGTTTTCCCATCTGCCAGGCGCGGCATTGATCTTCAATGATGCGCATCAATGATCGATTGGGTCCTACCATAGCGCCTCCTTTGATAGTGCCTTTCTTGTTCCGGGTGGATAATGCGCCGCCTGCGACGCGCCATTTTCCGAACCCGGCACGTGCCGGACCCCGCGGCCCGGTGATGCCGGGAGCCGGTCGCGACGGCGGCGCCGGGACGGCCTCTGGCCGGCTGCCACCCGGCACCGCCGTCAATCACCGTTGGAAACCATGCCGGCAATGGGGCCAAGAAGCGAATGGGCCTTAACCGCGGTGCGTGACCCGTTCGTGGGCCCGTCTTCCCATTGGTGATGACCAGCGGGGATTTCCCGCTCAACATGTCGTAGAAGCAACCATTTGCAGGTGGCAAAGGCGCTATCGCTGAGAAGACTTCGTAAAAGTCGTGCAGGGTGAATTGGAGTGGAATTGTCTAATAGGTAAACACTCTTGGTGGCCATGTCCATGGGTGGTCTGAAAATTTTGTCGGAAACCCCGGCGCCCCTGGATCATTCCGCCGGAGCACAGTTGTAGCGCTCGAATGCGCGCATTTCAAGTAACAGATTAAGATTAATAAGAAAACGCCCGTTCCCGGTGCCGCTTTCGGAGTTGACCCCGAAAGTGAACTATGACTTAATGACAAACGGTTGCGGAACCCTCAATAGGCCTTATCATGGCCCTGGTGCCATCTGCCATGGCCGGCAGAAGACTTTTGCGCCGGTGTTGTGCTGCGGCGCCGGCACTGCCAATCTCAAGGACTCTCCAATATGAGCATGCCCGAGACACTGAACGCCCGTTACATCGAATCGCAATACGCGTTGTGGAAGAAAAATCCCGAATCCGTGCCATCGGACTGGCACCATTTCTTCCAAGGCTTCGAAATCGGCCTTCAGCAAACGCCCGTCGACGGAGACGCTCCCGCAGGGCTGGCTCAAGCCCGCGTGGAAGCCCTCAAATACCGATACCGAGACCTGGGTCATCTGCTGGCCTGCATGGATCCGCTGTCCGCCTGCCCTGTCAGCCATCCGCTGCTGGAGCTGACCGCGTTCTCCCTCGCGCCCGAGGATCTGGACCGCCCTTTCTACACCCGAAGATTTGGCCGCGACGGCACCGCAATCCTTCGAGACATCGTCGGCGCCCTGCGGGAGACCTATTGCCGGTCCATCGGTGTGGAGTACATGCACCTGCAGGATCCGGCCGAACGTCAGTGGCTGCAGGACCAGATGGAGCCGGTGAGAAATCAACCGCCGGTGAGCGCGGCGGATCGTGGCCGCATCCTGGAGCAGCTCGTGACAGCCACCCTGTTCGAGCAGTTTCTCAATAAAAAATACGTCGGCGTCACCCGGTTTTCCATTGAAGGCGCAGAGGGGCTGATCCCATTTCTCGATATGCTGGTCCGGCAGTTGAGCGCCGCCGGCACGCGTGAAGTCATTCTCGGCATGGCCCACCGGGGACGGCTCAACGTGCAGGCTCACATCCTCAAGCGCCCCTACGAGGACATTTTCAGCGAATTCGAGCACTGCTACGACCCCTCCCAGCTGGTGGGCGCCGGTGACGTGAAGTACCATAACGGCTATCTGGCCGATTTCACGACCCCGGAGGGTCGCCCCGTCAGAATGCTCCTGGTTAACAACCCGAGCCACCTGGAAGCCGTTGACCCGGTGGTTGAAGGCATTGCCAGGGCCCGTCAGGAACTCATGAAAGACGGCGCCGAGGGGCAGGTCACCCCGGTGCTGCTCCATGGCGACGCGGCCTTCGCCGGCCAGGGCGTTGTGGCCGAAGTCTTCAACATGTCGCAGCTCGCCGGCTACCGCACCGGCGGCACCGTGCACGTGGTCATCAACAACCAGATCGGCTACACCACGTTGCCCGAAGACGCCCGGAGCACCCGATATGCCACGGATGTCGCCAAAATGATCATGGCGCCGGTGTTCCACGTCCACGGGGAGAACCCCGAATCCCTGATCCATGTAGCACGGCTTGCCGCGGACTACCGGGCCCGCTACCACAAGGATGTGGTGGTCGATATCATCTGCTACCGGCGCTACGGTCACAACGAAGGCGACGAGCCCTATTTCACCCAGCCGCTCATGTACCGTCAGATCCAGGAACGCCCGCCGGCTTACCGGCTCTATGCCGACCGGCTTGCAGCCGAAGACGCACTGCCACCGGAACCGGTGTCGGCCATGGAGAACAGCGTCAACGAAACCCTGGAGAAAGCCTACGCCGAGGTTCACGACAGCGTCTGCACGTTTCCCGAATCGCGTTATTTCGAAGAGTGGAACGGACTGCATGGAAACATTGACGACACCCCGGTCGACACCGGAGTGGACGCCGCCCGTCTCACGGCCATGGCCGAGGCGCTCAATCGCGTACCCGACGGGTTCGCCCTCAACCGGAAGCTGGCCGCACTGCTCAAACGGCGCATGTCAGCGGTCTCCCAGGGCGTCGATATTGATTGGGCCAACGCCGAAGCACTGGCCTTTGCCAGCCTGCTCACCGAAGGCACTCCCATCCGCCTCAGCGGCCAGGATGTGGGCCGAGGGACCTTCAGCCAGCGGCACAGCGTCCTTTTTGATACGGATACCGGCGCCACGCATGTACCGCTCAACACCCTGCCGGACGGCGCCGCAGCCTACCGGGTGCATAACAGCCTGCTGGCCGAAGTGAGCGTTCTCGGTTTCGAGTACGGTTACGCCGTCACGCGCCCCGATGTGCTCACCCTGTGGGAGGCCCAGTTCGGCGACTTCGTCAACAACGCCCAGACGGTCATCGATCTGTTCATCACCGCCGGAGAGTCGAAATGGCAGCGGCTCTGCGGCCTGGTCATGCTGCTGCCGCACGGATGGGAGGGGATGGGGCCCGAGCACTCCAGCGCCCGCCTGGAGCGGTTTTTACAGCTGTGCGCCGAAGACAACATTCAGGTCTGCTATCCCACGACGCCGGCGCAGTATTTTCACCTGCTGCGTCGCCAGATCCACCGACAGGCCCGAAAGCCGCTGGTGGTCATGACCCCCAAGAGCCTGCTTCGGCATCCCCGGGCCGTATCGACGCTCGCCGATCTGAGCGCCGGCGGATTCCAGGAAGTGATCGACGATGCCGGCAAGGGCGCCGCCGTCGATACGGTGCTTTTGTGCAGCGGCAAGATCTACTACGAGCTTTCTCAACGGCAGGTTGAACTCGGTAAACCCCGCACGCGCATCATTCGCCTGGAGCAATTCTTCCCCTTCCCTGAAAACCGCCTCAAACCGCTGGTGAAGAAATACGCCAGGGCGAAGCACTGGCTGTGGGTGCAGGAAGAGCCCCGGAACATGGGCGGCTGGAGTTTCGTGCGCCCACACCTGGAAACGCTGATCGGAAAACCGCTGACCTATATCGGCCGCCCCCCGGCGGCCAGCCCGGCCACCGGATTTCCGGCCATTTACAAACGAGACCAGGCCGCCATCACCGATACGGCGGTCGGCCCCCAGTCACCGGACGCCCATGTCACCAAATAGTGTTTTAGGAGCTACCTCATGATCATCGACATCAAAGTACCCAGCGTCGGGGAATCCATCACGGAAGCCATTCTGGCCGAATGGTTCAAAAAGGACGGCGCGCGCGTGGCCAAGGACGACGTACTTTTCGTTCTGGAGACCGATAAAGTCACGCTCGAGGTGGCCGCCGAGGCGGACGGCGTTTTGAAAGTCCTCGTCGCCGAGGGCGAGACAGTGGCCATCGGCGCTGTGGTGGGCACCATCGACACCGCCGGGGCGCAAACCACGGCGCCTACCGCGCCCTCGCCCGAGCCCGACAAAATCGCCCCCGCCGCACCGACGCCACCGCCCGAGAAGACTGCACCGCCCATAACGGCGGCAGCGCCCATACCGCCCGCCGCTGCAACCGCCGCCCCGGAAAAGACCGACATCGCCCTCTCACCGGCCGTGCGGCGACTGGTGGCCGAGCACCGCCTGGATGCGGCCGCCATCACCGGCACCGGGCCTGGCGGACGCATCACCAAGGGCGACGTCCTGCTGCATCTGGAACAAACCCCCGCCGAGAGCGCCCCGGCAGCGCCGTCGATTGCGGAAACCGCCCCGGCGCCGCCGGCCACCACACGAAAACCCATGAGCCCCATCCGCCGGCGCATCGCCGCCCGCCTTCTTGAGGCCAAGCAAGGCACGGCCATGCTCACCACTTTCAACGAAATCGACATGGGCCGCGCCATGGATATCCGGAGCCGCTACAAGGATGCCTTCAAGAAGAAGTTCGGGATCTCCCTGGGCTTCATGAGCTTTTTTACCGCGGCCTGCGTGGCCGCGCTCCGGGAAATCCCCGAGATCAACGCTTTTATCGACGGCGACGACATCATCTACAACCACGGCCAGCACATCGGCATCGCCATCGGCAACGAAAAAGGCCTTGTGGTGCCGGTGATCCGAAACGCCCAGGACATGACCTTTGCCGACATCGAAAAGGCCATCGTGGTGTATGTCGAGAAGATCAATACCAACCGTTTGAGCCTGGCGGACCTTGAAGGGGGCACCTTCACCATCAGCAACGGCGGGGTCTACGGCTCGCTGCTGAGCACCCCCATCCTGAATCCGCCCCAAAGCGCCATCCTCGGCATGCACAAGATCGAAAAACGTCCGGTGGTGGTCGATGACCAGATCGTCATCCGTCCCATGATGTATGTGGCCTTGAGCTACGATCACCGCGTCGTGGACGGCAAGGGCGCGGTCACCTTCCTGAAGCGGGTCAAGGAATTTGTCGAAAACCCCGAACGGATCATGATGGAGATCTAACATGGCAGAGCAATCATCCTACGATCTTGTAATTATCGGCAGCGGTCCGGGGGGATACGTGGCCGCCGTGCGCGCGGTGCAGCTGGGCATGAGCGTAGCCTGCGTCGAGAAAAACGAGCGCCTGGGCGGGGTCTGCCTCAATGTGGGCTGCATCCCCAGCAAGGCGCTGCTCGATTCCAGCGAATACTACCACATGGCCAAACACCAGTTCGCCGCCCACGGCATCAAGACCGGCGCGGTGAGCCTTGACCTGAAGACCATGATGGGCCGAAAAGACCAGGTGGTCGCCGAGCTCACCGGCAATGTGGAAAAACTGCTGGCGGGAAACGGCATCGCCATCATTCACGGCACGGCCAGCGTCCCGTCACCGGGAACCGTCTCGGTGGCGGCGCCCTCCGGCAAAGGCAGCCCCCGGGAGCTGAAGGCCAAATTCATCCTGCTGGCCACCGGCAGCATTCCGGTCACCGTTCCCGGCCTTGCCTTCGACGGCGAGCACATCGTCAGCTCAACGGAAGCCCTGGCATTCACCGCCGTTCCCAAGAAACTGGGGGTGGTGGGCGGCGGCTACATCGGCCTTGAGCTTGGCTCGGTGTGGAACCGGCTCGGATCGGAGGTGACAATCATCGAAATGATGCCTAAAATCGCCGCCGGCATGGACGGCCAGGTGGGGCGGACGCTGGATCGTCTGCTGCGCGCCCAGGGGCTCGTCTTCCGCATGAACACCCGTGTGGAAAAAGCCGAAATCAAGGGGCGCAAGGTACAGGTGACGCTCAGTGCGGACAAGGGCAGCGAGACCGCCAGCTTCGACCGGTTGCTGGTCGCGGTGGGACGCCGGCCGCTCACGCAGGGGCTTGGGCTGGAAGCACTGGGCGTCCAGACGCACCCGCGCACCGGACAGGTCACGGTTGACGTCGCCTACCAGAGCTCCGTGCCGGGGATCTTCGCCATCGGCGATCTGATCGCGGGTCCCATGCTGGCCCACAAGGCCTCGGCCGAAGGCATCGCCGCCGTGGAGTCCATGGCCGGCCTTGCCGGGGAAGTCAACTACGATGCGGTGCCGGCCGTCATCTACACCTGGCCCGAGGTGGCGAGCGTCGGACTCACCGAAGAACAGGTGAAGGAAAAGAAAATACCCTACTGCATCGGCACCTACCCCTTTACCGGCGCCGGACGGGCTCGGTGCATGGGCGAAACCGACGGATTCGTGAAAATCATCGCCCACAGCCGCACCGACCGCGTCCTGGGCGTGCACATCATCGGCCCCCGGGCCGCCGACATGATCGCCGAGGCCGTGCTGGCCATGGAGTTCGGCGCCAGCAGCGAAGACATCGCCCGCACCATCCACGGCCACCCCACTTTCGCCGAAGCCCTCCAGGAAGCGGCCATGGGCGTCAGAAAATGCTCCATTTATAAATGAGAGGTGGACTTTGAAGGACTTGCAGGCGGCCCAGGACGGGCATTGGACCTGGCCTTGAAGGTGCGCTACGACCTGACCGATAATTGGAGTGTAGGGGGCGGTTACCGGACGCTGGAAGGCGGGGTGGACACCGACGACACCTACAATTTCAGCTGGTTCAATTACGTCTTTGCGAGTGTCGGCTATCGCTTTTGAGCTTAACCTGGCCCAGCCCTTGACAATGATTTATTTGACTCGAAGCCTTGTGCCATATGCCTTTCAGCAACCCTACCCGGCATCATCAACCGCGTGCGGGCTGCCATCAACGAGCATATCACCCAACTGAAGGGCGGGTCACCCAATGGATCCCCTCTGGATTGTGGCTGCTTTTGCATTCGGAGCTGTATCGACGCGAATCGGCCTGCCCCCGCTTGTCGGCTACCTGGCGGCCGGCTTCGTACTCAACAGTTTCGGCGTCGCCGGCGGTGACGTCCTGGCTAAAATATCCGATGCCGGCGTCACCCTGCTGCTTTTCACCATCGGGCTCAAGCTGAAATTCAAGACCCTCGTCCGGCCGGAGGTTTGGGGCGGCGCAACGGTCCACCTGCTGATCACCGTGGCCCTTTTCTTTGGCGGTCTGACCGTTGTCGGCGCTCTTGGTGCCGCCCGTTTCCAATTTTCACAGTGGCAGACCGCGGCGCTGATCGCCTTCGCGCTGAGCTTTTCCAGTACGGTATTCGCCGTAAAGGTATTTGAGGAAAAAAAGGAGCTTTCATCCCGCCACGCTGATACCGCCATCGGTATCCTGATCATGCAGGACATCATCGCGGTCTCCTTCCTGACGGCATCCGCAGGCACGATCCCATCACCGTGGGCCTTTGGCCTGGCGGTGGCCCTTCTGGCAGTGAGGCCACTGCTCAACCGACTCATGGTCCAGTGCGGCCACGGTGAATTGTTAATGCTTTTCGGAATATTGATGACGGCGGGGGGATACAGCAGTTTCGAGTTGGTTGGCCTGAAGGGCGATTTGGGCGCCCTTGTATTCGGCTGGCTACTGGCCGCACACCCCAAAGCCTCGGAACTGGCCGACCGCCTGCTGAGCTTTAAGGACCTCTTTCTAGTGGGATTTTTTCTGAATATCGGCATATCTGGCGCCCTGACCGTCGCGGGCCTGGCGGCCGCCCTCGGACTGGCACTAGTGATGCCCTTTAAGTCGGTGTTGTTTTTCCTGCTGTTGACGCGCTTCAAGCTTCGGGCTCGGACCGCCCTGCTGGCGGCCCTCAGTCTATCCAATTACAGCGAGTTCGGCCTTATCGTAGGCGCCATCGGGGTTGCCATGGGCTGGATGAGCGCGGAGTGGCTGGTCATCATCGCCATCGCGCTTTCGATGACGTTTCTCATGGCTGCCCCCCTAAACGCCAAGGCGCACACCATTTATGCAAGGCTTTCCGATCGCCTAAAACCTGTTGAAACGGCCACCCGGCTTCCCGGTGACGAGCCCATCGACACCGGAGATGCATCGGTGTCCATTATCGGCCTCGGCGGCGTGGGCAGCAGTGCTTACGACGAAATGACCAAACGATACGCCAATGCGGTCATCGGTGTCGATTTTTGCGCCGAGACGGTGGAATACCACCAGGCAGAAGGGAGAAATGTGGTGTACGGGGATGCCGGTGACAGCGATTTCTGGCAACGCTTCAAACCGTCCACCAGCCGCATCAACCTGGTCATGTTAGCCCTGCCGGATCCAAATTCCAGTCTTTTCGCCATTCGCCAGATGCGTCAAAGCGGCTACCGGGGACGGATCGCCGTATCGGTCCGCCATGAGGATCAAATCGACATCATCAAAGCCGAAGGCATCGATGCGGTCTACAGCCTCTATGAAGAAGCCGGCGTCGGTTTCAGCGATCATGTCTGCAAGGACATGGATTACTGCCAACTGAATGTTGCACCTAATAAAAGCGTTAATGCCTAAAAGAGTTTAAAACCACCTCCTCAGTTTGAGGGAACGCCCCGCTTCTCATCGAGCGGTAAAGTATCCGTTAATATTGAACGTTGAAAATTGATGGATCCGTAAAAAGTATAAATCGCCTGTTTTATTTCATCCCCGTGATGGTGTTGATCCTTTAATTTTGGATACTTATGGGTACCTTATCGAGTCAGGCATGACGGCCGAGGCACTTTTTGCCGGGCTGTCAATTTTAGGGGCTGACCGGGTCAGTTCAGCGCGGCTTGGATTCTCATGTACTCTCCAAGATTATCCATGGTTACCAGGCCCACCAGTTCACCGTTGTGCGTTACCGGAAGGGTGTGGCACTCGCATGTGTTGAGCTTTTCGAAAGCCGCGTCGAGCATGTCGTAGTAATCCACGGCGACAAAATCCTTTCTCAGCACCGATGCCACGGTTGCACGGCTGCCGCCGTTGGAAAGTGCCTTGATCAGGTCGGTCTGGGTGAGAACGCCTTCGAGCCGACCGTTATACGTAACGGGAAAGTCTTTTTGTGAGCCGGTAAGGGTCAATTCCACAGCCCGGTTTAAACTGTCGTTGGCTTCAAGGGATCGGAAATCGCTGATCATGGCCTGCTGAACCGGTATGCCGCCGATAGCCGCCTTCATTTGGGTCATACCCGCCTCCTGAGCCGCACCGATCCACACAAAGAGGGCAATAAACAGCAGGAAGGGGTTATAAAACACGCCAAAAAGCCCAAAGAGAACCGCCATGCCCTGTCCGATGGTTGCCGCTGTTTGGGTGGCGCGTCCGTACTCCTGGCGGGTGGCCAGGATGGCGCGCAGGACGCGACCGCCGTCCATGGGGAATGCAGGAATCATGTTGAAGACGACCATAAAGATGTTCACGGCCATGATCCGTTCCAGAAACGGCCCGGTGGTGACGGTGAGGTCCTGCAGGGGCTCGAAGGACGCGGTCATCTTAAGCCAGACGAACAGCCCGATAACGATCACCACGTTGACGGCCGGACCGGCGAGGGCCACCCACAACTCTTGGATCGGGTTGGTGGGCAGCCTCTCGAGTCGCGCGACACCGCCGATGGGCAATAATATGATGTCGCGCGTTTTGATTCCATAACGCCTTGCCATGAGCGCATGGCCGAACTCGTGAAGGACCACACAGAGAAAAACAGTCAGGATGAACCCCACCCCTGCCAATACGGCGGAGATGCTCTGCCCCTGCCGCCAGTGGACCAGGCCGACCCACCCGACCAGCAACACAAATGTGAAATGCATGAATACGTCGATGCCGGCGTATCTACCAATTTTGTATGACCATCTCATAGCGCTACCTCGATATATGTGTTGCCGCCACTGCAACGCGCGTTGCGATACAAGCTTTGAGCAGAAAGATAAGGAGTGGATGGCCTTGGATGCAATATTAGCTAAAAAGTGGCTTTATGATAGGCTTTACCTCTTATAATGTTTCCCACAGGCAAGGGGTCTATATTCGACTTCTCGGTGGTGGTCCGGTTGCTTCGATGTGGCTGCGGAAAATGAACCTTTGGGGGCAATGTATTTGTTGCAGTCATTACCGGCAGGTCTACCCGGCCCAGCATGATTGAGCACTTGGTTGCCTTTTAAGCGCCCATCGTGCCCAGCATGTGATTTATGGCCTTGCTATGCTCGTCCTGCAGGCTGAACAGAACAACCTCAGCATCCTGGCCGACTTTGACCGTGTGACCGGGTGGCCAGTAAAACAGGTCGCCGCCGTTGACCATTTCCTGGTTGCCGTCTGCGTAGGTAACGGTAAGTTCCCCCTGCAGCAGGTTGCCCCACCAGTGTGGACTTTGGCAAAGGTCGCCCTCCAGCCCCACGAGTAACGGTGAGATGTCCGCACCGGCGCCGAGAGAAAAGTATTCGCCACTATACGTAATATCCCTTAATCAGCAGGATTTCAGCGGATTGAAAAAGCATTCGGTTCGCTGGCGATTTTGATTTCCTTTATCGTAAAGGAACCGGTGGGGAAATGCATATATGGCCATCGTCATCAATACGTTCGGTTTGCACAACGGGTCATGGTGGATGCCGGAACCGGTATCGGTATCGTCCTTGAAAAACATCGATCCCGATGACGAGGCTATAAATGGCGACCTCCGGCGGATCGAGGCTTGTCCGCCATCGGTTTTTGGCGGAATGTCAAAAGGTGTGAGAACGCCGCTCTGAGCCAAAAGATGCCGTCTGTGGATGGTCACGAGCCGGAGCGGCCGTCATCACACGCATCATCAAAATTGTCATGCCGGCTGTACTGGGCGCTGCTGGGGGCGGTGCACTGGTCCAGGCCGCCGCTATCCGCCTGTTTTCCCATAGGCGCGCCGCAGCATTCCGGAGTCTCGCTGGGCGCCGCGGAGTTGATCACCACGGTGCCGCCGCAGGTGGCGCAGTTGAATATGCATTTTTCCTGATCGCTCATGATGCCTCCTTTTTTGTCTTTTTACGAACGGTAAGGGTCGGATTTACCAGTGTCAACCGTAGGGGCGAACCTAGTGTTTGCCCTCACCTACGCCGTACCGGCGAACCTTGTGTTCGAAAACAAAAGAAATGACTCTCGCAAAGACGCAAAGACCGCAGACAATAGATTGAGGATGACATCGGCAGGTCCCGCCCCGAAGCGTCCACCACTGACCATATCGGCGCCGCGCAGCGGCGCCGATGCCTTGACAAAAATGGCCCGTTTCATTAAATTCAGCCGGTTTTACGCAGTTACTCCGGAGACGATCTGATGATCCCAGACAAGGCAAACCCACCGCTATTGCTGCTGGTGGCCGGCATCCAAGGCGCCGTCGGCAGCACCGTGGCCGCCGCCGTTACCGCCCTTGAAGCCGCCCCGCAGCGCGTTACACCGTATCTCACGACGGCCGAGGCCTTTACCGGCCTTGGCCCCCTGGCGGGCATGCGGGTCGCCGGCTGGGATACCCGGCCGATCCCATTTCGGGACTGCATCGCCGCCCGGGGCGTCGTACCGAAGGACAGCATCGCCATCCTGGGGCAGCGCCTGGATCGGATCCCGGTAAAGACGGCCCCGGAAACCGAAGCCGGCATGAGCGCCCAGGTGGCCCGGCTGCGGGCCGATATCCGGCAGTTCATGGCGGACGCCGGCACCGCCCGGGCTGTTTTGGTGAACCTGCTGCCCGCGGCTTGTGATCCGGACTTCACGGCCTGCGCCGGCCCCGAAGACATCGATCCTGCCGCGGCTGCGCAGCTGCCGGATCTGGCCTACGTGGCGGCCGCCGTCAGAGAAGGGGTGCCGGTGGTCAACTTCACCCCCAACACGGTGGAACTGCCCTGGGTCCTCGCCGAAGCCGCATCCCGCGGGGTACCCGTGGCCGGCCGTGACGGCAAAACCGGTCAGACCTTCCTCAAAGTGGTACTGGCGTCGGCCTTCCGCGCCCGGAATCTGGCAGTCGACGGCTGGTACAGCACCAACATCCTGGGCAACGCCGATGGCCGCAATCTCATGGACCCGGGCCGCTGCAGCGGCAAACTCGCCAACAAGACGCACCTGCTCAACGAGGTCCTGGGCTACCGGGTGGAAAACGACGCCGGCGAGCCCACTCACACGGTGCGCATCGACTACTACCCGCCCCGGGGCGATGCCAAGGAAGCCTGGGACGTCATCGATCTCAAAGGTCTCTTCGACATGCCCATGAGCATCCGAATCAATCTGCAGGGCAGGGATTCCATCCTGGCCGCGCCCATGGTCGTCGACCTGGCCCGCTGGGTGGCGGCCCTCAAGGATGCCGGCATCGGCGGCGCCGTCCCGGATCTGGGCTTCTTTTTCAAAAAACCCGTGGGCCAGCGCCCGCCCGTGACGTTCCAGGAGCAAACGGCGCGTCTGGCGGCGCTGGGCGCCCGGTGCGGCTTTTGACATCGGAACCGCAATTGCGCCTTATTACTCAGACGCGCCCTGGCGGTATCCGTCTGAAAACCCCGTGCGCCACATCGGGTTTCCAAGACAGGCCGAAAACTCCTGAAAATACTGGCTTCCGGTCTTCCGCCGTCGCTGCGCTATGGCGGACAGGTCGCCGGAATGACGGAAAGCGGCACTAAAGGCGGCGTGCGTCGACGGCTGATGGAAACGCTTTTCGCGGATACTACCGATGCCCAATGTTCAAATGGGTTTCGCTACACTCCGGTGGTTTTATCCTAAAAGGGAAACGCCGTCATAAGCATTGAGTGTTGAAAATTGCCGCTTCCTGTGGCACTTGATCATCGCAGGCTACCGGCTCTGGATTTTTTGAAAGGACCCTCCCCGATGATCTTCGGCTACAGCACCAACGCATTTACCAAATTCTCACTACCCGAAGCACTGGACAAGATCGCCGCGCTCGGATTCGGCGGCGTGGAAATCATGTGCGACAGCCCGCACCTGTATCCGCCTGAATACGCCCCTGAGGATCTGGCCGCGCTCGGTCGCCAGCTCACCGCACTCAACCTGAAAGTCACCAATCTCAACAGCTTCACCCTGTTCGCCGTAGGAGACACCTATCTGCCCAGTTGGATTGAACCCGAAGCCCACCGACGGGAAATCCGCATCCGCCACACCCTGGCCTCGCTGCACGTGGCTAAAACCCTGGGATGCGCAAACATTTCCATCCCCCCGGGAGGCCCCCTGGACGGAATGGACCGGAAAGCCGCCATGGCCTTGTTTCACCGGGGCATCGAGCGGGTGGCCCCTCAAGCAGAAGCGCTGGGCATTCGCCTGCTTGTGGAGCCCGAACCTGATCTGCTGCTGGAAAACTCCTCAGAATTCAAAGAATTCATTAAAGAAGTCCGCTCGCCCTGGGTGGGCATCAACTTCGACATCGGCCACTTCTTCTGCGCTGGTGAAGACCCCCGCACCGCCTTTGAGACGCTGTTCGAATGGGTGGGCCACGTCCACATCGAAGACATCGCCCCCACCCGCAAGCACAACCATCTCATCCCCGGTCTCGGCGCCATCGACTTCGCCGGTGTCTTCGAAGCCATGGTCCGGCTGGAATACGCGGGTGATATCAGCCTGGAGCTCTATCCCTACGTGGACATGCCCGAAACCGCCGGCCGCGAAAGCCTGGCGCATCTTCGGCCCATCTTCGAAGCGGCCGGCCTGCCCCTGACCGGCTGACCGTCGACCAGCCGTACCGCCGACCGAGGCCGGGAGGGAAGAAAAGAACAATCCGCCGCCGGTATCATAGTGAAACGATAGGTATCAATACCCCAATCCCTGTCAGACGCATCAGCCGGCTTGACACCCCAGGCCCCCTTCCATATAATCCGGGGCACTTGCGGGTGCCGCCATTTTCTTGCCCCTCTCCAAATGGCCGGCCCGCATCATCCGCACGACAGCATCATCGGCCGGTAGTCATCAGCGAACCACCTCTTTCCGAGGGAGTACCGGATTCATGAAAAGACGCACCTTTCTGAAAATCGCCGGAATCGGCTCCCTGTCCATCGCTGCGGGCTGCTCGCCGGATGCGGAAAAACACCTCTACACACTGGTCAACGCCCCGGACGACATGGTCACCGGAAAGGCCGCCTGGTACGCCACCACCTGCCGCGAATGCCCGGCCGGCTGCGGTGTCATCGCCAAAAACCGCGAAGGGCGGGTCATCAAGCTCGAGGGCAACCCCTTGAGCCCCATCAATCAGGGTGCGCTGTGCATGCGCGGTCAGGCCGCCCTGCAGGCCGTTTATCACCCCGATCGGCTCACCACGCCCATGGTGAAGAAGGGCGAAAAATGGCAGCCCGTCACCACCGAGGAAGCTGTCGGCATGATCCGCAGCAAAGGTGCAGCGGCTGCCGCCAAGGGCCGGGACCGCGTCAAGCTCATGACGGAAGTCGCCGGTGAAAGCTTTATGGCCACGGCCGCGGCAGTTCTCAAGACCTGGCACTCCGGTAAACCGATCGTGTTCGAGCCGGTTGCCTATGAATCGCTCAAGGCGGCCAACCGAGATATTTTCCAGGTGGACGGTCTACCTTCCTACCGGATAGATGCGTCCGATTGCCTGGTGTCTTTCGGTGCCGATTTTCTCGACACTTGGCTCTCGCCGGTGGAGTACACCCGCAAGTTCAAAGAAATGCACCGTTTTGCCCAGGGGCGCAAAGCCCGGTTTTTCCACATCAGCGCCTGTCGGACCCTCACCGGCGCCAATGCCGACCACTGGCTGGCCTGCCGGCCCGGTTCGGAGGTAGCGATTGCACTGGGGCTGCTGCGCCACGCCGTTGCCGCGGGCAAAGGCCGCGAGCTGCCCCCAGTCATCTACCAGCGCATCCAGCAGGTATCCGAGCGCTACGATGACGCAGCCGTTCAGGCCGCTACCGGCATTTCAGCGAGAGACTTCACGCGACTCAAAGACTGCCTGATGGCGGCAACGGCCCCCCTGATCCTGGGTACAGGGCCGGCGGTGGCCAACAGCGTCCAGACGGACATGGCCGCCAACCTGTTGAATCTGATCCTGGATCCCACGCTGCGGCTCATCGACATGGAGCACCGCCACCGGGTGGAAATCGCCGCCAGCCGGGGTGACATTGCCGCTTTTTTTCAGTCCTTGAAATCCGGTGACGCCGATCTGGTGCTGCTCAACAACGTCAACCCCGTCTATGCACTCCCCAAGGGATCCCAGGCGCGGGTGCTTCAAAGCCCAGCCTTTTTCACCGTCTGTTTTTCGGCGTTTATGGATGAAACCGCAGCCCTGGCCGATCTGGTGATCCCCGTTCGCCTGCCGCTGGAATCCTGGGACGACTACAGCGGCAGGGACGGCGTCACGGGGACGCTCCAGCCCGCCATGGGCGCGCTCACAGACGCCCCGCACCTGGTGGAAATCCTGCTGGACAGCTCAGTGCCCGGGCCGCGCCATGACACCCGCGCCCGGGAATGGCTCTATGCCCAGATGCTCAGAAAAGGCAGCGTCTCTTCTGAAATGGACTGGCTGGACGTCATCCAGACCGGTGGCCGGTTCGACGCGCCCGGTGCACCGGTCGCCCGCGACACTCCGCCGGTTCCGGCCGCCTCCTTTGCCGATCTGTTTCATCGCATTGTCGATGTGCCGGCCTCGGACCTGGCCTTCACCGCGGTGCCGTCTCTGCGATTTTTCGACGGCCGCAATGCCAACCGTCCCTGGTTGTGCGAAGTCCCGGACCCCATCACCAGCACCGCCTGGCAAAACCCGGTGGTCATCCATCCGGATACCGCCGCCAAACTGGGTATCGCACAGGGCGACATGGTCCGGATTCAGTCCAAGTGGGGACGGGTGGGCGCTCCCGTTTATGAAAGCGCTGATGTGGTCCCCGGTCTGCTGGCCATGCACATGGGCCAAGGCAGAACCGCCGGTGGCCGCTGGGCCGAAGGCGTGGGCACCAACCCGCTGGATGTGCTGCCGTCCGAGCGGCAGCACGTATCCGACGGCCCCCTGCTGATGGTGACGCCGGTGACAATCCTCTCGACCGGGGAAAAAGGTGCGTTAGCTCATACCGATGGCAGCCGTGAACAACACGACCGGAAAATCGCCCTCAGCGTTGCGGTGGCCGATCTGATCGATCCGCCGGCGGCCGAACCCGCAGGGCTCACCATGGACAATTTTCCCCTGACCCTGCCCATTGCCGAAGGCTACGATCCCAAGCGCGATTTCTATCCGCCCCACGACCATGAGGGCTACCGATGGGGAATGGTGGTGGACCTGGACCGGTGCGTCGGCTGCGGCGCCTGCGCGGTGGCCTGCTATGCGGAAAACAACATCGGTATCGCCGGCGAAGACCAGATCCGAAGAGGCCGTGAGATGGCCTGGATGCGCATCGAGCGCTACGTCGCGCCGGCCGATGGCAACCGCATCTCATTTTTACCGATGATGTGCCAGCACTGCGACAACGCCCCGTGCGAATCGGTATGCCCGGTCTACGCGCCGCACCACTCCAAGGAAGGTCTCAATAACCAGATCTACAACCGCTGTATCGGCACCCGGTTCTGCGCCCAGAACTGCCCGTACAAAGTCCGCCGCTTCAACTGGTACACCTGGCAATGGCCCAAACCCATGAATCTTCAGCTCAACCCCAACGTAACCGTTCGCAGCAAGGGGGTCATGGAAAAGTGCTCTTTTTGCATCCAGCGGATCAAGGAGGCCCACGGCACGGCCAAAAACGAGGCGCGGGCCATCGCAGACGGTGAAGTGGTGCCGGCGTGCGTGCAGACCTGCCCGACCGGGGCGCTGACGTTCGGCAGCTTCATGGATCCCGAAAGCCGCATCCGGCAACTGGCGGCAGACCCCCGGGCCTACCAGGTCATGGGATATCTGAACACCAAACCGGCTGTCATCTACCTTAAAAAGGTCGTCCACGACCTGTAGCAACGGAAATGACCCCATGTCCGAACTGACGTTCAGCAAGGTTGACCGCATCGTCCTGGACACGCTCAAGCCCCCCGGGCGCGCCTACTGGCTGACCATCGCCCTGCTAATCTTAGGCATCCTGGGAGGGGCCTCCTGCTGGCTTTACCAGATCCTCGTGGGAGTCGGGGTCGCCGGCATGAACACCCCCATCCACTGGGGCACCTATCTCATCAACTTCGTATTCTGGGTGGGTATCGCCCATTCGGGCACCCTGATCTCGGCGATTCTCCACCTGTTTCGGGCCGGATGGCGCAATCCCATCGCCCGGGCGGCTGAGACCATGACCGTCTTTGCCGTGTGCACGGCCGGTCTCTACCCGTTTATCCACCTTGGACGAGTCTGGCTGGTCTTCTACATGCTCCCCGTGCCCAACCAGCGGACCCTGTGGCCCAACTTCCAGTCGCCGCTCATGTTCGACGTGGTCGCCATCAGCACGTACCTGACGGTGAGCTCGCTGTTCTGGTACACCGGCATGCTCCCGGACCTGGCAGTGGTGAGGGACAATGCCACCGGCATGCGCAAAAAGATCTTCACCGTCCTAAGCCTCGGCTGGACCGGCGCGTGGGAACAGTGGCGGCACTACAGCCGGGCCTATCTGTTCTTTGCGGCCCTGGCAACACCGCTCGTCATCTCCGTGCACAGCGTCGTGTCCTGGGACTTCGCTCTCGGCGTCGTCCCGGGCTGGCACACCACCATTTTCGCCCCTTACTTCGTGGCCGGCGCCATCCATTCCGGGCTCGCCATGGTGCTCACCCTCATGATCCCCCTGCGGCGCATCCTCAACTGCGAGTCAATCATCACCATGGGGGTGCTTGAAGCCGTGGCCAAGACCATCATCTTCACGGGGCTCATCGTCGCCTTTGCTTACGGCACCGAGTTTTTCATCGCCTGGTACAGCCACAACCCGGTCGAGGCTGCCATCTTCAAATGGCGCGCTACCGGAGACTACCGGGTGGGCTTCTGGATCATGGTCATCTGCAACACCGTCGTACCGCTCACGCTTTTCTTCAAATCGGTGCGCACCTCGATCCCGAAACTGCTCATCGTCTCTATTCTGGTGAACGTCGGGATGTGGTACGAGCGCTTTGTCATCATCGTCACCAGCGTGGCCCACGACTTCATCCCCAACGCCTGGGGGCACTACACCCCGACGGCGGTCGAGTTCGGCATCATGATCGGCAGTTTCTGCCTCTTCTTTTTCCTCTTTCTGCTGTTCGTCAAACACCTGCCCGCCATCTCCATGACCGAGATCAAGGAAACGCTGCACGAAGGAGGCCACCATGCCGGCTGAAACACACATCATCGGCCTGTTCACCGATGAAAACCGGGCGGCCGAAACGATCCGGCGCCTCAAGGCGCGTTCGGACTGGCGGATCACCGGGGTGCACAGCCCCATCCCCAGTCACAAGATCGCAGCGGCCCTGTCCGCAAAAAAGAGCCTGATCGGATGGATCACCTTATGCGGCGGCGTCGCCGGATTTTTCATCGGCTTTCTGCTGGCGGCCTTCACCGCTTCGCGCTGGGGCCTTATCGTCAGCGGCAAACCGGTGGTGGCACTGGTGCCCTTTTTCATCGTGGGCTTCGAGTGCACGATTTTGTTTGCCGTCCTGGCCAATGTGATGGGGCTCATCGCCTTCGCCCGGCTGCCGGACTACCGAGGGATGGATCACTACGATCCCCGATGCTCCGGCGAGCATTACGGTATCGTGGCCACCTGCGGGGCAGAAGGCAAAATCGATCTGACCGCTTTCTTTCAAGAAAACGGCGCGCAAACCCGGGAGGTGCCCGATGCCCGCTGACACGGCCGCCAACGCGCGCACCCCCATCATTGGCAAGCCGGCCTTTGTCGTCTTTCTGGTCATGGTAATCATCGGCCTTGCGGCCTTTGCCCTGGAAGTATTCGGCGGCCATCCGGGAAAGGCGTGGCAGGTTTACCTCATCAATTTTATGGTCTTTTCCGGCATCGCTCAGGGGGGGCTTGTCTTTTCCGCCATCATGCACACCACCCGGGCCCGGTGGAGCGGGCCGCTGTCCGGCGTGGCCGAATCCTTCACGGCGTTTTTCCCCGTATCGGTGGCGCTCTTTGTCATCATGCTGGCAGGCCACGCCCATGTGTTACCCGGGCTCCATCACGACCTGCACGGCAAGGAAGTCTGGCTCAACCTGCCGTTTCTTTTCACCCGCGACCTCATTGGCCTTTTGATCCTCTACGGCACCGGACTGGCCTACGTGCGGGCCGCCATGGCACTCAAGCAGGGCAACGAAGCGGTGCGCGGGCGGGTGAACGTTCTGGCCATCGTGTACCTGATGGTCTTTGCACTGATCCTGTCCCTCTTGGGCTACGATCTGATCATGAGCGTGGACCCGCACTGGTACTCCACCCTGTTCGGGGCCTATACCTTCGTCAAGGCCATTTATGTCGGTCTGGCAGGGATCATCATCACCGCGGCGCTCCTGCATCTCAGCCCCAGCGTGGCGTTTTCCCTCAAGCCAAACCAGTTTCACGACATCGGCAAGCTGTTTTTCGCCTTCTGTCTCCTGTGGGCCGACTTCTTCTACTGCCAGCTCGTGGTCATCTGGTACGGCAACATTCCTGAAGAGACCTCATTTGTCATTGAGCGCACCATGACCCAGCCCTGGAACGCGCTGGCCTGGGGGGTGTTCATTGCCGGATTCATCGGGCCGTTTCTCATCCTCATCAACCAGCGGATCAAAACCATGCCCAAAGCCATGATCGCCATCTGCTCGGTAGTCCTGGTGGCGATCTGGATGGAGCACTATCTGGTGACCGGGCCGGCCTTTCACCACCATACGGCACACCTGCCCCTGAACCTGACGGACCTTTTCATCTCGATCGGATTTTTGGGGCTCATGGCGGCAGCCGTATCCTGGGGGATGAATACCTTTCCCGACCTCGTGCGGGGCGCGCCCATCGACTCCGAGGCGGCCAAGGAGGTGGCGTGATGGAGATATTGATCGCCACCGCTACCCTGCTCGCTCTGGCACTCGCCATCATCCTGGTGGCGACCCGCGGCCGCCTGCAGCGGTTGTTCACCGCCTTTGGCGAAACCATTGCCGCCCTTCGGGCAAATCTCGGGCCGCTGGCGCTCATCACCGCCAGCGTGCTGCTGATTCTGGGGTTTTTGTACTTTTTCTACATGTCGCCGGCGACGGCGATCGGTCCGGAGCAGCCCATTCCCTTTTCCCATCGGCTGCACGCCGGCCACAAGGCCATCCAGTGCCAGTTCTGCCACCCTTACGTCGGCGAGTCCATCCACCCGGGGCTGCCGCCGGTGGATAAATGCCTGTACTGCCACCGCTACATTATCGCCGGCCACCCGCAGATTAAAAAAGAGCACAATTACTTCGACACCAACACCCCGACGCCGTGGCGCAAAGTCTACCTCGTGGCCGAGCACGTGCTGTTCAACCATGAGCGGCACATCCGCAAAGGCATTGAGTGCCAGTCCTGCCACGGGGCGGTGGAAACCATGGACCGCCTCAAGGGGAAGCGTTTTTACATGGGATTTTGCATAGAATGCCACCGGGAGAAAAAGGCGAACATCGGATGCTGGCTGGCCTGCCACAGTTGATCCGTCGCCAACGACGGCCGCGCGCGCGGGCGTCCATCACAAGGAGAACCTGATTTGTCAAGGAACACAGATACGGCGAGCCCCTCCTACAACACGGCAAAAGGGTTTTGCCTGACCGCCGGAAGCTGGATGATCGTGGCGACCCTCTTCGGGTTTACCGGCGCCCTTGAACTGGTGGCGCCCGATCTTACGGAAAACATCGCCTGGATCGTCTTCGGCCGGGTACGCCCCATCCACGTCAACCTCGTGCTGTTCGGTTTCGTGACGCCGGGTCTGATGGCCGGGGTCTTCTACATCGTGCCCCGCGTGCTCAGGGCCCCGCTGTTCAGTGAGAAACTGGGCGTGGCCACGGTGATCGTCTGGAACATTATGCTGGTGGGGGTGGTGGCCACACTGGCCAGCGGGCACAGCCAGGGGCGCGAGTACGCCGAAATGATCTGGCCCGTCGACATGCTGGTGGTGGCTGTCTTCGGAATGGTGATCATCAATCTGCTCATGACGGTAAAACACCGCCAGGAGCCGCTGCTCTACGTATCGGTCTGGTATGCCTGTGCCGGGGCGGTGCTCACCGCATGCACCTTTGCCATGGGCAACGTCATCTGGCGGCCCGACACGGGCGCCCTGGTGGGCATCCCCGACGCGATTCTGCTCTGGTTTTACGGCCACAACGTGTTCGGCCTGCTGCTCACGCCGCTGTCGGCGGCCGTGGCCTACTACGTCATCCCCAGGGCATGCAAGGCGCCGCTCTACAGTCACACCCTGTCGCTGCTGGGGTTCTGGTCGCTGCTGGTGGTCTACACCCACATCGGCACCCATCACCTGCTGCAGGTGCCGGTACCGACCTGGCTCAAGGTGGTGGCCATCGTGGACTCCGTGGCCATGGTCATCCCGGTCATGGCCTTCCTCATCAACATCTGGTACACGGCCAAGGGCAAACTGGGGGAAATCCACGCCGACATCGGCGCCAAGTTCGTTTTCACCGGCACCATCATGTACTTCTTCGTCAGCATCCAGGGCTCGATGATGGCACTACCCGACGTGCAGCGCGTCACCCATTTCAACAACTGGGTGGTGGCCCACGCCCACATCGGCGTGCTGGGTTTTGCCGGCATGATCAGTCTGGGCGGCATCTACTACATCCTGCCGCGTATTGCGGGAAAACCGCTCTACAGCCGTCTTCTCGCAGACTTCCAGTACTGGATGGTGCTCATCGGCGTCGTCGGCTTCACGGTGGTGCTCACCATCGCCGGCCTCATCCAGGGCAACGCCTGGCTCAACGGTGAAACCGTCTACCGGGTGCTGCCCGAAATCCACGTCTACTACCTCGTAAGGGCCTCCCTGGGCCTGATGATCTTCACCTCCTCGGCGCTCGGGCTCTACAACATCGTCCGGACGCTTTTTTTCAACCCGGGAGTATCGTCATCATGAAAATGACGCCCCTATCGGTGGTTTTCGGCAGCCTGATCATCCTGTTCACCGTTGTGTTCGTGGTGGTCGTGCTCCCTTATGCCAACACGAGCAAAACAGTCCCTTCGGAGATCTACCGCCTGCGGACGGCCCCTGAAAACGCCGGCCGGGCCATCTATATCAGCAACGGCTGCGTCTACTGCCACAGCCAGTCCATCCGCACCGTCGACTGGGGCCTGGGGGCCGAGCGCATTGCCCAGGCCGGGGACTATATCAGCGATCACCCGATCCTGCTGGGCTCGCAGCGCACCGGTCCGGACCTCTCGCAGGACGGGGGAGAGCACCCCGACGACTGGCACTTGGCCCACTTCACCAACCCCCGCTACACCCGGCCCGTGTCCATCATGCCCGCTTTTGGGTTTCTGGGTGACGGCGAGACGGACGAACTCATCGCCTACGTCCAGGGACTGGGCATGAAAGATGCGGACCGGCGCATGGCACGCCAGCGATACTGGAAAGAAAAGGCGATCGCGGCATACGAGGCCGGCGTGGAAGCCAACGTGAAATGGCTTCACAGTGAAGTGCCCGCCGGCTGGCGTGAGATCCCCAACCCCTACCCCACGACGGCGGCCGGGCTGGCCCGCGGCCACAAGATCTATCAGGATTTCTGCCTCGGCTGCCACGGCCCGGTGGGCGACGGCATGGGACCGGCGCAGCCGTACATTTATCCGCCGCCGCTCAATTTCACCATCGTGAAAAACCGCGGCATCTCCGGGGGCATCCTTTACTACCAGATCATGAACGGCATCACCGGCACGGCCATGCCGTACTTCAAGCGGGAGCTGGAATCTGAGAAAATCTGGGACGTGGGCAACTATGTCGCCGTCTATTTCATCAACCAGAGCGATGCCAACGCCGAGCCCCGGGGCATCGATGCGGCCTATGAGCCGTAATCGTAAAAAACAGCAATATGTATTCACCACGGATCACGGAGGACACGGAGAAAGCCTAAAAAACAGTAATGGATCAAAAACTCCGTGCACTTCATAAGTGCCGTGGCTAATTTTCAACGACACAGTAGAGACTGTTTCTGAGGAGTAAGATTGACAAGCTCGCAAAGACGCCAAGCGCGCCAAGAAAAAATTATTTAATATCACTGTATTAACTTTGCGATCTTGGCGGCTTTGCGAGAGATCCGGACTTTTTACGGGCGCATCAAGATTGGACGTATAAAAGGACGAGACGATGTATTTTCCTTATTTCATGGCTTATATGAGTGTCGGGTTGGTGCTGAGCCTGGTGGTGTTTTTCTGGGCGCTCAACACCGGTCAGTTCACCGATCAGCAGCGGGCGCGTTATCTGCCCCTGGAAAACGACGGCGGTGAGCCGACACGCGTGTCACGGTGGGGGCGCTACGAGATGGCAGCGCTGGTATTTCTGGCAATCGCCGGCCTGGCCACCAGCGCGGCGGTAATACTCTTTGCACTGATCAAGGCACCGTAGAGGAGGCGCCATGCGGTTATTCGCGTTGCTCAACTTTCAACATGTCATGGGGGTGGTCTTCCCCACCCTGGTGTTCATGGTGATTTTTTTCATCGGCCTGGGCTATATGCATTTTCGCACCAAAGACGCCGAGCACCGAAAAACCGCCATCACCCATGTGTTTCCCGACGGCATCGAAGACCGCGACGCGCCTTTTCCCCTGTTCATGGTGCTGATCATCGTCGGGGTATTTATCTGGGCCGTTCTCTACATTACCCTTCACGGTGCACTGGGAGTGAAGATATCATGACGCACGCCACCAAAAACGAATCCGTCTGGCGCACCTGGCTGTGGATCGCCGTGCTGGTAGCCATTATCCTGGGCAAAGGGTTTTTGTCCTTTTACGTGGTATCCGACCTGGGACAACCCACCTGGAGCTACCGCCCGGTGGCAGATGTGCCGGCGCAGTCCGCCTACGCGGCCTACCAGTTTCTGCCATTTCCGCAACACGTCAAAGGGCGTATGGGGGAATAGATGAAGCGCGTGACAATACTGCTGATAGCCGTTTCCGTCGTCCTGTTCGCCGCTTACGGGGTCATCACGACGTATGACTATAACATGAAGGTTGGCCGCATGTGGGAAACGCCGGCAGTCCGGCCCCACGAGCAGCCGCTGCTGGTCATGGATACGGGTCTGGTCCCGGTAACCGGCGGCGAAACACTGTGGCGCCTGGCAGCAACCGGTGATCTCACATCACCGCTGGCGGGCACGCCGGTAGCCGAAGTCGTTGCGGCCGGAAAGATCCTTTACGGGCGATACTGCCAGCAATGCCACGGCCGCGCTTTCGACGGCCAGGGCACCGTGGGACAAAGTTTCGCCCCACTTCCCGGTGATCTTCGCAGCGCCAAGGTGCAGGCGCTTTCTCCGGGAGCGATGTTCAAGGAAATCAGCTACGGCATTCCGGGAGGCCGCCAGCCGGCACTGGCCACCACGATTGCCCCCCCCGACCGGTGGCGCATCATCGCCTTTGTCAAATCGCTGGGCGCCCGAAATTAATCGGGCCCATCCGCGATTGGCCAAATCGCGGGCATGGCCCGCTCCTACAATCCTGTGCGCGATTGCCCTGTGAATGGACAGTAGGCCGATGACCACCGCCGACATCTGTGCGCTGTGCGGGCTGCCGATCACCCACGGAGCCCGGACGCTGTCAGAAGGCAGCCGCACCTTGAGATTTTGCTGCATCGGCTGCCGACAGGTCTACACCATCCTGGCCGAAGCGGGGATCGCGGGTGATGCCGCCGCCAGTGAACTGTTCCAGGAATGCCGCAGCCTGGGCATCATCCCCACCACCACCGCCGATCTCGACCGCCTTGCCGGGGGCGACGCTCCGGGGTCCAGCGGCGAACCGGCAGGCACTGCCGGAGACGACAGCCTGCCTCTGGCGATAGCGATTCATGGGATGTGGTGCCCGGCCTGCGCCTGGGTCATCCAGCGTGCCGTCTCGGGGCTGCCCGGCGTGACCGAGGCCACCAGCCATTTCTCCAGCGACCGCCTCTCCTGCCGCTACGACCCGCGGCGCCGCCGACCCGCCGACATCATCGCCGCCGTTGACCGGCTGGGTTACCGGGCTGCCCTGGTGGGCGAGTCCGAGTCGCGCGGCTTTCACCGCAGGGCGTTCATCCGCTTTTCAGTGTGCGCACTGCTTACCATGAACATCATGATGCTCAGCGCAGCCCTATACACCGGATTCGTCACGAATCTGGATGCCGACAGCATTTTCAAGATATCGCTGCCCATGTTCCTGCTGGCAGTGATCGTCTACGGCTACGGCGGCCAGCCCATTTTCATGCGCGCCGCCGCCGGTCTGCGCGCCCGGGCGTTCGGCATGGAGACCCTGATCGCCATCGCCGCCACCAGCGCCTTTGCCTACAGCACCGTCAACCTGATCCGGGGCAGCATTCATCTGTACTTTGACACCTGCGCCATGCTCATTACCCTGGTGCTACTGGGCCAGATCCTCGAGCAGCGCGCCAAGGCCGCTGTCCACAGCGACCTGGGTGCCTTCAGCGCCCTGGTGCCGGCCAAGGTGCGCCTGTGCACGACCGAGCGCCCTGAGGGCCGCTACGTGCCGGCGCTGCGGCTCGCCTCAGGGGACATGTTCCGGTTGAGTCCCGGTGAGGCGGCCGTCGCCGACGGCGTCGTCATCTCCGGTGACGGCACGATGGACGAATCCACCCTCACCGGTGAGCCGCGGCCGGTGGGAAAAGGCCCAGGTTCTCCGGTCATCAGCGGCTGCACGGTTGTGGACGGAGATCTCAGGGTGCGTGCCCTTCAAGTGGGACCGGATACCACCCTCATGCAGATGATCCGGATCATGCAGGCGGCCCTTGCCGTAAAAACGTCGCATGAGAGCCGCACCGAACAATGGCTGCTATACTTTGTGCCGACCGTCATCGCGCTCGCGGTGTTCACTGCCGTTGGCACCGCCGTCGCCGGCCTGGGCGGGGAGACGGCACTGATTCGCGCCGTCACGGTCCTGGTCATCGCCTGCCCCTGCGCCCTGGGCGTGGCCGTTCCCCTGGCACGGGTGGCCGGCGTTTCGATGGCGGCACGCCAGGGCATTCTCGTACGCGATTTCGACGCCTTCGAAACCGCTGCCGGCGTTTCCGCCCTAATTCTGGACAAAACCGGCACCGTGACCACCGGACGGTGGCGTTTATTGGGCATCTCCGCCGCACCCGGAATCGCTCCCGACACGGTACTGGCCATGGCCGCCGCCCTGGAGACCGCCAGCCGGCATCCCATCGCCGAGGAAATCCGCCGTAACGCCAGAGAGCGGTGTTTGGAGATCCCCGCGGCATCGGAGATCACGGCCCACACCGCCGGCGTGACCGGACGTATCGGCGGCAGCAGGATCAACATCGGCAATGCCCGCTTTACCGGCGCAGGCAATCCTTTGCCCCGGACCCTGCCGCTGTCCACGGACCCGGATGGCGTGTCGTCGGCGGTGTACATCAGTGAAGACGACCGGCTGATCGGCACCCTGCACTTCGGAGATCGCCTGCGTCCCGGCATGAAACTGGCCGTCGACAGTCTTGCCCGTGAGGGGCTGTCCCTGTCGCTGCTCTCCGGTGATGCGCCGTCGGTGACCCGACAGGTAGCCCAGCAAATCGGCATTCTATCGGCCGAAGGGGGACTGTCTCCCGAAGCCAAAGCCAGCCGTGTGAAAACCCTCCAAATAGCAGGCGCCGGTGTGGCCATGATCGGCGACGGCATCAACGATGCACCGGCCCTGGCCGCGGCCGATCTGGCGGTAACCGTATTCAGCGGAAACGCCCTGGACGCCGAGGTGGCCGATATCTCCCTCATGCGCAGCCATCCGGAGCAGCTATTGGATTTTTTGCAGATCGCCCGCCGCGTCCGGTGCAATATCCATCAAAACCTCGCGCTGTCCTTTGTCTACAATTTGCTGATGATTCCCGTGGCCATGACGGGGCTGCTGTCTCCGGTGGTGGCGGTCATCGCCATGCTGCTGAGCAGTCTGAGCGTCATCGGCAACACGCTGCGCATGATGCGGCAGTCACAGCGGCAACCCGGCCAGGGGCAGCCAATTGCGCAGCCAGTCCCTGACACCGCTGCCCTCAAATAATACGGACAAAATGATTGACGGAGACCGTGTTAGGGTGGAAACTGTCAAAGACACCACCGGGCATTGGTCATTTCATTGACAGTCCCGTAAAAAGTCGGATTCCCACCATTTTTGTCATTCCGCACGAGTGAAGCGAGATCCGGCGCTGTCTGTCTGGAACTCGATGCGAAGCACCGGGTTTCCAAGGCAATCCAGTGATTTCTAAGGCTAATGGATGCCGGATCAAGTCCGGCATGACGGTCGGAGGACTTTTTACCGGGTTATCAATATCGATAAGAAAGCAAAGGTCCGCCAACTATGATTCCACATTCAGTGCCTGTTGTCGCGATGGCCGCAATTAGTGGCTTTGTTGGTATCCTTTTTATTTTCATTTATATACGATATCCAAGTGACAAAACAAACGGAAGTTTCGCTCTCGTATGTTTTGCCAGCGTCGTATACGATATCGGGTGTGTTGGCCTCTACAACTCGATTGATTTTTCAACCTCAGCTGAATGGCAGAGGCTTCAATTCATGTCGATTGCTCTTTTAACTATCACACTTAGCTTTTTTTATCACAATTTGACTGGAAAGTTATCTTTAAGAACCCTTATCATAATTACGAGCATAAATATTGGATTCATCATTGCTGGATATACAATTAAAAGCCACCTGACTTTATCTCCCGAGTATACTGCAGAAAAATTCATTGTTCTTGGTGAGATACTGAATATTCATATTCTTGAATCACGCCCGGGTGTTATTTATAATATTCAGACTATTTTTTCGCTTATCATATTTACGACCTTAATAGTTGGGCTGATCAAATTTCAACGAAGTTCCAGCCATGGGAAAACCCCAGTAGTTGTGGCAATGGCTGTCTTATATTGTGCTACTATAAATGATGTGCTGGTAGATATGGGAATTGTTTCATTCCTATATTTATTTGAATATGCGTTTTCAGCTCTTAATATTTCTATGGCCTTAATTCTGATAAATGCGTTCCTCAACATTCATGGTAAAGTCGAAAAAATGAATCTTTTACTGGAAAAGACCGTCAAAGAAAAAACACAGGAGTTGAAGATTATAAGTGGTCTATTACCGATATGCTCTACCTGTAAAAAGATACGCGATGATAAGGGATATTGGAATCATATTGAATCATATATTCATAAGCATTCCGATGTCGTATTTAGCCACGGGATTTGTCCTGAGTGCGCAAAAAAATATTATCCGGATATGGACCTTTATGGTGATGAAAAAACTTAAGTATAATTTTCCTGAGCGTAACCTTCGTTGGCTTTGCAAATATCAACAACCAATCCGATCATTGACAGTTCAAGACCGCTTTTCCCGACAATCATTCCTCGGGGATGAACCTTCTGGGTCTATCCGCATCCGTCTCGAACAGCGCCTATGGAAAGACAGTATTCCAAAATAACGACCACGGCCAGCAAGGAATGCCATTACAAAGCTGGGGTTGGGGTCCTCCCTGACGCGGCCATGAACATGCCACGGCACACTGCAAGGATGTGAAGACAGCGGCTTAGTGTGATAATGCTTCACCCGGCGTGGGGTCACTGTGCCTGGCGCGCCGGACAAAGGCGACGATGGCCTGCGCGCAGGCCTCGGGCTGTTCCATGGGGACGAAGTGGCCGGCGTCGGGGATCGTGATCGATTCGCAGCGGGGCACGATGCGCCCAAGACGCGCTGCAGCATCGGGCAGGAAGGTGTCTGAGGCCGCGCCGCGGATTGTGAGCACCGGGCAGGAGATCCGCGGACCGTATCGCCACACGTCGATTGGAATCGATTCGAAAATTTGGGCCTCCAGTTCCGGATCGCAGCGCAGCATGGCCGTTTGATCGTCCTTTTCGAGCAGACCGCACTCCAGATACGCCTCCACAAACTCTTTTGACCAGGTCTTGAAACTCCGCCGGGAGAGAAATCGCTTCAACGCCTCATGCTTGTCCGTGAACACACGCCGCCGCCGGGCGCCCCGGACCAGAGGGATGCGTCCGCCGAGCCCCGCCAGCTTGAGTATGGCCAGCCCCCAGAGCCAATGCCGGGGCAAAATCGGCGGATCGATCAGGATGATCGCGGAAAACAGGCCGGGATATTGGGCGGCTGCGATATAGGTGGTGACGGCCCCCAGGGAGTGGCCGATACCAACGACAGGGGGTCCGATGGCCGACGCGATCAGCTCTTTGAGATCGGCGGCGAAGATCTTCCAGTGGCCGATCCGGTGGTGGCTCAACGGATCGGAGCCGCCGTGCCCGCGGATGTCGCTGGCAAATACCGTCAGTTCCCGGGTCAGGTACCGGACGAAGGGCCCGTAGGTGCCCGCGCAAAACCCGTTGGCATGCAGCAGAT
Source organism: Pseudomonadota bacterium (assembly GCA_043825735.1). Classification (GTDB taxonomy): domain Bacteria; phylum Desulfobacterota; class Desulfobacteria; order Desulfobacterales; family JBDRRP01; genus JBDRRP01. The sequence goes on along the minus strand of JBDRRP010000040.1, from coordinate 23,808 downwards.
GGGCGCAGGGACCGGCCCCGCCCCATTTCAGGTAATGGAGGCGGCCGCCCGGCGTGCTGACGTAGCCGTCTTGCGGATCTTCCAGGGTAGAAGGGGGCATCCTATAGTTCCTTCCTAAATCGGTCTGCAATCATGCAGGCCGCGCCTTGATTTTTCGCCTCAGCCGTCATAGGTGAACGGGGATCCAATTCAAGGGCCCAAAATCGGAAAAACGATGAGCGATATAAACGACAACATCAATCCGGATGAACTGCGGCGATTTGAGGCGGCGGCCTCCAAATGGTGGGATCTTGAAGGCGGCTACGCCGCGCTTCACTGCATCAATCCGCTGCGGGTCCGGTTCATCGACACCAGTGTGGCCGGCCTTTCAGGCAAAATGGTCCTGGACGTCGGTTGCGGCGGCGGGGTGCTGGCCGAGGCCATGGCCGCTCGCGGCGCCCGTGTCACCGGCATCGACATGGGTGAGGCGGCGCTGTCGGTGGCGCGCCGCCACGGCCGGAATAACGGTCTGCCGGTGACCTATCACCGAAGCACGGTGGAAGCATTTGAAGACGCCCCGGCCGGCGGCTACGACGCCGTCACGTGCATGGAACTGCTGGAGCACGTGCCGTCACCCGCATCGGTCATCGGCGGTTGCGCCCGGCTTTTAAAACCGGGGGGGCACCTGGTGATCGCGACCCTGAACCGGACCCTGCGCTCCTGGCTGCTGGCAATCGTCATGGCCGAATGGGTGCTCGGGATCGTCACCCGAGGAACGCACTCCTGGCGACAGTTCGTGAGGCCGGCCGACATCGCCGCCTGGGGGGCATCGGCTGGCCTTCGTACGAACGCAGTCACCGGCCTGCGCTACCTGCCCTATCTCAATCATGCCGGCCTGTGCCGGTCCACGTCCGTCAACTACATGATGCACCTGACCTTGGCCCCGGCACCGGCGCCCACAGCCACCCTGCGACCGGTTGCCGCTGCCAGAACAACGGAAAACGGCTGAAAGGATACGGACTCCACCATGTCATTCGACCAACCCAAATGGTTCGAGCGCGGCATCCGCCGCCAGCAGTTGGACGATTATATCGAGCGCACCGGCAAAGCGACGTTCGGCTTCAAGGAAGTGTCGGCCTCGGAGAAGGAATCCTGGGTGCGGCGGCACTTCGACACGGTGGCGCCGTACTACGACTTCATGAACACGCTGTGCAGCCTGGGGATCCACCACCTGTGGAAGCGCATGGCCATCAACCGGCTGCACCTGCGGCCGGGCGATGTGGTGCTGGATGTGTGCGGCGGCACCGGCGATCTGTCCATTCTGGCCGATGAAAAGACAGGCCCCGCCGGAAAGGTGGTGCTATTTGACATCAACCGGGAGATGATTCAGGCTGGGCGCGCGAGCAACAGCCACCGCGCCGCAAGAAAACGCATCCACTACGTCCAGGGAAACGCCGAAGCCATCAGTCTGCCGGATGACATCTGCGACGGCGCCATGGTGGGGTTCGGCATCCGGAACGTGACCCGACTGCGGCGGGCTTTCTCTGAAATGCACCGGGTGCTGAAACCGGGCGGACGATTCATGTGCCTGGAGTTTTCAAAACCGGTCAATCCGGTTTTTCGCCGGCTCTACGATTTTCATTCCTTCCATGTCATGCCGCTCATGGGGCAGATCCTGGTGGGCAACCGGGAGGGGTATGTCTGCCTGCCGGAAACCATCCGCCTGTTCTCGCTGCCCGATGAACTGGCCGCGCTGTTGACCGACGTCGGCTTCACCGACGTTGCCTACCGGCGCTTGACCAACGGCATCGCCGTCATCCACACCGGACGAAAACCGCTATGATGCATTGCCGGAAACGCTGCGCCCGCGGATATTTTTGATCACCACGAAGTTCACGAAGGACACGAAGATTTTGTAATCAACATCAACTGCTTTTGGCTTTCTCCGTGCCCTCTGTGACTCCGTGGTTCAAAATTGGTTTTCTACGGCTTCATCAACCTTGCGGGGGCCTATCGGCGGTTAAGACGCCAGGTCCAGGCTGCGGATGGAGGAGAGCATTTCGTCGAGTCGGAAGGAAAGTGCGTGGTACTGGGTCTTGAGCGCGGCGCTCTCGCCATTGCGAAGAGAGGCTTCCAAAGACTGGGCTGCTTCGAACAAGGCGTTGGCGGCAAGACTGCCGGCCACGCCCTTGAGGCTGTGGACCTGCTCGGCAGCGGCCTCTCTGTCGCCGTCGTCCAGCAGAGAGCCGATGATGGCGGCCACACCGGTATAGCGTTTATAAAAATCACCGAGGATGGACCGGTAAAAACGGCTGCTGCCCCCCACGCGCCGGATGCCCGCGGCAATATCGATCCCCGGCACGCTGTCAGGCAGCACTGGCGGGTCTTCGCTGACGGCACCGTCGCTGCTTTCTGCAGCCGACGGAACCTTTGGCTTTGGCCATGGTAATTCCGGTGCAGTGGCCTTTACCGCTTCGGAGACGCGCCGGGCGAGGGTTTCCAGCAACGCTTCCGCATCAATTGGCTTGGGGACGTAATCGTCCATCCCGGCGGCCAGGCACTTTTCACGATCACCCTTCATGGCATGGGCGGTCATGGCAATGATGGGCAGCGTCTTCATCCCCTCGAGACGTCGGATTTCTCGGGTGGCGGTGTAGCCGTCCATTTCAGGCATCTGAATGTCCATCAGGATGGCATGGAAGGTTTCGGTTGCAACCCGCTCCAGCGCCTCTCTTCCATTGCCGGCAACGACGACGCGGATCCCGGCACCCTTGAGGATTTCCCTGGCCACCTGCTGGTTGATAACATTATCTTCCACCAACAGGACATTTGCCTGCTTGAGGAGGCTCATGGCAGTATCTCTGTCGTCGGCATAGGCCGCCGCGGCCTCCGAGGTCTTGTGGCCAAAGACCGTCTGGAGAGAATCGAGCAGGGTCGAGGGCGTCACCGGCTTCATGAGGTAGTCGGCAATGCCCAGAGATTCCGTTTTGCGGACGAGATCCTCCCGCCCGAAAGCGGTCATCATGACGATAGGAACCTTGCTCAGGCCGGGGTCCCGGCGGATGCGGGTCACGGTTTCGATGCCGTCGACATCGGGCATCTTCCAGTCGATGAGCGCCGCATCGTAGGCCGGCGACGCCGAGTCGCCGCTCATCCGCGCCAAGGCCTCAGTACCGGATCCGGCGGCGTCCACCTCGAGACCGAAAGAAGTCATAATCTCTTCCAGAATACTTCGGACACTCTTGTTGTCATCCACCACCAGCACCCGCCGACCTCGGACGGCGGTGTGCACCAGACGCGATTGGGTCCGCATGGACGTCTGCCGAAGCAACTCGACGGTGAGATAGAACTGACTGCCCTTGTCGGGGCTGCTTTCCGCCCAGATGCGGCCGCCCATCATCTCCGCCAGTTGCTTGCAGATAGCCAGCCCGAGACCGGTGCCGCCGTACTTTCTTGTTGTGGAGCCATCCGCTTGAGAAAAAGCGTCAAATAGCCTCGGAAGCAACGATTCGGGGATGCCGATACCGGTATCCTTCACGGCAAAGCGCAGCACCAAACGGTCGGCCTGGGCGTCGGCCAGCGTCACCATCACCGTGATTTCCCCGCGGTTGGTGAACTTCACGGCATTGCTCACCAGGTTGATAAGAATCTGCCGGATCCGCATGGGATCGCCGATGAGCGACACGGGCACGCTGGGATCGATGAGGATCATCAGTTCAATCCCCTTTTCCGATGTCGCCGTTGAAAACATATCCTGGAGTTCCATCATCAACTCGTTGAGCTGAAACTCCCGGTGTTCGAGTTCCAGCTTGCCGGCCTCGATTTTTGAAAAATCGAGGATGTCGTTGATGATGCCCAAAAGGGCATGCCCGGAAATGTGGATCTTTTCCAGATAGTCGAGCTGGGTCTTGTCCAGATGGGTCTTCAGCAGCAGATCGGCAAAGCCGATAATGGCGTTCATGGGGGTGCGGATCTCGTGGCTCATGTTGGCCAGAAACTCGCTCTTGAGCTTGGCGCCGGCCGCGGCCTGACGGGCCATCTCGTTGGTCCGCTTGATGGCCAGCTCCAGTTGGCGGTTGAGCGCCACCAGCCCGCGGTTGGCCGTTTCCGACTCGACCTTGGCCTTGGCCAGCTTTTCCTGCGAACGGATGGTAAAGAGCACCTGCGACATGAGGCTGGCAAATACTTCCAGCGGCCGCACCGTGTCGGCGTTGGGGAGTTGACCGGTCTTTGACGTTGCCACGAGTATGACGCCGATGGCGGAACCGCTCTCATCGCTCATCTGAACGAGCAGTATGTCACCGGCGTCCGCCGGGCTGGTTGAAGCCGCCTCCCCGCTGCCGCGGATGATGTCACACAAGGGGTTGTTTTCCACCACGGAAAGAAGCCGCGACAAGGGTCCGATCTGCCGTCCGGCGGTGAGCAGAACGCTCAGCCAGTCGGGTGTGAAGACGGCGTTGTCAAGGGCGTCCAACTGACTGTCGGAAAGGCCCCCCGCACCGATGATCCGGTGGTAGAGCCGGCGGTTTTCGTGCAAGACGATGAGTACCCGCCGGTAATCGGAGTGGTCGATGATGGCCCGGGTGATCCGCTCGAAGGTATCCTGCCCTTTGGCCGAGGAGAGCACCGAAGCTGCGGCCAGACTGAACTGGGCCGTCTGCCGGGAGAGGTTTTCCACGACCTGCTGGCTCTGGCGCAGTTTCTCGTCGGTCATCACCCGGTCGATACCGATGGCCACCTGGTCCGAGACCGAGGTGAACAGTTCCACATCCCGGTGGGTGTAGCGCGAGGGGTCATCGTAGTGCTGGGCCACCATGGCGCCGATGACCTTGTCTTTGACCCTGAGCGGCACCCCCATCCATATTTCCGCCAGTGTCCCCAGCGGCCGCTTGCCGGTGCGCTCCAGCTGAGCCAGTCTCTCGGCCTTGGTGATGAGCAGGGGCCGCCCGCCTTTCATCACCCGGGCGCTGAGGCTGTCGATATCCCCGGTGAGCGCCACGTCCGCATAACCACCGTCCACCTGATCGACACAGTAGGGAAAGCTGATCGTCTCGCTCACCTCGTTGTAGAGCGCGATAAAAAAATTGGGCAGATCGATGATGCGGCTCAAGGCCTGGTGGATGGCGCGGAAAAGATCATCCAGACGAAGCGTCGTGTTGACGGCATTGGAGATCTTGTAAAGGGTGCTGTTCACCTCGTTGGCAAAGACCTGCTCCTGAATATCAGTGATGATGCCTTCGATGCGGTTGCCCTTGCGGGCGTCTTGAATCACGCGCCCCTTTTCGTACACCCAGTGGATCTTGCCGTCTTTTCGGACGATGCGGTACTCCACCTGGTAGCTGCTGCCGGCGGTCACGGCCGCCGATACCAGCTGACTCACCTGCGAGCGGTCCTCCGGATGGATGATACTGGCAAACAGGTGACGGTTGTCGTCCCCCTCGCAGTGCTTGCACCAGGTGCCCTTTTCCGGATGATCCGGATCACCACCAGGCACGGCGCCAAGGATCTCCTCGGGCCGGTATCCGGTCATTTTTCGCACCGCCGGGCTGACATACGTGAACTGTCCGCTGCTGTCGGTGGAAAAAATGATGTCGTCGATGTTTTCGAGCAGGTTGCGGTGCCGCAACTCACTGCGTTTCAGGGCGCCGGCGGTGATCTTGCGCTCGATCACGACGGCCACCTGATCGGCAACCGATGAGAATATGTCCAGATCGGTCTCCGAAAAATGGCGCCGGCTCTGGTAGCTTTTGGTCACCATCACGCCGATGACCTGTCCTTTGACCCGCAGGGGGGCGCCCATCCAGATGGCGGGCAGCACCTCGGGCACCGGCAACCGCAATCGCTCGTAATGCTTCCGGGCTTGGGTCCGGGTCATCAATGACGGCCGGCCGGTACTCACCACCTCCCTGGCCAGGGCGTCGGCGTTCATATCCGCCTTGCAGCGGACCGGGCTGCCGCTGGCATCGTCCACACAATACGGGCAATACAGGCTGTCCTTACGGCGCTGGTAAAGAGCGATGGCTAAATTGGCGACATCCAGGATCTCTTTGATGCACTGGTGAATGCCTTCGTATAGCTCCCGCTGGGTGGCGGCGGTGTTGATGGCGTCTGAAATGCGAAACAGCGCCTGGTTCACCAGGCGCGAGCGTTGCTGCTCCCGGAAGAGCTCGTAAAGATCCTGCTTGATCAACGCCACGGCATCAAACACGTTACGGAAGGGATGATCCGGATCCAGTTGGGCAAAGATGTCCTCATCGGCGTCAGCCACCTGAAAACTCAGGCTGCTGATGTATTTCACCAACTCGTCTTCATAACGCCGAAATTTTTCTTCGGGCTCGGTCGCCGACGGCGAAACCACAAGGGCAGAAATTTCGGCGGGCTGCCGGTGTTCACGGATCAGCGTTAGCGCCGTCCCCAGATCCGGGGCCGTTTTCAATGTAAACGGCACCAGCGGCCGCAGCAGGTGGATGAAGGCGTTCATAAACCGGTTTGAGCCGTAAATCACCGCCATGCTGAACGGAAAGCGCTGATGAAACCGCTTGAGAGACTGGAAATACTGGGCGCGCCCACGCCGGCTGCCGCCCTTGAGTCGGTGATTGTCGATGAGCATATAGTAGGGTCGGGCATCGAGCCCCACCGTCTTCAGAATTTCAGCGTGCTTTCGGTAGAGATCGGCGATAAGGGTTTCCTGAAGGTAGCCGGAGGGGATCACATGGTAGACGTCGCCGTCGATCAGCTCGTAGCACACGCTGTATGCGTCCAGTTCGAGCACCCAGCCCGGACGGGTTTCAACCCGGTATGACAGGTCGCCGATCTGGCGGATCTCGATCACTGAATCCTCCCCTGCCGGCGGCGCCGCAGAACGCTGCCGTGACGCCATGTCCACCGCCAGGGTGACGGCCTCCAGATAAGTGTCCACCAAATGGCTTTCGTAAGGGGTCGGGGTAAATCGCAGCGCCAGCCGGATGGCCACCTTGATCAGCAGGCTCACGCCGCAAAACACCAACCCCAATAACGCGTGATTGTCGGAGAGGCGGTCGATGAAGGCGGTGCGGGCCTCCGGAGAAAACCCGGTCAGCCCTGAAAAGTCTTCGATTTGAACAAAGGGCTCGCCGCCAAAAGCCGCGCCCACCACCTGTTCGTAGAGGCGATTTTCGGCAAGGACCCCCGCCTCGGTGGCATGCCCCCGTGTGGTCACCAGGAGAATATTGTCGGAAATAACGCTGAAGCTGACGAAATGACCGTCATCCACGGAAACATCGGTCCACTCCTTCGGTCTGTCCACGGGCAGACCGCTGACAGGGCAGTAGGTTTCGTTATCCGGTGATGACGCCGTTTCCCCCATGCTTAAGGCTATAAATCAAAATGGGCGGAAAGTGAAGACGCGGTTGATGCGAAACAGATCGAAATCACCGCGATTTTAAAATACGCTGATGCAGAAAGCGCCAGTGGATCTTTCCCACAGTGATGTTGCACCACGAGCCACGGAGGACACGGAGATTTTGTAATCAACATCAACTGTTTTTGAGTTCCTCCGTGTCCTCCGTGACTGTGGTGCAATACCCCTTTTCGAAGAGCACAACTGAAGCCTCCGGTATAACCGAGTTTGAGAAAACCAGGATGCGCACCAGCCCGGCAATCAGGAAAATAGGCCCCGCAACACCGCAACGCACAGCAGGCTCAGAGGAAAATAGCTGGCGCGGTTGAAGAGCTTCATTGCCAGCTCGGCAGAGGGGCCTACGGTAAGGCGCACAGCCGGAACAATCAGCAGGCACACGGCCACAGTAACTGCGATGGCGCCCCAGAGGGCCGCGCCGCTACCGCCGGCAAACCGGAAAAGCGCGCCGCACAGGACCACAGCGACAGCGTTGGACCACAGGATAATGCTGTTTGACACCACAAGGCCGAAGCGGATCGGGATGGTCTTGCCGCCGAAGCGGCGGTCCTCGGCCAGATCGGCCCAGTCGTTGGGCACGTTCTGTCCGCCGATTTCCCAGGCAAACAAGCACCCGAACAGCAGCGCCACAAACACGGGATCGGGCCGGGGGTCCACGGCAAAAACCGCTGCTACCGCCCCGAGCGTTTTGACCCCGCCACTGACCAGCGCCCGGTAGGGGCTCACCCGCCACAGCAGGCAGTACAACGCCTCCAGCAGGCATCCGGCCAGGAAAATGAGGATGCACACCGGATTGAGATAGATTGCGCCGGCCAGCGCCACCACGCCCCAGGTCGCCGCCCACAGCGTTCCCTCGGTCAGGCTCAAATACCCCTGGGCCATGGGATGGCGGATAAATACGGCGTCGATATCACAGCCGGACTCCCCGAACCCGCCCTGCAAAAATTTCAGCCGGTCGCTGCGAAAACCCACCACGTCGTTGAGCGCGTAAACGGCCGTGTAGCCTGCAAAGGTCGTCACCAGGCCCACCAGGGTGACCGCCGCATCCGGCAGCCGGCCCAGCCACAACAGCGCGGCAAAGGCGGGCGCGGCCATGTCCAGAAGGCCGTGAGTGGTCCGTGACAGCGCCAGGAAAAGGCGGAGGCGGCCGAAGCCGGTAAAGGTTCTCTGGTCAGTGCATTCCAACAACGCTGATCCTGTCTGTTATCGGGTAAAAACAGCGGTTTGCTGTAGCACGCCGAAAAACCGCCCGTCAACCCGCGGGAGGGCAGATGGCAGATGGCAGATGGCAGATGGCAGATGGCAGATGGCAGATGGCAGATGGCAGATGGCAGATGGCAGATGGCAGATGGCAGATGGCAGATGGCAGATGGCAGAAAAATCAAAAACAAAAATCAACTGCAAGGGCTAAATAGGACGCGGACAGAGAAAGTTGGCCTTTTTTCTTTTTCGTCATTCCGGGCGAGCGAAGCGAGCTCCGGCGCTGTTCGTCTGGAGCTCGATACGAAGCCTCCGGTTTCCAAGACAATCCGGGGATTTCAATCACTTCTGAAACCCGGCATTTGCCAGGGTGACGGGTGTTGGGACTTTTTGCAGGGCCATCAGAATTGACTTGGAAACGACTGGGGTATGATATATTGTCATACTCGGAGGCAATGACATGGCTGTTTCAAAAATAGCGATCACAATCGACGACAAGGTTTTAAAACAGCTCGATATGCTCGTGAAATCGAAATGTTTTCCGAACCGCAGCAAGATCATTCAGGAAGCCGTTTCGGAAAAACTGGCCCACCTTGAAAAGAGCCGCCTGGCACAGGAATGCGCAAAACTGGATCCGGCTTTTGAGCAAAGCATGGCTGATGAAGGGTTTACGGCAGAGATGGAAGAATGGCCGGAATATTGAGGGGCGACATCTACTGGGCCGATTTGAACCCGGTGATCGGCAGCGAGCAGGGCGGACTTCGCCCGGTGCTTGTTTTGAGCCAGAATGTTTTTAACGAAAGATCCGGAACCGTCATCGCCATTGCCATAACGAGTCAACCCCAGCAGGCCGGATTTCCCCTGACCCTCGAACTTGAAGACGCAAAGCTGCCCAAACAGTCCTGGGTCAAAATCAGTCAGATAAGAACGCTTTCCACAAAACGCATCCGCAAAAAAATTTCAAAGGCATCCGAAGAAGAAATATCTCGGATCATCGAAGGCCTGAACGAAATCATTGGCAGTTGAAATTGACAAGGATAAACCGGATCTTTTCTTACGACAGCAAGCCGTTCTGATTTTTTTTCCAGTGCATCCTTGTAAACGATCGCTGAGCTTGCACCAACCCGCAGGGGCAGGCCCCCGTGCCTGCCCTGTCCCGATGCCTGCCGCCCCCTCCCCAGTTTCATGCCCTGAATATTGTGCACCATGCACAGGAAACTGTGCATGCATCCAACTGAACCTGACAGAAAATCCCCAAAAATAAAGGCTTTCAGTGTTGGCACGGACTCTGCGTTAGGTAGTGCCCATCCATAACAGACTTTGCTTTGAGGAGCGGCGATGAAGACAACGATACCTGCGCCCGGCATGGCCACCAGACAACCACGCCTTCTGGACCAGATGCGCACGGCGCTTCGCGTGCGCCATTGCGACCCACCTGCTTGAAGACGGTCATGATATCCGCAGCATCCAGGAATTGCTCGGTCACAAAGATGTGAGCACGACGATGATCTACACCCATGTTCTGTCCAGAGGAGCCCATGGAATTCAGAGCCCGGCCGACAAATTGTAGATTGCTTGGTGTCCTCGGACTTCGCCCGCTCAACCAAGCGGGCGAAGTCAGCATCCACAATTGAACAATATATTCAACAAATTATTGCAATTGCTCAATTTTTATGGGATCAATCAATTTCCACCAACCGCCATACGCCGCGTAACCACGCGGCTTTTCTCAAAAACTTCGGCGGGCGAATACCTTATGATAAAAATAAAATGAATCAAATTACTATAAACCGCGCCCTACCCCTTAATTCATCCGTAAGGCAGCGACTGAATCTATTCAAACCCGAAAGTAGATTTTCTGCAATGGATATTCCACGGATCTTCAACATCACCGAAAGTGCTCACCGCATCCATAACCCGTTTACACCCGAAAAGCTCGCCACTCTCGGCGCGGCGCTGCGTCTGGAATCAGGGACCCGAGTGCTCGACCTCGGCAGCGGTTCGGGGGAAATGCTGTGCACCTGGGCACGCGATCACGGCGTCATCGGCACAGGCATCGACATGAGCCAGTTGTTCACCGAGCAAGCGAAACTCCGTGCTGTAGAACTTGGCGTCGCCGATCAAGTCAAATTCATCCATGGCGATGCTGCCGGCTTCGTCTCTGACGAGAAGGTCAGTGTGGCAGCCTGTGTCGGTGCCTCGTGGATCGCCGGGGGAGTCGCCGGAACTATCGAGCTTCTGGCGCGGAGCCTCCGGGCCGGAGGGATCACCCTTATCGGCGAGCCCTACTGGCGGCAATTACCTCCGACGGAAGATGTTGCCAAGGGGTGTCTTGCCAACTCGATCTCCGACTTTCTCATGCTTCCAAAACTTCTCGCGTCTTTCGGCCACCTTGGTTATGACGTTGTGGAAATGGTTTTGGCAGGCCAAGACGGTTGGGACAGATACGAGGCGGCCAAATGGCTCACCATGCGCCGATGGCTTGAAGCCAATCCCGGCGACGAGTTAGCGAAAGAGGTTCGAGCCCAACTGACCTCGGGACCAGAGCGTCACGCCGCTTACACCCGTGAATACCTGGGCTGGGGTGTATTCGCGCTGATGCGGCGGTGATGAGTTAATTACAAGGAAAGCGGGTCGTCCATGAATAAATAGCTAACTGTAGATTTGAGCTTTTGCCCAACGCTCCTGATAGAGGTAATGCTATTCAGGTGTTTATTCATGGATGTCCCCATATCCCGTAGCTTACAAGAATTTACCGATGAGACTAAAGAGGTACATACGCGAGTCGTATTTATTCTTGATGCTGCTGGTCTTGATCATATCTTCCTGCGGCGATGTCTCAATCGGCAATTACAATCCCGATAAACCGGATGAAAAAGAAATCATTGCGCTGCTGATTCAATACCAGGACGCAAAAAACCACTTCGATCTCGAAAGGCTACTGTCTTGCCTGCATGACAACGGCGCGTTTTCCTTTGAATGCGGGCTGATGGTTTCAAAGGAGCGGTTAAAAAATGAGCTCCCCGGCTTCTGGGCCGGTATCCGGTCGGGTGATCCGTCGGCCATCCCGATGGTTCATGAATGCATCAACGGTGATTATTACAAATCAGGCGCGCTGAACAATCCGCAAGTTCTGATCGATGGAGACACCGCAACCGCAACGGTATTGTTCACCAAGGGCATCAGCCGGGTGGAACAGTTTTTTTCGCTGATACGCGAAAACGACCAATGGCTGATCACCCGGACGGAATGGGGACAAAGCTGATGCGAGAGATCCCTACTTTTTACGGGGCCATCATGATTGATCCTTGCAGCGATAATCAGGGTATTGATTCAGGATGGCACTGTATACTGATTGCAGCAGTTCACCTGCGTGATCGTTTTCCCCGTTGGTTGCGCTGTTGATGGCTGTAGCAATAATAATCCGGTTGCATGGCACGAACATGTAAAGTGCGCGGTAACCGAGCGTTTCGCCCTGATAATACCAGAAGCGGCCGATATCACTATTATAGTTTTGAATGATGCCCAATCCGAAACCTTTAGGGTCCTCAGCCGTGGTGCGGTTGATGGGCAACCCGGTTTTCACGGAAATGATTTTCTGCATCTTTTGCTTTTCTTCTTTCGTTAACAGTGCATCTTTGATGAATACGTCATCAACCCACTGGATGATATCTGCAGGATTGGAAACAATGGCACCCGCCGCCCTGGCCCAGCTCAGATTGTTATTCCTGATGTCCTGGCCTACCAATTCTGGATTTTCATATTGATTGTACGCATAGCCGCCGGCAAGCCGTTCTTGTACGTTTTGGGTTGATTTGGGAATAGGGTAGAAGGTGTTGTTCAATTTCAGAGGAATCAATAATCGAGATTCCAGCGCGGCTTTAAACGACATTCCGGTAATTTTTTCGATGATGAGTGCTGAAAGTAAATAACCCGTGTTCGTATAAAAATAGCCGGGTTTCAGCGGCGGGTTTGTTTCATTGCGGGGGTACACGATACCCAACAATTCCTCAGCAGTCCACTGCTTTTCTAATTCTTTTGATGCAACGTAATTCATCGTGGGGGAATCCGTGTAATTGGGCAGGCCGCTGCTCATATTGAGTAACTGCTCAATCGTTAGGTGCCCCCATTTTGGGTATCCCGGCAGGTGATCTCTGACGCTATCGCTTAGCTTGAGTTTTTTTTCCGCTTCCAGTTGTAAAATCAGCACCGCCGTAAAGGATTTCGTAATGCTGCCAATCGAAAAAAGGGTGCTTTCTCCTATGGGATTACCGCTTTGATCATGGGACGTTTGGCCAACATAAAAGCGCCACGTGGGAACAAGTGGTGAGGAAACAGCCAGTGAGATCCCGCTAAAATACTCAATTCCTTTATATTGGTTATAGTGCCGCGTGAGGATTGATTGAATTTCCCCGTTGATTTCGCCTGCGTAGGCTTGAGCGCTCATGATGAGTGACAAAAAAACGTGTATTAGTATTTTTTTCATGATTCTATCCATTTTCTGCTTTGAGGTAAGTGAGCATTGGCGCTGCCACGCCGCCATTAAGACCGGGCGTGCATGCCCCGATTATTGCAAGATGATGTCGCTGCTAAAGAAAGTATTTAAGACCATTGCGCGGGAGGTATTTCCAAGATTATTGTCGGAATGACAGTCGGATAGCTTGGCTCGACCCCGGGCTGAATGTCTCTATCGAGGCGATCACTAACAAACGGTAATGATTTCCGGATGTGACCAAGGAAATTGAAATTCGGTACTATCTACCAAAGTAAGGTTGGCCGGCGCTGCGGCACAACCAGTAAATCATAGTCACCTTGAATTGGTAAATAGTTCCGTTGAAATTATAGGGGTGTCCCCAACTCTCCAGCCAAATGCAGCGGATTCGCCGTTGGGGAGATATGGGGACATCCCTTAAAAATTTAAGCTTTATGATGTGAAACTTATATTTTTAGGATGACCCCAACGCCACGGCAAATACGGATTCGATGCATCCGGAGCCATTCCATCGGTTGTCCGTTTTCTCCTGCCTTACGATCAATCCGTGCCCGGCTGGATGAACTGGAACCGGGTGACGGTGACCGTTTGCGGTGCTGCCGGTCGGTTGCCGTGCATCAGCCAGAGATTGACGTGAAACCGCTCGCGACTTAGCGGCGTGTGTTTGGCGATGTACTTCCGTAAAACCGGATCTTCCGACGGCTTCCAAATAGCGAATGGTTTGATGGTCGGGTTGCTCATGATGTCGTTGTAGCTGTAATCCCCGTTGTACAGGCTGTAGGCCAAGCTGCCGTCCCCCTGCCAATTCATCGTCGACGTCAAGTACTTGGCATCCGGCGGGATATCGAAGAAATATCCGGGTTTGATGTTCAGATCGTAAGTCCAGGGCTGGAGCGTGAACTGGGCATCGCCCGGTTTGCCCCGGTAGATGACCTCGAGGGCGTCGAGCTCTCTGTGCCGGTTGATCCCGTCCGCGGGAGGTCCCTCCGAATACTGATAGGTGAATATGCCAAAAACCGCATTGGGATCCAGTTTCTGAAAGCTGTCGCCGTCGGCCCGCGCCGTGACGAGATAGGTGCCGTATCCCAATACTTCAGAGAGTACGATCTCGGAGGTGCGGCTGTCGTCCTGGGATTTATCGCCGGGGATGATATTTAGCTGGACACCGTCGGGCGTCCTTTTGATGACATGTGGATCGAAATTGGAGCGGAAAGGTTCCCACGCGTAGGTTCCTTGATTTAATGACCAATGGTAGTTGATCCACCATTTGTATCCTGCGAATTCGATGAATTGATTATTGCTCGGGCAAACCGCATCGGCTTTGGCTTTGTATTTGCCGCGGGTGTTGTCGATGAAATGGTCGTCGTTGTCGAAATCGGTGGCGACCGATTCTTGAATGGAATGTGCTGGCATATCCATGATTCCTCCTCTCCGGTAAGACCGGATATCGTTTTAGGTGGTCGATACAGCGCGGATTGAAGCGATCTCCGGCAGCGGGAATGGTCGAGTAAGGCGCCGGGTGACGGCTGGGCCGGCATCCCGTTATGGTGATGGTACCAATGTGTTCCCTGCCGGGTTCTTCAGTAGGACGCGACTAAGTTCAGGAAATCAGTGTCGGTAAGGCGCACAGCAGGTCGATGAATGGTCGCCGCGTTCCGATCAGAAATGGGAACGATTTTAGCGCTGAATTAATGACGAACGATAGTTCCCGGATCTGAAAGTGTCAATGTCCGATCGGCGTCTTTTTCAAAATGGATTCCCCCCGATCCGGTAGGTTGCCCGGACCTGCGTGTCGAGACGTACGGGGCCTCCCGGAGTGAACACCGGCTGCTTTCCGCGAACGATCGTCAGATATACGGAGCGAGGCATCGACGAATAGCGGAATTCATCCTGTGTTGCGGACTCGTCCCGCCGCCACCCCGCCTCGAATCTGCCTGCCCTCCACCTCTCGGTGCGGGGCATACCTGTACCCCGGATCGAGTCCGGGGCAGGCGCCATAATCCGCGCTTTTGCCTCCGGCCTCCTTCAGCCGTCCATTGCCGGCGCAACCTTGCCTTTGGCTATCGTTGCCGTTCGCTGCGCTCCCCCCCTCCGTTTGGGTGGACCTGGACTTTGGTAAGCACTTGTGTCACGATGCCTACCATCACCATTCAGCAACCATGCCGTACCCGGCACACAATCTCACACTGGTGCCGACCCAAAAAGCCGGGCGGCACAGTTCCGCGTTGGCGTATCCATATCGAGTCGTCAAATTTATAAAAAACTTGTTTCATGGGATTGTTGGTGATACATCCATACGTACCAGAGGAGGTACAATATGGGCAAGCTATCAAATATCATTCCCGTGAGCGATTTAAGGCAAGATGCTGCAAAGCTACTGAAACAATTGCGGAACAGCAAAGAGCCTTTGATAATC
The DNA here is from genome assembly GCA_043825735.1 of Pseudomonadota bacterium. Lineage (GTDB taxonomy): Bacteria > Desulfobacterota > Desulfobacteria > Desulfobacterales > JBDRRP01 > JBDRRP01. Next base: position 8,325 of record JBDRRP010000040.1, on the reverse strand, counting down.
ACGCAAAGAGGTCGGGCAACAGCGGTAATAATCGGTGTTGATGCCTATGAGAAATCTGAACACGAGAAGGAACTGTTGCGCCTCTTGGCTAAGGGAGATAGGGAAATCGAAACGGGCCACGGGTATGATCTGGATACAGTTCTTGCTGAAGCCGACGACATTTTGGCCAGGATGCCTTCGTGAAGGTCAAATTTACACCTTCTGCCAAAACTCAATTTCTTACCGCGCTATCATACATTCGAAAGGACAAACCTTCAGCGGCTATTGATTTTCGTACGCGGGCTGAAAAAATCCTAAGAAGGCTTGAAGACTTTCCTGAATCAGGAAGAATTATACCAGATTTTCCAGAACTACCCTACCGAGAAGTGATCATATCGCCTTACCGGTTTTTTTATAAAATCAAAGACGATGTCGTTTGGATTGTTGCGGTGTGGCATGGCGCACAGCTCCCAAAAGGACCATCATTTTAACGCCAACCTGAAAATTCACCGGACCCAAAAAGCCGAGTAAAGCGGGACATCCATGAATAAATAGCTAACTGTAGATTTGAGCTTTTACCCAACGCTCCTGATACAGGTAATGCTATTCAGGTATTTATTCATGGATGTCCCCCTATCCCGTAGCTTACAAGAATTTACCGATGAGACTAAAGAGGTACATACGCGAGTCGTATTTATTCCTGATGCTGCTGGTCTTGATCATATCTTCCTGCGGCGATGTCTCAATCGGCAATTACAAACCCGATAATCCGGATGAAGCTGAAAGGATATTATTATGCCGCATTGTATTGTCGAATATTCGAAAGAACTGGAAGCGAAAGTCTCTCCTTCAGAATTATTGACGGCTGTCTATCGAGGCGCCTTGAAATCAGGACTCTTTGTATCTGATGACATCAAGACAAGATCGGTTTCGTACGAAAACCACACGACCGGCGAGCGGGTGATGGATTTCATTCATGTTACAGCCAAAATACTGTCCGGGCGAAGCGACGCGCTGCGAGCCAACCTGTCAAATTGCATTCTGGCGGAATTGACTCTGATCGATTTGTCTTCGATTACACTCACTGTCGAAATCTGTGATATGGACCGAGCGTCGTATGCCAAGACAGTAAAATAAAATTTCAAGCTGAATCCTTGACCTGAATGGACACGAACAATCCGCAACAATTGCGTTTCATAAAGGGATAGACATGATTCTGGATGTGCTCGACAATGCGAAATGCTATTTGATCCTTGGCAAGGGGTTTCCGGAGGCAATCGGTTTTCTCCAGCGCCCGGACCTGGCCGAGCTGCCGGTAGGCACCTATAAGATCGACGGTGACCGCGTTTATGCGATGGTTGCAAAGGATTCGGGTCGCAAAAAAGGAGACGCGCTGCTCGAGACGCACGAAAAATATATCGATATCCAACTGGTCCTGTCCGGGACCGATGAAATGGGATGGAAACCGAAATCGTGGTGCAAAAAGCCAACCGACGAATATGACGCAGCCGCTGACATTCATTTTTTCGCGGATGCGCCGGATGCCTTCCTGCCAGTCAGCAGCGGCCTTTTCGCGATCTTTTTCCCTGATGATGCACACATGCCCCTGATCTCATCGGGGGCAATCCACAAGGTCGTTGTCAAGGTGGCGGTGGACCAGAAATGAACCTGTCGATAGTCACCGCGGGCACTTGCCCCTAAGAAACCGAACCGCCGGAGCCTGCAGTTTTCACCGCTGCGCGAAAAATTGCGCGACGCCTTAAAGCGGAAGTCATAATGAAAGGATTTCTATAAATATGAAACTCAACAGGAAATCTTTGACTTTCTCCATTGCACTTTCTGCACTGGTACTGCTGAGCGCCCTGCCGGTTATCCCCGCATTCGCGGGGAATTTCTCATTCGTTGTCTTCGGCGACAGCCGTCTTCCTGGCAACATGGCCTTCACCAGGGATCAGCAGGGTGCGGGCGGCCCAATAGACCAGTATATCCGCGCCAATTACGACAGCAGTATCAACGACTGCCAATTGCGCTTTGACGGCGAAGGCCGGCTCACCGGCTTGAGAATTCCAAAGACCGGCGCCAAATACAAAGACACCACTTTCAACAATGCCGGTTGGCCCGAGCGGGTCACGGACACGTCGCAAAATCCGACCGAAACGTTGATTTCTGCCGGCCAGTCGTGGGTCTATGCGTCGGTCGTCAAGACCGTCCGTGCCTCCGGCATCGAAGGGTTTGTTCTGCATACCGGTGATATTGCCTACAATGGCTATTACGGCACCGACCCGGAGGCCAGCATCTATTGGCGCGATTTCAAGGACCGCCTGCTCGACCGGTTGCCCGAAGGCGCCCCCGCAGGGCTCCGCGGCCGGTTTTTCCCCGCCGTCGGCAACCATGAAACGTGGCTGGACCCCGACATGCGGGGCCTGCTCACCACCGTGCCGTATCTTACCGAACTCGATGTCTCGACCAGCCGGCATATCTATTCTTTCGATTACAGCGGCAGCCGTTTCATCTTCCTGGATACCGGGGCCTACCCGCCCAAGGACGATTGGAGCCCGAGCTCAAACCCTGGCTTTGTTGCGCAGATGGCCGAACTGCGGCGTTGGCTTCGCGCGGCGCAGGACAAGCATATCGAGCACGTCTTCATCTCACTGCACAAACCGCCGTTCTGCGGCGCAGGGCACGGTCATCTTCTCAGTGAACACAACCCGCATCCTTACCTGATCCCCTTTGCCACGGACCCGAGCCGACCGTTGGACATCACCGTCTTTTCGGGCCATGTGCACAGCACTGAAATGTATTTCAAGGACACCATCCGATATCTGGTCCTCGGCGGCGGCGGGGCGGATCAGGTCTATCGCGTAAATCCCTGCGACCCGAGCGATCCGTACTGCCAGGGGGAGCTGTATTGGCATGGGGAAAGCCGCCGGATGGAATACAATTACCTGACCATCGCGGTCAACAGCGAGGATATCGCTTTCAAACTGTACCGCTGGCGTCCGGACGCCGCAACGCCATACCAGACCTGTCTCATCGACAAGGAAATGAATTCACCCTGATGGATTCGCGGTTCACAGGGGCGCTCTGTTGTCTTTCAATGAGAAAAGACCCCGCCGCCAGACCAATCGTGAAGATCACGGGGTGACCCTTGGGCGGCATGCAGACGGTTTCCCTTGACGGCGCCTGGGACCGCTCACGACATCAACACGAATGCGTCCCCTCAACCGCGCCCCCCATTCATATTGCAATTGCCCATCTTTTATGAAAACTTGCCAACTTCGGGCCACGGTGACACACTGCAGGGTCCAGCGATTTTTTTCCCATCTTCGGAGGTAACGAATGCAGCCCTTACAACGCGTGCTTGAACGCTTCCCATCCTTGAAAAAAATATCCAAGTCTCTTTTTGGGACTTCACCGGGGCTGCCCCCGGTGGCAAAAAAGGTGATCACCAAAGATATCGTCAAGGAATGCGTCGGCAAGCCGAATCCGACCATTCTTGAAATTGGCTGCAATGACGGCACCCATACGGGGTGGTTTCTCGACGTTTTTGAAAACCCGACAATTTATTGCTTTGAGCCTGATCCCCGGGCAATCACGCGGTTCAAACAAAATGTGGGGCAGCGGCCGAATGTAACGCTTTTCGAGATCGCGCTCAGCGACAAGAACGGCGAGACAACGTTTTACCAAAGCAGCGGCCAAAATGACGAAGCGACCACACCCGCGCTTCCCGAGGGCTGGGACTACTCAGGCTCGATCCGCCCCCCCAAGGATCATCTCAGAATTCACCCATGGGTTACCTTTGGCGAGCGTATCACCGTTGAGACATCAACCATCGATTCGTGGTGCAGCCGGCATGGCGTAGGGCATATCGACTTTATCTGGATGGACGTTCAAGGCGCTGAAATCGATGTTTTCCGCGGCGGCGGTGCAACGCTGGCCAATACGCGCTTTCTATACACCGAATACAGCAACAAGGAACTCTTCGAGGGACAATATGACCTGGCGCAATTATTGGCCTATTTGCGGGACTACGATGTATTGGTCCGGTATTCCGATGACGTCCTGCTGAAAAACAGGCGTTTTCCATTTACGCAGACCGCGGCGCTGCAGCAAATGATCGCTGACGCGCATCGCTGAGTCTCATTGCACCCCCCCGCAACACTGCATCCGCGCATTCCCCCGAAACGGTACGGGAACGCTTTCCGCAGCCCCACGTTCGAGGAGGTTCGCCCTGTCTCCCGCCCCCGCCCAAAGCCCCTCCCGCAAGGGGCGGTGTATTTAAGGATGGACTCCAGCTAAATTATATCCGAATTGGGAATGAGCCTCCTGGGACTGACGGTTTTCATTGTTATTTCCTTAAATAGGACAGAACAAAAAGATTTACCGCCTTCCCACTCCCTGGCATCGATTCGCTCAGAAGTTCGGTTTCAGCTATTCGCGCAGCTGTCAAAAATCAACAAATTTTGATAGTCGGCGGCTCGATATGCATCAAAGCATGATGAAATCCGCCATCGATGGCTCTAACTAACTAATTACAATGGAATTCGAATATCAGCCATAGACTCCATTAAATAGAGTTCAAAACTTTTTAGAACCGCAGTGACTGTTGCTCGGTTGGGTATGGACTCGCTTCGCCTGATTTTTCAGCCACCCCGTCTCCCGATTGAAAGGCTTGCCTGAAATCATCTCGCTGAATACCGGTTCGGTGGCACGATAACTGCTACAGGCCATCGTAATGCCCTGCTTGCGGCCTTTCACATGCGGCTATACGCGCCGGAAACCGCCACCGCCGGTCGGCAGACACGGCCCAGGGCTTCAAGTGCGCTGGAAATGACAACCACGCCGAAACATCAGTACCGCACATTCACTGGAGAGATATATGAAGCATACCGTATTGATCGCCGAAGACGACAGAATACTATCGCGGGTTTTGAAAACCAAATTTAAAAAGTACAAGGACCGTTTCGAGGTCCTTTTCGCACTCGACGGTCAGGAAGCGATCGGCATTATGGGAAAAAAACCGGTGTCGCTGCTGGTGACCGATATTCAAATGCCCAATATCGACGGATTAAAGCTTTTGGCCTATATGGGTGAGCACCATCCGGTGGTTCCCTGCCTGGTAATGTCATCCCACAATCCTGAGAAGGCGCGTGAGCGTGTTTCCGACGACTCCGTCAGCTTTTTCCCAAAACCCGTGGATGTCGATGTCCTCGCCGGTGTCATTATGCAAGTGCTGGAGCGCGACATTCCCCGGGGATCGTTGTATGGTATTTCCGTCACGGGCTTTCTTCAAATGATCGCCATGGAGCAAAAAACCTGCCTTTTCGACATCGAGCGCCCGGACGGCCAAAGAGGGCGGTTCTATTTCGACGGCGGGGTCCTGTTCAACGCCGTCTGCGGTGACTTGAGAAAAGAAGAGGCCGCAATGGCTCTGATTTCGACCACCGAAGGCCGATACCGCTTCAGGTACGTCCCCAACAAAGTCATCCCCAGACAGATCAAAACGGACCTGTTCCAACTGATTATGGAAGCCAAACGCCGCGAACTGGGGCTCTCTCCAATACAGATCGCCAGTTAGAAATCATGAGCTCGCAGCAACGGCGCCCTGCACCGCGATCCTGCGGTCCATCGACGAATCCAGGTTAGCGCGGTTGTTATTATGACATTTACTATAACGGGTATGGATGCGATAAGGTAACGGCATCGCAATGATTTATTCAATGCGGTTCATTTCCGAGGTGAAACCGCCCGTTCTGAGAAAGGAAACGGTGACCAAGGCCATTATTGATGCGATCCGCCGGTTTGTACGCGAGCACCGGATGACGCTATACGCCTACTGTCTCATGCCCGATCATCTCCACATCGTCGCCGCTCCGCAGGGCGGATCGAGTATCGGTAAGCTTATGCAGGATTTCAAGGTCGCCACCGGCTTGGCGGACTGTGACAGCGGCAATTACGAGAGCATATGGAGCAGGGTCCTTTACCTGCCCATCAGAGATGACGCCATGTTGAAGGATATCTGCCTCTTCGTTGCCAGCAACCCGATCCGAAAGGGTTTGGTGAGCGACCTTAAACAGTGGCCCCATATCTGGGTGAAAAAATCGCTGGTGACAAAATGACCATGAAGCGGTCACCGCTTTCAACGGATGTGGTTGCCGTCTTGAAACAACATTTCGGGTTCGATGCGTTTCTTCCCGGCCAGCGGGAGGTCATCGAAAACCTCCTTGCCGGACGTTCGGCAGCGGCTGTATTTCCGACGGGCGGGGGCAAGTCCCTTTGCTACCAGCTGCCGGCGCTGCTGCTGGACGGGGTGACCCTGGTGGTCTCTCCGCTCATCGCCCTGATGAAGGATCAGATCGATGCCCTGAAGCTGCGCGGTATCCCGGCCAGACGATTGGATGGCACTCTTTCATTGGATGAATATCGCGAGGTGATGGACGGCCTTCGCAACCGGTCGCTGCGACTGCTCTACGTGGCCCCGGAACGCTTCGGCAATGAACGGTTCACCGAAGCGATCCTGCAGAGCCGGGTGTCGCTGTTTGCCATCGATGAGGCCCACTGCATCTCCGAGTGGGGCCACAACTTTCGCCCCGACTACCTGAAGCTCGCCGAATTCGGCCGGCGCTGCAAGGCCGAGCGCATCCTTGCGCTGACAGCCACCGCCACGCCGAAAGTCCTCAAAGACATGCAGGCGGCATTTGACATTTCGCCCGCGTGCAGCACCTGTACCGGGTTTTACCGCCCCAATCTGACGCTGCGAACGACACCTGTGACCGCTAAGGACCGGGACCGGCAACTCATCGAACGGCTGCGCGCCCGCGGTGCCGGCGCCGCTATCGTCTATGTCACCTTGCAGCGCACCGCGGAACAGGTGGCCCGTCGCCTGGTCGATGCCGGCTTTCCGGCCAGGGCCTATCACGCCGGAATGAAAGACGACGACCGCAGCGCCGTGCAGGACTGGTTTCTTGCTTCCAAAACCGGAATCGTCGTGGCCACCATCGCCTTTGGCATGGGCGTCGACAAGCCTGATATCCGCTCGATTTTCCACTACAACCTGCCAAAGAGTCTCGAGAACTACTCTCAGGAAATCGGTCGCGCCGGCCGGGACGGGCTGCCGTCAGTGTGCGAGATGCTGGTCTGCCCGGACGATCTCAACGCCCTGGAAAATTTCGCCTATGGCGACACCCCCACCCCGGAGGCCGTATCAGAACTGGTCACGGCCGTGTTCAGTGAGGAGGAAGCCTTTGATGTGAGCTATTACGAGCTTTCAGCGACAGTCGATATCCGGATACTGGTCGTGCGAACGCTTTTGACCTATTTGGAACTGGAAGGTTACCTCGTCGGGGGCACCCCTTTTTACGCCACCTACCAGTTCAAGGAGCGTGTGCCCTCACAGGAAATCCTGGCTCATTTCGACGAAGACCGCCGCCGGTTTCTGTCACAGATGTTCAACCAAGCGGTCAAGGCCAGGACATGGTTTTCACTGGATGTGGATGCCGCTGCGCTGATTATCAAATGCCCCCGCGAGCGCATCGTGCGGGCTCTGGACTACCTGGATGAACAGCAGATGCTCGAGGTCAAGGTTCAGGGCGTGCGAAATCGCTATCGCCGTGTCATGCCCTGCGAGAATCTTCACGCGCTGGCAGCGTCACTTTATGAGAAATCGTTGGCGCGCGAACGCCGTGAGATCGCCCGGCTGCATCAGGTGCTGGCGCTGGCCGGCGGCGACGGATGCCACTGGATGACCCTGTGTGAGCATTTCGGCGAAAAAAGAAAAAATGCCTGTGGTCACTGCGCCTGGTGCACCGGCGGAAACCGGCCGGTGACAATACCGCCACGATCGCATCCGGTGCCGGAAGAAGACCTTTTCCGGCAGGTCATCGCGTTGCGACGCGCGCACCCGCAACCCCTCGCACACCCACAGGCCGCCGCCCGGTTTCTGTGCGGGGTCAGCTCGCCGAAACTCTCCAAGGAAAAACTGACATCCCACCCGCTGTTTGGGGCGGCAGCGCAGGTGCCGTTTCCCGATGTCCTATCCAGGCTGCACGAAAACATAAGAAATGACTCTCGCAAAGACGCCAAGACCGCAGAGAATGGATGATACCGATAGGACTTTGGCGATGAAACGGAACGTATTCTGGCAAATACTTCAGCGTCTTTGGTTGAGGCGTTGGCGGTCATCTGAGGATTGCGGGCGGGGTTTACCCCCATATGCGCTAACTTATCCGTTTGGGCTGTGACCTCGAAATCGGGATCGCTATCGGTATCGAAAAACCGGGCGCTGTGCTTGGAAAACGCCGGACACGATTCATTCCGGCATCAAAAGCACGCTGCGCCGTCAAACCC
>JBDRRP010000039.1:0-54139 GCA_043825735.1 Pseudomonadota bacterium | reverse complement strand
CGTGCGTCCCGATGCCGACAGCGCCTTTTTGTTAAACTGGGGCATGTGCATCGCCGCTTATCCCTTTATTGGAGCTGTTGCCGAGTCAACCGGCCGACTGCTCCGAGTCCAGGGCGAAGCCCAGGCTGGTGAAGTCAATGTCAGGCTCCGGGAACGTTTTGGAGATCGTCATTTCGTTCACCGCTCCGTTCGATATAACCTGAGCACCTTTTTTGAAGGCGGCGCGCTCCAGCAGGGTGCAAAGGTTGGGACTTACACAAAGGGCCATACCATGAAAACCCGAAACAACACGGAGACAGCATGGATCGTAGAAGCCCTGTTACATTCCCAAACGGAATCCAGCATGCCTCTCCAACAAATCGCTTTGCACGGAGCTTTATTTCCGTTCGAGTTGTCCGCCTTTGGTGTTGGAGTGGTGCAGGCTAATCCGCGGCTTGAGCTGTTTCGACACGGCTTGGGGGAAAATCTGATTGCGCTAAGTGGTTGAATCAAACAGGGACTCGAAATAGGGCCGTTTCGTCAATTATCCGACGAGTTCCTCTATTATTTCTAACCAGTTATGGCGCAATATAATAGGCGCCGATTTTCTCTGTGATGATTTACCATTGCCTGGAGATTGTTTTGATGGCGGCGGCCTGATTACAGGGCGTGTGCGGATCAACGTGAAGGCGATCTATTGAGATTATTTCTAAGATCGGACAGAATAGTCACTTCGTAACGGCACATTACAGCGTACCGGACACACACACTTTCATTTTTGAACTGATTGGAACAGTGGCGTGATTTTTTCAGACTGGACAGCGATGGGCGGTTCGCATGGGCATTCCAGTTGATTTGGATTCATTTGGATTTAATCGGTTGTTCTGGCCGGTAAGGGCTTGTGATAGCCCTGAAACGCAAAAAAGAAAGGGCAGGGGACTGATTCTCCCCCGCCCTCACTGTGCCCAAATTGTGCCCGTCAAGGTCAAATTATTCCAAATGTTAACAAACGAAACCAAAAACGACGTAGATATTTCTTGTTAATCCAAGTGGTTGTAAATGTAGGTGTTTTTGCCCATCCATTTTTTGGTCTTCGGATCCGTAGGTCGGGGGTTCGAATCCCTCCGGGCGCGCCACTCAATTGAAAAGGCCGCAGCCAGCCTGGCTGCGGCCTTCTTATAGGGAATCGCGCTGTTTCTCCGTGTACCCCTGCTTTCCCGTACGGGTTGAGTCTCGGCCTCACCGCGATCTCGGACGGAAATCCTAATTTTGAGACAGCTTTTAGTATGTTAAAATTGAGACCCCCTTTTAATGCGGAAGCCGTAAGTGTAAGCTAAGCACAGTTTCAGGAAATGACTTGTTGGCATCATACGTAACGGCTGAAGGGATGCGTGTATGGATGCGACTGAAAATCTGCTGTCCGAGGCTTCCCGAACGCGGCATTATAAAACCCATGTGCAGGGGGCCGTCGTCCGGTCGGCAACCTCTTCGGCCATGTGGCTGTTCGCGCTCTTTGCGTACTGGATGGATGACATCCAGGCCGAACACCTGATCGGAATCAGTTGCTCGGTGCTGTTCCTTGTTTTGATGAATCTGCCGACGTTGTTTGTTCTCAAACGGATTGCCGACAAGAAGACCTACGCGAACTTTTCTCTTTTTATCAATCTGACGGAAGTGATCGGCTATACAGGTGTTATTTATTCGGCCGGCGGTTTCGAAGCCACCTTCCTGACACCGATCTATGCCGGTTTGATCACCTATCTCGGGGCCATGGCCCCCCGCAGAGTGCCTTACATTGTCGCAAGCTTCAGCGCGCTTTGCTATGGCTCGATGGTGATATTGGTGGACCTTGGCATCCTTCCACGGCTCATGGTCGACCACCAGTTCAACCCGTCGCTGTCGGCCCAGATTATCAGAAGCGCCGTCGTCATTGCCCTGCTTTTCATCGTCGCCTATATTTCTTCCTTTACGGCCGGCAGGGTCAAACACGCACGGGATCGGCTGCGCCGGCAAAACAAGGAGCTTGAAGAAAAAACGACCCAATTGGAAAACTCCCGGCGTGAGCTGGCGATGGATATCGCCCGGCGTAAAAAGGCCGAAGAAAAACTGCAGAAAAGCGAGGAAAAATACCGCTTCCTGACCGAGAACATGGCCGATATCGTCTGGACCCTCGACCGGCAGTACAAGGCCACCTACATGAGCCCTTCCATCGAAAAGGTACTCGGGTTCACACCCGATCGGATGATGCATCGCAGATTGCAGGAAATTATGGTGCCCGAATCGTGGCAACGGGTCGTTGAAATGGCTGGCAGGACATTTCGGCGAGATATCGCGCCGGATGTGGACCCGGATCGTTCAGTCTCAATTGAAGTCGAGTACTACACAAAAGACGGCGATGCCCTGTGGATGGAGGACACCGTCAAGGCGATCCGAGATGCTGACGGCGCTATCGTCGGGGTTTACGGGGTATCGCATGATATTTCCGCGCGCAAAGAGGCGGAAAGGCACCGCCTGGAGTTGGAAAGACATGCCCTGAAGGCCCAAAAGGCGGAAAGCCTGGGACGCATGGCCGGGGCCATCGCACACCTTTTCAACAACAAACTCAGCGTCGTGCAGGGCAACCTGGAATTGACCCTGGCAATTTCGCCGGATGAAGAATTAATCCGTGGGAACTTGATCGACGCCCTGGAAGCCTCCAGACAGGCCGCTGAGGTCAGCGGTCTGATGCTGTCCTATCTTGGCCTTGGTTCAGGCAAGTGCGAACCACTCGACCTTTCCAGGGTCTTTCGCAAAGACCTGCCGCTGCTTCGAAACACCCTGCCCGATGGCATTGTCCTGGAAACCGATGTCATGGCGGACGGCCCCGTAGTTTATGCCAATGCCACCGAGTTTTGGCAAATTCTCAGTCAATTGCTCACCAACGCCCGGGAGGCAATCGGCAAGGATACCGGCAGGGTCACCCTGACCGTGCGAACCATTGCGGCCGGCAGGATCCCGAAGGCAGACCTTTCCCCCAATGGTTGGGAGCCCTCAGCGGCGCATTTCGCCTGCATCGAGGTCAGCGATACCGGCTGCGGGATCGCCGAAGCGGATATGGACAAAGTATTCGATCCCTTTTTCACGACAAAGTTTACAGGGCGCGGACTGGGGCTTGCCGTTACGCTGGGCGTCGTTAAAGCGTGGGGCGGTGCAATTGGATTGGAAAGCAAACAGGGCCGCGGGAGTGTCGCCCGCATCTATTTGCCGATCGTGTCGTATGATTCCCCACGTCGGCCAGAAGAAGAAAAAGCAGAATCGCTAACGGCGGTAAAAGGCGGCACCGTGCTGCTGGTGGACGACCAGGAAAACGTACGCACGATGGCGGAAAAAATGCTGAAGTTTCTGGGGTATGAGGTCATTGTGGCGGGCAGCGGATTTGAAGCGATAAAGCTGCTAAAGCAAAATCGCGAAGTGGTCCGCTGTGTGATCACCGATCTGACCATGCCGGACATGGACGGCTGGCAGACCCTTGCGATCTTGCGAGAAATTCAACCCGACCTGCCGGTCATCCTGTCCAGCGGCTACGATGAGTCCGAAGTCATGATGACGAAGGGCGCTGAACAGCTTCACGCCTTTTTGCACAAACCATATTCGTTAAAGGATTTAAAAGAAAAACTGCTTCAGGTGCAGATATAGATTCTCGACTTGCCGCTCATCGTGGCGGCCTTTCCAACAGCTCTGCCAATGAAAACGGCAATAACTCGAGGATGGCTGTGACGAGCGTTGTCTTGCCGGATTGCTTGGGGCCAGTCAGATAGACAACCGGGCAGGGGCCGGCAAGGCTTTTCAATCGGTTTTGAAGGGTGCGGGGAATCAAGCGCAGCCATAATCAGCTACAAAAAACGTGTCAATATGAAAGTGGGAATTTCAATTTGTGCAAAGATAGGCGCTGGAGATCTCGCCATAATAATAGGGTCATGATAGGTGAATAGCTGAAAGATCTACCTATTGGCACCATCCACGCCCTTGAGCGCCTCGGTGACCATGGCCTGGGCCTCCTGCTGGATCGCTTTCAGATGGGCATCCCCGGTGAAGCTTTCCGCGTAGATCTTGTAGATGTCTTCGGTGCCCGAAGGGCGGGCGGCGAACCAGCCGTTTTGGGTGGCCACCTTGAGACCGCCGATGGGTGCGCCGTTGCCCGGGGCGTGGGTGAGCACGGCGGTGATGGGCTCTCCGGCCAGTTGTCTGGCCGTGATCATGTCTTTCGATAGATTTGACAGCACTGCCTTTTGTGCCGGACTTGCCGGAGCATCGATGCGCTCGTAGCAGGATGCACCAAACTGCTGTTCAAGGGCGGCATAGATCTTCCCCGGATCCCGGCCGGTTTTGGCCATGATTTCGGCGGCCAGAAGATCCATGATGATGCCGTCCTTGTCGGTGGTCCAGACCGCGCCATCACGGCGCAAAAACGCGGCGCCGGCACTTTCCTCCCCGCCGAAGCCGTAGGCCCCGCTCAGCAGACCGTCCACGAACCATTTGAAACCGACCGGCACTTCGCTCACCGTTTTGCCCAGCGATGCGGCCACCCGGTCGATCATGGCGGTGGAAACCAGGGTTTTTCCGATGGCGGCTGAAGGATTCCAGGCCGGCCGGTTCTGGAAAAGATACCAGATGGCGACCGCCAGATAATGATTGGGGTTGAGCAGCCCGGCGCTGCGGGTCACGATGCCGTGGCGGTCCACGTCGGTGTCGTTTCCGAAGGCGACATCGAACCGCTCTTTCAGGTCGATGAGCCCCTGCATGGCCCAAGGAGAGGAACAGTCCATGCGGATCTTGCCGTCCTTGTCCACGGTCATGAAGCCAAACCGTGGGTCAACGGAGGGGTTGACGATGTCGATAGATAGCCCGTAGCGCTCGGCGATGGGCTCCCAGTAGTGAATGGCCGCTCCGCCCAGAGGATCCACGCCAAGCTTGAGGCCGGAGGTGGCGATGGCCGCCATGTCCAGCACAGTGGCGAGATCCGCGACATAGGGGGTGATGTAGTCGATCGCGATGGTGGTGTCGGCGGCAAGGGCCCTTTCAAACGGCACCCGCTTGACCGCTGCCAGCCGGGTGCCGAGGAGCTCGTTGGCCCGCCGGGCGATGCGCCGTGTGGCGTCGGTACCGGCCGGTCCGCCTTCGGGGGGATTGTATTTGAATCCGCCGTCTTCGGGCGGGTTGTGCGAGGGGGTGATGACCACCCCGTCGGCCAGCCCGGTTTTCCGTCCGCGGTTGTGCGTGAGGATGGCGTGTGAGATGACCGGGGTCGGAGTGTAGCCGCGTCCCTTTTGGATCATGACGGTCACCGCGTTGGCGGCAAAGACTTCCAGGGCGCTGACCAGGGCCGGCTCTGAGAGGGCGTGGGTGTCCATGCCCAGGAACAAGGGGCCGGTGATGCCCTCGGCGGCCCGGTATTCGGCAATGGCCTGGCTGATGGCGAGGATGTGATCCTCGTTGAAGCTGTCTTTCAGGGACGAGCCCCGGTGACCCGAGGTGCCGAAAGCCACCTGATGGGTCGGCTCGCCGGCGTCCGGCCGGCGCGTGTAGTAGGCGCAAACGAGCCGCGGGATATTGGCCAGCAGTGATTCCGGCGCTTTCTTTCCGGCGAGTTCATGGATCGGCATGGATGATCCCTTTGATACAATGGTGAGGACACTTCAGTCGACAAAAAGAAGTGTCAGTGATTTGCTGTTGACGGCCTGCAAACGGTACCGCCGCGCTCCCAGGGAGATGCCCTTTCGGGCCTCGTCTTTGGTGATGCGCCGGGGGTAGGCATAGGACGAATCCAGGTCCAGAAGATACAGATCGATATGGATGCGTCCGTCCTGCCAGCCCCTGTAAACCACTCGGGTGCGGCCCAGGGTGACGCCTTCATCTTTGATCAAGACCACCCGGTCGTCAAGGACAGTGGTCTTGCCGGGCGGCAGGGCCGCTTCGGCGCGTTGCCGTAATTCCTGTTGACGCGTTTCCAGACGCCCGGTTACCGCCTGGTAAAACAGGGCAGCCACCGATCCCAGGGCGATGACGAGAAACGCCGACGATACGATCATCTGGTTGCGCGATAATGCCATATCGATAGCTGGTATCGGCGCATCGTTGCCCGGTGTGCCGGAGATGCCGCGCTTTTTCAAAAGGCCGCATTAAGACGGGCGATGCCCTTTTTTAGCCCCCGTTGTCCGCAGAAAAGCCCGTTTTGGGATGCCACCGATGCACCTTGACCAGTTCGGGGAAAGCGCGGTGCTTGTAAACGGATTTATTGAGCAGCACCCGCAGGCATTCCTGGATGCCTTCACTCATCGTGGGATGGGGGTGGACGGATTTGAGCACGTCGCGGATGCCTTTATCCTGATCCATCAAAAGGGCGATGGACATGATGGTGGTGGATGCCTGGGGGCCGGCCGCCCGCATGCCCAGAATCTTTTGATCGCTGTCGTCGCTGACGATGATTTTGACGAAACCGGTGGTGGCGCGCATGGCGATGGCCCGGCTCAGCAGCGCATTGGCATAATGGGCCACCCGGTAGGGGAGCCCCTTTTTCTGACACATGCGTTCGTTGAGCCCGACGGCCGCCACTGCCGGTTTAAAGAACATGACCGTGGACATGTTGTCGTATCTGAGCGGCCACTTGAGCGCGTCGAACATGGCCTTCACGGCGAACCGGCTTTCGGTCTCGGCGAGGTTGACCAGGGCCGGGTGCTGGGTGACGTCGCCCGAAGCAAAGACATTGCCCCCGACCCGGCAGTCCGGGTCTGTTTCAAGAAATCCGCGCTCATTGGGCGTAATGCCCACGGCCTCGAGGTTGAGGCCGGCCAGGTTGGGGATGCGGCCGATGGATACCAGCACCGCGTCCACCTTGACCACCTTCGAGCGGCCGTCGGCGAAATCGAGTACCACGTCCATGTGCTCATCGTGGTGGATAATTTCTTTGAGAACGGCGGAGTGGTATATCTTCACGCCGTTTTTGGCGAGGTTGGCGCTGACGAAGTCACTCACGTCATCATCTTCGAAGGGGATGATCCGCTCGGCGTAGTCCACCAGATAGACCTGTGTCTGGTTGAAGTTGGAAAAAATGGTGGCATACTCGCAGCCGATGATTCCGGCACCGATGATCATGAGGCGTTTGGGGAAGGCCTCCAGGTTGAGGATGCCGTTGGAGTCGAAGACGCGCTGCTGATCTGTCTGAATGCCGGGAAACGGCCGGGGCGTGGAGCCGGTGGCGATGAGAATGTGCTTGGCGCTGATGATTTCGCGACGTCCCTCCGGGGGGGTGATCTGGATTTTGCCCGGTGCGTGAAAGGCCCCGCGGCCCCGCTTGTAGGTGATCGATCCCGGCCCTTCGAACCGGCGGGGAGAATAGGTCTCCAACTGGGAGAGCATCTGCTGCTGCTTTTCTTCAACGGCCTGGATGACCGAAGCCCGAACCGCGCCGTAGTTTACGGCGAGCCCTGTGCTGCGATACCCCCGGTCGATCTGGGCGGCCACGTTGTAGTCTTTGGCCAGCTCCCACATGGTTTTGGACGCCAGGGCCCCCCACATGACGCCGGCCCCCCCGATCTCGCCGCCTTCGATAACGCAGACGTGCTTGCCAAGATCCAGCGCGCGCATGGCGCCGGCGAATCCGCCCGGGCCGCAGCCGAGGATGCAGACATCAAACGATTCTCGCGGAGCGTCGTTTCCCATGATCGTGTGCCGCCTTTACAAAGCCGCCGGCCGTCTCAGGCCGAGAGGGCATCCCGGATCCGCTGCATGGCAGCGGTGACGTTGGCATGCGAGTTGAAAGCACTGATGCGGATATACCCCTCCCCGCAGGCGCCGAATCCGGCACCGGGGGTGCAGACCACCCCGGCCTTGGTGAGCAGTGCGTCGAAAAAGGCCCATGAATCTTTTTTGCCGTCGATCCAGATATAGGGTGAATTTTCTCCGCCCACGCAGGCGTAGCCCAAATCGGCCATCTCCCGGCGGATGATGGCGGCGTTGGCAAGGTAGCCGTCCGCCAGGGCGCGCACCTGCGCCTGACCCTCCGGCGTGTACGCCGCCGCCGCGGCCCGCTGGACCGGGTAGGAGACGCCGTTGAACTTGGTCGACTGGCGCCGCGACCAGAGGTTCCATACCGGGTGGGCGGTGCCGGCGCTGTCATAGGCCCTCAATGATTTGGGCACCACCGTGAAGGCGCAGCGCGTTCCCGTGAAGCCGGCGGTTTTCGACAGGCTGCGAAATTCGATGGCCACTTCCCGCGCCCCCGGGATTTCGTAAATGCTGCGGGGCAGGCTGTCGTCCCGGATGAATGCCTCGTAGGCGGCATCGAAGAGAATAATCGCCCGCTGGTCGCGAGCGAAATCAACCCATTGCCTGAGCCGATCGCGGTCGATGGTGGCGCCGGTAGGGTTGTTGGGAAAGCACAGGTAGATCAGATCCACGGGCGCTGTCGGCAGATCCGGGATAAAGCCGTTGGCCGCTGTGCTCTCCAGGTAGACGATACCGTCGTAGCGGCCTGCAGCGTATGCGCCGGTGCGCCCGGCCATCACGTTGGTGTCGAGGTAAACAGGATAGACCGGATCGGGGATGGCGATGCGGGTGTCGGCGGAGAAGATTTCCTGGATGTTGCCCGTATCGCATTTGGCGCCGTCGCTGACAAATATTTCGTCGGCGGAAATGTCAGCCCCGCGGGACTGGAAGTCGATCTCGGCAATGGCCTCGCGCAGAAAGGGGTATCCCTGCTCCGGGCCGTATCCCTTGAACGTGGCATCGGCGGCCATTTCGTCCACCGCCGCGTGGAACGCGCGCACCACCGCCGGCGGCAGGGCGCGGGTCACGTCGCCGATGCCGAGTTTGATGACATTCGTGTCAGGGTTCGCTTTTTGAAAGGCGGCGACCTTTTTGGCAATGTCGGAAAACAGGTAGGAAGCTTTAAGTTTCAAATAATTGCTGTTGATGCGGATCATGAAATCGATTCCTGTGGTTGTGGCTCAGATGCCGTTGTGGTGGTGATGATGATGTCGACGGCCGCTGTGCTGCGCACAGTGGCCGGTGCCAGGAGCCCATAGTAAAGGCTTCCCCAAACCCTGTCAACGCCGCCGGCGCCTTCCGGCAGGGGGCGGGTGAGCGCCATGCCTGGACACGGCGGCCGGGGGCGTGGTCGGCACGGCCATGACATCCTCTCCAACAGCCACACCGGCTTGACAGAATCCGCTGATCCCTTAAACTGTTGCATCGGTTTTAACTGGTTCGGTATGATTGCCCCCGGAAAGCGATCATGACAACGCCCTCTTCAACGCGTGTCACAGCGTGAAGTCGTGCCTGCCCGATCAGACGAGATGCACCCTGCGAGCGCCCTGGACCCGCAAGGGTCAACACCGGTGACCGCACCAGCGGCCGCCGGGGAGAATACTATGCCCGGACACACTGTGGATATTCGCGACAAGGCGGACCTGCAGCACGATGACATCATGGCGCTCAATTTCATCAGCGCGCACTGCCCCTACATTTTTCGTCCCCATTTCCGATGCGGCCTGCGCTCGCACATCATGGAAGTGCTCCATCCGGCGGCCGTGCAGATGGAAACCGAGGGGGTGGTGACCGATGGGATGCGCTGGTATCCCAAACCGGTTCCTCTCAAAATGCTTCGGATTTTCAGGCGGCGGTTCTGTTCGGCGGCGGAGATCGCCGAGGAAATCCGGCGGCTGCGCATCATCGAAGCCTATGTGCCCGGGGGCCAGTTGGCGCGCTCCAACGAGTTTATTGTTCATTACAGCGGCGGCAGCGGCTGCGATCTGATGCTGTGCGGCCTGCAGGAGTATGCCGACGGCTACGAGTTGGCCCCCTGGCGGCTGGAACATGTGGATGTGATGGCCGATCTGTATGCACGCATGGCCGGGAGCGCCAATGCCCCGGCAGACCCCGCCGTCTTTTTTGAGCGTCTGCGCAGCGAGGTCGGCCGTTTCGTGGACGGCATCCGGCGGATGATTCTCGATGCGGGGTTCGTGCCGGATCTGGCGGGCAGCCGTAATATGCTCATGACCCGGGACGGTCGCGTGCGGCTGGTGGACATCAACAACGTATCTCCGGTACATCGTGGTGAAGACATCTATATCGACGACAAGGGATATCCGGTCTGCGACAAATCCATCGAAGCACTCCATCTCATGGAGACACACCTGCTGATGCGCCAGGTGCCTGAAGACGATCCCGTATACCGTGGTTTCCTTTCGGTATCGCGCCGCGGGGCCGTGCGGCGTTTCGAAGGGCGGTTTCACCAGAATTTGGCCGCCAGCCAGAGGGCATCACACATTTAGCTGTCCGCTGGTGCGCTGCCGGTTGGCCGTCACGACGGGGGCGTCTGCGTTTCGGGCGCTTCCATCGGGGGGGGCGCCTTGCGCAGTTGGTAGATGGCCTGCTCACCGTGGGCCTTTGCCAGCGACAGCATCCCCATGTACTCGCAGACATAGGGGCTCCGGTAGATCGATTCGTTAAAGGCGGCCTCTGCTTCGAACGCGCTTTGCTCGGCAGTGAGCAGCGCCACGAACTGCTGGGAAGCGTAAATGTGGCCGGCCACGGAGATGGGTTCGATGCGGGCGGCGCGGTTGACGTTGCCGCCATAGATGATGGGGTGACCGGTGAGCGGATGGCGGCCTCGGAACACCGGCCCGGCGTGCAGTCCGATCCGCAGTGCCAGTTTGACCGGGAGGCCGTATTGGCGCGAATCGATCTCGTTGAAGGCCGTGGTCAGCAGGTGGGCGTACTCGCTCATGGCGCTGGCGCTGTCCATGGCCACGTAAAGCGCGTCCCCCCAGCTTTCCACGAGCAGCGGTGTGGCATGGCGCCCGTCGATGTGTCGGCGCACGGCATCGATAAATTGCCAGAACCCAGGCAGATACTGGTCGGCGATGGTGCTGAAACCAACGACGTCGGCAAACAGCATGGTGCAGATCTGTTGGGGCGGCGCTGCGGGCGCTTCAGATGCCGATGGGGCCGCCGTCAGGGCTTCCGGTGGCGGCCCGTCGACCCCCTGGCTCTGCCGGAGACCGTCCAGGTCGATGATGCACAGCCGCATGGGATCGCCCCAGCAGTCGATAAAATCGGCTGCTGTTCCCGGGCCGGCCGGGGCGCTGTAATCCCATACGCTGACCAGATAGGGGGCGGTGCCCAGCAGGGCCGCCTGCAGCCGCGCCGTACCGTCGATCACCTGGTTGCCGAAACGCAGGATGAGGTCGTTGCCCAGGTACCGGTCTTCTGAGACCTGTACCACGCTGGCCGCGGCCTTCAAGGCGTTTTGCAGCCGGAATTCCCACCGGTAGCCGGCCGGGGCGACCCGGTGGTGAATAAAGTCCTGGAGCATGTAAGGAATGACGACGTGAACGTCCGCCCCCCGTTCCAGCATGCTTTCCATAAATAAAATATCGGCCCCGGCAGATGCCGAGCAGTAGCCGATCTCTGCCGAAAGATCGTCGAGTTGCCGCTGGATCGCGTCGCGCACGGCCCCTTCCATGGCCTCCGGAAACCAGGGGGAGGGGGCGGTGGCCGAGTCGATTTGCTGGCCCGTAAAAATGACCACGCACGGGGGCGGGAACTGCTCGATAAGGGGGCCGGCCGCAGCCACGCCGTGGGCCTCCAGCAGGCGCAGCTCCCGGCGTGCTTCGACCCTGAGCGGGTATCGGCGGCGGGATGCCTCGGCGGCGGCGACAAGGTGCGCCTCGGCGGCGGGCAGGGCGCCGCAGACCAGCGCCAGCTGCCCCTGCCATAAATGAAAATGAAACGCCCCAATGGGGTCTTCATCGACCGGCCCATCGGGCGTTGATTGAACGATGTGTGCTGCCAGCTGCAACGCCTCGTCGCGATCTCCCAGGCACCAGCTGAGGACCACCACCTGGGTGCCGGTGGCAAGATCCCGGTGGGCCAGGTAGTGCATCCGCTGAAGGTCTCGGGCCCGTTTCAGGGCGGAGCGATCACCCAGTCGCTTCCATCGCTCCCGATACGTTTCGCTCATGAGCAAAACGAGCTCCGGCGTCAGTTTTTCCAGAGGACTTGGCTGGGCAAGGGTGCTGAGCGCCGCGGCCAACTCCTCCACCGCGCTCATGTCTTTCGGCTCAGGGTGCTGCGCGATGGTGTGGAGCAGTTGCGTCGTACGCAAAATTCGATTCTCGCGGGATTCAAAGGTCGGTTCCAGCTCCCGGAGCATGCGCCCGGCTTCCTGAAGCGCGCCGCACCGGAACAGCGCGTGCGCCGCCATTAGCTTGAGGTGCAGGGATTCGGGGAAGGCGGCAAGGGCCTCTTTGGCGATGTCATAGGCCCGGAAGAACTGGTTGGCTGACAGGCACCCCCGGGCCAGGCGGACCCAGTCATTTTCGGTGGTCCCCGCGTATGGGCGCGTCGGCGGCATCTCGGGTGCTCCTGGGCGATTGGGAGTGTGATTCATGGCAGAGACCGTCCGGTGTGCGTTGGGCACTAGTTAATGCTCCTGTCTTTTTAGGCCAGAGCGTTGCCTGCTGTCAACTGGCGCACCATGAGACCGGCGGCGTTTTGTGACAAAGGCATTGCAGTTTTCGGTAATTTGCATACAATAGAAAATCTCCGCGGCACAGGATTCCACAGTTCACCAGACGGCCGACCGACGTCCATTGCCGCGGTGTGCGCGACCAGGGCGGGGCCGCCGTTCTTCCAGACGCCGGAGACCGGCGCGTGTACAAAGGGGAAATGATGGACATCGTTGAGAGCGGCAGAGAGAAGAACGCGGTAGTGCTTTCCGTGAAAGGTCGCATGGACGCCACGGCAGCACCTGTATTTGACAAGCATCTGGCCGGGCTGATGGACGGCGGCGATATGATCTACATCCTTGATCTGGAAGGCCTTGAATACATCAGCAGTGCCGGGGTGCGCAGTATTCTCGTGCTGGCGAAGAATTTGAAGAACCGAGGCGGGAAGTTCTTCCTGGCCGCGGCGACGCCACCGGTGATGAAGGTATTCAAGATGTCCGGATTTGAGGCGATTATACCCATCCGCGAATCGGTGGCATCGGCAATGGACCAGCTGTGACAGCTCACGGCACTGCCGCGCTTAAACGCACCCGGCGATTCGGCCGTCCTTTTACCTAAAGGTGACTGTCGTGACAAAACGAACATTTCCGGCGCAGTTGCGCAATCTGCCGGAGGCGATGGCCTTTTTGTCCGCATGTGCGGCGTCGCAGGGGATGTCTCCGGACCGGGTGGGAGAGATCGAACTGGTGGTGGAAGAAGTGCTGGTCAACATCATCAACTACGCCTATCCGGGCGGTGATGGCGACGTGACGGTACACTGCGATACCGACGACGCCGGGCAGGTGGTGATGACCTTTATCGACAGCGGCGCCGCTTTCGATCCTCTCTCCCTGCCGGCGCCCGATATCGGCGCGGATATCGATTCGCGCACCGTGGGGGGGCTGGGGGTGTTCTTTGTCCGCGAACTCTCGGAAGATGTCACCTATGCCCGGCGCGGCGAGACCAACCAATTGACGATCACGTTCGGCAAGCGGGAGGCATGACAGGGGCGATGGTGAAGTCACGAATCACACTGGCGGTTGCCGGTGCATTGTTGGCGACGCTGTTAGTGGTTTTTCCGGCGGCGGGCGAAGGGTTGAAACATGCCCGGTTTATTCCGCAGTGGGTCCCCCAGGCGCAGTTTGCCGGCTATTATGTCGCCAAAGCCAGCGGCATCTATGCCAAGTACGGCATCGACCTGGAAATCATTACCGGCGGTCCCGGGCGGCAATCCGCCGACTATCTGACCTCCGGAAAAGTGGATTTTGCCTCCCTGTGGCTGCCCGCCGCCATCACCATGCGCTCGGAAGGCGTCCCGCTGGTCAATATCGCGCAGATTATGCAGCGCTCGGCCCTGATGCTGGTGGCTAAAAAGAAAAGCGGCATCACTACGCCCCAAGACATGAACGGTCGGCGGGTGGGGCTCTGGGATCCCATGTTTCAGGTGCAGCCCCGCGCTTTCTTCAAAAAATTCGGCATTTCCGTGGAAATCGTCCCCCAGTCCTACACGGTGAACCTGTTTTTACGCGACGGCGTGGATGTGGCTTCGGCCATGTGGTACAACGAGTACCACACCATCATCAATGACGGCATCAACCCCGATGAGCTGGTCACGTTTTTTTTCAACGATTACGGGCTGAATTTTCCAGAAGACGGCCTCTATGTGCTTGAGCGCACCTTCAACCGGGACCCGGAGCTGTGCAAGGCTTTTGTCCGGGCCTCCATCGAAGGCTGGCTGCTGGCCTTCGCAAAACCGCGGGAGGCGCTGGATATCGTCATGAGCAATCTGATAAAAGCCAATGTGCCGGCCACCCGCGTACACCAGCAGTGGATGCTGGCCCGCATGAAGGATCTCATTTTGCCCAAGGATCATCCCTATCCCATGGGGTGCCTCGATCCATCCGACTACCAGCGCGTTACCGACGGTCTGAGTCAATCCCAGATGATTCAGGAAGTGCCGCCATTTACTGATTTCTATCGAAAGAGTATCGCCGATGACTAAACGCAGCGGCCTTGCGCGAAAACTGATCATCTGGCTGTTGACCTGCATCTCGCTGGTGTTCGTGGTCGTCTTCGGCTACACGTATTATTTCTCCAAAGAAATCATCCTCAACCGGGTCGCCTCGGAGGCGCGTCATCTGGCCGGTGCCACAGTCAACCGTCTCGATAGCGTTCTTTTCAGCGTTCAGAATGTACCCATCGACATCGCTGCTGTGTTGTCGGAAATGCCGGCTGACGCTCGCACCATGGACGATCTGCTGCGCACCATCGTTGCCGAACATAAGGAAATCTACGGGATGGCCGTGGCCTTCGAGCCATTTGCTTTCGACCCCGATATCGAGCGTTATACGACTTACGCCTATCGCCGAAACGGTGAGCTGGTTATCACCGACATCCCTTATAATTATTTTTCCCAGGACTGGTATCAGATTCCCAAAATGCTCGATGAGGCCGTCTGGAGTGAGCCTTACTTCGACGAGGGGGCCGGTGACATCGTCATGTCGACCTTCTCGGTGCCCTTTTACCGCAAGCGTGCCGACGGTCGTGAGATGATCGGTATCGTCACCGCCGACATTTCTTTGGAATGGCTCAAGGATATCGTCGCATCAATCAAAATCGCCGATACCGGGTATGGATTTCTGGTCACCAAAAACGGTACTTTTGTCACCCATCCCCATATCGGGTTTATTCAGAACGAAACCCTTTTCAGTGTCGCCGAAGCCAAGGGGGATCCGCGGATCCGGGAGATCGGCCGGTCCATGATCGCCGGCGAGACGGGGTTTGTCCCATTCGACAGCCTGCTGACGGGCAAGGCGTGCTGGCTGGCCTATGCGCCGCTGGCTTCCAGTGGCTGGTCGCTGGGGGTTCTTTTTCCCCGCAGCGAGTTGATGGCCGATGCCGACCGGTTGGGCCGCACGGCCGTTCTCATGTTCATGGCGGGCCTGACCCTGCTGTGTGCACTGATCATATGGTTGGCGCGATCCATCACGCGGCCCCTCAGGACCCTGGCGAGCGCCACGGCAGACATCGCCGAGGGCAACCTCGATCATGATATCCCGCCCATTCGGAGCAATGACGAGGTGGGGCAACTGGCGGCGGCCTTTTCCCACATGATCACTTCCCTGAAAGGGCATATCGAGGCCCTCACGGCCGCCACCGCTGCCAGGGAGCGCATCGAAAGCGAACTGAGCATCGCCCGCGACATTCAGATGGGCATTTTGCCGAAGGTGTTCCCGCCCTTCCCGGAGCGGCCGGAAATAGAGCTCTATGCCACCATCGAACCGGCCAAGGAAGTCGGCGGCGATTTCTACGATTTTTTCTTCATCGACGACGATCACCTGTGTCTTGCCTTGGGCGACGTGTCGGGCAAAGGGATTCCCGCCTCGCTGTTCATGGCGGTGACCCGGACGCTTGTGAAGACCAAGGCAACGCAGGGACTCACGCCGGAGACCATCCTCGGCCGTGTCAACGAAGATCTCTCCATAGAGAATCCTTCCCAGATGTTTGTCACCCTGTTTTTGGCCATCCTGAACGTCAACACCGGAAGGCTGGCCTTTTGTAACGGCGGCCATAATCCGCCCTACATCGTCACCGAAGACGGCGCCGTCACGGCCTTGCCCCTGACCGACGGGTGCGCCCTGGGGATCATTATGCCCTTTGATTACACTTCACGAGAAGTGATCATGGAGAAAAACGACGTCCTGTTCATCTACACCGACGGTGTCACCGAGGCGATCGATCAGCAGGAAGCGGAGTTTTCCGAAGGACGCCTGGAATCGCTTCTGGCCGACTCGGCGCGATCGTCATCGGAGCAGATGGTCACCGGTGTGATGCATGCCGTGGAGTGCTTTGCCACCGGGATGCCCCAGGCTGACGACATCACCATCATGGCGCTTCGGTTCAACGGGATCGGGGCCGCCGTCCCGCACGATACGGACTGATACCGGGCCTCGGGGGGGCCTGTCCAAAGGCTCCTTTACAGCGGTCAACAGCCGATCCAGGCGGCACCGATCACCCCGGCGCTGTCACCCAGGCGGTTTTTCAGGATCGGGGTGCGAAGGTTCTTTCCGAATGCGTAGTGCCGCACGTTTTCGGTGCCCGCCCCGTAAAGCTCATCGATGTGAGACAATCCCCCTCCCAGCACCACCGCATCCGGATCCAGCACCGATATCAGGCCTCCGAGGCACCGGCCGAAATCATCCAAAAACCGGTCAAACGCCCTGCGGCAGTCGGGATCTCCGCACCGGGCTCCGTTGACGATGGCAGGCATGGCCAGGGGCCTGCCGGTTTCTTCGCAAAACCGACGCGCCACACCGCCCCCGCTGATGAGGGTCTCCACGCAGCCACGGTTGCCGCAGTAACAGGGCGCGCCAGCGGGGTCCGCCACCACGTGGCCCCATTCGCCGGCGATGGCGTGGGGTCCTTGGCGCACCCGCCCGTTGATGAACAGACCGCCGCCGCATCCGGTGCCCATGATGACACCGAACACCAGATCATATCCCCTGCCGGCACCCGCCAGCGACTCGGCCAGGGTAAAACAGTTGGCGTCGTTGTCCACGACCACCCGCCGGCCCAGGAGCGTTTCAAGGTCCTGCTGGAGGGGGCGGCCGATGAGGCAGGTGGTATTGGCATTTTGCACGCTGCCGGTATCGGGGCGGATGCTTCCGGGGATGCCGATGCCCACGGCGGTTCTTTCGCCTTTCGGGATGCGGGTTTCGGCCTGTCGGACCAGGTCGGCGATATTTTCAAGGATTGCCGTGTAGCCCTTGTCGACAGGCGTGGGGCACCGCCGGCGCCATGCGACATCCCCGAGGGGGGCAAGCACCACGACTTCGGTCTTGGTGCCGCCCAGATCGACGCCGATGCGGTGGGCGGTCGTGGGGGGCAGCGTTTGAGTGTCCATTGCCATGACGAGAAACTCACGCATTCAGGATAAACGATAGATGTTATTGCCCCTCATAGCAGTCGCCGGATCTGCTCACAAGGCCCACTTTTATTTAAAGATATAAAAACTTATGGCGATAGAAGGGGTAGAGGCACTGCGGCACGAAGACACCATCGGCCGTAGAAACACAAAAAGGAGCCGACCCATGAAAAAAGAGGACATCGTATTTTTCGACAAGCTGGGGTTCGGATGGGTAGTGGACAAACAAGTGCTCCGCAGCCTGTTTGTCGGCCCTGACGCACGGCACCAAATCAGCGAGCATCTTCTGTTCAGTCGGGTGTACAGGGAAAAACACCCGACCAAATAGCACCCCCACGGGGTCCTGTCCTGCCCGGTAAGTGCAATGGCACCGGGGGCGCTTTGCCCGCCGGTGCGGCCTGCCGCTGTTTGTCCCATCATTTTGCTTCCGCAGCGTTTTTCTGGTAATAGCCAGCCGACTATGGGCGATTCCCTGGGCAAAAAAATCGGCGTGGCCTCTCTCATCATGATGGCGTCGGTGTTCCTCAGCCGGGTCATCGGGTTGTTCAGAGAAATGGCCATCGCCTACATCGGCGGCGCCACTGCCGCCGTGGACGCCTATCAGGTCGCGTTCATTATCCCTGAAATTCTCAATCACGTAGTGGCCAGCGGGTTTCTCAGCATCACCTTCATCCCCATTTTCTCAAGGTATTTGGCCAAGGCGGACATGGACGGCGGATGGGGGGTGTTTTCCGACATCCTGGTCGTGTTCGGCGGTTTTCTAAGCGTCCTCACCACGGCGGCGTGGATTGCCGCACCGCAACTGGTGGCCATTCTGGCGCCCGGTCTGAAGGATCCCGCCACGCGTCAGCTGGCCGTGGAGATGACGCGCATCATTTTACCGGCACAGGTATTTTTTTTCGCCGGCGGACTGCTCATGGCCGTGCAGTATGCCAGTGCCGCCTTCGTTGTTCCGGCCCTGGCCCCGCTGGCCTACAATGCCGGCATTATTGCCGGCGGACTCCTGCTGGGGCCGTGGCTGGGAATGCAGGGCTTTGCCTGGGGCGTTCTGGGTGGCGCGTTTATCGGCAATTTCGCCCTTCAGTGGGTGGGCGCGCGTCGGCTGGGGATGCGCTTTTGCCCCCGGTTCAATCTCGGGCATCCGGATTTTCGGCGCTACATTCTGGTGAGCCTTCCCTTGATCCTGGGCCTGACAATGACCTTTTCGACGGAAGTGTTTCTCAAGTTTTTCGGGTCATTTCTTCCGGCCGGAAGTATTGCGGCCCTCAATTACGGGCTGCGGGTGGTTTTCATGCTGGTGGGGATCTTTGGCCAGGCCATCGGTGTGGCCGCCTTTCCCTTCATGTCCCGCCTGGCCGCGGAAAACAAGGTCGCAGAAATGAACGATCTGCTCAACCGATCCCTCAGATACCTTGCGCTGCTGATCCCCTTTTCCATCCTGCTCATGGTGCTTCGCCGAGAAGTGGTGGTCATCTTGTTCCAGCATGGACGCTTTGACGCCGCAGCGGTGCAGCACACCGCCGATACGCTGCTATGGCTTCTCATGGGCGCCTTTGCTTTTGCCGCCCAGACGGTCGTTGTCAGGGGATACTACGCCATGCAGGATACCCTCTTTCCATCGCTTTACGGCAGCTTCGCTGTCGTGGCGAGCCTTCCGCTGTATATCGTCGGCATGCGGTTTTACGGTCTTTCGGGGGTTGCGGCCGCCATCTCACTGTCGGCCGCTTTTCAGGTATCTTTGCTCTTTGTCCTTTGGAATCGTCGCAGCGGCAACAGCGGCGCCGGCGGTGTGTTTGGTGCTTGCGGCAGGCTGGCCGTTGTGGGCGGGGGCATTGGTGCTGTGGTCTGGGCAGGCAAAGAGGCCCTGTGGACCGCAAGTGCGGTTCAGGGTAAACTCCACAGCATGATGGTGGTCGGGATCGTTTCACTGGTCTACGTCCTGGTGCTCGCTGCGGTCGGCAAATTGACCGGCATTGCGGAGATCTCTCAGGGGCTGGCACTCATCCGGACCCGGTTGACGCGGCGCTGACCCGTTTGACTGGAAGACACCGGATCACCGGTTGTGACGGCGTTGGGAAACCCGCCGCGGCCGTCGGGCGACCATTCACCGGTAGGAGGCGTAAAAACACCCATGGTAGCGCATGTGGACATGCTCGACGACGACAGCCTGCGCAGCCTGGATACCCGCTTCAGCACCTATCATGATCTGATGGCGGCAAAGGTCCTGGATATCCTTCTGGTGGCCAATCCTTATGATGCCTATATCCTAGAAGAAGACGGGAGCCTTGCGGCAAAGATCATCAGCGAATACAGCGGGCTCAACCTCAGCCGCCCGCCGCGCGTGACCCATACCACGGGCGGAGCCGAGACACTGGCGTCGCTTGAGAAAAAACACTTTGATCTGGTGATCGTCATGCCGAATCTGATCGGCATGACTCCCCATGCCCTGGGGGCGGCGATCAAGGCGCATGACCGCCGGACGCCCGTCGTGCTGCTCTGTCATGGTGAACACGTCCCGGCTGTGGCGCTCGAAGAAGCCGCGGGTGTGGATCAGACGTTGGTTTGGTCCGGTGACAGCGATCTTTTGCTGGCGCTGGTGAAAAACGCCGAAGATCGCTTGAATGTGGAAGCGGATACGCGCAGGGCCGGTGTCCGGGTGCTGATTTTGGTGGAAGACGCTCCCCTTTACCGGTCCTTTTTCCTGCCGCTCATTTACAAGGAAGTTGTCCGGCAGACCCAGGCCGTTCTGAGCGACTCGCTAAACGACGAGCATCGCCTGCTTAAGATGCGTGCACGCCCCAAAATTCTCGTTGCCGACACCTATGAGCAGGCCATGGCCATCTACCAGAAATTCAAGCCGTATGTGTTCGGCATCATGTCTGATACACGGTTTCCCCACTGTGGACGGGTTGCGGCGGACGCCGGCATTCATCTGCTGCGCGCGGTCAAAACCGACATCGCCCACATGCCGATGCTGCTCATGAGCTCGGAGCCGGAAAACCGCGCGGCTGCCGATGCCCTGAACGTGCGTTTCGTGGACAAGAACAGCCCCCGGTTGGCCGAGGAGATCCGAGGATTTTTTCTCGACTACCTGGGTTTTGGAGACTTTGTCTTCCGCAGTGCCGACGGGGTGGAGATCGGTCGGGCGGCCAGTTTCAGTGAACTGGAAGCACTGCTGCCGCGCATCCCCGATGAACCCATATTCTATCACGCTTGCAGAAACCGGTTTTCCAACTGGTTTATGGCCCGATCGGAAATCGCCCTGGCCTCGTTTATGAGCCGGTTGACGGTGGAAGATTTTGACGACGTCGCCGCGCTGCGGCGCTTTCTCATCCGCAGCATTCGGGTGCTCCGAAAAAACCGGCAAAAGGGCGTGGTGGCCCAGTTCAACCCGCGAACCTACGATGCCGACGTCGTAGATTTCGTCAAAATCGGCGGGGGATCTTTGGGCGGCAAGGCTCGGGGGCTGGCTTTTTTTTCAAATCTTCTGCAGAAAGAACCGTCGATCAATCGGCGTTTCCCGAGTATCGACATCCGTGTGCCCCAGACGCTGGTACTGACCACCGAAACCTTTGAGACCTTTATCGAACAGAACGGCCTGGCGGTCTGTGATGCGGACGGCATGGACGATGCCGCCATCTCCAGACGGTTTCTGGCTGCCGATCTGCCTGGCGGCCTGCTGGGGCAGTTGGCCGCCTTCGTCGAAAAAACCACCTGCCCGGTGGCCGTGCGTTCGTCGAGCCTGTCTGAAGACGCCTACCACCATCCCTACACCGGGTTTTTTAAGACCTTCATGCTCCCTAACAACAACCCCTCACCGGAAATCCGGTTGGCGCAGATGAGCGCGGCCATCAAGGGGGTGTTCGCGTCCGCGTTTTTTGTCAGTCCGCGCACTTTCACCGACAGCACCGCCCTGATGGCCCGGCGAGACAGCATGGCCGTGATGATTCAGGCCTTGGCCGGGCGCGCCATCGGCGACTATTTCTATCCGGCCCTGTCCGGGACCGTTCGGTCGTGGAACTACTATCCGGTGGGGCCCATGAGACCGGAAGACGGCGTGGTGCGCATGACCTTCGGAATGGGCGCGGGCCTGGAGGACGCGCGTCTGGTGCTGCGGTTTTGCCCGCGGCACCCTGCCGTGCTGCCGCAGTTTTCAACCGTGGAAGATATTTTAACGCACTCCCAGACCCGGTTTTATGCCTTGCGCCTCACCGATGGAAACGCGGTGGTGGCGCCGGAAATCGCCGTGGTTGCGCGTGAAGTGGATGCCGCCGCCGGCGAATTCCCGTTGAGAGCGCTCACCAGTACCTACATGCCTGAAGAGCACCGACTTCGGGACACGGTTCTTGCCGGAGGCGTCCCGATCGTGACCTTTGCCGCTGTCTTGAAGTATGGACGCCCCCCGCTGTGTGACTTGCTGTGCGAGCTCATCGAACTGGGGCGAAAAGGCATGGGATGCGACGTGGAATTTGAATTCAGCCTGGATCTCACACCGGAGACGGACCGGCCCGACATCTTCCACCTGCTCCAGATGCGGCCCCTGGCGGCTACGGCCACCCATGCGGATGTTCATGTGGATGCCGCCGACCGGGCCACTGCCTGCTGGTTTGCCAACCAGTGTTTGGGAAACGGGGTGATCGGGGACGTGGCCGATATCGTCACTGTCCGGCGGGATCGTTTCGATCCATCCCAGACCCCGGCCATGGCTGAGGCCATCGGCCGGCTCAATACACAGCTCAAAGCGGAAGGCCGTCCCTTTCTGGTGGCGGGGCCCGGGCGATGGGGATCGGCCGATCGCTGGTTGGGGATACCGGTGCGTTGGCGTGACATCGACGGGGCCCGTGTCATGATCGAAATCCGGGGCGCGCAGATCACCGCCGATGCCAGCAACGGATCTCACTTCTTCCAGCAGCTGACGTCCCAGGGGGTATTCTACCTTACCGTCACCGAAGGGGGCGACGATGTCATCGACTGGGACTGGTTGGAAGGGCAGCCGATAGCCTCCGAAACCCCTTTTGTGAACCTCATCCGGCTGCCAGCGCCCCTGATGATCAAGGCCGACGGGCGCCACGGGCAGGGCGTCGTGATCCCGCCGCGGTAGGCTGGTCGACACTGGGATCGATTTTCCAGCGCTGCCCGGCGAACGGCCAGAGGGCAGAGGACCCGCCTTCGCAAAGGACAACGCTACGGCGGGCAAGCAGAGGACAGAAACAGCAAAACCAAAGAATTTTGACAGGATTAACAGGATAGACAGGATAAAGGGCGGCCTTCAGGTCGCTCCCAACGCTCCCAACGCTCCCAACGCTCCAAACGCTCCAAACGCTCCCAACGATCCCAACGATCCCAACGATCCCAACGATCCCAACGATCCCATTGACAGCAGTTTGGGAGGCGGATATTGTTGACGTTAACGTAAGCAATATTCAGGGGAGGGGGCAATGTACGATTTTCTTCTGGACGCGCGGCAACTGGCGTGGCGCGATGAATTGCGGGACTTTGTGAAATCCGTACCGCCGCAGATGATTTTGGATATGGATGCCGATGTCATTCGTTTTCCCAAGGTGTTTCTGGAGGAGGCCGGCCGGCGGGGGCTTTTAGGGTGCCGCTATCCGAGCCGGTGGGGCGGCCGGGAAATGGACTGGCTGAGCAGCTGCGTGGCCATGGAGGAGGTCGGCACCCTGGGCTATATTTTTGCCTGTACCTTCGGCGTTGGTGCCGAATTGGTGTGCGATGCCATCGTCAAGCACGGTACGGATGCCCAGCGGGACGCATTTGTGCGGCCCCTGCTGCGCGGGGAACGATTTGCCGCGGAGTGTCTCACTGAACCCCGGGGCGGATCGGACTTTTTCGGCACCACTACCACCGCGGTTGCCAGCGGCGACGACTTTGTGATTAACGGACAAAAGCGCTTCATCGTGGGCGGGGAGGGCGCCGATTTTTTTCTCGTGTATGCTCGAACGGATCCGGAGGCCGAACCGCACGAGGGGATTTCCTGTTTTATCGTTGAGCGCGGACCCGGGGTGGAAACCCCCTACCGTTACGGCCTCATGGGCTGCCGCGGCGGCGGCACCAGCCGCGTGGTCTTCACCGACGTGCGAGTGCCTCGGGCAAACCTGATCGGCGATTTTAACGGCGGTTTTGCCGTGTTCAAGACCATGATGATTCCCGAGCGCCTGGGCACGGCGGCAATGACCATCGGGGCGGCCCGGCCCGCACTGGAAGTGGCCACGGCTTACACGACCCGGCGACAGGCCTTCGGCCTTCCCATCGCCGCATTTCAGGGGGTGAGTTTTCAAGTGGCCCAAGCGGTCACGCTGCTGGATGCGTCCCGGTCTCTGGTGTACACCACCTGCCGCGCCGTGGACGCCGGAGCCCCTTCCCGGCAGGTGCGCCGGCTGGTGTCCGAGACCAAGAAATTTGTCACCGAATCCTGCCAGCAGGTGGCCCACCATGCCATGCAGGTCATGGGCGGCATCGGCTACACCAACGTGTATCCGGTGGAACGGATTTGCCGTGATCTTCGCCTGGCATCCATCTGGACGGGGACCAACGAAATCATGTCCACCATCATCGCCGGGGAGTGGTACAAGGAATACGCGGCCTACCAGGCGGCCGGCCTCGGCCGGGACGCAGAGCCGGATGCGGTTGAAGCGGAGGCCAGGGATGAAAAAATCTTCTCCTGAAAAGGCCGCGCGCGAGGCTTTGATCGACCATTTGGAGCCCACCGTCAACCGGTTGGCCGATGCCATCATGGCCGCCTGGCCGCGCCGTGCGCCGTCGGCACGGGAGCTGAAGCGCTGCCGCCTGATCACCCACCGCGGCGTCTACGATAACCGGCGGGTGTGGGAGAACACGACCGCGGCCTTTGATGCCGCCGTTGCCGGCGGAGTATGGGGCATCGAGTGCGATGTCCGCTGGTCCCGGGACCAGCAGGCGGTGGTGTTTCACGATCCGGATTTCAGGCGGCTGGCCGGCGCGCCGGTCAGGGTGGCCGATCTCACCGCAGCGCAGATCCGGGAGCGCTGGCCCCAGGTGCCGCTGCTCTCGGAACTGGCCGACCGCTACGGGCGGCGGGTTCATCTCATGGTCGAGCTCAAGACCGAGGCCTTCATCGACACCCGGCGGCTGAAAAGCCGGCTGGCGGACTGCCTGGCAGAGCTGCTTCCGGGGCGCGACTACCACCTGCTCTCATTGTCGCCTCAGGTGCTCGCCGCCATCGGCCACGCCCACGCGGAAGCCTGCATTCCCATTGCGCGCGAGCGCGTGGCGGCATTCAGTCGCCTGGCAGCCGCACGGCCCTATGCCGGACTTTGCGGCCACTCCCTGCTCATGACGACACGCCTGCTGCAGCGGCATCACCGGATGGGGCAGGGCGTCGGCACGGGATTCAGCAATTCACGCAACGCGCTGTACCGGGAAATCAACCGGGGGGTGGACTGGATCTTTACCGACCGGGCACTGGCCATGGCGGCCATCTGTCGGAGGTCATCGATCGGTTGAGGTCTTAAGGGCCGCGATTTCCGCCCTGGCTTTTTTTTCATCCACCCGGGAGAAAAGCACCAGCCCGGTCACAAACAGCACCAGGAGCGAACCCATACTCCAGCGGGTGGCCAGATGTCCTACGGCCACCAGGTCGGCTGCCGTGGGCGCGGTGGGCATGATCACCCGTCGCACCACGATACCCACGATGCCCATGAGCGCAGGGCCGAAAATGGCGGCGAATTTGCCAAGCATGTTGTAGAAGCCGAAAAATTCAGCGGCTTTGTCTTTCGGGATCAGACGGGCGTAGTAGGAGCGGCTCAGGGCCTGAATGCCCCCTTGAACCAGGCCGATGATGACGGCCAGGATGTAGAACTCGTTTTTATGGGTCATCATGGTGCCCCAGACCGTGATGCCCATGTAGGTGACGATGGCCAGGTAGATGGCCTGCCGCACGCCCCACCGCTGACTGAGCCAGCCGAAACCGAGGGCGGCGGGAAACCCGACGAACTGCACGATGAGCAGCGCCAGAATCAGGTCGCTGGCGGCAAACCCCAGGGACATCCCGTAATCCACGGCCATGCGGATGATGGTATCCACCCCGTCGATGTAACACCAGTAGGCGATCAGAAAGAGTCCCACGGATTTGAGGTGGCGCAGATGCGTGAGTGTGCCGGCCAGTCGCGCAATGCCCTGACGCACCAGGGCCGCGCCGGCCGGCCGGCCAATGGCCGGCGTCTCCTTGACCCAGAACAGGGTGAAAAGGGTAAAACCGCCCCACCAGAGTGCCACCGACAAAAAGGACAGCCGCACGGCGGCGGCGGCGTCCGGCAGACCGAAGAGCCCGGGCTTGAGGGTCATGATCACGTTGAGCAGAAACAGCAGCCCCCCGCCCAGGTATCCCATGGCGAAACCGAAACTGGAGATGCTGTCGAGGCGGTCCGCCGGAGCCACGGCGGGTAGCAGGGCGTCGTAGAACACGTTGGCGCCGGAAAAGCCGATCACGCCGCCGGAGTAGACGAAAATGGCCAGCAGCCACTGCCCCCTGTCGACCAGGTAGAGTCCTGCCGTCATGAGCACCCCCAGATAGGCGAAGGTCAGCAGGAACGCCTTTTTCCGGCCGCCATGGTCGGCGATGGCGCCCAGGATCGGCGCCATCAACGCCACCGTGAGGCTGGCAATGCTGTTGCCGATTCCCAACTGGGCGGTGCTCAGATTAACATCCGACCCGTAGCTCCAGTACCCTTTGAAAAATACCGGGAAAAACCCCGCCATCACGGTCGTAGCGAAAGCCGAGTTGGCCCAGTCATAGAGCGCCCAGCCCCAAATGGTCTTTCTGGACATGCGGGGTCTCCCCTGTTTTGGCATTTCAGAGCTTGCCTGAGCGGAAAATGGACATGATGAGCCACACACCCAAAACGGTGGCGATGGAGTATCCTGTGACGCCTAAAACGCCCGTGAGCGACACGGCTCCGTTGCCGAAAAACGACACCTGGACATTGAAAACATCGGCCGGCGCGTTGAGCACCATCGATCCGGCGATGGTGGAGGCGGCAATGATGACACCGATGATAAACCGGTTGAGTCCTTTCTCCAGTTTGACGGACACGTCATCAAAGCCGGTGTGCTCCAGCCGTATCCGGTGGCGGCCATCGGCCGTGCGGCGGATGATTTGATTCAGATCGCGCGGCAGGCGCTTCAGTAGTCCGAAAGCACCCCGGGCACCGGTCCCCATGTGATGCAGCAGGCGCTGGGCATCGGTGCCTTTCCGGATCAACCGGCGGGCATAGGGACGGGTGACTTCCAGAAGACTGGCATCGCTGCCCAGAATCTTACCTAGCGCTTCGGTCTGGATAAACGTCTTCAGCAGCAGCAGCAGATTTCTGGGCATCTGGATGCGGTACTTGTAAATAAGGAGCATGATCTGCTCGGCGACGTCCTTCACGGAGATTCTCTGCAGGCTGCGTCCGTAGAAGGGCTCGCTCATGTCCTTCAAATCGGCGCGGAAGCGGCGCAAATCGACCCGGGTGGCGTCCACGATGCCCGCTTCCTCGAGGGCCGATAGGATCATGTCGTAATCATGTTCTGCGTACCCGAGTAGTAAAAAGGCGATCTGCAGCATCACTTCGTCGTCCAGATAGCCGATGATGCCGAAATCCACCAGCGCCACCCGGCCGTCGGCCATCACGATGGTATTGGCCGGGTGCGGGTCGGCGTGGAACAGCCCGAACTCCATCAATTGGCGGCTGAACGCGCGCAGGCCGACCAGGGCCACGTCTTTGGGGTCGATACCGTAGTGGCGGATGCCCGCAAGGTCGTCCATTTTCACGCCGTCGATGAAGGCCATTACCAACACCTTCCGGGTGGTGAGCTCCCAGGTGACGGTGGGGATGACAATTTCCTCGGAGCGCTTGAAGTTGGCGGAGAACTTTTCCATGTTGCCCGCTTCGATCAGCAGATCGAGCTCGCGGAAAATGGTGCGCTCGAACTCCTTGACGATCATGACGGCGCCGATGATTCGTGCGAACTCTGAAGACTTCTCCAGATGCCTGGCGAAATAGTACATCAGGCGGATGTCGTCGCGGATTGTGGCGGAGATGCCGGGGCGGATCACCTTCACGACCACCTGCTCGCCGGTGTAGCATTCGGCCCGGTGCACCTGGGCCACGGAAGCCGCTGCCAGGCAGGTTTCGGAAAAGGTGTAGAAGATTTTGTCCAGCGGCTGGCCCAGTTCGGATTCAACGACCTGCCGGATGGATTCGAAGGCCACCGGCGGCACCTGGTCCTGGAGTTTTTTCAATTCTTCGATATAGGCCAGGGGAAAAACATCGGCCCGGGTGCTCATGAGTTGACCCAGCTTGATGAAACTGGGGCCAAGTTCTTCCAGCAACTCTCGAAGACGCTTCGGTGAGAGGTACTGGGACCAGAGGGCCGGGGGCAGTGGATCGCTGGCATCTGCGGCCCGACTGCGCAGACGGTCGCGGATATCCCCGAGACCGTGGCGCACAAGAACGCGGGAGATCTTGCCAAAGCGACGCAGGCTGCGGATGTGGGTGGTCGGGCCAATGAGGCTCACGGCATTTCCTTTGTTGTGTTTTGTGGATTGACCGTTGTCTGGGACATGGCAGGCGCCCGGCGTTCGCCCCCTCCCAAGGGCGGTGCCGCGGCGAGGGTGCGCTGCTCCCCGGGATTACGAACCCCTGAGTCATAACCAACTATCAGTGAAATTTCAATATGGAGTGACTTTGCCAGCCGCATCCAGAACCCGGCGGACGGTCAGGGACAGGTCGAGGATGGACAGGGGCTTCATCATGAACCCTGATATGCCCATGCTGCGTGCAGTCTCTGCGGTCACTTTATCGCTGTAGCCTGTGCACAGCAGGATCGGAATGTCAGGACGCAGCGCTTGGAGAGACTCGGCGAGACGGGTTCCGGTCATTCGTGGCATGGTCATATCGGTGATGACCAGATCACAGGCCAAGGGCGCTTTTCGGAAGTGTTCCAGTGCCGCCTGGGGATCACTGAAAGCCGTTACATGGTAGCCCATATGGGTGAGCATGTGGGTGGCGATATCCACCAATTCCGGTTCATCGTCGACAAACATCAGGCGTTCGTTGCCGGTGTGCAGGTGATCGGATGGGGGGCGGCCGGGGGCGGCGGTCTCATCGATGAGCGGAAAAAGAATATGGAAGGTGGTGCCCTGCCCCGGGGTACTGTCGACAAGGATGGCCCCGCCGTGATTGCTCACGATGCCATGTACCACCGACAGCCCCATGCCGGTGCCTTTGCCCGGAGACTTGTCGGTGAAATAGGGATCGAAAATGCGTTCGCGGATCTCGGCCGGGATGCCGTGGCCGGTGTCGGTGACCGACAGCCGAACATGGCGGCCCGGGGACAGCCCGGGATACTGCGAGACATTGCCGGGAGACAGCGTCAGGGGGGCCATGGATATGGACAGCGTGCCGCCGGCATCCTCCATGGCATGGGCGGCGTTGGTGCCGAGATTCATCAGAATCTGGTGAATCTGGGTGCTGTCGGCCAGGATAGTATCCGTTTCGGCATTCAGGGCCACCTGAAAATCGATGGTCTTTGGGATCGATGAGCGCAGCATGTCGAGGGCATCCGTCACCACCTGACGCAGGCTGATCGGCTTCCGGGAGGGTTCTGATTTGCGGCTGAAGGCCAGAATCTGGTTGACCATGGCTTTGGCCCGTTCTGTGGCCGAAAGCACTTTGTCGAGATTGGCTCTGGCTGATGGGTGATCGGCCAGATCGATTTTGGCGATTTCCGCGTACCCCATGATAGCGGCCAGAATATTGTTGAAATCATGGGCGATCCCGCCAGCGAGGGTTCCTACGGCCTCCATTTTGTGAGCCTGCCGCAGATCGGCTTCAAGTCGGGCTTTCTCGTGGTCCGCACGGATATTTTCGGTGATGTTTCGGACCACTCCCACGGCCAACTGACTGCCCACCGCCACCAGACGGGCTTCAAAATAGTTCTGCCCGGCAGGTGTCGTCAGCGCGTATTCAAGGATCTGCGGCGATTGCGTTTCCAAAGCCAGCTGGAGTTTTACCATGAGCTGAGAGGCGGCCGGCTCGGGCAGTACGGTCGCGATATCCTTTCCCACGGTGGCGATCTGGTCGGGGAAGCCGTCCCCGGGTGTCCCCTTAAAGTCGATAAATCGCCCCTTTCGGTCTACCTGGAAAACGGTGTCCGGCAGCGCGTCCAGCAGCGCCAGGCTTTTGGCTTCGCTGTCGCGGATCATCGCTTCTGCCCGTTTGCGCTCATCGACCTCTTCCTGAAGATCCTGATTCAGCCTCTGAAGGGTCGTCTCACGGGATTTGATCTTGGCGGCCATGGTGGCGAACCGGTCTGCGATGCCTGAGAGCTCGACATGCTGGATTTCTTCGAATCGGTAATCATAATCGCCCATGGTCAGCCGGTCCATTCCCTGCTGGAGTATGTCCATGGGTTTGCGCATGGTGATGCGCAGCAGCAGGCCGGTAGCGATGAAGATAACCGTGAGCGAGCCGGCCAGGATGAGCAGGATGGCATCTCGCAGCGCTTCCGTCTGCCGTCTGTAGTTTTTCAGCGTGAACGACAGCGCGACTCCTCCGAGTGTCTGGCCGTTGTAAACGATGGGTTGCGACCTTTCGATGCGCAGCGTTTCGCCCGGGTTTCGGGAGGCGCGAAACAGGGTCTTTCCCGAAAAATCATGGATCCAGATTTCACTCACCAGTTCGTTCTCAAGAAACCCGTTGCCCACTTTTTCGATCTGCTCATCGTCGTAGTTCCATACCGGGACGGCCAGCACACCACTGATTTTGTTGATATAATCATCCGCCTTGGCCTCAATTTCCTGGCGAAGGGCATTGGTCTGCACTTGGTAAACCAGGATTAGCAAAGCGCCTTCCACCACGATAAGGATCAGAAAAAGGCTGAGCGCGAGCTCCCGGGACAGGGAGCGTTTACGTTTTATTCCAATCGTGAGTGGTTGCCCCGAGCGGTCTATTGTCATTTGTCTATCGGCTTTCTGAGGCGCACCAGGTCTTCGTAGAGGCGCTCGTATTGTCCTTCGGCCTTGATGTCATCAAGCGTCTTTTGCCATGCCGTCACCACATGATCGGGTGTGTTCGGGTTGAAGGCGATAAAGTTGTCAACCCGCTTGAATGTAAAAACATTTTTAAATGCTTCCGGTCGCTCATAGGCCTGTCTAGCCAGATACGGCATGTTGAAATCCGAACTGGCCCAGAGATCGATGCTGCCATTGAGCAGATGCCTGATGTTGACGGTGTTGGCAGTGGCGCTCACAAGATTGGTGAATCCCAAATCCCGCAGATATTGCTCCTTGGCATCCTGGCGGTAGGTACCGATACGTCCAGCCTGCCGGGCGTCTTCCAGGCGGTTGATCACTATGGCGCGATCTTTGCGCGCATAGAGCCCCCATTGCTGGCGATACAGAGGCCCCACCCATTTGAAGAGAGATTCCCGCTGCGGGATTCGGCTTGTTGAAAACACCCCGGCTTCCGGTGTGGTCTGCGCCAACTGATAGCCCCTCGCCCAGGGCACCACGGTGATGGTGTCCGGCAGGGACAGGCGTCGTAATATTTCGCGGACGATAGCGACCGAAAACCCTTTGATTTCACCGTGCTCGACATAGCTGCCGGGGGGGGCATCCTCGGTATAGAGCGTCATCGCCGGCCTCGGGTAGCCCAACAGGGACGGAGCGGCAACCCACCGAGGCGTGCTGTCTTTAGGCAACCATTTGACAGCCAGCCGGGCGAAGGTGCCGTCGGCCTTTACGGCATCCAGCGTGCGCGTCCATTGTTCTACCACCTCATCCGGTGTGCCGCGAGACAGGGTGATGTACAGGTCGTATTGCCGATAGGCGATGACCAGCTCCAGATCGTCGAGGGCGGCGCCGTTGCGGCGGGTGATCTCCGGCAGGCTCAGGCTGTTGAAGAGCCATAGGTCGACGCGACCGCCGAGGAGTTTTTTCAGGCAGGCATCCGGTGAATCGGAGCGGTCAAGGTTGGTGTAGACTTGACCGGTGAGCTCCTGGTCACGGGCATCGGCACGGTAGGTGGCAATAGCGCCGACGCGGCGCACGTCGTCCAGGGTCTTGATGTGCAGCCCATGGCCCTTGCGGGCGTAAAAACCGTTGTGGGACACGAGCAACGGGCCGATCCAATTGAATTTTTCCTCACGTTCCGGTGTTCGAGCAACGCTGAATAGCACAACATTGGGGGTCTCCAGCGCCGTTTTATAGGCCCGCACCCAGGGTTGGACGTGGACCGGAGCATCGATACCAAGCCGCTTGAGGATTTCAGCGGCGATGTCTACCGAAAAGCCGGCCGGGCGCCCGGAATCGGTTGCACTGAGCGGGGGGATCTCTTCTGTCAGGACGGTCAGCGCATGGCAGGGAGCCGTTCCCAGAAACAGAACGATCACTACCGCCATGTAAATGTACCATCCCATCTTTATCATGCGACTCCCATCGTGGCAGAAAACCCCCGGCGCGGCTTCTTCCAACAGCGGGTTCACTTTTTAAAGGCACTCGCGGACACTGGCATAACGATTCGGCGCTACCACCAGAAGATGTTCGCCGATGCGCTCTCCATCAAGATATTCGTTGAGGAAAAACCCGCTGCCATCCATTTTGAACATTTTACCGCCGGCCGCCTCAAGGATCACGCGGGTGGCGGCCAGGCCCCGGTATGATTCATTGGCGATCACGGCGGCATCCGCTCGGCCGTGGGCGACGTAACAGACGTGAGCGGCGGTGCATCCCATGTTGCGTATTTTACCGGGGAACTGCGGGGTGTAGTGCTGGTGAAAGCGGCTGAATGTCAACAGCACACTCTCGTCGTCGATATCGTCGGGAGAGTCGGGAATCGAGATGACGCTGTTGCCGTGGTAGGCCTTTCCCGCAGCCAGGGCATGGAAGAGATCGCCGGTGGCCGGCATATAAAACATGCCAAGGACGGGCCAGAAATTTTCCAGAAGGGCCAGAGACATGCCCCAGACGGGGATGCCCGCCTGGAAGTTGTCCACACCGTCGATGGGATCAACGATCCATAGATAGCGGGTGGCATCGTGGGTGTAGGATTCATTGACGGGGCCGTCGTTGAAGACGCTGTGCTGGGGAAAGCGGGCCGCCACAAGGTGGTCGAACAATTCTTGCAGATGGAGCTCGGCCGCCGTGACCAGGTTTTCGTCAAATCGTTTTCCGGTCTGGTGCCGACCATAGTAGCTCAGCGATTCATCACCCAGCTTTATCAGCGTTTCCCTTGCAAATGCCGCCAGTTCTTCAATTGCTTCATTCCCGGATGACCCCATCAATCCTCCTCATGTTTTTGTTGTTGGCGCGTGTCAGACAGGGTGTCGAGCCACAGCAGGGGCTCGCACGGTGTCGCCGTCAGCCGATGCGGCGGCTGTCTCAGAAAGGCCTGCGAAGAACATCGTCAGTGGATGAATGATAGTCTAACAGAAATGGAGGGGCAGGCAAGTCGATTTTCTCTAATGCGCTTATGCAGAATGCGCCAGTGACCGGTATGACGATGAGTACGCGAAACCAGCGTAAGGCGCAATACACAACATTCAATGATTATTGCTGTTTGCCACCACAATCGCGCTTTATGGATAACCGGATATTCTAATACCGTGGCTTTCGGCGATCATCCGCCGCTGGGGGTCATGGCGATACACACGCTGCCCGGCCCGGTATGCACGGCAATGGTGGCACCGACTTCCACCATTTTAATGGCGTCCACATTCCGGCCCACTGCGGCCGCGAGTTTCTCACGGGTGAGCATGACTTCGCTGAGGTTGTCGGCATAGGCCAGCCAGATATCGCATTTGCCTTTTAACTCGAGGCATCGATCCGCGGCCATCGAGACCAGACGCTTGAGCGCCGGCTTTTTCCCACGGTGCTTCTCCATTGGGATTAGCTTTGCCTCGTTCAGATGAATAATGGGTTTGATGTCGAGCATGCCTCCCACGAATGCTGCAAACGCCCCGACACGGCCGCCTTTTTTCAGCCAGGTGAGGTTTTCTACGGTAAAGCCCATGAACGTGTTGTCAATGCATGGCTTCAACCGTTCGGCAAGGGTGCTGACATCGTCGTCTTCGGCCATCAACGCCACCGCTGCCTTGACCACAAGACCGAGACTGACGCTGACACTGCCCAAATCCATTACGGTGACGCGTTTGGCGTCTTCTTTGAACATCAGGTCCAGTGCATTCATGGCGCTTCGGTAGTTGCCGGAGAGGTGGTGTGAAATATGGAAGCTGACGATATGGTCATAGTGCTGCAGTAGGTCTTCAAAAAAATCGGCGCATTCTACGGGATAAAACGGCTTGGTATGGACATCCCGTTTTTGCTTCAATCGGGTGATGACCTCCCGATTGTCGATGGAGACACCATGAAGGTAATCTTTATCGTCCACAATAATATGAACCGGAAGGATGTGAAGTTTGAGGTCTTTGATCATTCCCGGTGGGAAATCCGCAGTGCTGTCACAGACGAATCCGATTTTTTTGCCCATCTGGTGTGCCCCTTTCTGCATGAACGCTGTTCAGCAAGTGAATGCATGAACTTTTATATCAGTAGGTTATCGAAGTACCGGACCATAGCCGGGGATGGGGAGGGTGTCAAGCTTTTTAACGTTGACGTCAAGTTCTGAATGCGGTGTCGCGCCAAGAGAGCGTTTCCGTCTGGTCGCAGTGCCGCACGCCGGCTCGGCGACGGCTCCCGATCAGCCGACGCGAAGACCTTCGGCGATCCATCCGCAGTCATCTCGTTGCGGTCGTGATGGGGACGCTCAGCGGGGGGGGGGGGCGGCGGTGAGATCAAGGACCGTCCGGCGTTTCTGACCAACTGCCGGCGAATGGTGAGCAGTTTGTTCAACACGGTATTTCGGTCATCGAGCAACAGTACGCATTCCTCTGCAAGGGGGGTCAGCAT
This sequence comes from Pseudomonadota bacterium, assembly GCA_043825735.1. Lineage (GTDB taxonomy): Bacteria > Desulfobacterota > Desulfobacteria > Desulfobacterales > JBDRRP01 > JBDRRP01. Next base: position 19,764 of record JBDRRP010000039.1, on the reverse strand, counting down.
TTTTGGCTCGCGCAGCAGATCGACAATATCGAAAAACAGTTTTTCTGGTATCTTGACAGAAATGGTATTATTCCTTTTTTTTGGCTTTTGTGGTGGGTGAGCGGGTCTAGTTGCTTTCCGCATCGTCGTCGACGTCATCCTTCAACGGGTCTATGGCAGGCGACGCATCGTCTTCCAGCAGATCGTCCAGGTCTTCGGTGTCGGGGGGCAGCGCTTCTTCCACCGCCAGTGCCTCAAGTTCAGCCTCCTCGGCCGCCATGACCTGTCGATCGTCGATGAGCAGTTCACGCCTTTCAGGGGCGCGCCCGCTGAGCATTTCCTGGACGACCACGGCGATCTGGTTTGCATACTCCAAAGGTGGATAGAAATTGACCGAACGCAGGGCGCCCATCAGTGCGGCGTCCCCTTCGGCGGCGGCGGTTTTAAGGGTGTCCAGAGCGAATTTTTCTTCGCAAAGCGCTGAAAACAGACCCTTGTCTACCTCGGCCTGCTCGCTGATGAACAAATCTGTCATATTCTCGGTGATCCGGATAATGAACTTATGTCGCATGGGCCTCAGCCTTTTCTTCATCATTGATTGAAGGGTGAACACAGTGCCGGAAAAGCTCCGGGGGCAACAAAATAAATTCTAGACAGACGAGCCACAAGGCTCGGCATCTGCAGGGTGCACGCCATGGCGTGCCAGCGGTGATGGGGGAATCAGCACACTATCAGGAAGGGCTGCGATGCTGTCAAATAATAGAAAAAACTAATGGATATGTCAAGGGCACTGACGGAACAGGCCGGCCAAGGACTGCTGCCGTGTTGCTCGAAGCCACTATGAACAGCGCCTGAAGAGAGGAAATCTATTGAATCTTTCAAAAAATAGCGTAACCTCCTTTAGAAACAGTCCCTCAGCCATCGGCAAAGAAAGCGTTCCCCATGAGAAGAAATGAGATTGCCGGCATAGTTGCAGCAACCGTGTGCCTGACGTTTTTTATGAGCGTCATTGGCCACTCGGCCGTTGCCGCTGACAAAGATAGACCGCCCCTCGGCGCAGAGAAAAAAGCGTTGACCATTGAACAAGCGACCATGTGCGAAGGTATTGAGTCATATATGCCTAAAGCATCGGCAGTTGTTTTCTCGGTGACCATCGGAAGGGTGTCGTGCTTTACGGCCTTTGATCCGGTACCTCGAAAAACCATGATTCAGCATCAGTGGTATTTTCGCGATCAACTGATCACTACAAAGCGGCTCCATTTGCGGCCCCCCAAATGGGCGACTTATTCCAGCATTCAGCCGCGCCAGGCCGATGTCGGCCCTTGGCGCGTGGACGTCATCGACCCTGAAGGCAATGTGATCCGCTCCCTGCGGTTCAGCATCGTTCAATAGCGCTATGGATATCCTATCTACCATTTTCAAGGGCTTCCGCTGGCAGGATATCGCCGATATCGCTCTTAACAGCTATATCCTTTTCCGTCTCTACGCCCTGTTTCGGGGGACCAACGTCTTTCGCATCATCACCGGTATCGTGCTCCTGTGGATTCTCCAGCAGGTGGCGGTATGGCTCGGACTGATCGTCACCAGTTGGGTGTTGCAGGGCATTATTGCCGTTGCCGCCCTGATCATTATCGTCGTGTTTCGGAACGAAATCCGAAGCGTCCTTCAGGCGCAGAATCTGCGCGCCATCCTTTGGGGAACACCCTTCCGATTGGCCAGCGCTCCCACCGAAGACATCGTTGACGCCGTTTTTTCGCTGGCACGCCAGAGCATCGGTGCGTTGATGGTGCTTCAGGTCAAGGAATCCCTCGATGACGTGGCCCAAGGCGGGGTGACGCTCGGCGCGCAGTTGTCCAGTGAATTGCTGGCCAGCCTTTTTTGGACCGGCGCACCGCTTCACGATGGGGCCGTTATCATCAATGGTGATCGCATTGAGCGTGCCGGTGTGATCCTGCCGCTGTCTCAGGATAACGATATGCCTCAGGAATACGGCACTCGTCACCGAGCCGCCATCGGTCTTTCAGAGATGACCGACGCCCTGGTCATCGTGGTGAGCGAAGAACGCGGCGAAGTGGGTGTGGCCGTCGGCGGACAAATTTACGAAGCACCGGACCGGACCGTACTTTCCCAACTGCTCATGGCGCACGGTATAGGCGCGGCGACCAGCGGTCAAAGGGAGACGGCCGAGACAATCCGAATGGGTTTTTCAGCCGTTTTTTCGATCGTGGTGGTGGCTATGGTTTGGTTCACTTTTTCGCGGGGGTTGGAGTCCATCGTCACCGTTGATGCGCCGATCGAATACATTAAAAGAAACCCTGACGTGGAAATCATCAAAGCGTCCATCAACACCGTGAGCCTGAGTCTCGGCGGTAGCGGCCCGCTGCTGCGCAATCTGCATCCCGATCAGGTGAAGGTCCGGCTGGATCTGGGGGGTGCCTCTGCGGGGGTCAATGCCATATCGGTTACCTCGGACAATATCAGCCTGCCGCCGGGGGTGGTTTTGAAGCACGTGCAGCCGGATGTTGTGGAGGTGACCATCGATCAGCCGGTGGAAAAGGAATTGCCCATCCAGATCGACTGGGGCGGAACGCTGCCGCCGGATGTCATGATTACCGGGGCCACCGTCGCGCCGCCCACATCGCGGGTCAAGGGGGGCTACCAACTGCTGCAGCAGGTGCAGACGCTCTATACGGAAAAAATCATCCTGGATCGGCTGGATCCCTCTGGCACCGTTATCGCCAAACTCGTGCCGTATCCGGCATCCGTGAGGGTGGCTCCGGGGGCGCCGGATCGTGTGGAAATCCAGTTTACGGTTGCGCCCCGGGAAGGGGGCGATAATGGCGCTGACACTGCCGGCGACAGTCCGGATCGGTGAGCCAGTGCCGGCGGGACGGGTGGCAGCAGCGCTTCGAGCGGCGATGCGTCCGGGTCATGATCAAATGCGGCAGGTGCGGATGTCGGTGATAATGATCCCTTTGGCGCCAAGGGTATGGAGTTTGTCCATGATGCCGTTGATATCCTTTTTCAGGGCCATGGATTTTACCGCCACCCACCCTTCACGGCTCAAGGGAGACACGGTGGGCGCTTCAATGCCCGGCGTTACCACGCAGGCGACCTCCAGCAGGTGCTGGGGGGCATCGTATTCCACCATGACATACTCCCGGGCGACCACAATGCCCTGAAGCCGGTCAATGAAGGCCTTCACCGTTGGCCGCATCGTAATGGCGCGATCTTTGGCGATCAGTGTGGCCTCTGATTGCAGAATGGGATCGCCAATGGTTTTTAACCCTGCCTCAGCGAGCGTCCGACCGGATTCCACCACGTCGGCGATCACGTCGGCCACACCCAGTTGGATGGATATTTCCACGGCGCCGTCCAGGCGGATGATATCCGCGTGTTTCCGGCGGCGGTTTAGATCCCCGGCCACGATGTGTGGGTATGAGGTGGCGATCCGGAGGCCATCCAGCGAGGCCGGCGTGATCGCACTGGCCTCGGGGACGGCGTAATAGAAACTCGCGCGGCCGAATCGCAGCGGCAGCAGTTCCACCACCGCAGCGCCGCTGTCGGTGGCCAGATCCCTTCCGGTAATGCCCAGATCGATAATGCCTTGACCGACATAGATGGCTATGTCCCGGGGGCGCAGGAAGATAAACTCGATGGCATGGGCACTGTCGCGCACGATCAGTTCCCGGCTGTAACGGCGACAACGGTAGCCGGCCTCCTGAGCCAATTGGACCGATTCCTCGGAAAGCGTTCCTTTGTTGGGAAGGGCGATTTGGAGCATCTTAATTTCCTGTTGTGGGTCTTCTCCCATATAGGCGCAACCCTCGGACCCTTGGCCCCTATCCATCGACCAACTCTTTGGGAGATGCCCCCCAGTTGTTTATAGATACCGGTAGATCTGTTCCAGTGTAAGTCCGCGGGCCACCATCATCACCTGCACGTGGTAAAGCAACTGGGAGATCTCCTCCGCTGTGCGCTCATCGCTTTCGTGCTCTGCCGCCAGCCACACTTCGCCAGCTTCTTCAAGAATTTTCTTTCCGATGGTATGGACGCCGGCGTCAACCAATCGGACAGTCCCCGACCGTGGGTCTTTGACTGCGACTTTACCCTTCAACTCTTCAAAAAGTTCGTCGAATGTTTTCATGGAATCCTCTATTTCAGGTGAAGCGACGATCGAATGGCGGCAATACGCTGAATCACCTGTTGTTTGTCGCGGGTTTTGGCGAGTCTTGTGAGATCCCGGGCAGCCTCCAGTGGTTGCTCCCCCCGGTTGGACAGGGCTAGCTTATACCACTGCGGCAGGTTTGACTGGTAGATTGACGTCAACCTTACGGCAAGACCGTTGAGCTCCGGCGAAACGCAGGCATCGGGTGCCGCGGCCACGGCGCCCAGCGCTGTTTGGATATCCCGGCGCAGCAGGTGGTACGAGAGCAGGGGCCGTAAGACCAGAATGGTGATAACGTAACCGAAAGATCCGGCAAGAAAGCTGATGAGGGCCGCAAGAACGACCGGGTGTGTTAAATAAGATAAAATCATAAGGAAACATCACAGTTCAGAAGAAGAATTACAATGACCGCGTGATATACGGTATCCTCCGGATTTAATCAATGACCGGCTGCCTTCCCAGGACCTGGCGTGGCGATGAAACGGTGCCGCCATCAGACGCAGCCGGGGCTTTGCCGAGAGCCGCGGTTGGCATGCTGACATCGTTAATGCAGGCATCGGGGCAACTCTCACGGGATAGGACTTGAATCTCCCTGCGCCGATGTGTATAGGGAGCCGATGATGCTACCATGAATGGATCCGGCCCACTTTGCAATGGCTCGATCGGTGATACATTATCTCGGTATGGGCAACAGCCTTAAAGGAATATGGATATGATAGATGCTTTTGATGTCCCGGAAGCGTATCAGGCGGCATTCCGGCGCTTGCGTCGCCGGATGTCGGCAGACCAACAAGCCAACCCGGCGGTGATGGAAACGGCCCTGATATACTTGAAACTCGGGGGGGAGAAACTTGCCGCCCACCGGATAGCGCTTTACAAGAAACAGTTTGAAACGGAATGCAATATTTTCAGACGTCGCCTTGTGGATGACGTTATCGACGAAGACGAAGAGGACGGTGACGGTGATGGCGAGAACCGTACCGGCGCGTCTACCGATGAGGATACCGACTGAGTTTTTTCACGGCCGAATGCCGTCAATCCTCGGTGTCATGGACGGCGAACTGCTCTGACATTCCCGCAATCTTTGCTGTCTTTTTGCAGGGGGAGGGGGCCGCGGAGTGGATCTGTACTCACGACGGTAACCCTGAAAATCCATTCCCCCACAAATCGTCTGTAATTCTTGTCGCTCCAGTACCAGGCATCTCCGGTGGATGGCAGGGAAGGCGTCTCCTTGGTGATGCCTTCCAGTTCTTCCGGCGAGGGCAGACGCCAATCATTGTGGCCGCCGGTCTTCAGGCCGGCGACAAATGTCAGGGCCCCGGTGTAATCGATGCAGTCTTGCAGGAGTGCTTGGGAGTCCAAAAGGGTCCACATGAGACCGGTCCGGGTATCCAGGATGGTACCGATGGTGTCGGCTTTGAACCGCTTGCCTGCGGCGTTGACGGTTTCTGCGGTTGTTTTTCTCAAATCGTCGATTCTGGCTTCTTCGGATAATCGTTGATAGCGCTCGATTTGAGCTTTGATTCGGTCGCGCAGGTAAGAGTCCGGGTAAGCAGACAGGTATTTGGTCAGCACTGCACCGGCGGCGATATAATCGGTGCCTTTTTCCCGTGCTGTGACCAGCAATTGCTCAAAGTCTGTTTTCTGCCGCTGGTTTTTTTCAAATATTGGGATCAGCTTTGACAGCACCGGTGTCCGGGGATGATCAGGATACAGTCGGGTGAACTGGCTCACGAGGCTGTTGCAGTGTTGCCAGTTTTCTTCGTGGGTGGCAATGGCCACTTGTGTTTCAAAATATCCGTAATACTCGGTTGCCATCTCGGCGATGAGGGCCCGCACGGCATCTTCATGCGCACTGCTCGGGTAACTGGTCAGAAAGTCGTCATATAGGTTCAACCGTTCTGGCCCCAATGACTGGGTTTTCTTCGTGAGCTCATTAAAGGCAATGTCGGCCATCTGAGATGCCAGCGCCGCCATTTCCTTTTCAGCGTGGCTTCGGACCGATGATTTCGGATTTGCTTCAAGATACTGCGAGAAAACCTCGTATGCCGCCTTCAGGTCTCCCTTGTTTGCCAATGCCGAGGCTTTTTCGATAGCGGCAGCAAAAATTTCTGCATCCATGGCGCCTTTGAATGATAAGAGAAGGCGGTTGGCTGACGCTGCGTGCTCTCCCGTCGGCCCTGTTTCAATGAACGCTTCCAGGAGATTTACCTTTTCCATGAGCGTGGGGGTCTCGAGCAATTGCGACTGTAGCGCCCGATATTTTTTCTCGGCCCCCGAAACCCCCACGGAGAGATATGCCCCGGCTCCGGCAGCGACCACTATGATAAGGATGAGCAAGATCCTGAGCAGCGAAATCTTCTTTTTTTTCTTTCGTTGAGGGAATTCAAATCCTGGCTTTTCTGATGCCGTTACGTGAGTCACCTCGGCAGCGGGGGCGGGGACGGGAGACGTCGCATCAGCCGGTGCCGGCGGTTGGGGGACTGTGGGACGAGGCGAGGCCGGCGGTGTCGCCATGGACTGTGTGTCCATCATTCTGAGCGCACCACCAGAGGCCTGGCGATCATCTCGGAGCCGAAGACCTTCCATGAGGATGGTCATGAGCGGCTGTTTAATTTGGTCCTCGGTGCGGTCACAGGCCTTATCGATTTCGATAACTGAGTTTTCCCAGGAAATGATTTCATGAGCGGCATCTATCCCTGACAAGGCCCCCACTTCGGCAGCAATCAGAACACCCTTTAAAATGTAAATGAAACCGACGTCCTCTTCACTGAGCACTCTCAGCGTGCACGTCGTCTTTTCCATCTGAACCATCTGAAGAAACGAATCGAGACTGATGCCTTGTACCTGTCCGCCAACGGGTGCCACGGTTCGCATTCCTTTCAGTGAATATGACTGGGGATGGCGTCGATGGTCAGCTAACGCCGTGGGACGTAGGGCCGATTGGCGTGAACAAGGTCCCGATCCCTCATGGGTGTATGGGCGCGAACACCGGCGTGCGATCCGTGCATGCCGCTGTGCCTGGCCCCATAAAACTTTCAAAATAGCGCTGCTGAGCGGTTTATAACAAAGCCACCATAGTGTAAAAACCATGGGAAGTCAAAGATATACAGCAGGTTGCCGTCATGCGTCAGGCCGCATTGGGTAGTATCGGGCTTAGGGAAGGCGGGTGCTGAAAACACCGCGCCGGCGACAGGACAGGTCCTGCCGCCGGCGGGTCGCTGGGGTGGTGGCGTGGCGGTTACCGATTATTTGGTAAACACCAGGATTTTCCGGCGATCAATGCTCGTTCGCCGGTTGTACATGCGGTAGTAATCTTCGTCAGCAAATTTGGGATCGTTATATTGCCGGCGGTCAATTCCGGCCCGGCGATCGCGTTTCAGATTCATGGAATAGTGGTTGATAAATGATTCCAATTGAAACCGTTTTTGGGGAGCCAGATTGGCGAATTCCACGCAGCGGTTGCGGATCAGTTTTCCGTCGGGTAACTGGGCAATGGCCTTGTCCGAGATCATAAGAAACTCAAGACCGCTGAGGGCGATGCCTTCAGACGGAACTGAAATGGAAAGTTCCGTGGCTGTGATAGCGCGTTTTTTGTTTTCTACGTACTGTACTGCCAGGCCCCCCAGACTGATGTCGATGATCGGTCCCAGTTCAATCAACTTGGGGCTGCCAATGTCGATAACACGCTGCTTGTGCAGCAAGACGATGGCTCCCCCCTTGATCTTAAATCGTTTCCATTTTCGGCGTTGAATGTTTAGCGCTTCGCTCATGTACTCAGATTCCGATGTGAACCGCGCAGCCCGACTGCGCGGTCGTCAGTGTTCAGCCCGAAACGTGCGCTTTTTTGATGCATATGGCATGCCATCGGATTTAATGTGCGGTCTCCAGAAAATGTAGAAATGTAATATTTATAACAATTACAGTTCTTAGACGTGCTATTATTTTTGTCTCAATCAATCCTGAAATTTCCAGAATTGACTTCGGACCGTGCCAGATCAAAATTTTGTGGACTGCGAACGGTGCGATCAACAAGAAATGGATTTTTCCTGAAAGATTTTTTGAGGCTGATTTCGTCCTTTTTTAAAGTCTGTTGAGGCCCCTGCCTTTAAGCGCATTTTTGCATGCACCGATGGATACCGGGTATCCGGTCGATGGACGTTAAGCCACCAGTTCAGAATAGCGAAACAAACCTGTTTGCCAGGCGAGACTTGTAAAAAGAATGCTGCCATATTAACTTGAACCAACGCTCTGGGAACGGGGACGAACGTGTTTTCTCTCACCTCATTAAAGCTCGGCCGGATCTCGCCAGTTGAAAGCGGCCGAACTGCGGGACCCCGTCTTCTGGTCCCCCTGAGTCAGATTATTTGGAAATATTAAGGAGGTGCCACTATGGCAACACCGTTTTCCCACAACGACGTTACCGTCACTGTACCGGTATCCCCGCTGTTTTCAGAAACGCTCACACCCGATGCGCTCTCTTTCGTGGGGGCACTGTGTCAGGCGTTTGAAACGCGGCGGCAGGAATTGCTTTCAGCGCGTGTGAGTCGACAGGAAACTTTTGACGCCGGCGCCTTGCCTGGCTTTTTAGAGGCAACCCGGGAGATCCGTGAAAGGGACTGGCGTATCGATCCCGTACCTGCCGATCTCGTAGATCGCCGGGTAGAGATCACCGGCCCAGTGGATCGTAAAATGGTGATCAATGCCTTGAACTCCGGAGCAAAAACCTACATGGCCGATTTCGAGGACTCGCACAGTCCGACATGGGAAGCCACCATTGCCGGGCAGATCAATCTGCGCGATGCCGTCAACCGCACCATCACCTATACCGCCCCGGACGGACGGCGCTATGCCCTGGACAAGCAAACGGCAACGCTCATCGTACGGCCACGGGGATGGCATCTACCCGAAAAGCATGTCCTGGTGGGCGGTGTCCCGGCCTCCGGCAGCCTGTTCGACTTCGGGATGTTTTTCTTTCACAATGCAAAAAACCTGCTATCCCGCGGATCAGGACCCTATTTCTACCTACCCAAGATGGAAAGCCATCTGGAGGCGCGGTTGTGGAACGATGTCTTTGTCATGGCCCAGGAGCGGCTATCCCTTCCCCAGGGCACCATCAAGGCCACGGTGCTTATCGAAACGGTGCCGGCGGCTTTTGAAATGGACGAGATCCTTTACGAGCTGCGTCATCACATGGCCGGCCTCAACTGCGGGCGCTGGGACTACATTTTTAGTTTTATCAAACGGTTAAAAAAGCATCCCGAATATCTTTTCCCCGATCGCGCACAGATCACCATGACCCGCCACTGCATGCGCAGCTACTCACTTTTAGCGATTCGCACCTGTCACCGCCGCGGTGCCCATGCCATCGGCGGCATGGCGGCCCAGATTCCTATCAAGTCGGATCCGGCTGCCAACGCGGTGGCGATGGAAAAGGTTCGTGAGGACAAGCGCCGGGAGGCCTCCGACGGTCACGACGGCACCTGGGTGGCCCACCCGGGTCTGGTGGCAGTGGCCAAGGGCGAGTTCGACCGCCTCATGCCCACCGCCAACCAGATCCATCGGTTGAGAGACGATGTGGCCGTCACCACTGCGGATCTGCTCAAACTGCCGAGTGGCACCATCACCGAGGCCGGATTTCGGACCAATGTCAGCGTCGGCATCCAGTACATGGCCCATTGGCTCAGCGGCAACGGGTGCGTACCGCTGTATCATCTGATGGAAGATGCCGCCACGGCTGAGATCTCCCGCACGCAACTGTGGCAGTGGGTTCACCACCCGAAGGCAGCCATTGATGACGGAAGCCCCGTCGATACGGCGCTGTTCAAAGCGACTCTGGCCGAGGAGTTGGAAAAGATTACGGCATCGGCGGGAAGCGAGACGGTGTCGCCGGAGCACTATGCAAAGGCCGCGCAACTTTTTGAAGACATCGTTTGCAACGACGCGCTGGAGGAATTTTTGACGCTGCGAGCCTATACGTTTCTTGACTGAAACGGCGGCGGCGCATCGCTATCATTCAATCACCAGGAGGGCGACAATGGATAAAACCATAGAAGAAAAAGCCAAAGAAATCTGCGCCCGGTTATCTTGCCATGAAGTATTTCCGGACGAGATCACCGAATTAGAGACCCATTGGCAGAAGGACCCGCGATGGCAGGGGATCACGCGCCCCTATAGCGCCGAAGAGGTGTTGAAACTGCGCGGGACGCTGAAGATAGATTTCACCTTCGCGCGGGTAGGGGCCAAGCGCCTGTGGCATTTGCTCAAGACCGAACCCTATGTGCCGGCCCTGGGGGCGCTCACCGGCAACCAGGCCGTACAGCAGGTGGAAGCCGGGCTCAAGGCGATCTATCTCAGCGGCTGGCAGGTGGCGGCAGACAACAATCTTGCCGAGGAAATGTATCCCGACCAGAGCCTTTATCCGTCCAACAGTGTCCCGGCCGTGGTCCGCCGAATCAACAAGGCGCTCCAGCGCGCCGACCAGATCCAGGTGCTTGACGGTCGAAAGAACGGACCGTTTTGGTTCGCCCCTATCGTCGCCGATGCCGAGGCCGGGTTCGGCGGTCCCCTGAACGCCTTCGAACTGATGAAACAGATGATCGACGCCGGGGCCGCCGGGGTTCACTTCGAAGACCAATTGGCCAGTGCTAAAAAGTGCGGGCACATGGGCGGAAAGGTCCTTGTCAGTACGCAGGAGTTCATTGCCAAACTCATCAGCGCGCGGCTGGCCGCAGATATCTGCGGCGTACCGACCCTGCTTGTGGCCAGAACCGACGCCGATGCCGCCAAACTGCTTTTGAGCAACATCGATGAGCGCGATCATCCCTTTATCGAAGACGCTCCCCGCACATCAGAAGGCTACTACCCGATTCGGGGAGGTGTCGATGCGGCCATTGCCAGGGGTCTGGCCTATGCGCCTTATGCGGACATGATCTGGTGTGAGACTTCACACCCGGATCTCAAGCAGGCCCGGGTGTTTGCGGAATCCATCCACCGGGAGTTCCCGGGAAAACTACTCAGCTACAACTGCTCTCCCTCCTTCAACTGGAAGGGCAATCTGGACGACGCCGCCATCGCCAAGTTTCAGCGGGAGTTGGGTGCCATGGGCTACAAGTTTCAATTTGTCACCCTCGCCGGTTTCCATGCCCTCAATCTGGGGATGTTCGAACTGGCCCGTGCATACCGTGAAGAAGGGATGCTGGCCTACAGCCGGTTTCAGGAAGTGGAGTTCAAAGAGGGCGCGACAAAGGGGTATATGGCCATTACCCATCAGAAATTTGTGGGCACCGGTTATTTCGATCGGGTAATGAACGCCATCACCCAGGGAGATACCTCTGTGGGGGCGCTCTCCGGTTCGACGGAAGAGGCGCAGTTCTGATTTGTCAGTACCGTCCCAGATTGATTTTGCCGCGTCCCAGCATTTCCGGCATCTGCTCAAGCCGGTCCGGCGCATAAAGGGCCTTGATGGTGACATAGTAGTAGTTGCCTTTGCCGCCGGAACACGGCGGCAGGTAGGCACCGGGGATGTCCCAGGCTGCACGGCGGTGTGCGGACACCACGAAAAACGGCTCCGGCAGATCGAAGGTGTGGCCCGGAATCGAGGGCAGGGTGACTTCTGTTGTGCCGGGTTTGAGGTGATAGCCGATAATGCCATGCCCGCCGTTGTCCATGGGAATGAAGCTTTTATCGCTGAATTCGATGAGCAACTGGGTGGACTGCGGGGGGATGTTGGCAACGTTGATGGCCGGCGTGGCCCCGTGTCCGCCGTCGCGCAGGCACTGCTGCCCGGCGGGGATCGAGCGCCCGTCCCAGGATGCATCGGCAAGGGTCACCTTCAGATCGGCCAGTACCGGCATCTGGATATATAGATGGCGATTGGCGCAGCCGCTCACAAGCGATATACAAAAGGCGATGGCGATACACAGACAACGGTTCATAGCTGATCCCTGGTAAATTTAGGCCGGTTGACGATATCGACGATGGTGTATCACTTAACGAATCAGGATTTCATCTGTCAAGCGGTTAAGGAGGCGGGTGATGCATGAATCGTCCCGAACGGATTTCACACAGGTGACCCGATGCGCATGCCGCCAATAGCCGCCATCTCCCGTCATGGGCTTCCCCAGCCACAAGGACTTTACGATCCAAGCTATGAGCACGATGCCTGCGGGGTGGGACTCATCTGTCGTCCGGACGGGATCGCCTCCCACGGTATCGTGCGCGATGGGCTCACCATTCTTGAAAATCTTTCACATCGTGGTGCCTGCGGCTGCGACGAAACCACGGGTGACGGCGCCGGCATCCTTATTCAGATGCCTCACCGGTTTTTTAAAAAGGCCGTTGATGGAAACGGGGTGGCGCTGCCCGGGGCGCAGGACTACGGGGCGGGGCTGGTATTTTTGCCGCCGGACAGCGGCCAGCGCCGGCGGTTGATGACCATCATGGCCGAAGCGGTGGCGGCCGAAGGGCAGGTATTTCTTGGCTGGCACACCGTGCCCACGGCGCCCGATGCCCTGGGTGACATTGCGCGCCAGCTGGCGCCTGCCATTCGGCAGATCTTCATCGGGCGCGGTCGCGGCATCCGGGATACCGATCACTTCGAGCGCACCCTGTATGTGATTCGCAAGCGGACGGAGCGGATGGTGCGCAGCTCGAAACTCCCCCAGCGGGGCTTTTTCCATGTCTGCAGCCTGTCGTGCCGCACCTTGGTATACAAGGGTATGCTGCTGGCCGATCAGATCACCGTCTTTTTTCCCGATTTGTGCGATCCGGAAATGACCAGTGCCTTTGCCCTGGTCCATCAGCGTTACAGCACCAACACCTTTCCCACCTGGGATCTGGCGCAGCCCTTCCGCTTTATCTGCCACAACGGAGAGATCAACACCCTTCGGGGAAACGTCAACTGGATGCGGGCCCGGGAGCCCCTGCTGCGCTCGCCGCATTTTGGAGATGACCTTTCTAAACTATTTCCCATCGCCACGCCCGGTGCCAGTGATTCGGCCATTTTGGACACTGTGGTGGAACTGCTCTGCCACGGTGGAAGGACGCTGCCCCATGCCATGATGATGCTCATCCCCGAGGCCTGGCAGCATCACGAGAGCATGCCCCGTCATAAAAAAGCCTTTTACGACTATCATACCTCCATCATGGAGCCCTGGGACGGCCCGGCTGCCATCGCTTTTGCCGACGGTCGGTGGGTCGGGGCCATGCTGGACCGTAACGGTCTGAGACCGTCGCGCTACACCGTCACCTGTGACGGTGTTGTGGTCATGGCCTCTGAAACCGGGGTGCTGGACATCCCTGCAAAGAACGTGGACACCAAGGGACGCCTGCAGCCGGGTCGTATGTTCCTGATCGATATGGAACAGGGCCGGATTGTTGATGACGCCGAGATCAAGGATGAGGTCTGTGGTCGGCGGCCTTACGCCGATTGGCTGGCGGTCGGCCGTATCCGGTGGCCCAAAGCAGCGGAAGACGGCCCCGCGCAGGAGATCGATGCCGCCGATCTCCTGCGCCGGCAGATCGCCTTCGGCTACGACCAGGAAGATCTCAAGTGGGTGATCGGTCCCATGGCGGCCCAGGGGGCTGAACCGGTGGGGAGCATGGGCGACGACACGCCTTCAGGCGTGCTTTCCCGCAAACCGAGACTGATCACCGATTATTTCCGGCAGCTCTTCGCCCAGGTGACCAATCCGCCGTTGGACGCCATCCGTGAGGCGCTGGTGACTTCCCTGGCCACAACCATCGGCGCCGAGGGGAACCTCCTGGACGAAACCGCCGAACACTGCTGCCAGCTCACGCTGGAGCAACCGGTGCTCACCCCGGGCAAAATGGCCGCAGTCGTCGCCGGTCGCATGGCGGGGCTCCGTGTGGCAACGCTCCCTCTGGCCTTTCCGGTGGACGAGGGGGGAGACGGCCTTGCGGCCGCCATGAAACGCCTGTGCGCTGCAGCCTGCGACGCCGTGGATGAAGGGGGCACAATCCTGGTCCTGACGGACCGCGGGTGCCTGGACCAAACCCATGCGCCCATTCCCGCCCTGCTGGCCGTTTCCGGCGTGCACCACCACCTCATTCAGACCGGCCGGCGCCAGCGCTGTGGCATCGTGGTTGAAACCGGCGATGCGCGCGATGTCCACCATTTCTGCTGTCTCATCGGTTACGGCGCCGGTGCGGTGCATCCCTACCTGGCCTTCGAGAGTATCGCCGACCTGGTCCGGCAGGGGCGGGTCGAAGCCAAGGATGCCGCTGCCGGTCGCGGGGCGTACATCAAGGCTGTCGGCAAGGGTCTTTTGAAGGTGATGAGCAAGATGGGCGTTTCAACCCTCCACAGCTACCGGGGCGCCCAGATGTTCGAGTGCGTCGGGCTCGACCGGTCGGTGGTGGATACCTATTTCCCCGGCACTTCCTCCCGCATCGCCGGTGCGGATCTGGCGGTGCTGGCCGAAGAAATCCGTTTGCGGCACCGGCTGGCCTTTCCCCGGCGCACCGGCGTGGCGGACCCTCGGTTGCCGGTTGCCGGCAAATATCAATGGCGCCGAGGCGGCGAAGTCCATCAGTACACGCCGGAGACCATTGCCCGGCTGCACCAGGCGGTGCGAAACGACGATGCCGGGGCGTGGGCGGCCTTTGCCGGCGCCGTGGATGCACAAAACCGCGAGGAGGGGCTGATCCGGGGGCTGTTCGCCCTCAAGGATGCACCGACGCCGCTGCCCATGGAAGCGATCGAGCCCGTATCCGCCATTTTGCGTCGTTTCAAGACCGGCGCCATGTCCTATGGCTCCATCAGCCGGGAAGCCCACGAGACCCTGGCGAAGGCCATGAACCGCATTGGCGGCAAGAGCAACAGCGGCGAGGGCGGCGAGGATGACGATCGGTATACGCCCGACGACGACGGCGACTGGCGCAACTCGGCCATCAAGCAGGTGGCCTCGGGCCGTTTCGGCGTGAACGCCGCCTACCTTGCAAGCGCCGCGGACATCCAGATCAAGATGGCCCAGGGCGCCAAACCCGGCGAAGGGGGGCAGCTGCCGGCCTTCAAGGTCTATCCGTGGATCGCCAAAACCCGGCACGCCACGCCGTATGTGGGGCTGATCTCCCCCCCGCCCCACCACGACATTTATTCCATCGAAGATCTCTCTCAGCTCATTTACGATCTAAAATGCGCCAACCCGATGGCCCGCATCGCCGTCAAACTGGTCTCCGAGGTGGGTGTGGGCACTGTGGCCGCGGGCGTTGCCAAGGGCAAGGCCGACGTGATCCTCATCAGCGGCGAATCCGGCGGCACCGGAGCGGCGCCGCTGACGTCAATCCGGCACGCCGGTATTCCCTGGGAGCTGGGACTGGCAGAGGCCCATCAGACCCTGACCCTGAACGGTCTTCGCGCCCGTGTGGCCCTCGAGGTCGACGGCCAGCTCAAGACGGCCCGGGATATCGCCGTGGCCTGCCTGCTGGGCGCCGAGGAGTTCGGTTTCGGCACCATCGCCCTGGTGGCGCTGGGCTGCGTGATGATGCGGGTGTGCCATCTGAACACCTGCCCGGTGGGCATCGCCACCCAGGACCCCGAGCTGAGAAAACGCTTCACCGGACGCCCGGAATATGTGACCCGCCTGATGACTTTCATCGCCGAGGATCTACGACGGATCATGGCGCGGCTGGGATTCCGGTCGGTGGCGGAGATGGTGGGCCGCACCGATCGCCTCCACGCCCGGCCGGCCGTGGATCACTGGAAAGCCCGGGGGCTCGATTTTTCGGGCCTGCTGGTGACCGCGGACATGCCGGAAATGCTGTCGCGTGTGTGCACGGTGAGCCGCCAGGACCACGGACTGGATAAATCTCTGGACCGCCAGCTCATGAACCAATGCCGGGAGGCCCTGGATAGCGGGGTGCCGGTAACCGTCCGCACGGCCATTCGAAACGTGCACCGCACCCTGGGCACCCAACTCTCCTACGAGATCACCAAGCGCACCGGCGCGGCGGGACTGCCCGACGACACCATCGTGATCCATGCCACCGGCTCCGCCGGTCAGAGCTTTTTCGCCTTTGCCACCGCCGGGCTCACCGCCCATGTGACCGGTGATGCCAACGATTACTTCGGCAAGGGTCTCTCCGGCGCCCGGCTCGTCCTGCGCCCGCCGGAAGACGCGGCATTCCGGGCCGAGGAAAACGTCATCGTCGGCAATGTGGCCCTCTACGGCGCCACGAGCGGTGCGGCATTCATCCGGGGAGTGGCCGGTGAGCGCTTCTGCGTGCGCAACAGCGGGGCGACCGCTGTGGTGGAAGGCGTGGGCGACCACGGCTGCGAATACATGACCGGCGGCCGGGTGGTGGTGCTGGGAGATACCGGCCGCAACTTCGCCGCGGGCATGAGCGGGGGCATCGCCTACGTCCTCGATCCGGAAGGTCGGTTTCGCACCGAGCGGTGCAACACGGAAATGGTGGCCCTGGAAACGGTGGACGATCCCGGAGAGGCGGCGGCGCTCGCGGCGCTCATCCGGCAGCACCTGGACGCCACCGGCAGCGATGTGGCCCGGCGGCTGCTCGGCGATTGGCCGGCCGCGCTGGCACGATTCGTCAAGGTGATACCGGTGGATTACAAGGCGGCGCTGGCGGCTGGCCATGGCAGCAACGGATAGGCTGGATATGGGAAAGAAGACGGGATTTACCGAATTTGAGCGGGAGCTGCCCCGGAAGCGGCCGGTGGCCGAACGGGTGACCGATTTTGCAGAGCTCTATCTTCCCTTCACCGACAATAAGATCACCGAGCAGACCGCCCGGTGCATGGACTGCGGGGTGCCCACCTGTCACGGCGGCTGCCCGCTGGGAAACCTGATTCCCGACTGGAACGACAGCGTCTACCACGGCCGGTGGCAGGACGCCGCCGCGCAGCTGCTGGCCACCAACAATTTTCCGGAGTTTACCGGCCGCCTTTGCCCGGCGCCCTGTGAAGAGGCGTGCGTGCTGAACATCGACGGCAACCCGGTGACCATCGAGCTCATCGAAAAGGAAATCGCCGAAAGGGCCTTCGCCCAGAATTTGATCCGGCCGCGTCCGCCGGCCGCGCCCACGGGCAAACGGGTGGCCGTCATCGGCTCGGGACCGGCCGGGCTGGCCTGCGCCCAGCAGCTCAATCGGGCCGGGCACGAGGTGACCGTCTACGAGCGGGACGATCGCATCGGCGGACTGCTGCGCTACGGGATTCCAGATTTCAAGATGGAAAAGTGGGTCATCGACCGGCGCGTCGATCTCATGGCCGCCGAGGGCGTGCGGTTTGTCACCGGTGTCGAGGCCGGCGTGGACCTGAGCCCGGCGGAGCTTGCCGAAACCGATGCGGTGGTGATCTGCATCGGCACCGCCGCGGCGCGGGATCTGCCCATCCCCGGCCGGGACCTTACCGGCATCCATTTGGCCATGGAATTTTTAAGCCAGCAGAACCGCCGGGTGGCCGGCGACCGCATTTCCCCCGACGCGTCAGGCGAGATCACCGCCGCCGGAAAGCACGTGATCGTCATCGGCGGCGGTGACACCGGCAGCGACTGCGTGGGCACAGCGCTGCGGCAGGGCGCCGCGTCGGTGACCAATTTCGAGCTGTTGCCCAGGCCTCCCGAAGACCGCCCGGACCACCAGCCCTGGCCGTTTTGGCCCATGCGCCTTCGCACCAGCACCTCCCACGAGGAGGGCGGTGAGCGGCAGTGGCGGATTCTGGCCAAGGGCTTTCACGGAAAAGACGGCAGGGTTGCGCGGGTGGCGACAGTGACGGTAGCGTGGGAAAAGTCGGGAGACGGCGCGCCGCAGCTTCGCGAAGTGCCCGGCTCCGAGCGATCCTGGCCGGCGGACCTGGTGCTCCTGGCGCTGGGATTCATGGGGCCGGAAACCGCCACCATCGTGGACCAATACGGGCTGGCCCTGGACGAGCGTGGCAACATCGCTACCGGCGCGGATTACATGACCAGCGTGGACGGTGTCTTTGCCGCCGGCGACGCCCGGCGCGGCCAGTCCCTGGTGGTCTGGGCCATCAGCGAAGGCCGCGAGGCGGCCCGGGCCGTGGACCGCTACCTTATGGGCGAAAGCGCGCTTCCCACCAAGGGCCCGGGCGATCTGCCGCGGGTTCCGTGAATTTTCCGCGAAGAATAAACAATTTTATGGTTGACCCGAAAATAATTATAACTATAATCGGGTTGACCCGAAAATAATCATGCATGCCTGTGGGAGGGGTATTCTGCCATGGAACGCTATCTGACGCGGCATATCGTCGAGGATTTGCGGGAGAAAATGGTATTTGTCGGCGGCCCGAGGCAGGTGGGGAAAACGACCCTGGCGCTTTCCATCCTGCAGGGGGACGAAACCCATCCGGCTTATCTCAACTGGGACTTCGTGGAAGACAAAAGGGATATCCTCGGGGGAAAGCTTCCTTCAAATCAAAATCTCATCGTTTTTGACGAAATTCACAAATACAAGGAATGGCGGAACTGGGTCAAAGGGCTTTACGACAAACGTAAATCCACAACATCCTTTTTGATCACCGGCTCTGCCCGGCTCGATTATTACCGCAAAGGCGGCGATTCCCTTCAGGGGCGGTATCATTACTATCGATTGCATCCGTTCTCGCTGTTTGAGGTCAATCGATCGCCGACCCAAAAAGATCTGGAATCGCTTCTCAAATACGGCGGATTCCCGGAGCCCTTTCTGGGCCGCTCCGATACGAAATGGAAACGTTGGCAGCGGGAGCGTCTGGCAAGCGTTATAAAGGAGGATCTTCTTTCGCTGGAGCAGGTAAAGGAGGTCAGCCAGCTTGAAGTCCTGTCGATTCTGCTGCAGGAAAAGGTGGGCTCGCTGCTTTCTATCAACTCCCTGCGGGAAGACCTGTCAGCCTCTCACGAAGCGGTCGACCGTTGGGTGAAGATTTTTGAAAACCTCTATTACTGTTTTCTGCTGACGCCTTACGGCCCGAAACAAATCAACGCACTCAAAAAGGACCGGAAGCTTTACCTGTGGGACTGGTCTTTGTGCAAAACGCCCGGCGCTCGATTTGAAAATCTGGTGGCTTCAAATCTTTTAAAGTATTGCCATCTGATCGAGGATACCCAGGGCGACGACATGAAGCTTTGCTATCTTAGGGACAAACAAAAACGGGAGGTCGATTTCGTAGTTTTGAAAAACAGCCGCCCTCTTTTTGCCGTAGAGTGCAAGACCGGCGCCGGCAATGTAAGTAAACATATCAACTATTTTGCGGAAAGAACGGAAATCCCCGTTTTTTATCAAGTCCACCAGGGCACAAGGGATTACGAGGTCAGCGATTGCAGAACGCGGGTGATGCCCTTTACGACACTGGCTGCCGAAATTCTAAAAGTATAGGGGTTTCTGATGAAATGGTCGCCACCGAAAGGTCCCACCGGGTGATGTCAAGGCACGGGGCTCGGTTGACGATTGCGCCAGATAACCATTCTGGAGTATCTTTAAACACCATCTCGAACTGTTTTACCTAATCTGAGCGATTCTTAACAAAAAAAAGTCCCACACCTGCAGGTAACGTGTTATAATGCTTGCTAAATTCCGCCAAGAAGCTAACAAGCAACACGGCACCCAAAAGGTGGAGGACTTTATGAAGGTTCATAACAAAG
>JBDRRP010000038.1:0-3038 GCA_043825735.1 Pseudomonadota bacterium | reverse complement strand
CTTCCACCTTCTTGATTTCTCCGCTACACGATGCCGTCAAGAAACGATACGCAGCCAAAAACATGTTTTGGCAATGGTGCCGCCGCGGTTTGCCTGCATAAAATGAGCCCCAGGAGTTCTTTGTAGTGATGTTAACCCCTCCAGGGTATGTCGGAGCGGTATTGTCATAACATATGTCATTCCCCACATAAATAATGCGAACTATCCTATTTATGAATGATGATGAATTACAATTCCATACTGTCCTTATGGACAACATCAAGTAGTCAAAACTAACCCTATCAAAGAGGATGACAATGAAACTTCCACAAGAAATACACTGTAGTCTTGATCATGTTACAGTTACAAGCACATCACGTATAGCTATTGACCACCGACACCTCACCCTTCCCAGGTACAAGTTTATAGGAAAGTCCAAGAAAAAGCGGAAGGGAAGTCATATCAAAGGCAAGCCATCATTTGTTTACTCCTATGATTGATGACCTCGTAAAAACCCTCTATCCCCCGCCATGGCGCTGAAAATACTGATAAAGCGCTCATTTTTCTCTTTACTTCGAGCCCTGGCCGTGATAGGGTAACCGTCAGATATTACAACATATTAACCCATGGACGGTTCGCCATGTTCCGACTCAAAAGACAGCAAAGAAGCCTTTTCGATCTTGACGTGTACCTGCCTGAAGACCGGGTGGCCGCGTTGGACAAAACCTGGGCCGGGCCGTTTCGGCGCAACATCCTCCCGCTCATCGACGAGGACCCGTTTGCGCCCTTTTACTGCCCGGACAACGGCCGCCCCAACGTGCCGGTGGCCATCCTCATCGGCCTGTGCATCCTCAAGGAATGGCACAACCTCACCGATGCCGAGCTTCTGGGCTCCCTGGGATGGGACCTTCGGTGGCAGTATGCCCTGGACGTCAACATGGACGAGGCGGGCGTCTGCCAGAAAACCCTGCACAACTTCCGCTCGCTGGTGGCGGAAAACCGCATGGCCGAGAAAGTCTTTTCCGGCATCACGGCCAAGATCATCCGCGAGGCCCAGATTTCCACGGTCCGGCAGCGCCTGGACTCGACCCACATCACCTCCAACATGGCCAACCTGACCCGCCTTTCGCTTTTCGTCCGCACCATCGAAAAATTCCTGGCGCGGCTCGAAAAGACGCACCAGGAGGCGTTTTCGCGGCTGCCCGCCGTGTATGCCAAGGCGTATTTGGAGCGGGCCGGGTATTTCGCGGACGTCAAATCCGGGAAGGCTCGGCGGCGGCTGGAAAAGAGCGCCCGGCACCTCTTCGACCTGGTGGACCGGTTCCGGGGCGACCAGGCCGTCACGAGCATGCATTCCTACAAACTCATGTCCCGGCTGCTCGAAGAACAATGCGAAATCACACCCGGTGCCGCTGAGCCGGTTGTGCTGAAAACGCCCACCGACATTTCTGCCGAATCCCTGCAAAACCCTTCGGACCCGGACGCCACGTATGGCCACAAGGGCAAGGGCTACAAGGCTTCGCTCACCGAGACCTGCGTCAAGGAAAACGGCTTCCAGGTGATCACCGACGTGGCCGTTGACAAGGCCAACCAGCCCGACGCCAAGGACGTGGCGCCTGTTCTGGACCGGCTGGAGGCTCTGGATGCCAAGCCTGACGAACTCTTGGCGGACGCGGGCTACGGCTCTGGCGACAACCTGCTGGGAACAAAGGGGAAAGGGGTTGAGTTTATCGCCCCCATCACTTCCGGGAGCAAGCCCGGGGAAAACCGCGTACGCATCGATGATTTTGACTTCGACTCCGATTGGACCCGGGTTTTATCCTGCCTCAAAGGCCACGAACCCGCCAGAACCGGCCTCACGCCCAACGGCAAATCCGTCTTCGCGGTGTTCAGCCAGTCCGCTTGCGGCCGGTGCGATCTTGAAGCCCTGTGCCCGGTAAAACGACATAAAAACGGGACGTTTCGCTTTCGCGTGGACAGAAAAACGGTGGCTGCGGCCAGCCGACGGTGCGAGCAGGAAACCGAGGATTTCAAAGAGCGCTACAAAATCCGGTCCGGGATCGAAGCCACCATCTCGGAGACCCAGCGGTTGACAGGCCTGAAAAGATCCTGGACACGCGGCCGAAATCGCGTCGCCGCCTCGACCTTTTTCAGGGCCCTGGCCATCAACGTGAAGCGCTATATTCAAAACGAGGCCGAAAAGGCTCGTAAAGCAGCAAAAACAGCAAAAATCGTCCTATATTTGCCAAAATTTACGCCCCAACAGCATCCAACGCCCCTATTCAACCATTTCGAGCGCAACTTGATGCTGGCGGCTTGAAGTCAGGCGAAAAATCCCACCCCTTTCGATTTTTGGCACTCAAGGGGTTTCTGCGAGGTCATCAATGTTGTGCCTCGGCCTGTTGAACGAAGAAAAGGCGAAAACATGGGCAACCATTTTTTCCGGAGTCCTGTGCGCGGTGGGGATCACGACAAAATACAGTTTGATGTTGCCTATAATGTACATATTATTAACCGGCTATCTATATGTAGTGAAAAAAAGAGAAAAGCGAATATTTTTTCGATATTCTCTTTTTGTAGCGGCTTTTATAATAACGTTTATACTAATATGGCCCAATTTTGTTGATCAAATTTATAACTGGCATAGTGCAAATTATAATGATGATTATTTCGCCAGAGGCCCTTCCGTACTGAGGGCTGTGGATGAGCCTTGGGCATTCCCATATGGAAAATACAGCTATGCTTTATGCCTGATCATCCCCTTTTCTTTGGGGCCTTTGGTTTTCATCCTAAGCCTGTTGTCGCTTAGGGGGAGGAAAACTCCGCCCTTGGTGCCTGCCGTTGCTTATGTTTCATTTTTCTTGGGTTTTATGATAGTTGCCAATGTGACCCTGGTGAGGTATTTTTGGGTCTTTACTTTGTTGGCCCCGCCAGCGGTCCTCCTTTCCGTTATAAAGTTGAGAGCTCTTTTTAATTCTAATTCTATCTGGAATAGGCGTATCGCCGCCTTTCTTATTGCAATTATGGTAAGCGTTCAGGGGGTATCTACGCCAGCGCCG
>JBDRRP010000037.1:0-58468 GCA_043825735.1 Pseudomonadota bacterium | reverse complement strand
TTCACGTTAAAAGACATCGGGGTGGTGCTGCACGCCAAGTTCCACCAGGATTTTGGTTCGATCCTGGACAAGGTGCAGGTCACCTTGATTACCGACAAAAAGAAGGTGGATGCGCTGACCAAGACGGCACGCGCCGAGTACCGGTTCCGTGACGAGCGTGTGGAGAAGATGACCGACGAAGACGTTGAGACCTTCTACAGCTGTACGCTGTGCCAGAGCTTTGCCCCGACGCATGTGTGCACGGTGAGCCCGGAGCGCACGGGTCTTTGCGGCGCCTACAACTGGATGGACTGCAAGGCCTCCTTTGAGATCAACCCCACCGGCCCCAACCAGCCCATCGAGAAGGGCGAGTGCCTGAATCCGAAGCTGGGCACCTTTGCCGGGGTCAACGCGTTCATCGCCAAGGCCTCGCGCGGTGCCATCAGTAGCTACAATTTTTACTCAATGGTACAGGAGCCGATGACGACCTGCGGCTGCTGCGAGGCGATCGCGGCGATGCTGCCGAGCTGCAACGGGGTGATGACCGTTCACCGCGATTACACGGGTGAAACCCCCTGCGGGATGAAGTTCACCACGCTGGCCGGTGTGATGGGCGGCGGGGCGAGCTCGCCGGGGTTCGTGGGCCACAGCAAGTTCAACATCACCCAGCGTAAGTTCATCCTGGGCGACGGCGGGCTGCTGCGCATGGTCTGGATGCCCAAGAGCCTGAAGGAAGAGATCAAGGAGCGCATCGAAAAGCGTGGAGCAGAGCTCGGCGTACCGGGTCTCTACGACATGATCGCCGACGAGACCGTGGGCATCACCGAGGAGGAGATCATGCCCTTCCTCAAGGAAAAAGGCCATCCGGCCCTGTCCATGGACCCGATCATCGGATAATACGGCTTGTCGGGGTGAGGCGCCGCGCAATTGCCGGCGCCTCGCTCCGACCGCCATTATCCTTTATCTTGAGACCGGACTGAGGATTCGCAGCTCAAACTATATAAGGAGACAACGATGGCATTAACCGGTATTCAGATTTTCAAACTCCTGCCGAAAACCAACTGCAAGGAATGCGGTGTGCCGACATGTTTGGCCTTCGCCATGAACCTTGCTTCCGGTAAGGCGGAACTGGACAGCTGCCCGTACGTGTCCGATGATGCCAGGGCCCAATTGGCGGAAGCTTCGGCGCCGCCGATCCGACCGGTGGTCGTGGGCGCCGGTGTCCGCAAGGCCACCATAGGCGGCGAAACGGTTCAGTATCGTCATGAAAAGACCTTTTTTAATCCTACCCTGCTCGGTGCTCTGGTGAATTCCGATATCGCGCCAGACGCACTGGCCGGCAAGCTAAAAAAGTGGAACGCCCTGCAGTTTGAACGGGTGGGCTTGAATCTGCGCCCGGAGCTGGTTGCGGTGAAAGATGTCAGCGGTGATGCCGCTGCATTCGCCGCTGTGGCCAAGCAGGTGGCCGAGACCTCCGAATTCAACGTCGTGCTCATGAGCGACAATGCCGACGTGATGAGCGCCGGTGTCGCCGCCACCGCTTTCAAACGACCGCTGATATACGGGGCCAATGCCGACAATATCGACGC
The DNA here is from genome assembly GCA_043825735.1 of Pseudomonadota bacterium. Taxonomy (GTDB): domain Bacteria; phylum Desulfobacterota; class Desulfobacteria; order Desulfobacterales; family JBDRRP01; genus JBDRRP01. Next base: position 56,900 of record JBDRRP010000037.1, on the reverse strand, counting down.
CTTTGGCGCTTTGGCCAAGGACAATGATCTGCCCGTAGCCGTGGTTGCCGGATCGGTGGCGGCGCTGGTGCCGCTCACCGAGAAACTGACCGCAATGGGCATCAAGGACATCGTCCTGGATCCGGGTTCCCGTGAGGTCAAGCTGGCTTTCAACGACATGGTGGCCATCCGGCGGGCGGCGCTTAAAAACGCCAACCGTGCCGTGGGGTTTCCCACCATCGTCTTTCCTTGTGAAATGGCCGGCAACATCGACATGGAAACCCTCATTGCCGCCATGTATGTCGCCAAGTACGGCGGCATTGTCATCATGAGCGACTTTACCGGTGAGAACATCTTCCCATTGCTGCTGGAGCGCCTCAACATCTTCACCGATCCGCAGCGTCCCATGGTGGTGACCGAAGGCATTTACGAAATCAACAACCCCAATGAGAACTCGCCGGTACTGGTGACCACCAACTTCGCACTGACCTATTTCATCGTCTCCGGTGAAATAGAGGCCAGCAAAGTGCCGACCTGGCTGCTCATCAAGGATTCCGAGGGGCTTTCCGTTCTGACGGCCTGGGCTGCCGGGAAATTTGCCGGCGACGAAGTGGGCGCATTCGTCAAGAAGTGCGGCATTATGGACAAGGTGAAGCGCACCGAGCTCGTGATCCCCGGTTATGCCGCGGCTATCGCCGGTGATGTGGAAGAAGAGCTCCCGGGTTGGACCATTACGGTCGGCCCCAGAGAAGCGGCACACATCCCTGCATTTTTGAAATCAAAATAATGGCGTTCACGGCGAAAGGCCTTCAGCGGCCTTTCGCCCTGCCGCATGAGAAAAGGGAGGTTGTATGTTACTCATTGGAGAAAGCTTGAACGTCATTTCCAAAAAAATCGGAAAAGCGTTCAGAGAGCGCGACCCTAAACCGATTCAGGAAGAAGCGCTTTTCCAGAAATCAAAAGGGATGGATTACATCGATATCAACCTTGGCCCTGCCAAAAAGGATGGGCACGAGTTGATGCCCTGGGTGGTCCAGACGGTTCAGGAAGTCGTTTCGGACGTGCCGCTGGCCCTGGACACATCCAACATCGATGCCATCGAAGCGGCATTGAAGGTGATCAAAGAAGTGCCGGGCAAATCTCACCTCGTCAATTCCATCATGGTGCGCCCTGAGCGCTACGAGCGCATGGTGCCGATAGTGGCGGAGCACGGCGTGGATTTCGTCGCCCTCATGTGGGGCCCAGAGGGTCTGCCCCGCGACGAGAACGAGCGTGCCGCCCTTGCCGTGGAACTCATTTACTTTGCAAACGAAGCCGGTATCCCCAACGAGAAGATCTGGGTCGACGGCATCGTTACGCCGGTGAACATCCAGCAGCCGCAGCTCATCAGTCTGATGAATTTCCAGGCCATGATCGAGGACATCGCACCGGGTGCAAAGAGCACCTGCGGATTGTCCAACATTTCCAATGGGCCTCCGGACAATCTGCGGCCGATCCTGAACCAGACCTACATGGTCATGCTGGAAAAAAATGGTATGTATTCGGTGATCTCCGATCCCCTGGACGATACCCTCACTGCCATCGCCAAGGGAAAGCGACCGGACATCGTCAAACTGATCTACGGTATGCTGGACGGCGAACAGCCGGACATCGCCAGCTTGCCCAAGGAAATGCAGGACTACGCCAAGACGGTCAATATCATCCTTGGCAATGCCCTGTACTCGGATTCCTGGCTGGAAATCTAAGCCTGCTCTTTAAGACCAAAGCCCTGTTCCGCGTTCAGCGGACAGGGCTTTTTTTATTCGTGAACTCATCGATCCAATCCCGGCACTGCCGTGAGCGCATCGCTGACCGGCAGGCCCCGGTCCAGCCATCCCTGCCAGCCGTTGTCCAGACAGTAGACGTTTTTGAAACCGATTTCCGACAGGCGTTCGGCCAGGCGCAGCGCGCTTTCGTCCGTATCGCCTTCTGAATAGGTGATGATTCTGCCATCCTGCGGCAAACGGCGGTAGATGTCCATCATCCACGTGTCGGCGTCGAGAACATCGAGGTGGATTGCGCCGGGCACATGGTTTTCGGCGAATCCATATTTGTCCCGGGCATCGATAAAGATCGCCGAGCCATTGTCAAACCATTGGGATGCCGTCTCCACATCGATCATCTTCGGGCTGGAAAGCACTGCCGGCGCACGGGTGGCCACCGGAGACGGCTGCGGGGGCACGGCAATTCCGTCACTGTAAAAATGATTCGCCAGGATACCGGCAATGACGGCTGCGAGCAAAATGAGTCCTGCTTCGCAAAGGATCCGGTAAATGGTGCGCGGTGGTATAGCCTGTCCTGAGTTCATCTGATGCTTTGCGGCTTGGTTGGGTGCGTTGGTTTGCTGATGCCCGATACGACGATTGATACGGTGGTGCCCACTTTTTACGGTTTCATCAACATTGATGAACCCGTAAAAAAGCAATTTTCTCGCAGAGACGCCAAGTACGCCAAGTAAAATTTAATTAATTAATATCAATTCCTTATCTTTGCGATCTCTGCGGCTTTGCGCGAGATTCTGACTTTTTACGAGGCCATCAACATTGACGCTATGCAGGCCCGACACGCTTGAAAACCGCCGGCCCCTCTGCTAATCCTTGGGTTGGCTGATTGTTGCCGATAATGAGCGGCGCCCGTCATCGGATCGAGCCCGCGAAGGCCGTTGCCGGCGATTGGCGACCGCGATCCGCCCCATACCGAAAGAGAGGATGCGTGGCGTTCAAATCTCAAGCCCTCGAGGCCAATGTCGCCAGCTACCACGTTGATGTCGACATCGATGCGAAGTATGCCCCAATCCAGGAGGCGATGGCGAAATACTACGGCCTCACGGAAGGGCTCAACACGTTTCTCAAAGAGCTGTCACATCCCTACCGGAACTGGCGGTTTATTGTCAACGAGGCGCGTGGATATGCCCTCGATTACTTTCACCTGCTCCGGCAGCATCCTGATGGGCCTGATGCCATGGCCCTTTTCGTCGAGGTGTTCCTAACGGCCATCACAACGGAGCTGCCATCCGATATTCATGTCGATGCCGTGGACAACCTGCAGCTCTATCTGCAGAAGGTGCTCAAGGAGGCCGGCCCCGATCTGTTTCGGTTCGCACCGGTGGTGGACAGCGCCTTCGAGCGGTTTGTGTCGCTCCCGGAGCCGCTTTTCGCCCTTCTCATGAAGAGCTATTTTCAGCTTCCTCGGTTGGCAGCGCTCATTGCCGATAACCCCGACGGTTATCGCGTGGTGGGGCTTACCACAATCATGAAACTCCTTCAGCGCTACTACGAGAACACCTACGATTACTGGCTTTCGGAGAACGATCCCCTGGAGTGGTTTCTCAATGAGGTGCAGAGCCATGATGACGCCCCGTTGAGGGAGATTCTCTTGCCGGTGTCGCACCAAAAGATCCGGACCGAATTCGAGCGTCTGAAGGCGATCCTGGCAACTGGTGAAAATGACGTCGACTCGCTGAAAGCCATGGTGGATCTGAAGGGATTCGGTGTCGTCGTCGATCATTACCGCCGGGCTCCAGGGCGGATCATGGCCATTGGGCGCCTCATGGGTCAGGGCAATCAGTGGAAGGTGATTTTTCTCTTTCACATGATGAGCATCCCGGGGTTGTCTGCGATCCACGAGGAAACGCTGCGTGACATCAACCGAACCCTCACCGGGTTGATCGGTACGACCACCCACCGGCATATCCGACAGTTGATCGAGCGGACCTTCGGCATTCTCAAAAGCCGGGTGAAGGATTTCCCGGCGACGGCACTCAACTGCGTCTCCAATATGGGCAAAGGGGTCATCAAGACCGATGACAGCGAACTGATCAACTTTTTCATCGATCGGATGATCGATCTCGGTTTTCAGGCGCCCATGATCGGTGGCGTCGGTAACGACTGGCAGGTGAAGATGAATCCGGCCCATATCCAGAACATCCGGACCTGGCTGGAACTCATCGAACTCAACCCGAAGTATTCGCCCCGCCTGCTGTCCTATCTGACCATCCATCTTGCCCTGTGCGGGGTCTTCATCAAAGACACCGATCTTTTTCCCCGCGATATCACGCGTTTTCTCAACAGCGGAATAGGGCCGGTGTACAATCTCGCCAAACAACTGGCACGACTGTTCCCGGTTTACTTCAATGACATCGGCGCGGAAGGGGCGCTGCGTGACATTTCCACCGAGCTTGACGAGATCGTCCACCGCCGCGATGTGCTCATTCATTTTTTAAGAAAACAGTGCCATGTGGAGAGCAGCAATCTTGCAGTGAAGTTTATGGAAGCCACGCTCGCTTACTGGCAGACCGGTGACAAGCGACTGGTGGAACCCTACGTTCCTCCCAGCATTTACGAAGGCATCGATCCCAATGGGCCGTATGCCGCGGGAGTGCGCATTGCCGTCGCTCACGTGAGTTCGCTGGGATATGCGTGGCCCAGAGGGGTGATCAGTCTCGATGAAGCAGAGTTGACCGACATTCTGAAGGGGGCCGCCGGCGCCACACCGGTAGACTGTCGGCGGATTGTTTTGCTGATCCAGTTCTATAAAATGCTCTACCAGAAGTACAATCTCGATTTCATCGAGATGGACAATTATCTGGCGCAGCTTCACGCTGAAGCATTTCCGGACCTCGATCGACTGCGTGCGGCGCTGGCATCCCCGGGAACCAAGGAAAAACTCAACGGACTGATCGATTTTCTCGAGCGGCTGAAAACCATCGCCGTCTCCGATACGATCTATGAAGTCCGTGAAGACATTTACAAGAAACGGCATTTCACTGTGGACATCCCGTCCATGTACGGCAGGTATCATGAGACCAAGTTCGATGCGCTCGGTTTGACCTTTCGGTTGGAGTCGGTGGCCAACGTGCTATTTGAGCAGCGCATCAACGATATTGATCTCAGCCTGATCACCAAAGCCACTTTCTATCAGATCTACAACCGTCTCATGCTCTTTGACCGGGCGCTCAAACTTGACGGGATCTCCTCGGTGGAGATCGAGCGCCAACTGGATCTTCTGGCGCACAGTCTGGAAGTGCGTGGATTCACCTTCACCCAGTACCTGGACATTTTCAAAGGGTTTGCCCAGGCGGTGAAGAACATCATCAACGACTATTTCAACAACATCCATGAGCAGAATCTGACGCGGATCTTAAGCCAGTTGCCGCCGGAGCAGCTGCTGCCGAAATTTCTGCCCCCGGAAGGCAAAAATGATCCGGAGCAGTTCCAGCACCGGGTGTCGGAGGTGTTTTTCAGGGATCGCATCGCCCTCTCTTTAGGGCTCCAGCAGCTCGACACCTTTCTAAGTCGGATCCTCAACACACTGTTTCACCAGTCCGACCGGCTGCCCACCGACAAACTGCAGTTATTGCTCAACTACGACCCCCAGCGAGCCATGACCTCCATTGCGTCGCCCAAGGAGCGGGTCAACAGCATTATCTATCTGGGCAACAAGGGGCAGAACATGGTGAAGCTGCGCGAGTACAATCTGCCGGTTCCTCCAGGATTCATTATCACCACCGAAGCCTTCCGCTGCAAGGCCATCTTAGAGAGCTATTCTCCGGCGGAGCAGAATTTCAAGGACCACCTGTCCCTGGAGATACAGCGGCTCGAGCAGATGACGGGGAAAAATTTTGGAGACCCGGAAAACCCGCTGCTGTTTTCAGTGCGCAGTGGATCGGCCATTTCCCAGCCGGGCATGATGGATACCTTTCTCAACGTGGGGCTGAACATCCCCATCACCGAAGGTCTTGCCCGGCGCACCGGCAACACCTGGTTTGCCTGGGACAGTTATCGACGGTTTCTCCAGTGCTACGGCATGGCCTTCGGGCTCCAGCGAAACGATTTCGACGCCGTTATCAGCGCCTTCAAGCAGCGACTGGGCATCCCGCTCAAAAAGGGCTTTGCCGGTGAGCAGATGAAGGCCGTGGCGCTGGCCTACCGCGAATTGATCCAGGATGACGGCATCGACATCGTCGACGAGCCTTTCGATCAGCTGTACATGACCATTAAAAGTGTGTTTGACTCCTGGTATTCGCCCAAGGCACGCACGTATCGGCGCATCATGGGCATTTCTGACGACTGGGGCACGGCGGTCACCGTCCAGGAGATGGTCTTTGGCAACCTGTCCTCCCAATCGGGTACCGGCGTCTTTTTTACCCATAACCCGCGCTGGTCCGGCGACATCCTCAAGCTCTGGGGGGATTTCACCATCGCCAACCAGGGAGAAGACGTGGTGAGCGGTCTGGTCACGACTTTGCCCATTTCGCTGCTGCAGCAGGAAACCGAGATGCGCGATACCGATATCACTCTGGAGACGCATTTCCCGAAGATCTACGATACGCTAAAGACCTGGGCCAACGAATTGATCTACACCCGGGGGTGGAGTCCTCAGGAGATGGAGTTCACTTTTGAAAGCCCGACCGTAGAAGATCTTTACCTGCTGCAGACCCGGGATATGGCCATGCGGGAGCGAAAACGGGTCATGACCTATGACCACGAGCGGATCGATGAAGAACAGTTTCTGGGGCACGGCATCGCTGTCAGCGGCGGCGCCATGAACGGCCGTGTGGTGTTCACCCTTCAGGAAATCGACGATTGGCGGGTTAAGGAGCCCGATACCCATCTGATCCTGGTCCGCGGTGACACGGTTCCCGACGATATCCGTGAGATTTATGCCGCCGACGGTCTGCTCACCGCACGCGGCGGTGTGACCTCCCATGCGGCGGTCGTGGCCCATCGGTTGGAGAAGACCTGTGTGGTCGGGTGCGGTAACCTTGTTGTCAACGAAAAGAAGCGGTCCTGTTCATTCGATGGCAAACGCCTGGATTCCGGCGCCTACATTAGTGTTGACGGTCAGGAGGGTTCGGTCTATCAAGGGCATGCCATGCTAAAGGAGGCATAAATGGATACAGGCAGCGATCTGGTTCTCGGCATCAATGGTTTCGGTCGCATCGGCAAGCTGACGCTCTGGCACCATGTGGCACGGAAATACTTCCGTGAAGTGGTGATCAACATCGGTCGCAAGGTCGGCACATCGCTGGCGGATATCGCCCACTATACCGAACGCGATTCCACTTACGGGCAGTTGCATAACTATCTCTACGGGCAAGCCGCCCGGCCTGTCATTGCCGATGTCGACGAGGCCGCCGGCACCATGACCGTCGACGGGGTGCCGGTGCGGTTTCTCCGGAGCCATCGCCGCCCGGCCGATATCCAGTGGGCAGAGTACAATGTGCGCGTGGTGGTGGATACCACCGGACAGTTTCTCGATCCGACAGAGCCCGGGGATGGACCCAAGGGGGCGCTCAGGGGGCATCTGCTCGCCGGAGCCGAGAAGGTGATCGCGTCAGCGCCCTTCAAGATCAAGGATCAGGGCGGGTCCATGCCCGAAGACGCCGTCACGACCGTCATGGGGATCAACGACACGGACTACGACCCCCGGCGGCATTGCCTCATCAGCAACGCGTCGTGCACCACCACGTGCCTGGCGCATATGATGAAGCCGCTGCTCAACGCCTTCGGTCCCCAGCGGATCCTTTCGGCATCCATGGCCACGGTGCATGCGGCCACCGGCTCTCAGCAGGTGCTCGACCGGCTGCCGGGCGCGGGCAAGACGGATCTGAGGAAAAACCGCAGCATCATCAACAACATCATACTAACCACCACCGGCGCGGCGCGGGCACTCCGGCTCGTGATTCCGGCCATGGAAGAAATCGGTTTCATCGCCGAGTCGGTGCGCATTCCCACCTCCACCGGTTCGCTGATTATTTTGGTGCTCAACCTCCAGGAGGAACTGGGCGGCCGGTCCATTACCCGCGATGTGGTCAACAACGTCTTTCGCCAGGCGGCGGCCGACGACCCCAGCGGCTACCTGGTATTTACCGAGCAGCAAAACGTTTCCGGCGACATTATCGGTGCGCCGCGGGCGGCCACCATCATCGAAGGGCACGAAACCCACAGCCGCACGGCCGAGCTGACCGTGGATCTGAAAAACGTTCCCGGCATCGACAAGGCCACGGTGGAGGCCCTGGGCATCCCCATTATCCACGTTCCCATGACCCAGGCGGTCATCTACGGGTGGTACGACAACGAGATGGGCAGCTACGTGAACATGCTCGGTGACCGGACGGTGAGTATTGCGGAGTTTTTGTAGGGATCGTTATAGCCATTGTCATAAATACCTTCCGTTTGCACAACAACGCGTGCTGAACATCGAAATCGCTATCGGTATCGACCTTGGAAGACATTGATTTCGATCCCGATTTCGATCCCGACCCCGATTGGATCTTGAGAGCACAAAAGATCTACACATTGACATTTTTACCATACCGCGAATGCTGACGCATATAAGTTTTGGATAGAATTCTTAATTTGCCGTTTTGAAGTCTGTTTTGGTTGTCAAAGTGTAGACCCCTTTGTTTTTCCTAAACTAGCGCTTCATAGAGAAGCGGAATCTTTAATTAGGCAGGATATACCATTGGAATCCATGAGCTATTGGGAGCGGCGGTATGCCCAAGGGGGCACATCGGGGGCTGGCTCATATGGCAGACTATCCGGATTCAAGGCCGAGGTGCTCAACGCCTTCGTTCAGGAACGCCGAGTTCAAAGTGTCATTGAGTTCGGATGTGGTGACGGCAACCAACTTACGCTGGCTCGATATCCTTCTTATGTGGGGCTTGACGTGTCAAAAACCGCGGTTTCCCGCTGCGGGAGGCGTTTTGCAACGGACCCGGATAAGAGCTTTTTCATATACGCGCCTGGCTGTTTTTTTGACCGTCGCGGGTTGTTTTCCGCCGATTTTGGGATTTCGTTGGACGTGTGTTACCACTTGCTTGAGGAGGAAGTTTACCAGTGTTATATGCAGGATCTATTCTCTGCCGCTCTCCGATATGTCGCGATTTATTCATCGAATTTCGAAGCGACTGAAGGTTATTCCCCCCATATGCGTCATCGCAAAATCACGGCATGGCCCGCCACACACATGCCCGGTTGGAAGCCTTTGTTTAAAGTCAATAACCGCTATCCGTTTGACCCTAAGGATCCGGAGAACACTTCCTTGTCAGATTTCTATTTTTGGGAAAGATAATGAACTATGGGCTGTTTCTAAATTAGGATTTTGGTTCAAGGTCAAGGCGGCCGTGAGGTTTCAACCGGAGGATGTGGTGTATTTCGAGGGTTGAAACCGATCGCCCAACGCAGAGATTGGGCCAAAAGACAATTTAGAAACAGCCCCTAATCACCGTGCCAATAAAAACAATGCTAAACATCCGTCGGGATCATACGGCAGTAGGGGAGAACAAAGGGGCATCAATGATATAATTGATTTTTGGAATTTGTCAGTATGGATTTCTGGCAGCATCCCCCAGAGGAGACTTAGATAACTGCAAACCAATCTATATACAGTATTATCGATCGTTAAAATCCCAGCGGCTCACCGCTGAGGCCATGTTATCCTTGACGCCTTTGCTCTTTAAATGGCTGGTACAGGCTGATGCCTTGAGGCAACTTCAATTGGCTTTTTTCTCTAAATAATCCCTTAATGCAGGGCAGGCTGAAGTATCGGATTTCGTCATACAGTCAAGAATTATCCAGCTATAATGATTTGCCGAATGCCGGTTACCGCTCATCTCAAATTGTGTGTGGATCTTGAAGTTGCCACAAGATGAGGCCGCACCGTGGATGGCCTCGCCGAGATAACGTTGCGTCGTGTCACAGAGATTTTGTAGGTCGCGCCGGATGTTGTTTCTGATGAAATTGAAAAGTTTTTGACAGCAGACCCTCAGCCCTGCTAACAACGGAATACCTGCTCCAAAGTTCAAAATCCCTATAAATACAGAATATTAGCGAGAATGGCAAACATTCTGCGGTCTCTCCCCAATCTTCCTTCAACCACAGTTTATTGGCAATAGTCACCGGTTCAGATATTCTTAACATACATGCAATTTTAACGTGTTTTTGAAATCGGCAAGTTATAAAATATTTTGGCTTACTTTCCTAATACACAGCACCTTGTGTTACATTACTGCAACGATTATGGTGAAGCAGCTCTCCTAAGCTACATTTAGTTTATACCAGATCGAATTGAAGGCTACGACAGGCAGACCGAATTCCTTTGTCAAATGACCCTTAAAGCGCCCGGTACTTGATTACAAAATTGGAGTTATCAAACCGTGAAAATGACAAGAGTCTGTTTGGCCCTTGCTGTGTGCATGCTGATTGTTTCCTGCAAAACCACCGAGCAGTCCAAAATGAGTTTCGAGGAGGCCCGTGATGTGGTGCTCAGCATGCAGAGCATCCCTTTGGAGCCACCTGCCCGAAAAATGGATGATATTATAGTGCTGCTATCGCAAGACAGACAGAGTGTCAGTGATGATCTTGCGGAACTCATGCGCCGGGCCGACGCCCAGGTGCCCGCCCAGGCAGGCCACTACGCTCTATTTGAGTTCTACAGGGCCCGGGGTAAGGCCCGGTACGAGCTCAATCGATATAGTGATAGCCGTCGCGATATCCGTAGGGCAATGGAACACGGCCAAGACTCAAACCTTTACCACAGGCTCGCCGAACTGGAAATGATTGCCGGTCGGTATGAATCTGCCCTTGAACTTAGCAAAAGATCCAGGGAAAACGTCAGAGCGAATTCCATGAGATTGGGTCCCGACCTGGCCTTTGAAAGCCGTATCATCCATCGCATGGGCGATTTCAACCGCGCTGAGCAGTACGTTCAGCGAGCTCAGCGGTTATGGGAAAAAGTGCCGAAAGGCGCGCGGTTGAGCTGGATTGCGCTCGGGGGCTATATTGACGAGGGTAACCAGAACGACATCTTAGCGGCAGAAGCCGAACTCCTGGAAGCCCAGGGCCAGTACCAGCAGGCTCACTCGCCGCGCGCCATGGTGCTGAACGACTACTTCAGGATTCGTGCGACCAGACCCCTGGGTGCCGTCTACGCCCGGCTGGCCTTGGCAGGCAACCTTATGCATCAGGGGCAGTTGGTCCAGGCTGAAAAGGAAGCCCGCACGGCCGTGACGGAAGCCGTGAATATTTCGGGCGGAATGTCCAGCATCACTGCCGATGCCCTGCAAATGCTGGGCGTGATTATGCTTGCAAAAGGTGATCTACCCAGTGCCCGCAGCCTGTCCACAGCACAGATCGACATTCTCGGCCGGCTGGGCTTGTCCGTTGACGAAGACATCATGGTCCGGGCCAGGATTTTCCAAGCAAATGTTGAAAGCACGGACTATGATTTTAAAGCGGCCATGCAGTCCTATGACAGCGCTCTTGAGGGTATGCGGGACAACCCGTATTTTTTTAAACGCTACGCGTGCCGCAACCCGGGGCTGATACTGACCTTGATGAAAAGTCAGCGTATTTTCGAAGCCGAGAAACTGATTCGGACGACAAGGGAAATTAACCAGGCCCTTGGCGTCAAAAACGTCTATGAAGAGGCCGAGCTTCAGGCTTTCGACGCCATGGTTCTTAAAGCTAAAGGACAGCCGGATAAGGCGCGGTCCCTTTTTTCAAGAGTGATTCCTGACCTTTTGACCATCATTCAGGACCCCAACAGTAACTTTGAAAAACGTCGGCGCGCGGGCCTCTTGCTTCAGGTCTATATCAACAGCCTCTTGGAGTGGTATCAGGCTGGCCAGAAAAGCGAAGACGTTTTTTTTGTGGCTGATGAAATCCTGAAGCTGGCAGATGCCCAGTACAGCCGAGTGAACAGCGCGTTGGGCGAAAGCAGTGCCCGCGCGGCTTCTCTCGTTGATCCCGAACTGGCCGCGCTGGTCCGCCAGGAACAGGATGCAAAAAAAAGAATCCGAAGTCTTGAGGCGGCCTTTTTTAATGCCACCGCTGCAACTTCAGGCGATAGGAGTAACGCGACTCGCGACCTTGAACGCACTATTCAGTCTCTATCTGTGGCTCATGCAGCAATTAGCGCGCGCATAAACAAAGACTTCCCCAAGTACTCTAACTACATCAACCCTAAGCCACCGGGAATGGCGCAGATCCAGGAACGGCTCCTGCCCGGTGAGGCGTTTATCACGCTATGGACCTTGGAAAATAAAACATGTGTTTGGGCGATCCCGTCCAAGGGTGATCCGGCTTTCAATGTTGTCGAACTGGGCGAAGAAGCTGTCCGGCAAAAAGTAGGCCGATTGCGCCGGGCCCTGCGGCCAGGTGTCCGGATGCTGAGTGAAATTCCCGACTTTGACCTAACGACCGCTTACGCTCTCTACGACCGTTTGCTGCGGCCGGTGGAACCCGCCTGGCGTGATGCCCACAGTTTATTGGTGGTAGTCAAAGGACCTCTGGACCAGATTCCTCTTGCTGTGCTGCCTACAAAAAAGGTCAAGTCCGCCACAAGAGGCCCCCTCTTATTTGATGAATACCAGCAAGTGCCTTGGCTGGTCCGCAAGGCCGCCATTACCCGGTTGCCTTCAGCCGCCGCGTTATTGACCCTGCGTGCACTACCCGCACCCCATCAGGAGCGCGAGCCATTTGTCGGGTTCGGTGATCCCATTTTTAACTTGGCCCAGTTACAGGAGACACCGGCCACTCATTCCACATTATCACAGCGTGGGGCCTTTTCAGGCGAGATCGCTATCCGGGGCATCCGGATCATTGACGCAGGAGAAAAACTGGACAGCGCTGCCTTATCATCGGTGCGCATTGAACAGCTCTCCAGGTTGCCGGATACCGCTGATGAAATTCGCCAGATCGCCGCCAGCCTTAAGGCCGACCCTGTGCGGGACGTTTTCCTGGGAAAAGCAGCCACCGAAGCCGCCGTGAAATCACAGGATCTTTCTCGGAAAAGAATTATAGCATTTGCCACTCACGCACTTCTACCCGGGGACTTGGATGGTCTGACTCAGCCAGCCCTGGCTTTTTCAGCACCGGAAGTAACCGAATCGGATGAAGATGGCCTATTAACCTTGGGAGAAATTTTAACCCTTAATCTGGATGCAGATCTGGTATTGCTCAGTGCCTGCGATACTGGAGCCGGAGACGGTAACGGAACGGAAGCGGTCAGTGGACTTGGACGGGCATTTTTTTATGCTGGTGCACGAGCTCTGCTTGTCACCATGTGGCCGGTGGAAACATCTTCGGCCAGGCTGTTGACGACAGAGCTTTTTCGATATCAACAGGAAAATAAATCCCTTTCAACAGCGTCAGCACTTCAAAACTCGATATTCAAAATTATGGAGGGGCCGGGGCTAAAAGACAATACTACAGGGGAAATTGTGGCAAGCTACGCGCATCCCTTCTTTTGGGCACCTTTTGTCATTATCGGAGAAGGAGGCTGATTCGATAATAATCATTCCATTCTTGTCTTAAGTATTGTTTGACTTGGGGATGATCAAAATACGAATCGTTGATGCTACTTTATATTTTATCCATGATGGCTCTATATATTGGGGGTAGTGCTTAACCCTTAAAATCTATAATAACTGCTATGGTCCCCTACATATCACAAGGTTGCAAAATCTTGTGGTATCCCCAATAAATCACAGTAGCATGCACAGCATATAGACTGCATACTCCGACCATCATTCCTACGGCTGGGTATCCTAAAATCCTGCTTCGACCAACAAACCCCTACGCCTATCGTTCCCCGTAGCTGATCATCTCAATCATTGGGTGGAATATTTGATTCATTCCAATTGAGCCCAATCTTGACAATCCCGTAAAAAGCCCGAAGGATGTCATCCCGAGCGTAGCGAGGGACCTCTTTGGAAAGAAAATCCATAATATTTCAGAAGGTTGAGATTCCTCGTCGCAGGCTCCTCGGAATGACAAAGTCGCTTTTCGGACTTTTTACGGATCCATCAGTCTTCACATTTTTAGAGTTTTTCAGAACACTGATCCGATTCGGGCGATTTAGACTGTTTGAGTTGGACCCTAAATGATCAGGTTGAATTATCCGAAGCGGTTCTCTATGAAGCTCAAGTTGTCCGGTGGATCGATCCATCGGGTCCCGACACTTGGCATTCATGGCCCTGCCCTCCAAGGCCGCCCCTTGGTTGACGGGTGTTATCGGGATCGCTATCGGGATCGAAATCGCAATCGGCGGTTGCCTTCGCCACGGTGCCGGCAAATGGCGGGTTAGGGGAAGATATTCGCCAACACCAACACCCGATACCGATAGCGATTTCGGGTAATGAGCGGCGCGTTCTGGGGCAACATAGCGTTACTGGCGCTTCAGAGAGAAGCGTATTATCCGATTCATCTAAGGGAGACGAATATAAATCAGTCGGGGTAAGCAGTACGCCAAGATGGCCTGATGTGCGCTTTAGCCATAGTTGAAGGCCGATAGCGCGCCCGGAAGGCGCCGGCCGATGGCGGGATAGTGGCGCGCAGCGCAAACCTTCGATCAATCTGTAAGCGCCTGCGTCAACTGATCGGCCAACCTGACGAATTCTTCCACCGACAGGGTTTCGGCGCGCCGTTTCGGGTCGATGCCGGCACCGGCCAGGGCGGCGGCGATGGCATCGGCACCGACGGCTGGAAGTCCCCCGCCCAAGGCGTTTTTCAGGGTTTTGCGGCGCTGGCCGAAGGCGGCCCTGACCACCTGAAACAGGGCCGTTTCGTCCATGGCGGGAAAGGCCAGCGGGTCGGTGAAGCGGATATCGATGACGGCCGAGTCGATCTTCGGGCGCGGGTGGAACTGACCGGCCCCCACGGTCATCACGTGCCGGATGGCCGCGCAATAGGCCAGCATGACGGTGATCCGGCCGTAGGTCTTGGTGCCCGGCGGCGCGGCCAGCCGGTCAGCCAATTCTTTTTGCAGCATGACCACGGCGCAGCGGATGGCCGCACGGGCGGCGATGAGGCGGATGATGATTTGAGAAGAAATGTTGTAGGGGAGGTTTCCCACAACAACGATTTTTCGCCCCCCCGGCTGCGCCCACCGGCTTAGATCGAGAGACAGGATGTCTGCTTTGACGATCTCGACGTGGTCCAGTTGCCGGGTCAGCATTTCGGTACGCAGCAGGTCGACCAGTCGTGGATCGGTCTCGACGGCCACGACCCGCCCCGCGCGCTGCGCGATCGGAACGGTGAGCGATCCAAGCCCGGCACCGATTTCGAGCACGACATCTTCCTTGGTGATGCCTGCCGCCGCGGCAATTTTTTCGGCCGTTGCCGGATTTTCGAGAAAATTCTGCCCCAGTTCCTTGCGGGGGCGCAGATCCCATGCCTTCAACAAGGTGCGCGGTGCGGTCATGATTGTTCCTTTAATCCACCGATAACGACTGCCATAAGTACATTCCGACAAAGATGCCTTTCATTGAGTATGGTGCCAGCAGGGGCGACACCGTCAATCATGAGCAAAACCATCGGCGGGATCGTAGGCCGGCGGAGCCGGGCACCCGATGCCGCTGATTTTTCTTCGCGTTCTTTGCGTGCTTGAGCGAAGCGGGCGGTTCAATGTTTATGTGTTTTTGTAGTTGCCATACGGCCGAAGACCGCCGTTATCCTGTAAATCCCGTGCATCCTTGTAAAATGCCGCCATTTCTGGATGGACTCTCGCTATCATGATTGCCGGCGGGGATCAATGCGGCGCCAACCTTGACTTTTACCCCGGTGTCCCCTAATCTTCTCCCAATAGTAAATGTTTTCACAAACATTATTAGACGGTTAGCACCTTCGTGCCCTCTTCGGGGGCCTCGAAGGCCGTTTGCCGCTTGGATTGGGGGAAGGAGATTGCCGATGGCCAGGCGAAAGGGAAAATCCGTCAGTTTTGACGCGATGGTCAAATTCTTCATGCACAATTACAATATTCCCACTAAAAACGATATCGACCGGATCATGGAGCGGCTCGATCAACTGGAACGGCTCGTGGTGGACATGAATACCCCGCGGGGCAAGGCTGCCGCGGCTCAAGGGGGCGGCAAGAAGCGCAACGGCCGCATCCGTGCGGCGGCAACGGCCGCAGACAAGGTGTTTACCGTCATTCAGACTTTTGCCGAGGGCGCCTCTTTTGCGGACATTCAGCGGCGAACCGGATTTGAGGATAAAAAGCTGAGAAACATTATCTTCCGCCTCCACAAGACCGGAAAGATCCGCCGGAAAAGCCGCGGCATGTACATCTGTGCCTGAAGCCCATTGGCCGTGCCTGCGGCCCATCACCGATTTTCAACATGAAGGGATCTCCATGACACCCAGTGGTTTGACACCGATTGCCCAGGCGGCCGGAGACCGCATCGGCGGCTATACCGTCTCCCGCGTCGTCCCGGTCGCGGCGCTGAATCTCACCGTTGTCTCTCTTGAGCACGCGGCCACCGGGGCCCGCCACATCCACCTGGCCGCGCCCGACAAGGAGAACACCTTCAGCGTGATGCTGCGGACCGTCCCTCGCGACGGCACGGGGGTGGCCCATATTCTCGAGCATACGGTCCTGTGCGGATCGGCGGCCTATCCGGTGCGTGACCCTTTTTTCTCGATGCTGCGGCGCTCACTGAGCACCTTCATGAACGCGTTCACCGCGTCCGACTGGACCATGTACCCCTTCAGCACCCAGAACGCCAAAGACTATTACAATCTAATGGACGTCTATCTGGACGCCGTTTTCTTCCCGAAGCTGGACGCACTGAGTTTTATGCAGGAAGGTCACCGCCTGGAGGTGGAAGACGACGGGGTGCCGGGCAAAGACGCCCGGCTGGTTTACAAAGGCGTGGTCTTTAACGAAATGAAGGGGGCCATGTCGTCGCCGGATCAGGTGATGGCCCAGTCGCTCACCCAGGCGCTCTACCCGGATACCACGTACCGCTTCAACTCCGGCGGCGACCCGGCGGCGATTCCGGAGCTGACCCACGAGGACCTCGTGGCTTTTCACCACCGCCACTATCATCCCAGCAACGCGTTTTTCTACACCTACGGCAACCTGCCCCTGGAAGAGCACCTGCGGGTTATCGAAGCGCGCGTGCTGTCCCGCTTCGAGCGGATCGATCCCGGCACCGAGGTGCCGGCCCAGCCGCGCTGGACCAATGCCCGGAGCGCTGTCTATCCCTATCCTGCCGGACGGGAAGAAGATCTGGAGCGCAAACACCAGGCCTGCGTCGCCTGGCTGTGCAGTGATATCCGCACGACCTTCGATGTGCTTTCAATGGTTCTGCTGGAGCAGATTCTCATGGGAAACACCGGCGCGCCGCTGAGAAGGGCATTGATGGACACGGGGTGGGGATCGGCCCTGAGCGACGGATCCGGGTACGAGGCTGAGCACCGGGACACCCTGTTCAGCATCGGACTCAAAGACGTGGCCGCCGATAAGGCCGGCGAGATCGCGGAGCTGGTGATGCGCACGCTGGAGGATCTCACCCGCGAAGGCATCGATCCGGAGTTGGTGGAAGGCGCCATCCACCAGTTGGAGTTTCACCGGCGGGAGGTCCGCAACACCCCCTATCCCCACGGCATCCGACTGCTGCTGGGTTTTTGCAGCACCTGGGTCCATGACGGCGATCCGGTGCGCATTCTCCAGATCGACGCCGACCTGGAGACCCTCCGCCGGAAGACGGGCGAGGGACGGTTTTTCGAGGCTCTCATCGAGACGCAGCTTATCAACAACCCGCACCGGGTGATGCTGACCCTGTCTCCTGATCCGGAGATGGCCGAGCGAGAAGCCCGGCGGGAGGCACAGGCCCTTCGGCAGGCGCAGGCCGGCATTGCACCCGAGCGCCTTCAGCAGATCAGGGAGTTGGCCGATGCCCTCCGGCGGCGGCAGGAAACCGAGGAAGACGTGTCTGTATTGCCGACGCTGGAGATCACCGACATCCCCGCCGAGGTGGTGACGGTGGCGCCTGTGCGGCGTGATGGCGGCGGCCTTGTGGCCGTCTATGAGCAGCCGACCGCCGGCATCTGCTACGGCTCATGGGCTCTGGGGGTTGCGCCGGTTTCGGAAGACCTGGTGCCGCTGATCCCCTTCTTTTGCTATGCGCTTCCCAAGTCCGGCACGGCACGGCGCGATTATGTGGAGATGGCCCGTCTGATCGACCGGTATACCGGCGGCTTTGGGCTTTCCGTCACGGCGCGGACCGGTTTTGGGACCAACGGCGACTGTCTGCCTATGGTCACCGTTTCTGCCAAGTGCCTGGCGCGCAATATCGCGCCCATGATGGACATCGCAGCCGAGGTGTTCACCGAGCATGTCTTCAGCGACCACGGGCAGTTGAAGCGCCTTCTCATGGAATACCGCGCCGGCCTGGAGTCCATGGTGGTGCAAAATGGCCACAGGCTTGCCATGTCGCTGGCATCACGACGGTTTTACGCGGCTGCCGGATTGAACGAGACCTGGGGCGGCGTGCACCAGCTCCTTGCCATTAAGGCACTCAGCACTGCAGTGGATGACGCGGCCATCTCCAAACTGGCCGGTGATCTTAAGGCCATCGGACGGTCGCTGTTTCAGCAAAATACCCTCACTTCGGCGGCGGTCGCAGAATCCGGCGATCTACCCCCGCTCGTGGACCGACTGATTGCGCTCGGGCGGCCCATCAGCACCGGCACGCCGGTGGCCGCTCCAGGACATGCCGGGGTATCCCAGCCAGTGACGGTGAATGAGGGATGGCACACCCAGACATCGGTCTCTTTCGTGGGGGCCGTATGCCCTACCGTTCGGCTTTCCGATCCGGACGCACCGGCACTGTCCGTTGCGGCCAGGCTCCTCAGGTCTCTTTACCTGCATCGCGAGATCAGGGAAAAAGGCGGCGCCTATGGCGGGTTTGCCGTCTTTAACCCCGAAGACGGCCTGTTCGGATTCGCCTCCTACCGGGACCCCCATGTGGTGCAGACATTGAAGGCGTTTGCCGGGGCTCGTCGATTCATCCGATCGGGGGACTACACCGATACCGACATCACCGAGGCCATCCTTCAGGTCTGCTCGGAGATCGACAAACCCGACGCCCCCGGGGCGGCCGCCCGCAAGGCCTTCTACCGGGATCTTGTCGGCCTCACCGACGATATGCGCCGCCGCTACAAGGAAGGACTGCTATCCACGACGCGCAGCCAGGTCAAGGCTGCTGCCGGGCGATACCTCGATCTGGACGACAGCGCCTTGTCGGTGGCGGTGATCGCCAGCGAAGAAAAACTCACGGCCGTGAACCTGGCCATGGGTGATCGTGCCCTGGAACTGAAAAAAATATAGAGAGCGATCCCGGGGCGCGCCTCGAGCTCCCAAAACGGTGACGATACCTTGAAAGTCCTCGCATCCATATATTGCCTGCCGTTTTTCACGGCAGCACTTTTGATCTTCATCGTTTTTCTCTACACCTGCACCCGGCTGAAGGCACGCGGCGCCGGGTATTTGGCGGTTGCCTGTTTGGCGGCATCTTTCTGGTCTCTGAGCGAAGGCCTGCTTTTTTTCGGATTCAACCAGCCGACCAAAATTTTTCTAACCCAGAGCCAATATCTCGGCATCGCCCCGATTCCGCCGCTGAGTCTTCTATTTGTAATGACCATTTTCGGCTTCAGGCGACGGACCATCGCAACCCTGCGCTCGGTGCTGCTGCCGATTGCCGGGGGCATTATCCTGCTGGTCTGGGCGAACCCCTTTCATCACCTCGTTTTTACTAGTTATCATACCGTCGACATCGGGACGGAGGCGATGCTCGGCCTCAATCACGGCCCCCTGTGGTGGGGGATTCTCGCTTATCATTATGCGCTCACTGCGGTTCTGAGCGTTATTCTCTTGAAAACGATGTTTACCCGGACCGGTATTCAGCGCGCCCAGGCGCTGGTCATTTTTGCCGGCGTTTCATCGGTGTGGCTTTCCAATGCCGTCTACATCACGGGATACAGCCCCGTGCCCACGATGGACATCAGCCCTATTGCCTTTTCATTGGTGGCGGGCGCCATGGCATGGGGGTTTTTCCGCCACAATCTATTGGATATCCTGCCCATTGCCAGAGATGAGGTTTTCCGCGCATTGGAAGATGCCGTCCTGGTGTTTGACAACAAAAACCGGGTCATCGACGTCAATCCCGTCGCTGCGTCCATTTTGGACATTGACGTGCCGGCGGATGCCGCGGTCGGAACTTCGGAAATGGTACTCAAGTATCCGGTGCTGCAACGCATTGCCGATGGTATGCGGCAAAGTGTGGTTCCTATCAAGGTCGACGGCCATAAGCACATTTATGACGTGCGGGTCTCGCCGCTGTCGGACCGCGCGGGGCATCCGCTCGGCCGCGTCATGGTGATGCGCGATATCACGGAACACAAACGGGCGGAAGACGCCATCCTGGAGAGTGAAGCGCGATACCGGCAGATATTCGATATCGCCCCGATCGGGATCTATGAGCTGGACTATCGGACGAGAAAAATTATCAAGGTCAATGATGCGATGTGCGATGTCATCGGATACACGCGAGAAGAGCTGCTTGCCGACGATCCATTGAGGCTGTTGACCCCGGACAGCAAAGCGCGTTTTCTCAAACGAATGGACAAAATCGCCAAGGGCCAAAGCGTTCCCGCTTCGGCACTGCTGACCATTTGCAAGAAGGACGGCAGCGAGCTGGAATTGAGTGCCAATACGCGTTTTGTTTATAGAGGCAGCACCATCGTCGGAGAGACCGTAGTGGTGACCCCGCGCGAATAGCGCCCATTCCATATTGCTGGCGGCATCCACGGCCGTCGCCGAAGGAAATCCCGTGACCTATGCGGTCAATGGTCAACGCTATGAGGGCTATTATATCCGTCCGGCAAGTGGCTTAAAGAGGCCCTCCGGTAAGCCTCGGGTTGGATGCTGTATTGGCAGGAAATTGATAGGTATCTACGTAGTGGTTCCTGACGTCAGAACTGCCCGGAGGGCTTTTTTATCGGTGGCACCGCCGGATGCCGGATCCGTCATGCCGGACGGAAGCCCTTTAAGAGGCCATCTTTCTTTCGAGGAAGGTAACGGGGCTACGATGAAAGCATATTGTCCAGCCGTTCAAGGTCATTGATCACCCGCCATGTGCCGCCGCTGGACTCGGTTTTTTCCCGCCACTCCTCGACCCGCTGCATATATTGTTTGGGATCTCGGATATCGGTCCCCAGTTTGGTGACGTTGAGGGCCACGATGTGGAATCCTTTCAATTCAAAGGGCACATCGCGCACGTGTCCCTTGGCCAGTTCTTCCTTTAAATCGGAGAAAATCAGGATGTATTTCTGGCCGGACCCCGCTTCGTTCAGGTATTCGACGGCCTGCAGCAGTCCGCCGGATATGTCCGTGTAGCCGCTGCTTTTCACTGTCGCAACAAAATCGGCCACCTGCTTTTGGAAGGCGCGTTTTTGCGTATTGGCCATCGACGGACGGTCGTCGAAAGTGACTTTTGCCACGATATCCTTTTCGCTGAAGCTTCCCGTGTCGATCCGGGCCACTGCCATGGTGTCGCCGGGGGCCAGGGTGCCCAGCATGTAGTTGATGATGGCTCGGGCCTTGTTCAACTCCTCGGTGTAGGTCCCAGAGGTGTCCACCAGCATGTACACGCCTTTTGAGTGGTTGGTCTTCTGGGCGCAGCCGGCGGTCAGCAGCGCGACGGCTGACAACGCGATGGCGACGATCGCGATCGGGATCAGTCTGCTGTTTTTTCGCATGGCCCCGTCTCCTCCAGCATGGTCATAGGTTTTTTCTGTTTGGCCGGCCGATTTTTATCGTCTTTTGGCACGGATGGCACGGCCGCCGGTTTCCGAAGAATCAGCGCTTCCAGCCAGAGCGCCGGGAAGATCACCAGATCGTATGCATTCACCACCAGACGACCCGTGTAATAGCCGATGGTACCGGCCAGGCGAAGGAAAAACGCCAACGCTCTCAATGACCAGGCTCCGGTCATCCCGATCACGGTCCGCGATGAGGAAATGAACGTCTCAAAGGGCATCGCGACCGTGGTGAGGATGAAGGGCAGGATAAATCCCAGGATCATCTGGCCAATGGTGGGAATATTGCTGGCGGCTACGGCCGAGGGTTCCACGCCGGCCAGGCTTTGTCTCAGAGCCTCCATGTCGCCGGCTATGCGGTCGCGCATGAAGGCCAGGGAAGATTCCACGCCGGCGAGGATGGTGAGCATGCCCAGCAGGATCCAGAAGAACCAATTGCGTTTTTTGTCATCGAGGGTGCCGATGACGGAAAACAGCCGGGTGAACCGCAGGGCGTCCATGAGAAAGATTCCCACGACGATTTCCAGGCAAACGATGAACATGCCGGCAACATCCGAGGTCTTGAACGCCCCGATATAGCTGGCGCCGCCGACCATCTCGGACATGGGCAGCGCCACCAGGTTGAAGTTGATGATGGCGCCGATGGCGAACACGCACAGCACCAGGCCGGATGTAAAAAACTGGGTCAATGAAGACGACGAGAGCTGTCGCTCGGCCATGTCGGTGTCGCCCTTGATGGTTTCATAGTCGGCGATGCATCGATCAACCGCCTGGGAGCGCCCGGTCAGATCGGAGATGGCCTTTTCGATTCCCTTGAGGGTCTTGTCCGTGGCACGCCACTGGGGAACCATGCGGGAGAGGATGCCGTGGCGATCGGCCACCGCTTTTCGGTGGCCTTCGATGGCGATCTTGTTCTGATCCTTCAGGGTGTTATGGATATCTTCGAGCAGGTCGGCCACGATGGGATCCCCCGAGGGCTTGATGCCGGCGATGGCCTCGATCACCTTTACCCAGTCTGAGAGGCTTTGGGGGATTTCTTCGGTCTTCTGATAATCTTCTTCAAGCATCAACAGGTTTTCACGGAGTTGTCGCTGAAGCTGAGGATAGGATTCCAGGTTTCGTTCCACCGCCGTGTGGATCCGCTCGAATTCACGTTCCGTCCGTCGCTCGGCATGCTCCATACCCGCGGCCAGAAGCACCTGGCGGTTGCGCGCTTCCAGCCGCTGCTGGGCCATTTTCACCGAAGCGGCTGCCATGCGCATGGAATTGTAGATCACACGGCCCAGTGACCCCATGGACTCATGAAACGGCCGGCGCGCAAAATACAAGGCGGCGATGCATAAAAATATCCATACGAGCACTGAAAGAACCGGCACCGGCGTGATATTGAACAAGATGGATGCATCAGGCATGATATCCTCCAGTCTTTCAAATTACCGCAAGGTTTCGGGGCGCGAACACCCTATGAAGATAGCGCAAGGGGCTGTCGGATGCGCCGATTTTAGGGCTTTTTCTCGACAATGGTGAACTGATGATGAACAAAATAGTGACCAGCCCTTGAGGCGTATGATAGCAAGTCGTGTGCCGCCAATCATGCTGCCAGATCGGGCTTCCGGCGTGATCATACGATTTTTGCCGGTGGTTTGGATGCCGATTTGACTGTCGCGGTCCTGCCTGGCGCTCAGATGCCGTTGTCGGATTTCGGCCATGCTCTCAATTATCACCGCACTGACATCGCTGCGGATGATTGTGGCCGTTGCGGCGGCGATTCGGCGGACTGTTGATATGGCGCCGCAGTGTTTTTATTTCGCCAATAATGGTTTTATTTCATCTTTTTTTCTGCCTGGATAAGATTCCCCTGCCGGCCGGATCGCTGGAAGTCTCAACAGTGGGGCCAGGTCTCGACTTCCAACGGTTGTTAAAAGTCGAGACCTGACCCCATAGCCCGGCGACAGCGCGATTATCGCGCTTTTACTTGACATCGGATGGCTCTTTGGAGATGGGGGCCGAACGGCGGTGTGGGCGACGTTCCCACGGCCACGCCTTTTCAGGTTGGCGGTGCATCCTCGAGTCGCCCCGTCAGCAGGCGCTCCAGCGCTGCGAGTGTCTCGGCCGGCAGATGCCCTTTCCTGCGGGAGATGTCCAGCGCTTGACGGCCCAGACTGCGGTAGGCGGGCAGCAGATGGGGGCGCAGCGACTGGAGGGCGTCCAGGTGAAGGGACACCGTGTCGGCGTCACCGCGGACGATGGGACCGGTGAGGGCTTCGGTGGTGCCGCGGGCAGCGATATTTGCCAGGGTGCCGTTGATGAGGGGAGAGAGCACGGAAAAGGCCGCGTCCTCGGAGATCCCTGAGGCAACCAGCATTTCAACGGCCATTTCCACCAGGCTCACCAGGTAGTTGGAAGCCACTACGGCGGCGGCGTGGTAGAGGGTTTTACCTTCGGTTTTCAGAAGAAGAGGGCGGGCGCCGAGGGCAGTGGCGATGTCAGCGGCGCAATCGACAGCCGAGGGCATGCCTTCCACGGCCATGATGATGCCGGAAAAACGGTTTTGGTCTCGCGAAACGGCGGCAAAGCTTTGAAGGGGGTGAAGTGAGCCCACCGCAGCGCCGGATTCGGCGGCGGCAGCCAGCAAAGTGGACGGATGGGCGCCGCTGCAGTGGAGCACGACGGTGCCTGGCGTGAACCCGTTGTTTTCAGCGATGGCTGCGCACACTGGCGCAATGGCACCGTCCGGTGTGGTGATAAATACCACGCCGGCATTCGGGGTTATTTCCCAGGGGGTTTCAGTCGTTCGGCTGATGCCTATCTCGTCGGCCAGTGCCACTGCGGATGCCATGCGACGGCTGGCCAATCCTTTAATGGGCCAGCCCAGTCGTTTCAGTTGGATGGCCAGCGAGCTGCCCACTTTACCGCAACCCACCACCACCACCTCCGGCAGGGCGTTCATGACGAGCGTCCTCTGTCAAAAAAGACGGCCGGAACAGTTTCCATTGCAGCAATCCGCGCCTGCAGCGCATTGATGTCCAATTGGCAACTCCTTTGGCCACGGTGCAAAAATAGGCAGATTCGATGCCTGCGGGCGATCGACATTCAAGGGATAAAAAAAGGGTTCAAGGGGCCGAGGGTTCGAGGGTTCAAGTGAAACCCAAAAAACGGTTACCAATGAATGTTGATCGCTGCTTGATGACGGGGTGGATCCATTCCTAGATGCTCTTTACCCCCTTGAACCCTTGAACCCTTGAACCCTTTTCTAATAGCAGTGCTCCGGTCCGGGAAAGTCGCCGGACTCAACGGCCAGGCGATACTGGGTCATCCCGTCCACGGCCTCGGCGCGCAGGTTCTTGAACTGTTTGACGAACTTGGGAAGGTGTCGGTCGTGGAGGCCCAGCAGGTCGTGAAGGACAAGAATCTGTCCGTCGCACTCGGCCCCGGCGCCGATGCCGATGGTGGGGATGGAAAGCTCGGCAGTGATGGCGGCCGCAATATCCGTAGGGATGCCTTCCAGGACCACGGAAAAAGCGCCAGCGGCTTCCACCTGCCGGGCATCGGACAGGAGCCTGTCCCGGTCACGCTGGACCCGGTAGCCGCCCATCTGGTGAACCGACTGGGGCGTGAGGCCGATATGGGCCTGGACCGGAATACCCGCGGCGGTGATGGCGGCGATGGTGTCGCTGACCGCGGCCCCGCCTTCCAATTTCACGGCGGCGGCGCCGGCTTCCTTGAGAAACCGGCCGGCATTGGTCACGGCCTCGCTGATGCTCGCCTGATAGCTCATAAACGGCATGTCGCCCACGACCATGGCGCTCACCGCGCCCCGGGCAACGATTCGTGTGTGGTAGATCATTTCATCCATGGTGACCGGCAGGGTGCTGGTCTCCCCCTGAACCACCATGCCCAGGGAGTCGCCCACCAGCAGAAGGTGAATGCCGGCGGCATCTGCCATTCGGGCAAAGGGAAAGTCATAGGCGGTCATGGCCACGATTTTACGGCCGTCGGTTTTCATTTTGTAAAGGGTGTTGACCGTGATGGGTGTCGGCATGGTGTGTCCTCGCGGCATTATGGGTTTACGTCATGCAGGTCCAGATGGCTCTGGCACTAATTGCCAACCAGCGAAGCCATCCACAACGTGAGCGGGGGGTAAAATGAAATCACCATGAGATCTATAACCAATACCGCTAAAAATGGCAATACGCGGCGCGTGACCGCGCCGATGCTGTCGCCGGAGATGGCTCCGGAGACGATGAGGCAGATCCCCATGGGCGGCGTGAGCATGCCGATGGCCAGATTGGTGACGACGATGACGCCAAGCTGGATCGGGTCGATGCCCAGGGTGGGCACCACGGCCATGACCATGGGCACCAGCAGGATGAGGGCGGCGGTAGTTTCCACGAAGGTGCCAGCAATCAGCAGGACGGCATTGACGAGCAGCAGCAGCACCACCGGGTTCTCGGTCATCTGAAGTAGGCTTCCGGCCATGCGGGACGGCAGCTGCTCGATGGCGGCAATCCAGCTGAAGATGGCCGCATTGGCGATAATGAACATGACCACGGCCGATATTACGGCGCCCTCAGTGAAAATGGGGCGCAGGTCACTGAGGCCGATGCGCTTGTAGACGAACATACCCACCACTACGGCGTAGACCACCGCTACGGCGGCGGACTCGGTGGCTGTGAAAACGCCTGAGAGAATGCCGCCCAGGATGATGAGCGGCGCGCCCAGGGCCGGCACCGCGCGGCCGAAGGTGCGACCGATTTCGGTTGCCGATAGCCGGGTGGTGGCAGCGTACCCGCGGCGGCGGGAAATCACCGTGGCCACCGCCACCAGCGACAGGCCCACCAGGATGCCGGGCAAAATGCCCGCGGCAAACAGGCGACCGATGGAGGCGCCGGTAAGAAAACCGAAGATGATCATGGGAATGGACGGGGGGATGATGACGCCGATGGAACCGCCCGAGGCCTGTACCGCCGCGGCAAAATCCGAATCATAGCCCGATCGCTTCATGGCGGGGATGAGGATGGCCCCCACGGCGGCGGTGTCGGCCGCGGCAGAGCCGGAGATGCCGGCAAAAAACATGGCCGATACAATGGCCACGGCGGCCAGCCCTCCCGGAAGCCAGCCCACCAGGGCGTTGGCAAAAGCGATGATGCGTTCGCTGATCCCCCCCTTTTCCATGAGGATGCCGGCAAACATGAACAGCGGTACTGCCATGAGGTGAAAGGAGTCGGTGCCGCCGAACATCCGCTGCACGACGATCATCAGGGAAAAGTCTCCCTGTGCGATAATGGCCAGCACCGATGCGGCGCCGATGGCGACGGCGATGGGGGTGCCTGCGGCGAAAAGCGCCACCAGCGCCACCAGCAGGACGGTGGCGGTCATGGCGCATCCCCTGACAGGGTGTGGGCGATGAACCGGGTGATCTGCACCAGCAGCAGGAATCCGGCGACGGGGATGACCGCAAATACGAGCCACTTGGGAAGCGATAGCGCCGGGGTGATCTGGAGGCGGACAAACCAGGCAAACCGAGTGCCGTAAACGATCATCACCATGGCCAGGCCGGCAGCCGCGCCGTGGGCCGCGACGGCGGCAATGCGCCTGGCTTTGCGGGGCAGCCGGCTGGTGAGGGCGTCGATGCCCGGATGGCTGCCCCGGTAATAGGCGGTGGCGGCTCCCAAAAAGGTCAGCCAGACCAACAAAAACCGCGCGGCTTCCTCCGACCAGAACAGGGACGCGTTGAGCGCATAGCGGAAAAACACCTGGGCCGCCACGATGGCCGCCATGGTGATGCCCATCCCGAAGAGCAGTCCTTCCACGATCCGGTTCAGGCGCTGGCAGAATGTGTCGAGATGGTGCATGGACAAAAAACCAGGGTTCGAGGGTTCAAGGGTTCAAGGGTTGCGCCTATACGGCTTAACAGCGACGAGGGGAAATAAAAACCCCTTGAGCGGGATCGTCCAATAATAGCCGCATTCCTTTTTTGCGAAATGCCCGCCGTTGCATTGAGGGTATCTTTTTCGGGATATTACTCCGGTGGCCGGAGGGGTGGGGTGTCGGGCTTTTTACCCTTGAACCCTCGACCCCTTGACCCCTTGGACCCTTCGCGTTTTCACTTCGTTGCCTCCAGCATCCGATTCAGCAGGTCCTTTACCCGGGGCTCCTTGAACAGATCCATATCCTTCATGCCGGCCACTTTTTTGCGAAACGCGGCCACGTCAGGGTGGTCCTCGATGAGCATGCCCTTGGCGCGCAGCATTTCCAAGCGCTCGGCATCCTTGCTCCGGTTGAGCCGGCGCTGATAGACGGCCGCTTCGCACATCGCCTCTGAGATCAGTTTCCGCTGATCGTCGTTGAGGCCATTCCACCAGGTGAGCGAGGCCACGTCGATGTGGGGCGAGTAGACGTGGCGCGTGAGGGTCATGTACTTCTGGATGTCGTAGAAGTTGTAGACCTCGATGACCCACAGGGGGTTTTCCTGTCCGTCGATGACGCCCTGCTCGAGTTCCGTGTAGATGGGCCACGGCATGGGCGTGGGGTTGGCCCCCAGGGTCTGCCAGATGGCCTTGTGTATGGCCGATTCCATTACCCTGATTTTGAGACCATCGACGTTTTCCGGGGTTTTCACGGAGCGCTTGCTGTTGGTCAGATTTCTGAAGCCGTTTTCCGAAAAGCACAGCCCCTTGAATCCGGAGGCGGCCAGGTCGTCGAGGATTTCTTTGCCCAGAGGGCCGTCGAGGATTTCATCGGCCTGAGCGGCGTCCTTGAAAAGGAAGGGGTAGTTCACCACCCTGACGATCGGATCGAAGGTGTCGAATGGGCCGGCGGTGATGACGCCCATCTGGATGGTGTCCATCTGGATCTGCTGGAGGATCTCGGTTTCGTTGCCGATGGACTGGGAGTGGAAGATCTGTACCGCGACCTGCCCGCCCGAGCGCGTTTCGACGAGTTCCTTGAATTTGTCGGCGACGATGTTCTGGGCCGATCCGGGCTTGGTGACTACGCCCAGTTTGATTCTGAGTTCTGCCGAAGCGGCGGTCGGGGCGCTGATCAGCAGGCAGAAGGTCAACAGCAGCAGCAACATCGGGGTGAGGCGTCGCATGAGATTTCTCCCGAAAAAGTGGTGTCGGTATGGCGGCAGATGCTTGGAAATCCGGTGTCTGCCGGGCATCGGGTTGCCCTGCTCCCATAACAGAAGCGCCGATTTTTGCCAATAGCTGGCCGGACCAACCGAAAAGTAAAGCAGACCTCGCATACATAGGCAATCTGCGCATATTGACACAAGACTTGACACATATTAGTGTGTAAAACCCGACGTTGATCTCAAGGAGAATCCCCATAGCTACAAATCTTGCCATCGATAGCGAGTTGCTTGAAGAAGCGTTGCGCGTAGGGCGCCTTCGTACCAAGAAAGAGACGGTCAACCTTGCACTTCGGGAGTTCGTCAATCGCCACAAGCAGCTTGAAATCGTCGAGCTGTTCGGAACCATGGACCCGGATCCGGATTACGACTACAAGGAGGCCAGGCGTCGGTGAAGGTGATCGTCGACGATGATTACATCCGCGGCGCCGAGTTTCACAACAGCTGCCGTAAGCAGGGCATCCAGGGCCCCCACACGGATTTCCTGATCTGCGCCTGCGCCCACCGACTCGGGGCATCGATCTACACCAAAGACCAGGACTTCCAGGAGTTCAGCACGATCTTGCCCATTTCATTGTTTCAGGCCGGTGGGGAAAACGGTCGTTTCTAAATTAATTTGCCACAGCATGCCCTCTCTGGTTCACCCCATAAGCACTAACTTGTCAGGCGCTATTGCGATCTGGCAAGTAACGGTAACAGCGCAAAACGAACGTTGGACGTTCATTTGAGACAATCTTCATCCGCGGTGGGCCAAGATGGCGGACGGGCGCCAAAATAGTGTTGACTGCCTCGACCAGTATGGTCTAAAAAACCAGTTTACCCAAAATCGGCAATTGGCGGGCATTCTGGACGCCGGCGCCAGTGGAAGCGAAGCGATTTATGATCCAGTTGATCCGTGGTTTCAAAGACATCCTGCCCGGCGAGTCCGAGCTGTGGCAGTTCATCGAGGGCACGGCCGTGGCGCTTTTCGACGACTTCGGCTACAAGGAGATTCGGGTGCCCATCATGGAGCGCACCGAGCTCTTTGCCCGCAGCATCGGTGAAGACACCGACATCGTTGAAAAGGAAATGTACACCTTTTCCGATCGCAGCGATGAGCTGCTGACCCTGCGGCCCGAGGCCACGGCGTCCATTGTGCGATCCTACATCCAGCACAAGCTTTACACACCGGACCCGGTGCGGAAATTTTACACCATCGGCCCCATGTTCCGGCGCGAGCGGCCCCAGAAGGGGCGCTATCGGCAGTTTTACCAGATCGACGCTGAAGTGTTCGGGGTGGCCAGCGCCTATGTGGACGCCGAACTGATCTACCTCCTGAAGCTGCTTTTCGACCGCCTCGGCGTCACCGGCACGCGGGCCCACGTGAACTCCCTGGGCTGCCCGGTCTGCCGGCCCGATTTCAAGGACGCCCTTATGGCGTTTCTGGCCGACAAGAGCGATCGCCTCTGCGCAGACTGCAATCGTAGAAAAGACCGCAACCCGCTGCGGGTGCTGGACTGCAAAGTGCCTGCCTGCCAGGAGGCCATCACCGGCGTGCCGGCCATCAGTGATCACCTGTGCAGCGACTGCAAGGATCACTTCGGCGTGCTCACCGCAGCCCTCGACACCCTGAAGGTGCCCTATGAAGTGGACCGGCGCCTGGTGCGAGGGCTGGATTACTACACGCGCACCACTTTCGAAATGCAGACCAACCTTCTGGGAGCCCAGAGTGCGGTGGCCGGGGGCGGGCGCTACGACGGCCTCGTCAAATCGCTTGGCGGCCCCGACACACCGGCCACGGGCTTTGCCGTGGGCTTTGACCGTCTGGCCGAACTGGTGGCCCTGAGCGGGGAAACCTTTGACCGTCAACCGGCCCTTTACATTGCTGCATTGGGACCGGCCTGCCAGGCGCTGGCTTTTTCGTGGGTGACGGCACTGGCCGAAGACGGCATCACCGCAGAAATGGATTTTGACGACCGCAGCCTCAAAAGTCAGATGAAACGGGCCGACCGATCGGGTGCGGCCTACGTCTTTATCGTGGGTGAAAACGAACGGGCGGGCGGGGTCGGCACCTTGCGCGACATGCGCACTAAGACGCAGGTGGATATCCCTCTGGACGATCCGGTGTCGCACATCCGGCGATTGCTTTCTGAGCAAGGCGACGAAATGGGAAACGCCCTGTAGCGCGTGAACCACGAAGAACACGAAGGGCACGAAGAGAAAAATGACCCCGATGGGCTTGACCGGGCTGAGGCGACTGTCGGGACAGTAAATATTTCACCAGATGGCTTCGAAGTTTTCGAAACCATCGGAAGGATACGGTAGATACAGTGGACACACTTGGCAGTATGCGAAGGTCCCATGGTTGCAACGACCTGGGGTTGGCGGAGGTGGGCACCGAAGTGGTGCTGATGGGTTGGGTGCAGCGTCGCCGGGATCATGGCGGGGTCATTTTCATCGATTTGAGAGACAGAGACGGCATGACCCAGGTGGTGTTCAACCCGGAGGTTCATGCCGAGGCCCATGCCAAGGCCCACGTCATCCGCAGTGAATTCGTTCTGGGAGTCCGCGGCCGTGTGGTCCCGCGGCTGGAGGGGATGACCAACCCCAAGCTTAAGACCGGCGAGATTGAAGTGATGGTGGCCGAGCTTCGGATCTTCAACGAGGCACAGACCCCGCCGTTCATGGTGGAAGACCAGGTGGAGGTTTCCGAGAATATCCGTCTCAAATACCGCCACATCGACCTGCGCCGCCCGAACCTGCAAAAGGCACTCATCCTGCGCCACAACGCGGCAGCAGCGGTTCGCGGATATCTCAACCGCAAGGGATTTTTGGATATCGAAACACCGGTGCTGACCAAGAGCACTCCGGAAGGCGCGCGGGACTATCTGGTGCCCAGCCGGGTGAACCCCGGACAGTTCTACGCCCTGCCCCAGTCGCCGCAGCTATTTAAACAGCTGCTCATGATTTCCGGTTTCGATCGCTACTATCAGATCGTACGCTGCTTCAGAGACGAAGATCTTCGCGCCGACCGTCAGCCCGAGTTTACCCAGATCGATATGGAGATGAGCTTTGTAGGCGAAGAAGACGTGATGGCCGTCAGCGAGGGGATGATGGCCGAGGTCTTCAAAACCGTGCTGGATGTGGACTTGTCCCTGCCGTTTGCCCGGATGACCTATGCCGAGGCCGTCGGCCGCTACGGACTGGACAAGCCCGACACCCGGTTCGGTCTTGAACTCACCGACATTTCAGACATCGTGGCCGGATCCGGCTTCAAGGTCTTTGCCGACGTGGTGAAAAAGGGCGGCATCGTCAAGGCGCTCAATGCAAAGGGCTGCATCGATTTCACCCGCAAGGAGATCGACGATCTTACCGCGTTCGTGGCGGTTTACCGGGCACGGGGGCTCGCCTGGATCAAGGTGCGCGAAGACGCCTGGCAATCTCCCATCGCCAAGTTCTTCACTGATGCGGAAAAGGCCGCGATGATCCAGCGGCTCGACATGGCGCCCGGTGATCTCGTTTTCTTCGTTGCCGACCAGGTCAAGGTGACCAATGACGCCCTGGGCCACTTGCGCGGACACCTGGGCGAAAAGCTCGGTCTCATCGACGAGAAGCGGTTTAATTTTCTCTGGGTCACCGAGTTTCCCATGATGGAGTACGATGAGCAGGAGAAGCGCTACCAGGCGCTGCACCATCCCTTCACGGCCCCCATGGAAGCGGACCTGGACGCCATGGAAACCGACCCCCTGTCGGTGCGTTCCAGGGCCTACGACATGGTTCTCAACGGTTATGAAGTGGGCGGCGGCAGCATCCGCATCCACCAGACCGCGGTGCAGGAGAGCGTCTTCACCGCGCTGGGCCTGGCACCGGAAGAAGCCCGGGAAAAATTCGGATTTCTCCTGGATGCCCTCCAGTCGGGGGCGCCCCCCCACGGCGGCATCGCCTTCGGCCTGGATCGCCTGGTGATGCTACTGGCCGGTCAGACCAGCATCCGCGACGTCATCGCTTTCCCGAAGACCCAGAAGGCGGCCTGTCTTATGACCAACGCCCCTTCAGAGGCGGCAAAGGCCCAACTCGACGAGTTGAGCATCCGGGTGCGAAAACTCCAACTGGAACCACCGAAGACGGAGGGGTAGGGGGGAACCACGAAGAACACGAAGTGCACGAAGATCACCCTTAATACGATTCGATAGAAAAATCTTCGTGCCCGTCGTGAACTTCGTGGTGATTAAAACATTGGCGGCCAACACACTGGTTTCCGTCCTTTGGGGCGGAATGCTGCCCTTGATTCTCACCTTGATCTTCATTTTTTCAGAATCCCGAACAGGAAAATACCGAGTCCAGCCAGCAGATTCCAAAAATCCAGATAAAATGACATGCTGAATTCTCTGGTCCCGGCGTATTACGGTTTCTTTCGTGACATCTGGCTTTCCATGCCGGCCGTCTGTTCGACCGGCAATACCATGGCAATACCAGTCCCGGGCTCGCTGAAACGTCCGGCTGTTTTGATGGCGGAAAGGATCGGCGCAACGATGGCGTCGTCTACCAGAAAGAGCACCACTTCCGTGCGAATATCCAGGCTGAGCCCGAAAAAGGTTTTCGCCTCCCCGGCACCGGTCCCGGAGGCCGGAATGATGGTCGCTCCGGTAGCGCCGGCTTTTTTGGCCGAGTTGACAACCTGATCGGTCAGGTCCGGCTTCACCATTGCAATAATACATTTACTTGCCATAATCTTCTCCTTTGCCCAATTCTCGGAACCCAACCCAGTCCTTTTGTGACACGCCAGTGCATGTCATTTATTTTTCTTTCGCCGTTCTACAATCCATTGCACCAGTTGGGCGTACCCCAGGACAGCGATGATCGGGAACAGGCTTGCAAATGCGATGAGCCCGAAGCCATCCAGAACCGGACTTCGCCCCGGAACATTGGAGGCCAGCCCCAAGCCGAGCGCCGCCACCAGCGGTACGGTAACCGTTGATGTGGTGACGCCGCCGGAATCATAGGCCAGTGGGATGATCATCCGCGGCGCGAAATAGGTTTGAATGGCCACAACGATGTAGCCCGCCATGATGTAAAGATAAAGCGGCGTTCCGGTTACGATGCGGAACGTGCCCAGCGTAATGCCGACCGCAACGCCGATGGCCACAGCGATCCGCAGCCCCAGGGCGGAAACAGCGCCGTACGAAGCCTCTTGCGCCTTGTTGGCGACAGCGATCAGCGACGGCTCGGCGATGGTGGTGGAAAATCCGACTAAAAATGCAAACAGGTATATCCATCCATACGCAGCCCAGATTTCTTTTCCGCCGCTTTGAGCGGCCTGAGCCAGTTGCAGAGCCATGGTCCGGCCCACCGGGAACAGTGCCAGATCCAAACCTCCCAAGAAACAAGCCATGCCGACAAGCACCAGAAAAAATCCGAAAAGAATCCTGCCCGGTTTCGGGAGAGGTCGTCTCAGCACCGCCATTTGGAACAGAACGAGCAGCACCAACACAGGCACCACGTCTCTGGCAGTGGCCAGCAGCAAGGTGATGGGGTCCCAAAACAGTTCCATACGGCGCCTAGTGTGCAAACAATCCGAACGCCATGACAAAAATCATCGGCGTCAGGGAAGCCAGTGCAATCAATCCGAATCCGTCCGTTAACGGGTTCCTTCCGCGAATCGAACGGGCGAGGCCCACGCCCAAGGCCGTTACCAGCGGCACGGTGACGGTTGAAGTCGTCACCCCGCCCAAATCATAAGCCAACCCGATGATTTCCTTCGGCGCGAACACCGTCATGACCATGACAAGACCATAACCGCTCACGATCAACATCGGCAGTGACCATCCCCGAAGGATTCTCAGCACGCCGAGAACGATGGCAATGCCGACAGAAAGGGCCACGGTCAAGCGGACATGGAAAGCGTACTGCTGTATCGCGGCGGGGGTATCTCCGATAAGGCCGGCCTCCGCTGCAGCCTTTGCGCCTTCGCGGGTCACGGCAATCAGGGCCGGTTCGGCAACGGTGGTTCCAAAGCCCAGAGCAAAAGAGAACAACAGCAGCCAGAAAAGGCTCCCCTTGCGCGCGAATTCCTCGGCCAACGTTTCACCGAGCGGAAACAGACCGATGTCCAAGCCGACGACAAAAAGCGCCAAACCCACAATCACCAATCCCAAACCGGCCAGGGAGGAAACAAGTTCAGGAAAGGGTTGGCGCAGGACCAACATCTGGAAAATGGCAATGACGGTGACGATGGGCGCCAGATCACGGCATGCGCCAAGAATGGCGCGGCCTAAGATTTTCAAAGGGGGTAGAAAAAAACCGGCGTGCATAATACTTTCACTGTCGAGTGTGGTTTGATCATGTTGGTTATTGTAAGATTATGGTTTTACTGTCTTTTTGTCATCCCGGCACAGGCAGGAATCCATAATCTTTGGACGCGGTCGCTAACAACCGTATCTGTGTATATAGCAAACTCCGGTACAAACTCGAAAGCAATTTCGACCACACTCCACATCTGCAGGGTAAGGTCTAAGCGATTTACCGACCCATACGACGTGTTGAACACGGGCGCTATTACAAAGGCGCTTGACAATATGTAACAGGTGTAACAAATTCAATGTAACATATTAAATGGGGCGCTATGATATCTGTTAACGAAAGAAAATGGTTGCTGCTGGTGCATCAGATACCGCCCAGGCCCACTGCCTTGCGCGTAAAAATATGGCGGCGACTGCAACAGATCGGAGCAGTGACGATCAAGCAATCGGTTTACGTCCTGCCGTTTACCGAGCAGTCCCGTGAAGATTTGACCTGGACCCTTAGGGAGATTGTCGATGGGGGGGGAGACGGGTCCATCGCCGAGGCCCGGTTTGTGGAAGGCCTGACTGACGAACAGATGATCTCCCTGTTTCAAAATGCGCGGGCCTCGGATTATCAAAAAATTATCCAGGAGGCCAATACTCTGCTCGCCGAATGGTCTTCCGATCAGGGCGACCCACAGGATCCGGCTATAAAGGGCCCTTCGCAATTGTCCCGTCTGGCACGTCGGTTGAATGATCTCGTAGCCATCGATTTTTTCAAAGCACCCGAGCGGGGAACGGCTGAGATTTTGCTCCAGAATCTTGAAGTCCGGTTGGCCGGTCAGGCATCGACGGGCAACCCCCTTTCCGAGGCGATTGGAAAACTGAAAGGCAGGACCTGGGTGACCCGTGAAAACCTCTTTGTCGACCGCCTGGCCTGCGGCTGGCTGATTCTGCGCTTTGTGGATCGCGCGGCGACTTTCAAGTTTGTCCCCGATCCTCAATATACTCCCGGATCCGGAGAGCTTCGGTTCGATATGTTCGAGGGTGAATACACCCACGAGGGGGGTTGCTGTACGTTTGAGGTGATGATCCAGCGGTTGCTGCCCAAGGACCGGACGCTTGTTTCTATGGCCGAAATCGTTCACGACATCGATCTGAAAGACGGCAAGTACGGCCGCAGTGAAACCGACGGGTTCAAGGCCCTGCTGACCGGTCTTATGGCCTCTCAGGCGGACGACGACCGGCGAATGGTCGAGGGCTGCAGGTTGTTTGACAATCTGTATGCCTATTACCAGCGGCAAAAGGGCAATTAATCGGGTTCGGGCAGCGGCAGGCTCAACTGACATCCCCATAATAAAGGAGTATTGACATGAAATGGATCACCCGATCTCACGTGCACGTGGACCGCGTGGCTTGCCCGTGGCTGATCACCCGTTTTATCGACTCGGATGCCGAGTTTTTGTTCGTCCCTAAAAGCAAGGTGATGGAAACGGCCGAAAAGATCGGCGCCATACCCTTTGATACCCCAGGGGCCGTGCTGCATCATCGGGGAGACCGGTGCACCTTCACGGTGATTATCCAGGATTACGAGCTGACCGATGCCGCGCTGCTGAGGATGGCCAGGATCGTCAATGCTGCCGATACGAACCGGCTGGACGCCGATCCGCTGGCGGCAGGATTCGAAGCTATCGCCGTGGGCTACAGCATCCGATTTCCAGACGACCTGGAAAACATCGAGAGGCAGTTCGAGGTCTATGACGCACTGTATGCCTGGTGCCGGCTGGAAGTGGCGAAGGCTCAGGACTAAAGGGAACGCTTCATGGAAAATAACAAGACACCCCCCCGCTCCGCTGCCGGCAGCATCAGCAGGTTTCTCGGTCTGCAACGCAGCACCCTGGGTGTTCTGGCCATGGTGATCCTGCTGGGCATGGGCGAGCGGATGGCCGAGCGGTTTTTACCCATCTACATCCTGGCCCTCGGGGGGAGCGTGCTGGCCATTGGTCTTTTGCAGGCCATGGACAACCTGCTGTCGGCCCTCTACTCCTTTCCGGGCGGTTATCTGTCCGATCGGCTGGGCACCAAAAAGTCGCTGCTGATTTTCAACCTGGTGGCCATGGCAGGATTCGCACTGGTGCTCCTGGTGCCGGCCTGGCAGGCGGTGCTGGCAGGCGCGGTGCTGTTCATTTCCTGGTCGGCCATCTCTCTGCCGGCTACCGTGAGCCTGATCTACAAGGTGCTGCCCGCGGACAAGCGCACCATGGGCGTGACCATGCACTCGCTGGTAAGGCGCATCCCCATGGCGCTCGGCCCACTGCTGGGCGGGCTTTTTATCAGCGTGTGGGGCGAGCGCGACGGTGTCCGGCTCGCATTCGGAGCCGCATTTATAATGGCTTTCGTGGCGCTGGTGTTCCAGCAGCGGATGATCGCCGATGACGGCCCGGCGGCCCGGCCTTCGGGCGATGCCTGCACGCTTACGCCTGAGAAAAACCCCCTGAAACTCTTTCGGCTCATGAACCCTTCCATGAAGCGGCTTCTGGTCTCCGATATTCTCATCCGGTTCTGCGAGCAGATTCCTTACGCCTTTGTGGTGGTCTGGTGCATGAAGACCATCGCATCGCCTATCTCGGCACTGCAGTTCGGGGTGCTGACCACCATCGAAATGGCCACGGCCGTGCTGGTGTACATCCCGGTGGCCTACCTGGCCGACCGCAGCACTAAGAAGCCCTTCGTGCTCATGACCTTTGTTTTTTTCACCTTGTTTCCCCTGGTGCTGCTTTTCAGCCGCTCTTTCGAGTGGCTCGTTGCCGCGTTCATTCTGAGGGGGCTCAAGGAATTCGGTGAGCCCACCCGAAAGTCATTGATCATGGATTTAGCCCCGGATCACTGCAAGGCGGGCATGTTCGGGCTTTACTACCTGATCCGGGACGTTTTCGTCGCTGCGGCCGCATTGGGCGGCGCTTTTTTATGGCAGATCAGCCCAAAAACGAATCTGATCGCGGCGTTCGTTTTCGGGGTCATCGGCACTGTGGGATTTGCGGTTTTCGGCCGCGATATGCCGGCGACGTCTGTCAATAGGAGCTCTGAATGAACACTGCAATGTCAACTGTGCCTTTCAAGGAAGCGCTGAAATTCTGGACCAAACTGGGTTTTATCAGTTTCGGCGGTCCGGCCGGGCAGATCGCCATCATGCACCAGGAGGTGGTGACGCGGCGGGGGTGGATCGGTGAGAGCCAGTTCCTGCGGGCGCTCAATTTCTGCATGCTGCTGCCCGGCCCGGAGGCCCAGCAGCTCGCCACCTATATCGGCTGGCGGCTGCACGGCACGATCGGCGGCATCGCTGCTGGATCGCTTTTCGTGATTCCCTCGATTTTCCTCATGATGCTGCTCAGCTATCTGGCCGTGGCCCACATCGACGTGCCGCTGGTGGCCGCCGCCTTCTATGGCATCCAGCCGGTGGTGGTGGCTGTTGTGGTGGAAGCGGTGCTGCGCATCGGCAAGAAGGCGCTCAAGCATCACATGCTCTATGGATTTGCCGTGGCGGCGTTTGTCGCTATCTTTTTCTTCAAAGTGCCGTTTCCCGCCATTGTCGCTGCAGCGGCCCTGGGGGGCCTTCTCATGCAGCGCCGGTGGCCTCAAGTTTTTTGCAAGGGCGACTTCGATCTGCAATCGCGGGAATGCCGCATAAAAGCCGAAACCGACCTCGGGCAGGCGCGCGTTGCGCCATCTTTCGTCCATGTCATCCGGGTTTTTCTCGTCTGCGCGGTCCTGTGGGGTCTTGTCGTCGGCGGTGTTTGGGTCTGGCACGGGTCGGAAGGCACCCTGACCCGGATCGCCCTGTTTTTCACCAAGGCGGCCTTCGTCACCTTCGGCGGCGCCTACGCCGTGCTGAGCTACATCACCGACGTGGCGGTGACCAACGGCTGGCTCACGACGGCGCAGATGCTGATCGGTCTCGGCCTGGCCGAGTCCACGCCCGGCCCGCTCATCATGGTGACCCAGTACGTGGGGTTTTTGGGGGCCTGGCACCTGCCGGGAGGTCTCACCCCGTTGACGGCGGGTATTTTCGGCGCGCTGATCACCACCTACGTCACTTTTTTGCCCTGCTTTTTCTTTATCTTCGCAGGCGCCCCCTATATCGAGGCCATGGCCGGCAACCAGCGGCTCCAGGCGGCGCTCACCGGGGTTACCGCGGCGGTGGTCGGCGTGATCCTCAACCTGGCGGTGTGGTTCGGCATCAAGGTGACCCTGCCCGGCGGCGGCATCGACGCCTTTGCCGTGGCCGCCGCCGCGCTGTCCCTGCTGCTGCTTCAGAAATATCATTTTCCCGTGCACTACCTGGTCCCCATCGGCGCTGCCGTCGGGGTGATCTGGAAGGTGGTGCTCTGACAACCTGACGAAAAGGAAACGCTCCCATGACCCGTGCCATCGACATTTCCACGTTGCACCAACTGATTGACAGCGATGATGCGCCGGTGCTGCTCGACGTGCGGCGAAAGGCGGATTTTGACGACGCCCCGCGGACCATCCCCGGCGCCGTGTGGCGCGATCCGGAAGCCGTCGACCTTTGGGCGTCCGAGCTCTCCGAGGGCCAGCCCACCGTGGTCTACTGCGTCAAGGGCGGCTCGGTGAGCCGGTCCGTGTCCGAGCGGCTGCAGAAAAAAGGGATCGAGGCGGTATTTTTAGAAGGCGGCCTCAAGGCCTGGACCGACAGCGGGCGGCCGGTGAATGAGGCGTGATGCAACCGCAGAGAGTAAAGATCTTGCAGATTAGAAATTTATTTCTATAATGCAATGCCTTTAATTTGCCGCTCTTTCCGGAGCACTTGGTGCACTACGCGTTCATAACGCCGGGGAGGAAATATGAAACCGATTTTCGGATTAATATTGATTTTTGTCACCGCCTTTTCTTCCATGGCCCGGGCCGAAGCGCCTCTGACCGGCAAGGACATGGAGAATCTGCGCGCCGCCATCGACGTCACCCGGGTGGCGGTCCAGGCCGGGCAGCCCCCCTTTGGCGCCGTGATCGCCGGACCCGACGGCACCATCTTGATGAGGGGGGAGAATCAGGATTTCAAGCTGCATGACCATACGCAGCACGCGGAGTCCGCCCTGGCCTCGAGGTTCTGCAGGAAGTACTTCAACGACCCGGAACTCAGGGCGAAATCGACCCTTTATTCCAGCGTAGAGCCCTGCGCCATGTGTATGTTCACCATGTTCAATGCCGGTATCGGGCGCGTCGTCTACGGTCTGAGCGAGGCCCGCGCTTATGCCATCACCGATCGTTACGGCAACTGGCCGCGCATCAATCTGTCCAGCCGTGAGGCCGCCGGGTACATGAGTTCGCCGATGGTCGTCGAAGGGCCCTACCTTGAGGAGGAGGTCGCCGCCATCTTCGAGAGGGCCTTCAAGAAGTACGCGGCCACAAAGAAGAATGCCAAGTAAAGACAGCCGTAAGGTTCAGTCCGTCATCCGATCATCCGGTATATGGCCATGGGTTTTCGTTGAACCAGCGGCACGGCCAGTGCGTGTCAGCCCGCGGGAGGGGATCAGCCGCCACCAAGGCTATGGCGGACAAGTAAACCCCTCGCCCTACATTTTCAGATCCATGTCCTTAGGGTTTTTCGTAGGGTGCGGGGTTTATCCCCGCCCGCGCCCGGTGAACCATGAACGCTCAAATTCACCCCTATTGGCTGTGCGAGGAGAGCCCCCCTTTTTTCCCGCGGAACAGGTGAAACCGAAGACCGGTGCCGGCAAATGCCCAAACAATTTGATTTCCCGCCTCAGTCCAAATATATTCGAACAGATAACCCGGTGGCAAATCGCATCTACCGAAAAGGCGATGAAAATATGATGAAAAAGGCTGGCCTGGTTCTTCTTTTTCTGCTGCTGCCCGTGATTTCATCAACAGTCTTTTCCGCTGAAAAACCGGTATGGGTCGAGGCCGCCGGCCAGGCGGTTCTCGGAGACATCGAAACCTCCACTGAAGTCAAGGATCGGGCCAGGCGCGATGCCCAGAAAAACGCCCTGGAAACCGCTGTCGGCGTTTTTATCAAGTCGCATTCTCTGGTATCGAACAACCAACTGGCCGAGGACCTGGTGTTCGCCTCGGTGAGGGGGCGCATCGAGAAAACCGAGATCCTGGGCGAGGGGTGGGACCCGGCGGACCGAACCCTTTACCGGGTCAAGATCAAAGCCCTCATCGCGCCGGTATTTCCGGAAAAGGGCGAAGGCCTTGCCGTCAGGCTGTTGCTGTCCAAAACGGACCTTGTGACCGGCGACGCGGTCCGGATCATCTACGAGCCGAACCAGGATTGCTACGTTTACATTTTTTCGGTCGCCGCCGACGGCTCGGTGACCCTGCTGTTGCCCAACTCCCGCCAGACCGACAACCTGACAAAAGCCGATACGGTCCATGTGTTTCCCCCCGACGGCAGTCCCATCCGGCTGACCGCCGCATTTTTGCCCGGATACGTGGAAAATTTCGCTGAGGAGCGCATCAAGCTGATCGCCACCCGCAATAAAGAGGACCTGATCTCCCTTGGATTCAAGGAAGGAATGTTCGAAGTCTATGACGCCCACGCGACGGGAATGATCAGCGACCTGGTGCGACGGCTCAACCACCTGGCGCCGGGCGACTGGACCGAAGCCACCGCCGTTTACCGACTGACAAGGTGAAAAGGGGCACGGGCTGTTCACCTATTATTTGCTCAAGGGCATCAAGAACGAAGGCGTCGTCAACGTGGACGGCTCTCTCAAGGTGGACGACCTGTTCGGTTACCTCGCGCCTCAGGTGGAGCGTATCGCCAGAAAGCAGTACAACAACGAGCAGACGCCGCAGTTGATCGGGGGAAAATAACCGCGAAATCATCGCCGATGAGCATATGATTTTACGATCGGCAACTATCAGGAGATAGGTCATGAAGAAAGCGTTATCCTTCGATAGGGGAATAATTGTATTCCCTCCTTTGTTATTAATTCTTGTATTCTCGCTTCTTCTTGCCGGTTGCGTGTCAGTAGGGCCCGCCTCACCTTTGGGAAAGGCCGCAGAGCGAGGCGATGTCGATGCCGTCAAAGAATTGCTCAATAAAGGGGCTGATCCATGCGAGCCCTCAGGAGATTACGGGCTCTCGCCATTAGACTATGTTGCCGAGTTTAAACCTGAAGTATACGGTTTTTTGATTAACGCGGCTTATGAAAAAATGAATAGCGGCGGTTCATGTACCAGCAATATTTTATATTATGCGGCCTATGGCGGCTATAATGACATCGTTGAAAAACTCTTGGCAAAAGGGTTTAGCGTTGACGCCGGATATGGAAACCAGACGCCCCTATCTGTGGCGGCGATGGGCGGCCAGAGACAAAAGGAGACCGTTAGAATATTATTAAATCATGGGGCGGATCTGGATTTGGCAATAGAGGCGCTTAAAAACCATGCCGCAGGAAATGCACCCTATTTAGATAGCCCGGCAAATAGAGAGGCCTACAATAAAGCCAATAACGGCATAGCGTTACTTAGCCAGTTCAAGGCCGGGCAGAACGCCCCGCAAGCCAATGTCTCTCAAGGCATATCCAAAGAAGACTTGGCCAATATTGTTAAATCCGCAGTTGAAAATGCAACGCAAGCTCAAAGCAAAGACATAAAGTCAGGCGCCGCGGTTCAATCCGATATCGACAATCCTGTTTTCGGCGCAGAATCAAAAATCATGGGCGATAATGATTTCGCAATCATTATCGGCATTGAAGGTTATAGTAGTTTGCCGAAATCCGATTACTCATACGACGATGCCGTGCTGGTAAAAAATTACTTTAAGGCGCTGGGAGTAAAGGAGAGAAACATCGAATTGCTGACCGATGAAAAGGCAACGCTGTCAGGGATTATGAAATCGATTGAAGCCTGGCTGCCAAATAAGCTCAAGAAGGGCGGAAATGTGTTTGTTTATTATTCGGGCCATGGGGCTCCCGATCCTTTAACCGGTGAAGCTTTCATTGTTCCCTATGACGGCGATCCGAATTATCTGGCTGTGACCGGTTATCCCCTGAAAAGACTTTATGCGCGGTTGGCGGAACTGGGAGCAAAGGAGATTATCGTGGTTCTGGATTCATGTTTTTCAGGTTCTGGCGGCAGAAGTG
Organism: Pseudomonadota bacterium; assembly: GCA_043825735.1. Classification (GTDB taxonomy): domain Bacteria; phylum Desulfobacterota; class Desulfobacteria; order Desulfobacterales; family JBDRRP01; genus JBDRRP01. The sequence continues at coordinate 13,747 of JBDRRP010000037.1, read as the reverse complement.
TTCTCGCAAAAGGCGCCAGGCCTTTGGTAATGACGACAGATACGCGGGTTATATCAGAAAACATGGCGGTTCTTACCGCGAGCCAGGGCTCTCAGATCAGCACATCGTCACCTGAAAAAGGACACGGCGTTTTCACATACTATTTTCTCAAAGCGCTCAAGGACGGCAAAAAGGATATCGTAGAGATTTACGACTATGTCAAACCGCTGGTCGAGGATGAGGCCAAGTCGTTAAATGTCCAGCAGACGCCATCACTGTCGCCGGATGCGCAGCAACTCAAGGGACGATTCGTTTTGATGAGGTGATGGGCCGATGGGGGGATGTGGAAAGCATCTTACGAAGCATTTATCAACATGACGAAACGGTAATCTTGGCGTCACGTTCCAGCAATGTTGGGGGATTAATATCCAAATACCCCAAGGAGGGGCGGACTTGCCACCCCGGCAATCGATGCCCCTCATGGAGAGTGCTGAAAAACCCAATCAGCGTCTCTCTCCCTCCAGCCGAGCCACCCGCCCCGGTGGCTCGGCACCTTTTTTTATGGTTGGATACCTTTTTACATCAGTGCATTCAAGGCGTCGGCCATTTCTTTGCTGAGAACGCCAATGGCGCGGCTTTGCGCTGCCACGAATGATTCGTAATCCGGCTTTTCCACAGCCTCGCTGACCACCGATCGTTTCGATAAAATCTGTTTCCCGGCGTCGATATCGGTAACGTTCCAGATCACATCCATGACGATGCTGCCCTCAAGGCTGCCATCCAAACGGTGGACGGTCACGGCCACGCGATACCGGGGCGCGTCCAACGCTTCCCACGGGAATGCGCGCACCGGGTGGGGCACCACCAGGGCCGCCAGGTTTTCCGTCAGGACATGCAGAAAGTTGTCTTCCAGGTCGCCGGCCCACCGGTGGAAGTCATTCATGGTTACCCGGTTCGGCGTTGCGCGCGTGACGATTTGTGCCCGGTTGAGCATCCTTGGCACGGTGACCGGGCCAACGCCGATGATCGCCGGTGGCGGCGCGGTGTCGTTTCCGATGACGGCCCCGGGTGCCGGGACCACGGCGGTCAGCGTATAAAAACTGGTCGCCGGGGAGGCACTCCGGCAGCCGGAGGTCAAGCCGATGGCCGCGAACACCACCAGCGCGGTGGTTACCCAATGCTTGAGCGCCATAGTCACTTTTCTCCCTTTCCATAGATCAATGCATCCGGATGCCGTTCCAGATAGTCGGCCAGCCCCCGGAACGCCTTGGCTGCTTCGGCCAGTTCGACGAGCGCCCGGTTGAGCTGGCGCATCGTCTGCGAATCCGGGCCAACTGTGCCGGCGACCCCGGTCATTGCCGTCTGGGCATGTTTCAGGGTTTCGTCCACGGCCGGCACCACCTTGTCGTTGAGGTGATTGGACAACTTCCGGATATCTTCAAGAATGCCGTTGGCTTTGTCGACGGCCGGCGGGAGATTCTGGTTCAGGGAGGCCGCGAGTATTTTGGTTTCCTTCATCGTATGGCTCAGATCGGTGAGGGCCTGCCGCATTTCGTCGGAATTCACCAGGGCGCTCATCCCCTGGGCCATGTTCCGTAAATCTCGGCCGATTTCCTGGATGGGCAGGTTCGACATTTTGTCGAGAAGGTTGGTCACGCTGGCCGTGATGATTTCCAGATTCCCGGGCAGGGTCGGCAGCCGCGGGTAACGACCGGCCCAATCGATCACCGCTGTCGGCGCGTTGGGATGGAAGTCGATTTCCACGTACAGGTGCCCGGTGATCAGGTTGCCGGTCTTCAGCTGCGCCCGCATGCCCTGGGCCACCCATTGGTCCATGAGCTGATGAAAATCGTCATCAGCCAACATTGGGGCGCCGACGCGTTGCGGTTCGGTTTCGATCAGCACATTGACGTGGATTCCCTGGCCCTTCGGGGAGAATTCCACATTGATGTCCAGAACCTTGCCGAGCCGAATGCCTCTGAGCTCCACAGGTGCCCCGACGGAAAGCCCCCGCACCGATCCGTCGAACTGGAGGAGCCACAGTTTTTTATATTCATAGGTTTCTTCAAAGATCTGGGATTTGCCGCTATACAGTGTAAAAATATCGCCTTCTTTGGCCGGTGCGTCGCTGCCGAAGTTCACCGGCGTGTCAAAGGCCACTCCGCCGATCACCATAGATACCAGAGACTCCGTGGCCAGGCGGACGCCGGTCGCGTCCAGCGAAAAGTCCACCCCGCTGGCATTCCAGAACCGGGAGTTTTCCTTTACCAACGAGTGGTAGGGCGCATTTATAAACACTTTTACCAGAATGTTCTGGCGTTTCAAATCCAGCGAAAAGCCGATCACCCGGCCCACTGCGATCTGCCGAAAATACACCGGCGAGCCGATGTCGATGGACCCTAATCGTTCGGCGACCAGGATAAATTGTCGGCCTTCCAGGTGGGATGTAATGACGGGGGGGGTGTCGAGGCCTATGTAATGTTCGCCGGGTTCTCCGGGTTCGCCGGGATCCAGACCGATGTATGCTCCGGAAAACAAAGTGCTCAGCCCCGAAATCTCCCGGGCCGCCACGCGTGCCCGCACCACCCAGAACCGGGTGTTCACCGATAAAAACCGTTTCACGGTTTTTTGCATCTCGGCGGTCAGGATTACCTGACTCAGGTCCGGACTGAGATCGATTTTGGTAATTTTACCGACCTCGACATCTTTGTATTTGATTTTCGTCTTGCCTGCTTCGATACCTTCGGCCGAAGTAAAGGCGATGGTGATGGTGGGGCCTTTCTCCGTGAACGTTTTCACCACCAGCCAGGCGCCGATGATCAGCGCCGCGAGCGGTATGATCCATACGAACGATATCTGCCTCGTCCGCTGGTGGATGATCGCTTCGGGCATGTCATCCATATTGTCGATTCCGTTTTTGAACTCAGTCATGCTCCAACTCCTCCGTATCCCAGATCAGGCGAGGATCGAAACTCATGGCGGCAAACAGGGTGATGACGACGACCGCCGCAAAAAAAACGGCTCCAGGCCCGGCGGAAACGGTCGCCAGGGAGCCCATGTGCACCAGGGCCACCAGAATGGTAATGGCGTAGATGTCCACCATCGACCAGCGGCCGATCACCTCCGTGATGCGATACAGGCGCGTGCGGTCTTTCCGGCGCCATCGCGATCTGCGCTGCACGGTGATCAACAGCAGTGTCAGGATGAACAGTTTTAAAAGCGGCACAAATATACTGGCCACGAAGATGATCAGGGCGAGGGGCCACATGCCGGTCCGTACGAAGTAAATGACACCGCTCATGATGGTATCCGTCTTGACGCTGCCTATGGAGATGGTCGTCATGACCGGCAGGACATTGGCCGGGATGTAAAAGATATATGCGGCAATGACCAGCGCCCAGGTACGCATAATACTGTTGGGCTTTCGCGAATGCAGACTGGCCCCGCAGCGCGGACACCGCAATTGGCCTTTAGACATCGGTACGCGACTCAACAAATGGCAGCTGTGGCAGCTAAGCATCGATGCGCGTTTTGCCGTGAGAGCCGGGGTTGTCATGGGTGGGCGTCCATTCGTTCCCAGATGCGATGGGGATCCAGAGAAGATGTTCCGGCGGCAATCACCACGATGAGGGCAAAAAGAGCAAACAGGGCAAGCCCCGGTACGATTTCGGCCATCTTGGCCAGTTTCACCAGGGACACCAGGATGCCCAGCATGAACACTTCCATCATGCTCCAGGACTGTGAGCCGCGGACAATCCGAAACACCGGCGCCAGATGCCGCGGCAGCCGATCAAACCGAAGCGGCAGCAGGACGTAAAGCATGCCAAGCAAATGAAGCAGTGGCACCAAGATTGTGGTCAACATCACCAAAACGGCAACAGCAACCATGCCGCCTCGATAAAGCTCCACGATGCCGGTGATCAGGGTGGTTTCTCGAAGCTGCCCCTGGAATTTGAACGACATTAGGGGGAAGGCATTGGCCACAGAGAACAATACGATTCCGGCAATGGTGTAGGCCAGCGCCCGCTCGACACCGTTTTTCTTGTGGCGCCGGATGACGGCACCGCAACGGGGGCAGATAGCCACGCTGCCGGCCGGAAGGGGGCGGATCTTTTGAAGTAGATCGCATTCGTGGCAGGCGATAAAGGGTTGCATGCTGTTATTCCACATTTCGAATGTGTGTAAGTCCCTGCCGCGTCACAAGATGATGGCGCTCCAGTGAGCAGCATCAATATCCAGGGATTCGCATGTTCTGTCAAGAATGGTAATGAAAAACCCGGTTTTGTAGTAAAACCGGGTTTTAAATTGGCTCCAAGAGGCAATCGATTTCGGGCTATAGGGGGGGGTCTATTATTGAGGAATATATACGATAGGGCGTGCCCTTTATGCGATTGATCAGCATGCGGATAGATAGGCGTTGTCTGCTATCTGTTAAGCCAGACCTGTACGAATCATTTCCGAGGAATGCTTTTCAAAAAGGACTGTATTGAACCGTCATGGATTGGATCGGTATTGTTGATTTTCCAGGGGCCAGCGGAAATCGCGTATAGGATAATTAAGCGCAACTTTAGGATCTATCCTTACCCAGCGATTCTTGCACCTTGACGGACAGATCCTTCTTTGAAAAAGGCTTTTGGATATAATGCACGCCCTCATCCAATATTCCATGGTGAGCGATAACATTGGCCGTGTAACCGGACATAAACAGGCACTTGAGGTCGGGATAAACCGATTGCAGGCGCCTGGCCAGATCGAGGCCGTTCATTTCGGGCATCACCACGTCGGTCATAAGCAGATGGATCTGGCCTGAATGCTTCCGGGCAAGGTCGGAGGCCTGTCCGGGCGTGGCCGCGGCCAAAACGGTATAACCCAGGCGTTGAAGCATCATGGTTGTCATTTTCAGGATCGCCGATTCGTCCTCCACGAGCAGGATGGTTTCGCTGCCCCGGACATCGGGCGCCAACGGGGCTGTTTCCTGGACCTCGTCCCCGGTTGGTTGATAGCGCGGCAGGTAGATCTTGAACGTGGTGCCCTTGCCCGGCTCGCTGTACACGTTTACAAAGCCGTTGTTCTGCTTGACGATGCCGTATACCGTAGCCAGGCCCAGACCGGTGCCCTTGTCCACGTCCTTGGTGGTGAAAAACGGCTCGAACAGGTTGGCCATGATCTGTTTGTCCATGCCGCAGCCGTCGTCGCTGGCCGTCAGCAGGACGAAATCACCGGGGACAAAACCCGGGTGATCCACGCAGTACGCGGCATCAAAGCTCACCTTGCCGGTTTCAAGGGTGATTTTGCCCGTACCGGCGATGGCGTCCCGGGCGTTGACGCAAAGATTAGCGAGGATCTGATCGATCTGGGACGGGTCCATGTGCACCGGCCATAGGTCGCTTGCCGGCAGCCAGACCAGAGCGATGTTCTCACCGATGAGGCGCTGTAGCATCTTGAGCATGCTTTTAACCGTCTTGTTCAGGTCGATCAGCTTGGGCGATATGGTTTGCTTACGGGCAAAGGCCAGCAACTGACGGGTGACGTCGGCAGAGCGCTGGGCCGCATTCTTGATCTCCTGCAGGGCCGAATGCAGTTGGTGATCCGGGCCCGACTGCTCCAGAGCCATCTCGGTGTACCCGAGGATCACGCTGAGCATGTTGTTGAAATCGTGGGCCACGCCGCCGGCCAGCCGTCCCACGGACTCCATCTTCTGGGCCTGCAGCAATTGCTTTTCCATCGCATCCCTGGCAACCTCGGCCTGCCGTTTGGCCGTTGTGTCCTCGTAGATGGCCACCAACTGGCCTGAAGGCAGTTTGAAAACGTAATTTTCCACCCACAGCGTAATTCTGCCATCTTGGTAAATCCGGCTGGGGTGCCGCTGGGCCAGGCCTGTTTTCCAGACGTTTTGAAAGACCTCGAACAAGCCTAGCGCCACGACCCCGGGGAATACATCCCTGACCTCGAGGCCGATGACATCCTCCTTTTTTAGCTGTCCGGATGCGAGGCCATGCCGGTTCAACTCCCTGAAAACGAAACGTTGCCCTTCATCGGGGGTTTCATAAATCGCAACCCCGGCGCCCATGTTGTCGAATAATCCCCGGAGCAGTGCCTCGCTCTCCTGCATCGATTTCTCTGTCTTTTTAAGCACTTCGATCATTTTGTTCGCTGATTCGGCAATGCGGGACAATTCTGAAAACTGCATATCATCAGTCGGTATGGCAACAAAAGCCGTAGTCGCTTCCCTAAATGACTTTTCAAATGTTTCGATGGTTTCATGGGTTTTGTTCGCCACGCGTTTAGCCCAAAACCATATTAAAACAATAAAACCGATGAGCACACAAATGCTGGTTATGCTTTTCTTGATTAATTCTTTTTTCAATGTGTCTCTGGATTCTGGAATTAATTTTTCAACGGTATCGAGAGATACACCAGCCCCGATTGTCCAGCCCCATTCCGGTATTTCACGTACGAATGAAATCTTGGGCACGGGAGTTGGAGATCCCATCTTCGGCCAGGAATATCGAACAAAGCCTCCATCAGGTTGCTTCGAGGCGTTTTGTTGTTCTTGGATGATTTTTACGCCATTGGGGTCGGTCATTTCCCAAATGGGATCGGTATCTTTAGTTATTTCCCCATTCGTGAATAATGGATATCCACCTTCTGTGCTGCCAAAAAAGTAACCTCCTTCGCTAAATCTAAGGTTTACGATCCTTTCCAAAACAATGTTTTGGATTTGATTGGTAAAATCATCGAGATATTCACCTGTTCCAAAAACCCAATCGAACGGTTTGAAATATTTCACATACGCAATTTTTAAAAAACCTATCTCCTTCTGGGATGGCTTTGTCCAAGTGTATTGGTAGAATCCTTCGCCTTGTTTCTTAACGAGGTCGATCATGTCCTTAACGACAAATTCTCCTTTAGCCCCTTGGACCGGAAGCATATTCTTCCCTTCCATTTCAGGCCTATCGGCAAAAAGCGTTTCAATTCCGTCCACTGAAAATGCAAAATAATATCCCCTGCCTTCAAGAAACCGTATAGGTCTTAGGGCGTCTTTGACCATTTTTTCGATCTCAGATAGGGGTTTTGAATCAATGTTCTCCTGATATATGTTCCTCGCAATGTCGAGGGCTTCGTTAACACGATTCTTCAATTCAGATTTCAGCCTTCTTTCGGTTTGATCTTTCATGTAATCAATATAGTTGACTACATTGTTGACCTCTTGTTTAAGCATTGTCTTTTGTGCATACTCATACTCCTCTTTCAATGATTTAGTTGCAGAAGAGAAAGCATAATATTCATTCACAACCCAGACTAAAAGTAATAGGCTAAACATTACAGAGGCAATGATCACCATACTTTTGGTCAGAAAATTTTGGATCCCTATATTTTTCTTTTTCATTATTACACTTACCATGTCCTGCAGATTAAATATTCTCTGTTTATGAAGTTAAGAAGAAACTGTCGAAGTTGTGTAAACTTGCATAGACAGAAATTATCCACTGCCAGTTTCATTTTCGGCAATATTTCTAGTATCTGTAACAAATTCTGTCGCAAAAACCTCGCTTTCTGATAATTATTGTTGAGTTCAATTCTCATAGTAAATACTTATATCGGGGTAACATTTTTTCGCACATTCCAGGCAAATGCTATGGCCGAACTCTGGCTCAGAACGTTCACTGATATAGGATTCAATCCTTTTCCAATACCCTGTGGTCGAAAATAGCGCGAGCCGATTCCGTAAAACCGTTTTGTCCGAGTACGGCCCTGGAACCATGCATTATTGCATGTAGCTCCTTTTCACTAAAAAACCATTTCCTTAAACGCTCAACGTCAGAATTTCTTGAGGGTTCTGACTTCGGCTTCATCAAGCACTTTCCTGATCGTTTTGGCCATTTCCGCTTTAACGATCGGTTTCATTAGAAAGCCCCTGACTCCGATGCTCGCAGCCTTCACCGGATCAAGTCTTTCGCTGAACCCTGTGCAAATGATGATGGGTATTTCAGGCCGGATTGTTATCATTTCACGCGCCAATCGGTCTCCGGTCATGTTCGGCATGGTCATGTCTGAAATGACCAAGTCGAACAAGTCGGGTTTGGTTTTGAACGTTTCCAAAGCCTCCAGACTGTTTACGCGCATGGTCACCTTGTAGCCAAGTCGTTCAAGCATTTGCCTTTCCAGCTTTGCAATGGCCTCTTCATCGTCAACCAACAGTATGCGTTCATGTCCTGTCGGAGATTTTTCTTTACCCTCAATCGATACCGCATTTTCAGCTTGTGCCATTATGGGAAGGTATACGTTGAAAGTCGTTCCTTTTTCCAATTCGCTATATATCCTGATATCGCCGTGATGGTCTTTTACGATCCCGTAGACGACGGCCAAACCGAGGCCGGTTCCCTTGTCTTTTTCCTTAGTCGTAAAATAGGGTTCGAAAATTTTTTCCATAATGGCAGGATCTATCCCGACCCCGGTGTCGGAGACAGACAGCAGCGCATACCTCCCCGGCAGAAGTTTCTCGACGTCGGGTTCGTAAGATCCTATCTCAACTTGCCTGAGCCGAACAGCGATTTCCCCACTCTTCGGCTCAACTGCATGGTAGGCGTTCGTGATTAGATTCATGGCGATCTGATGAACCTGGGTGGGATCTGCCTCCACCATTGGGCAATCGCTTTGGATATCCTGTGTAATGTTGATGTTCATAGGAATAGCTGAACGACTCAGCTTCATCACCTCTTTGAGTATATGCTGGACACGAATCGGCATTTTTTTTTGTTCGGATTGGCGGCTGAAAGCCAATATCTGTTTAACAAGGTCACTACCCCTTTTGCCTGCTCTGAATATTACTTCTGCATTTTCTCGCTCTACACTGCCAGATGGCAGGTCTTCTACAAGCAGCTCGGACATGCCGATAATTGGAAATAGAATATTATTGAAATCATGGGCTATCCCACCGGCAAGGTTTCCTATGGATTCCATTCTTTGAGTATTTTGCAGCCGCATTTCATATTTTCGTTGTTCGGTGATGTTAACCGCAATGGATAGTAACCTCTCTGCTCCTTCAATCTCGACAAGTTCTCCTGAATAGAGGCAGACCAATTTGTTCCCATCTGCTTTATTGAGCTCAAGTTGAAGATTGTGAATTCTTCCATTGGATTTTAGTTGATCCAACATTCTTTCTCGATTTGATTTTGAAATATAGCCTATCTTTACTGAAGTCGAACCTAAAGCCACCTCTCGTGTATATCCGGTTTGCTGCACAAAAGCATCATTAACATCAATGTAGCTCCCATCTTCAACTGAACTTATTGTCATAATTATCGGAGCATTGTTAAACGCCTTTGAAAATTTCTCTTCCGAGGCTTGAAGTGCTTCTTTTGCTTCACGAACTTTTTGATATGCCGATTGTAAACTCCTGAGGTTCGATATTTCATGATATAAAACCAATGCTGAATATTGAATGAACGGATCAATATTATCTCTATAATGAGCGTGTTCAATGGCCATACCCTGTAAACGCATAGCACCAAACAAATAGTTGTGTACCTGAAGGGGATATACCCATGTTTCGTAAGTTTTAGGAAATCCTGGAATCGTTATGGTTGAATCTTCCGCCTCTCGTTCTTTTTGAAATGACTTTTCTTCAATGCATTTCTTTACCAAATCATCATCGATTCTATCAAACCATAATTTATCTCCCAAAATGTCGACATAGCGCCATCGACCATCTGCTTCATAATATATCGAAATATTGGTGCCTCCAATTGCGCTTACCAATACCCTAAGAATATGATCTACGACATCTATAACACCAGTTGCATTGGAAACTTGGTGAATGAGGTTAATTGCCATTTGAAGGTTTGCTTTTTCTCGATTGGAAGCTCTAGGGCGTTCTTCCAAATCCTTAATTGTATTTCTAAGGCCAGCATTCTCCGCTGTCATTAGATAATCCTCCCAATAGAGCTAAGAACACTTTGCTTCAATGCCCGTTCTAAACGGTTCAAATCATATCGTCCCCATACAACCGGCAATCCAATCTTATAACTTATCTCCTTTGCATAGCTTTTAAAATCGGTAGAGCAGGGTGTTTCAATGCACAAAATATAATTATGTGCACCTTGAAATATCTCTCGCATTATGTCCCAGTTCTTAAAGTAACCATAGCTGATTTCCTCCCACCGCCTGGCCCAATCTTCGAAAAGGAAAAATGCCCCTTTTGACAGTTTTTCCGTAAACTCCCTTTTCCCAAGAAGTAGTTCAACGCAGTTTTGACAAGGCGTTCTGACTGCGTTGACACTGCTGAGGATATCATCCATTTGCGGGTGGCATGAACCGTAAACGACTATTTTTTCACGGTTGATGTTTTTCGACAAGATCCTTTTTAAGGATTTTGATAACTTCTCAAGATCTATATGTAAAGACGAGTCGAGGAACCTCAATTTAACAGGCCATTCATTCTTATAGGCAAGATAGCGGATCTCCCTTTTTAATATCCCGCATGATACTATCTCGGGCCATTCTTTTGATTTAGCACCGATCATGAATAATTCCCATATTCTATAGCTGCATTGAAAAGGTGGTGAATGTTTTCTTCAGGTAATAAATAAGGCATGACAAGTGTTCCAAAAATGAAACGACCGCCTTTTGCTCCTGCGTTCATTATGGATTTCACTTCTGAATAAATTTCTTTCTTATTCCAGTCCATAAGTCTGATATCGTTGATAACGCCACTGCTGACACCACGATTTCCAATTATTCTTTTTGCTTCTGAAGTATCATCTAAAGGATTAATATAATATGTTGTAATTTGCGTATGTTCGATAATTGTATCTATCATCGGGTTAATTCTGCCCCCACCATTGAAATAGGTGATCCCCTCCGGCCCAACCGCTTTCATATCTCTTACGATCCATTCCAAGGCGAGCTTCTTGAATTGTTCCACACTAAAAAAATCTGCTGAACCCACCGGGTTTGAATACGAGACACCGTCGACGCCAGTCTCCTTTAACGCATTCATTAATCTGATACAAAAATTAGAACACTTTATTAAGAGCTCATGGCGAAGGCTTTCTGGGCCGTTGATTAGCATATCCATCCATTTGTCAATTCCCATAAGGATTGCGGGAAGGGAAAACGAGCTTATAACGGCACTTCCGACCGGATATTTTCCAGCGGCTTCATGCTTTAAAAGTTTTATGCATTTGGCAAGTTCTTCAAAAGCTGGTAATTGAGATATGTTTTCTGGTATTTCGAGTTTTTCAATATCATTGAAATTCCTAATAATTAAATGGCCCACGTTGGGCGGCCCTATTTCTGAAAATATAATTCGACGGCATCCTAACATTTCTGCTTCCAGTCCCGCATAAAAAAAACCGGAAAGATTATCGTAACCATACTTATCTCTTAACCGTAACTGGCCCTCTGCAACGTATTCGCCATTCGAATAATAGTCTTGTATTGAAAGGCCAAGTTCCTTTGCGCCTTGTTCAAGAAGGTTGCCCATGATAGGAACACGATCGGGGATCTCGCCCATCATAACGTTGGTAATGCGTTCAATGGCGTTCATGATGGACGAACCTCCTTAATCAAATCGATAATTACTTTAACTGCGCTAATGCCGTTATCAGACCAAGCATCAGCTCCTACCTCCTTGAAGAGATCCGTGTGAAAGCGATAGGGCGCACCCCCTACAATAAGACGAACACGGTTTTTCAAGTTTTCTTTGTCGATAAGGTTTCTAACTTTAATTGGGCCGTTAGGTCCTCGAGCAGTGTGAAGCATCATTGATGAGACCGCAATCACATCAGCCTCATTTTCTACGGCAGTCTCGACAAATCTTTCGGCAGATACACTCAGGCCAAGATCGATAACTTCCAGCCTTTGTGATTTTATACAACCGATTACAATTTTTTTCCCCAATCCATGAAAATCTTCATAAGCAGTGCCGATTACAATCTTTCCTTTGATTTCAGTCTTGAGTTCGAACTTTGGAATCAATTGATCTGAAATTTCGGAGGAGATTTGGGATGCTAAATATAGTTGAGCCAAGGTTGCATCCGGTCCAACACGAACAATTTCAGCCAAATCCTCCATTGCCGGAATTAGTATATTAAAAACGATCGTTTCCGGTGACAGCCCTTCACTCAAAGCGCTTTCTATTGATCTCATGGCAGCGTCTCTATTTATATCGATTATCGCGTCTAAAAGGTTTTTTTTGTGATCGTTTTTCATGCCAATCTCTCCTTCAGAATAGCATTATAATCTATCGATACTTAAATCTTTTAGATCTACTGATTTCAGGGATGAACGCTGAACTTTTGATTCTAAATTACATTTTCTCCCAACCATACTTTCATCATCCTTGAGGACCGCCTATTCCTATGATTCCGATTGTATTCATAACACTGGAAAATCCTGGTCAGCGGTGATCGGAGGCCAATTGGAGACGATATTTCAGGATACGCCAAGTTAGTTTACAGGTGCAAGCAGAAAACCATATCATGAAGCTCGAATATTCAGGGAAGAACGCCCAACGGAATGTCTCCGGTAGGCCGTGGGGGAATGCCTATACTGAGGGGCTGAGGACTGTTTGCCTTTGGCTCTAATATTACTGAATCATGAAGAAACTGTTGAATGAGTCAAGCATTGCTCAGCCTGCCAGAGGCTGAGGTCAAAATCAAGCCGCCTTGCAGGATGCTTGCCCGGCCAGCAATCTATCGGATATCTTCAACGCCTCAGGATGAAAGTTTTCTCGCACCCATCCACGCTTGGAGATACTCCAGCCGCTGGAGGCGTCCATTTTTTCAGATGCCCAGTCTATAGTGCCATATCTCCTGGAGTTACAGTCAGTTAAACATTTGTAGCTGTTTTTTTGTCTACTTTTCAAGACTCGTTTCAAAATCCATCACCAGTCTCAACAAGACCTAAATAACTGTAATTGCGGTCAATACCATTTCTACCGAATTTGGCACGAATATTGGAGTGGCCCTATCCAGACTGCTAATAGGAAAGGGCGACATTCAAATGCCAATCTTAGTTTTTGCCCATCAGCGGGTTCAAGATGCTGCTCGATATCGACCGGGTTCTGAGCAGCGATGAGGTGCATGCGCTTAAACAGGCCGCCTGACAAGTGCCCTGTGGCTGTGGCGGTATAATAACGGCCGGTTTTTTTACCGGCATTAGCGACAACGGATCAAAGGGATTGGAGACAGAACAATGAATAATATGAAATTGGGAACCAAACTGGCCGTTGGATTTGGGATTTGCATCTTGGTAATCGTCGCGCTCAGCGGCAGCACCATCTTCCAGCTCAAGAAATTGACGCGGATTCAGGACGAAGGGGCTTCGCGGGCTGCTGATGCGATCGTCGCCATGAGCGCCGCTGCCCTGGGAAACGATACTTACAGCGTCATCGCCGATGCCATCATCAACCGGGATATGGACGGGACGATGAGGGACTGGGCGGTGTTGAAGGAAGAAAACCGCAAACGGCTCGCCGCGGTCGCCGCCATCGTGGACACACCCGAGGAGCGGGAGTGGCAGAAAAAGGCCCAGGCCGATTACGATGAGATGGTCGCGCATTTCGAAAAGGATATCATGGCGCTGATCAAGTCCGGCGGCGACGCCGAAAAGATTTCGGCCATCGACAGCGAGATCGATAAGCACAAGAGCGGCATCTACGAGAATCTGGCAGCCATATCCGAATCGCTTAAGAAGGAATCGGAAGCCGCCGATGCGGCCTTTGACGCCACCGGAGAAAGCCTGATCGTTTTCAGCATCGCCC
>JBDRRP010000036.1:0-24240 GCA_043825735.1 Pseudomonadota bacterium | reverse complement strand
CGCCGTGCGGAAAGCAAAGCTCAGCGAGGCGTTTCGCTTTCACGACCTGCGCCACACGTTCGCATCCTGGCACATCATGAGCGGCACCGGCCCCAAGGCCGTCCAGGAGCTTATGCGGCACAAATCGTTTAAGAGCACTGAACGGTATCTACACCTTACAAAACAGCACCTCCAGGATGCCGCTGACAACATCGATTTCGGCGAATTGCCGACAGCGGCCGCCCCGAAGGTCAAAAAATGCGCTCAGCCTGATCCTACCTATCCCGCTCCATGACGGCCGGACCCGGCGCATGGCTTGGCGGGAAATTATTCGTCCAAATAGCGTTCGTCGTACTGCGCCTTCCATTCAGCAATCGTCATCACCTGCCAGGGGATCTCCGGGTGTTCATTGCTGTATCGTTATCGATCATGATCCCCCTTTTATAGGCAGGAAATCCGTTGTTTCGACTGAAAATCGTTTACAGCGCGTTTACAGTAGGTCATAACCATTTGATTTTATTGTAAAAGTAAAGGATTTTAAGTCCCTTGCGTCTACCTATTCCGCCACCCGGGCTCGGAGGGGGCTTCACCGCATAGGATGCGGGAAAATGAGGATGGCAGGTCTTTATCGGGATTGGGTGGATATGTCAATAATCCGGGGGACTGCGAACTGCGGAATGGGACGCCGATGAACGCGGATAGGAAATGATCGGCCTGCGGCCGGAAAAACAACTGCAAAGGCTAATTAACCGCAGATTACACGGATTACACAGATGGCGGCCTTCCACCTTCGCCAAGGCTACGGCGGACAAGCCGGCCGGAGGGCAACTGCAAAGGCAACTGCAAATTTACCGCAGATGGCGCAGATAACGCTGATGGGCGGCCTTCGGCCGAAGGGAAACTGCAAGGGCGGTCTTACCACAGAGTAACAGAGGAAACAGAGCTTTTGGACGGTCTCCCCAAATTCAAACCTGCCGTTCTCTGCGTTCTCTGTTTCTCTGTGGTGAAAAAGATGGTCAGCATCCGAAGGCGGCCGTCGGCCGGACAACAACTGCAAAGAGTTATGCGGCGTTACTGCGGGGCATTCAGCAAGTGCAGCACGCCGTGGCAGCGGCAGGCGGTGGCCAGGAGGACCGGTTGATCGATGCTGTTTACCTGTTCTAAGGCGTCACGCAGCGCATTCGGTTTATATCCGCCAACCCCGGGCGCCAACTGATGACTTCTGATAACGACGGGCAGAAAGCGATGGCCGGCGATATCGGAGATCGCTTGGAATAATTCCATGGGGCGCGGCTGGCCGGTGTGGGTGCAGCGGTCTGGCGGTTCCGGGCAGTTGTCGGGGCAGATAAAGTCGGCGATGCTGGCGTAAATGGCGCCGCCCTGCCCTGTCATCGCGTTCGGAAGCGCCGCGAGAAGCTCCGGGTCTGGCGCGGCTGCGTTTAACATCACTTTACCGCCAAGCCGCCTCCGGATAAATTCCCAGGCCACATGGACTGGCACGGCCGGCACGATCCAGTCCGGGTCGGCGCCCTGCCCCAGATGGGAAAATATGTATTCAATCGCCTCCCCCGCTGCCGTTTTCACCCCTTTGGGCAGCCCCAAGAGCCGGTCCGGACGATGATCGATCACGCGGATCTGCCGAAGCGGCACTTTGGCAGCAAGGCGCCCCGCGGCGATGGTGCCGAAACGGCCGGCACCTAAGATCCAGATATGGTCTGTGGGTTTCAGGTTATTCATCGCCGGTTCCGGAATGGTACATATGTTCGCTGATGACGATCCGGTTCAAGGGGCCCAGATAGCTTCAATTTATTTAAAACCCTGTATCCCCGCCTTCGCGGGGCCGACACCCGGGAGGGGGTAAACCCATCCCCTGCTCGTTCATTTCCATTTCCAACAGATTTATCATCATCAATTGCTACGGCTGCCGCCCGCACCCTTGCGTTCCAGGGTAGTGATTGTTATTAGACCGGCATCATGAAAAACTCAACGACACCACACATAATTCTGGCTTCACAATCGCCCCGGAGAAGCTATCTTCTTGAACAGGCCGGTTTGACATTCGAGGTCATACCGAGCACCATCGACGAGTCGACCGTATCCATGGGTGAGCCCATCGGATATGCCCGGATGCTGGCGGAAACCAAGGCAGGCGAGATTGCCGAAAAATTCCCCGAGGCCTGGGTCATCGGGGCCGATACCATTGTGGTCATCGGCGAGAACATCCTTGGCAAACCGGCCTCTACGGGGGATGCCCGCACCATGCTCAAACAGCTCAGCGGACAGACCCACCAGGTGATGACCGGTTACGCCATCTGCAACCGGTCGAAGAAGTACTTATTTTCGGAAACCGTTGTCACCGACGTGGAATTCAAGAGACTGGCCGAGGCCGAAATTGACTGGTATGTTCAGTCCGGCGAGCCCTTCGACAAGGCCGGGGCCTACGCCATCCAGGGCATCGGCACCTTTCTGGTAAAACGGATCAACGGCTCCTACACCAACGTGGTGGGGCTGCCGGTGTGCGAAGTGGTGGAAAAATTGCTTGCTGAAGGGGTTATTGAATACCGAAGATGAAAGACAGCAACAACAACTGCAACTACAAAGAGAATTAACCGCAGATGACGCGGATAACGCAGATGGCGGCCTTCGGACCGATCCGTCCGATCCGACCCGGAGAGGACGAAGGACTAAACGAACCTAACGCTCTCAGCGATCCTAACGATTCTAACGATCCTAACGATCCAAACGATCCAAACGATCCAAACGATCCTAACGATCCTAACGATCCAAACGATCCAAACGATCCAAACGATCCTAACGATCCAAACGATCCTAACGATCCAAACGATCTCAACGATCCAAACGCGCCTAGTTGATGACTACCCTCAACTCTCACCTGGCAACCATCAACGATCGCATCCGGCAGGCCGCCATTGCTGCCGGACGCGCGCCGGAATCGGTGCGCCTGGTGGCGGTGAGCAAGACCCATCCGGCCGGCAGTATCCGGGAGGCGTTGGCCGCCGGTCAGACGGTGTTTGGCGAAAGCTACATTCAGGAAGCCCGCGAAAAAATCGCGGCACTGCCCGATGCCCCAGCCGAGTGGCATTTCATCGGCCATCTGCAGACCAACAAGGCCAAATACGCCGTTCGGTTGTTCGAGCTCATCCACTCCGTGGACTCCCTGCGCCTGGCCGAGGCCATCGACCAGGAAGCCGCCAAGCGCGGCAAGGTGCAGCGGGTGCTCATCCAGGTCAATATCGCCGGTGAAGCGACCAAATCAGGAAGCGCCCCCGAGGCCGCCGCCGCGCTGGTTCAACAGGCGGCCGCCCTGCCGCACCTCAGCGTTGAAGGGCTCATGACCCTGCCCCCGTTTTTCGACGATCCGGTCCGCGCCCGCCCTTTTTTCAAACGACTGCGGAAAATCCGAGACACCATCACCGCCGCATCGCCCCACATCAGACTGCCGGAGCTGTCGATGGGAATGACCGGCGATTTTGAAGCCGCCATCGCCGAGGGCGCCACCCTGGTGCGCATCGGCACGGCCATCTTTGGAGACCGGTCTTGAAATGCCTTCTGCACACCTGCTGCGGCCCGTGCACCATTTATCCGCTCGATGTCCTCAGAAGCGAGGGGATCGAGGTGGCGGGCTATTTTCACCGCAGCAATATTCACCCCCTCACCGAATGCCGCCGCCGGGAAAAAACCCTTCTGGACTATGCCAAGGCGATGGCGCTGCCGGTCGTCTGTGAGGACGTCTACGATCTGGAGGGCTTTCTTCGAAACGCCGTCAACCGGGAGACGGATCGCTGCCGCCACTGCTACCGCGCGCGACTGACCGCCGTGGCCGAGATTGCCCGCAAGGAAAATTTCAAGTATTTTTCATCGACGCTGCTCTACAGCCGGTACCAGAACCATGCGTTGATTCAGGCCATCGGAGAAGAGATCGGGAGGGAAAAGGGCGTTGCCTTTCTTTACCGCGATTTCCGCACCGGATGGCAGGAAGGCATTGACCGTTCAAAGGCCCTGGAAATGTACCGGCAGCCTTATTGCGGGTGCATCTACAGCGAAAAGGATCGATACTGGCGCTTTTGACGGCGGCCTTAGGTCGAAGGGAAACCGTAAGAGCAACAACAACTGCGGGTTATCCACAGATTACGCAGATTAACACAGATTAAAATAAACAGGTGGGCGGCCTGCGGCCGAAAAGACAACGGCAACAGCGATTTTGGCGCGGATTACACGGATTGCGCGGATAGGAATTGGCGGCCTTCGGCCGGGAACTGCCAGAGGTCAGAGGTCAGAGGTCAGAGGTCAGAAAAACCAAACACGCTTATGCGGAAAGCGCCAGTTGGTTTTTCCCACAGTGATATTGAAGCAGTGACGGAGAACAATGAACCGCAGATAACAATCTCTTTTCTATTAACTTTTTACTATTCACTTTTCACAACTTTTTCGACGATCTAAACGATCCTAACGATCCCAACGATCCCAACGATCCCAACGATCTAAACGATCTAAACGATCTAAACGATCTAAACGATCTAAACGATCCTAACGCTCCTAACGCTCCTAACGCTCAGTTGGCGGCCCGAAGGGCTACCGGTGAATCATCATGTTCGGAAATTTCATATACTTTATCATCGTCATCCTGATCTTCTCCACATACCCGCCGGCAGAGCGCCTGCCACTGCCCATCTTGGAAACGACGGTGGTGTTCTTGCTGAAAGGGGCCCTGTTTGCCGCGCTTGTCCAGTTCGGGTTCCGGCGGCTTCGGGTGAACGGTTCCTCAACGGATCTGGAAGTTGTGGACGACCGATTTTCCACGCTGCAGACCCAGTTCATGATCATGTCGATACTGATGTTCGCCATGGACGTGTATGGCCTGGGGCTGCCGTCTTTATTCAGCCATTCCGCCGTGCTCAGAATGTTTCCAACGGTGCTGGCCGCCCATTTTCTGCTGCTGTACATCGGGTACGCCGCCATCGTGTGGCACGGTAGCTATTCGGTCTACCGCTTGCTGACCGGCAGCCAGGAGACGCGTGGTCAATACATCCGCAGCAACATCACCTTTGCCATACCGGTGCTGATCCCCTGGTTTCTCATCTCTGTCATTTCCGATCTGCTCCTGCTCGTACCCTACCCGCCGCTTCAGGCCGTTATCAAAACGCCCTCCGGCGAGATGAGTTTTTTTCTGGTATTTCTTTTTATCGTCGCCGTTATCGGACCGGCGATCATTCAGCGATTCTGGCGCTGCGTCCCGGTGGGCCCGGGCGACGTCCGCAACCGCATCGCCGCGCTCTGCCTGCGCGCCGGCATCGGCTATCGGGACATCCTTTACTGGCCCATTCACGGCGGCCGTATGATCACCGCCGGCGTGATGGGCCTTGCCCGGCGATTCCGGTATATTCTCGTCACTGAAGCACTCGTCGACTATCTAAGCCCCGAAGAATTCGATGCGGTCATTGCCCACGAGATCGGGCATGTCAAAAAACGCCACCTGCTGTTTTATCTCCTTTTTTTCGCCGGCTACGTGCTCATCAGCTTTGCCGTCTATGACCTGATCCTCTTTTTGCTCGTCTATTTCCAGCCGCTCTACAGCATGATCACTTTTCTTGGCGGCGATGACCCTGCCGCCGTCACCAGCATCGTGTTCAGCGCGATCATCATCGGCATTTTCCTCCTCTATTTCCGGTTTGTTTTCGGCTATTTCATGCGCAATTTCGAGCGCCAGGCAGACACCTATGTTTACGCTCTGTTTCCCAGCGGAATCCCCCTGATCCGAACGCTGGAAAAAATAGGCTTCTCCGGCCACCAGCGCCCGGACAAACCCAACTGGCACCACTTCAGCATTACTCAGCGCATCGACTACATGACGCGGTGTGAATCAGACCGCAGTTGGATCGCCCGCCACAATCGGAAGATCAGAAACAGCATGGCCGCCTATCTGGTGGTGCTCGCAGGATTCGCAGTCTTGGGGTACCATCTGCACTATAGCGATTCAGGCGCCCTGCTGGACCATCACCTTTTGGAAACGGTCGTTCGCCGGGAGTTGGAGCGTCACCCGGAAGATCCGGATCTTTACGGCGTGCTGGGGGATCTGCTCCAGAACAAGGGGGCGATCACGGAAGCGGTGCGCGCCTATGACAAAGCACTTAAGGGACGGCCGGACGCCCCTCGGGTCCTGAACAATCTGGCCTGGCTGCTGGCCACCAGCGATGATGAACACATTCGCGACCCCGATCGGGCACTGCTGCTGGCCAAACGGGCGGCAGAACTGTTGCCGGGATCCTATGTGCTCGACACCCTTGCCGAATGCCACTACATCAACGGCAACTTGAGCGAGGCGCTCAGTGCTGCCGAAGCCGCCATGGCCGCCGCCGACACCAACCAAGCCTACTACCGCGCTCAGATCGCGAAGATAAAAAGCGCGATGACAGACGACAGATGACAGATGACAGACAACAGAAACGGTAACTGCAGGTTATCCACAGATTACACCGATTAACAGCGAAACATTGGGCGGCCTGCGGCCGGAAACTGCCAGAGGACAGAGGGCAGAGGGCAGAGGGCAGAGGACAGAAACACCAAGACCGATCCGTCCGATCCTAACGATCCTAACGCTCTCAACGCTCTCAACGCGCCGAACCTGGAACCCGGAACGCCGCCGCAGGCGGCCTGAACGCCACCCAGAAGTAAAAAAGGGCCAAGGTGTTGCCCTTGACCCTTGGCCCCTCGACACCTCGAACCCTCGAACCCTATCTTTATTTGATGCACACCTTGCGCACCTGGAGCAGGTCCATATTCCCACCGAAGATTTTCCCGATGCCGTCCTGCTTCAGGGTCGTCATACCATCCGCGATGGCCTTCTCCCTCAGGAGCTCCATCTTGGATTTAACCTGAATGAGCGCTTTCATTTCGTCGGTTCCCATGAGCAGTTCATGGAGCCCCATTCGACCGGCATAGCCGGTGTTGTTGCACTTCTCGCAGCCATTGGGCTTGTTGATGGTGAGCTCATCCGAGTAGGGGATGTTCACGTATTTTTTAAATGCCTCATCGTCCCCGTATTCACGAACCAGTTCCTTGTATTCCTTCTCCGAGAGATGATGGGCTTGCTTGCATTTCTTGCAAAGCGTCCTGCCGAGACGCTGGGCGAGGATGCCCAGGATGGCGTCCGAAAAGTTGAATGGGTCCATGCCCATATCGAGCAGTCGCGTGATGCTTTCCGGCGCACTGTTGGTGTGCAGGGTGGAAAAGACCAAATGGCCGGTGAGTGAGGCTTCGATGCCGATGGAGGTCGTCTCCTTGTCACGCATTTCACCCACCATGATGACGTCCGGGTCAGCGCGGAGAAAAGCGCGCATGGCGGCGGCAAAATCAAAACCGATTTTGGACTGCACCTGCACCTGCCTGAGCCCTCGCTGGGTGATTTCAACGGGGTCCTCTGCGGTCCAGATTTTGGTTTCCGTCTTGTTGATATAACCCAGAGCGCTGTGCAGCGATGTCGTTTTACCCGAGCCGGTCGGACCGCAGACAAAAATGATGCCGTAGGGTTGAGTGACGATGCTGATAAAATTCTCGTAGTTTTGAGGCGTGAGGCCGAGTTTATCCAGCGGGATCGGCTCACCGGCCGCCAGGATACGCATGACGATGTCTTCCATGCCTCCCTGAGTCGGGACACTGGCCACACGCAGTTCGATGTCGAGACCGCCGAACTTTTTAAACTTGATTTTTCCGTCCTGGGGTTTGCGGCGTTCGGCGATGTCCAGGTCACTCATGATCTTGAGCCGCGACGAGATGGCGTTGCGGTAAGCATACGGGATCGTCTGGTACACCGAGCAGGCGCCGTCCACCCGGATGCGCACCTGGGTGTTCTGCTTGCCCGGGTAGGGTTCGATGTGAATATCGGAGGCACCCCGGTTGTAGGCATCGATAATGATCTTGTTGACCAGCTGGACGACGGCACTGTCCTCATCGCCCACCGATGAGATGTCCTCCTCGATCTCTCCGTCCTCACCGGCCAGTTGGGAAAGGATTTCGTCCATGGACGCCAGTTCTTTTTCGTCCTGGGTGAAGATACCGATGTATTCCTGGATGTCGTCTTTCATCGACACATGGAAGGAAAGCGTCTTGCCGGGGAAGAGCATCCGGATGCTGTCTGCCTTCTGAAGATCGTTGGGATTGTCGGTCAAAACGATGACTTTCCCATCCTCGGTCCGCAACGGAACGAAGTTGTTGCTCTTCATGAAGGGGACCTTGAGCCCTCGGAGCAGCTCGCCGGGGATGGGCGCGTTCTTGTTGAACTCGACAAACGGGACTTTGTAAAAATTGCTCAGGGACTTGCCGATCTCGCTTTTCGGGATCTTGTAGTCCGCCATCAGAATGCTTTCTATGGATGACTTGGCCTGGCGGGCCTCGGAGATGGCCTTGTCGAGCTCCTTCTGGGTCAGGATGTGGTTTTCAAGAAAGTAATCAAATTTGGTGGGCCGTCCCCGGGCCATCCGTTTCTGGTTGTAGAGCGCTATGCCCAGAATCTTGGCCAGCTCCTCGACGGCAAATTCGTCGCGTTCTTCAAAACGCTCTCCCGAGGTCCGGTTGATGAGCTGGATGGCCCCCAGAAGAAATTTCTTATAGATGATCGGATACACAAGAACGGCCTTGGTCCGAAAACCCGTTTTCTGGTCCCAGCTGGAGTCGAATTTCAGGTTCGGATCGATCCGCTTGAGTTCGGCGTCATCGTAAGCGTTGGTGATGTTGATGAGTTTCTGCTTGAAGGCCGAGCAACCGGCGAGGCTGTTGGGAGATACCGGAATGCGTATTTCACCGATTTCCTCTCCGGATTTGAAACGGGAAACCAGTTCCCTGCTTTTGCCGTCCACCACGTACACAGTGATGCGTTCGGCCTCCAACAAACCAGTGATTTCATCCTTAAGGTTGATGAGGATCTCGTCAAGATTTTTCGCCGCATATATTTTGTTGCAGATTTCCTGCAACCGGGTGCGGTACTCGACCTCGCTCTTGAGATTTTGGACGTCGTCGGCGTTGTTGGCGCTATTGGGTATCGGAGTCGCAGGCATGTTATTCCTCGTACCAGTTGGTTGCCGGGGCAGGCCTTCACCCCGGTGGCAATCGGTTCGTGACTAAATCAATTTCAATCCCCGCGTTGTGGTCACCGGTAGGTCTCAAGTGACGCGCCGGATCACTGCGGGGGTGTGTCTTTGGGTTCATTGCTGTCCACCGCAGACGGTATTTTTTCGCTCCGGTAAATACCGATCAGCTTTTTGCCTCCCCCAAAGAGCAGTGCCGCGCCGATAAAATAGAAGCAGAACCGGATAAATCCCTGCGCGTCCGGAAAGAATCCGGCCGCCTGTATCTGCGGCATGACCTGTGGGATGCGATAAAAGACACCGATGCCCGCAAGCACCAGGGCAATACCCCAGATTGTTTGAAATGATTGACGGTTATCGGTCATTGCATGTCCATGTCGGTTCTATATACGGTCTGATACCCAAAACCGTCGCTTTTCCACGGTTCGGAAATATAACGCAAAGCCTGCAATAATGTCAATGCTTCGGGGGTGTTGCGGAAATGGGGAATATGGCGGGCAGTTGCCGCCGCATCCGGGGTCTTATTCGGCGGACCTGCAAACGGGAAATCAAGCGGACACCGAACGCACCAGCTACCCAAGCCCATGAATCTGAGCAGCCACAACCAATCGTACGCCAGCGTAAAACCGGTCGCGCCTGTCCCGTCACCTCCGAACCGGTAAAACAGTATCTACAACGCGTAGAGCGTATTGCCGTCGATGACCGTCACCCCATTTTCAGACAACACCTTCTCCGCCTCATCTATCTTCTCGAAACGGAAGATCATGACGGCGTTATCACCGCATTGATGCACAAACGCGTACATGTACTCAACATTGACATCCGCCGTGTTGAGGATGCTCAAGATGCGGTGCAGTCCGCCCGGTTGATCCGGCACTTCAACGGCGAGGACATTCGTCTTGCCGACGGTGAATCCATGCGTGCGCAGTGTCTCTTTGGCTTTCTGGTTATCGTTGACAATGAGCCGAAGTATGCCGAAGTCGGAAGTGTCCGCCACCGATAACGCCCTGATATTGACACCGGCTTCACTCAGAATCCCGGCCACCTCGGCCAGACGACCGGCCTTGTTTTCCAGAAATACCGATATTTGTTCGACCCGCATGAATTTCTCCTGCTCAAGTTAGTGCCAATCCACTTCTGGATGGGCTCAAGTTGGGGCACAATAAATTGGGCCGTGGGGAAATCCCCACGACCCGATTTTTTTGCCATTGGGTGGTCAGCTGCTGCGGCTTCCTTTGAATGCCGGTTTGCGTTTCTCCAGAAAGGCGCTGGTTCCCTCGGCGGCATCTTCGCTGGCCACGCAGAGGGCAAACGCATCGGCTTCGATCTGACAGCCCGTATTAAGATCTACATCGGCGCCTCGGTTGACGGCCTCCTTGGCGGCCCGCAGCGACACCTTTCCTTTTGAGGCCATGATGCGCGCAGTCTTCATAACGGCCCCCATCAATTCTTCCTGGGGTACGACTTTATTGACCAGCCCAAGATCCATGGCTTCCGATGCCGAGATCATGGTGCCGGTAAAAATCATTTCCTTGGCCCGGCCGGCGCCCACCGCCCGAGGCAACCGCTGGGTCCCGCCGAATCCGGGAATGATACCGAGATTGATTTCCGGCAGGCCGAACATGGCGTTTTCCGAAGCGTAGATAAAATCGCAGGCCAGGGCCATTTCGCTGCCGCCGCCCAAGGCATAGCCATTGACTGCCGCGACCACCGGAATGGGCAGCGCCTGAAGTTGATTGATGGCCTGCTGTCCCTGGCGGGCAAACATCTTCGCCGTCAGCGCATTGCAGGAGGCGATCTCGGTGATATCCGCACCGGCAACGAACGCTTTGTCCCCGTCTCCTGTCAGGATCAGAACCCGAATGGCTTCATCGGCCGCTACCGCGGTCAGCGCGGCGGTCAGCTCATCGAGCAGCGCACGGTTGAGTGCGTTCAAGGCTTTGGGGCGATTGAAGGTGATGACGGCGATACCGTCGGTGATGTCGAAAAGAATGTGCAGATAAGACATGAAATCCTCCATCGTATCGGGTTTGAGCACCACCGGAACCGGGATGCCGGGGGATAGGAGCGTCAGTGCCCCGAATTACCCCGAGCCCGGTAGTGTTGTCAATCGGATCTAACGCGTTTTTCACCCAGCGTCGACAGTGTAATGGCCGCCAGGATGACCCCGCCACCGGCCAGTTTCAACGGTGAGAGCCCCTCATCGAACAGGATATAGGCCATGATGCTGGCACACACCGGCTCACCCAGAAGACTGACGGCCACCAGTCCCGGTGAGACCCAACCCAGAGCCCAGTTATAGCTGGTGTGGCCGATAACCTGGGCGATAAGGGCCATCCCGATAAAAGCCCCCCAGGTGTCCGCATCGAAACCGGTCACCGGTTGGCGAAAAAGGCCCACCAGCAGCCAAAGAATGATTGCCGCACTGCCGTAGCAGATCAGAACATATGCCGACACCGGAAGGTGCCGTCGCAGATTGCGCCCCAGCATCAGGTAGCCGGCGGCGCACACGCCGCCGGTCAGCGCCAGCAGATCTCCGGTGAGGGCGCTGCTGCCGGCGGCGGCATCACCGTAACCGATCAGCGCGCCGCCGAACAGACTGAGGGCGATTCCCACGGCGGTGAGCCGGTGCACGCGCTCTCCGGTCACCAACGGGCTCAAGAGCCCCACCCACAATGGATTGGTGTTCACCAATACGACGCTGTTGGCCACCGAGGTGTAGTCCAGTGAAGCGATCCATGTCGCAAAATGAAGGGCAAGAAAGGCGCCAGCGGCAATGCCCGTCAGCAGATGGCGCCGGGTCAGCCGCTGCCATGCATTTCGAGACAGATAAATACACACAGGGGCCATGATCAAAACCGCCAAGCCCACTCGGTAGGCCGCGGTGACCAGTGGGGGCGAATGGGCGAGTCGGGCGAAAATGGCGCCGGTGGAAACAGCGAAGATGCCGCCCACCATCGCCGTTGCAGGGTTCATCCGTGCCATGCGAGGCTATCCTTTTCCGGCATTGCCGGCCCCGCGATCCTTATGAAAGGCCGAAGGGTTAGCCTCTTCGATGTAGGCCTTAATGCCGGTGACAATTCCATGGCAGAGTCTTTTCTGGTAGGCCGCATCGGTCAACCGCTGGCATTCGCGGGGGTTGCTGATGAAGGAGGTCTCCACCAGGACGGCAGGCATCTGAGCCCCCAGCAGGACGTAAAAGGGTGCTTGCTTGACCCCTTTGCTCTTGATCTTGTTGTAGTGTTTTTTGAGCCCCTGGGTGATGTTGTCGTGAACATGATTGGCCAGCCGGCTCGACTCGTTGATTTTGGCGTTTTGCATCAGATCGGACAAAATCGCCTGAAGGTCGCTGATGTTCTTCGTGCTCGTGGCGTTTTCCAGTGCCGCCACCCGGATGGCGTCATCGTCGGTGGCGAGGTTGAGAAAATAAGTCTCAATGCCGTAGGCCCGGTTATCCCTGGCGGCATTGGTGTGGATGGAGATGAACAGATCGGCGTTGCGGGTGTTGGCAAAGGCGGTGCGCTCCTCCAGGGGCAAAAAGGTGTCCCCTGTGCGCGTCAGAACCACTTCACAGCCAATCTCGGTGCGGATCATCTCGGCCAATTGTTTGGCAAGACTCAATACGATGGTTTTCTCGTGTACGCCTTTGGCATACCCGGGAGCCCCGTAATCCTTGCCGCCGTGACCGGGGTCGATGACGATTCGTTGCACGCCCAGGGCCAACTGCTTGACCAGCGCCCCCACCGGCAATTTTTTACCAGGGACGGGCTTGGCCGCAGTAGCGGTGGCCGGTGGCGCCGTTTCCTCACCCCAGACGTCGATGACGACCCGAAACGGGTTTTTAAGCGAAAAAATCTTGTAATTTCGAAAAGACTTGATGTCGATGACCACCCGCACCGTATCACTGGTGTTCTGGCCGGCACGGGCATCGCTGAGAAGGTCATCATTGATCGGTATGATGCGCGCCATATCGGCCCCCAGACGGCAGCCCTCCAGGTCGACGAAAAGACGGTGAGGTTTATCCTGGCTGGGGTCTTCGTTGAGCAGCCGGTGAGTAAACGCCGCTTCCTGATCGGCGTCGATGACAACGCGGGTGTATCTGGGATTTGACCAGTAGCGCAGCCCGGAAACGGTGGCGATTCCCGATGGCGCGTTTTTTTCCGGTGCCGCATCAGCAGTCGCCGACGCAGCTACCGCCGCGATGACGTCCTTCAAGGGGTCAACGGGAGCTGTCGCCGAAGATTTGTCGTCAAGACGCTCCGGGGCTGCCGCCGCCAGCGTTTTTTTCGCTTCTTCCCGGTAGCGACTATCGGGAAAATCCCTGACCACCCTTTCCAGAATCTGGATCCCCGAGGATTGATCGGAGTCGCGATAAGAGTGCTTGTAAAGATCCAGATAAAGAGATCCGGCCTGGTACAATCCCGCCGCGGCGAGCTCTCCGTCCGGGTCTGCCGCCGTCGCTGAAAGATACGCATCGATAATGTTCTGCCATTTGTCACGATACTTCTGGTGAGACGGATGCGCCATCAGGTTCCGCCGCGCAGACTCTGCCCGCGTGTACCGGATGCTGGCCGTCTTGGCGGCCTCGCTCGGTGATGCCGCAGGCGCTGCAGTCGTCGGCGCCGCCCCGGCACTTTTCAACAGGCGGGCGGCCTGCGTTTCAGCTTCCACGGCGTAGGCGGAAGTGGGGAAATGCCGAATGACCCGGGCGTAATAATCGGCGGCTTCCCGCCGGTCCGCGCTTAAGCGGGAAATGGCAGCCATCTCATGGTAGAGCCGGCCGGTGGTGTACAAGGCCCCCGCGCCGGCAGGGCCGTCCGGGTCTCGGTGATAGACGGCAAGGCTCGCGTCAATGAGTTTTTGCCAATTGTGGCGGTACCGTCGTTTGGCCGCATCTTTGGTGAGCACCGCGAGCGCTGCCTGAATGCGGCTGAGCTCGGCGCTCTTGGGATCCAGGCGCCGGGTCTGCTCTTTGATGCTCGGTTTGTCCGAGGCGGTGGCGGCGATGGCTGCTTCGGCCTTGGGCCGGTAGGCACTGTCGGGATGACGTTTGACGATCCGCTGCAACCGGTCCAGCCCTTCCTGCCGGTCCGATGTCAGAAATGAGCGCCGGGCCAGTTCCAAGTAGAGGGTCCCGGCCATGTAGAGTCCTGCCGCCGCCCAGCCGCCGTCGGGCTCGTCGCTGTGGACCGCCTCGAACCCGTTGATACACCGCATCCACTGATCACGGTATTTTTGCCGAGAAGGGGATTCGCGCAGTTTTCGGTAGCAGGACTCTGCCTGCAGATATTGATCACGGGAGTCTGCCGTAGCTGTAGAAGCGGTGAGCAGCATCAATAGAACTGCAGCCAGCACTCCAGCAGTTATCCGTTTGGCAGCCATGGCGTCAGTTGGTGTCAGAGTGGATGGTCTCCGTGAGCATATGCAGCAGATTCAAGGCCTCCAACGGTGTCATAGTGGAAATGTCCAGTTTTTTCAATTTTCCGATGGCCGGATGTTCGGCCGGCGCAAATAGCCCCAGTTGTTTGTGCCGGCTGCCGGATGCCGCTGCCGCAGGGCCCGTCGTTGGCCGCACGCTGTGGGAAGCGCTGTCTTCAATGTCAAAAAGAATCTGCTTGGCGCGCTTGATCACCTCGCCCGGAATCCCGGCCAGGCGCGCCACCTGAATGCCATAGCTGCGGTTGGTGCCCCCGTCCACCAGTTTTCTCAGGAAAATGATTTCGTCGTTCCACTCCTTTACAGCGATACTCAGATTTTTCACCCGCGCCTTTCGCGAGGCCAACTCGGTGAGCTCGTGGTAGTGCGTCGCAAACAGGGTCTTGACGCCGCAGTCTTTGAAATCGTGCAGGTACTCGGCAACGGCCCAGGCAATGCTGAGCCCGTCGAAGGTGCTGGTCCCCCGGCCGATCTCATCCATGATCACCAGACTCCGGGGCGAGGCGCTGTGAAGGATATTGGCGGTCTCCTGCATCTCCACCATGAATGTGCTCTGGCCCTGGCTCAGGTTGTCCAGAGCGCCCACCCGGGTAAATATCCGGTCGGTCACGGCGATGTCGGCGGACTGTGCCGGCACAAAGGAGCCCATGTGGGCCATGATCACCGTCAGAGCCACCTGTCTGAGCACGGTGGACTTGCCCGCCATGTTGGGGCCCGTGATGACCAGCACCTGATTGTCGGTGTCGTCCAGGTGAATGGTGTTGGGAACGAACCGCTCGCCGGGGATCATTTTCTCGATGACCGGGTGGCGCCCGTCGACGATGTGAATGCGCCCATCCGTGTTGATGGTGGGCCTGCAATAGCTGTTCTGAACCGCCGCGGCAGAAAGCCCCAACAGCCCGTCGAGTCGCGCCAGAAACGCCGCGACGTCTCGGATATCCCTGTAGCTGGCCATGACGACGCTGCGCACCTCCTGGAATATTTCCCGCTCCATGGAGCAGCGCCGCTCCTCGGCATTGAGTACGGTGTCCTCGAACTGTTTGAGCTCATCGGTGATGTAGCGCTCGGCGTTAACGAGGGTCTGTTTACGCACGTAATGGGGCGGCACGCCGCCGCTTTGGCTTTTACTCACTTCGATGTAGTATCCAAACACCTTGTTGAAGCGGACCTTGAGGCTGCCGATGCCGGTGGCCTCTTTTTCCTGGGCTTCCAGTTTCAGCAACCAGCCCTTGCCTTCGCTGCTGATGGCGATGAGCTCGTCGAGCTCGCGATGGTAGCCCTTGCGGATCATACCCCCTTCATGGATGGTGGGCGGCGCATCCTCGCGGATGGCCGCCTCGATGAGCTCGGCCACCGCGGCGAGTGGCTTTAGGTCCTGCTGCCACTGGAATGCTTGGGCCCTCAGGTCCACCAGGTCTGCGCGGATGTGGGGAAGTTGAACCAGGGTTGCTTTGATGGCCACCAGATCCCGTGCGGTGGCGTGTCCCAGGGCCAGACGCCCGGCCAAACGCTCCAGGTCGTGAATGGATTTAAGCCGTTCACGCACCTGGCGGGTAATGGTGAACTCGCGCACGGCCTCGTCTACGGCCGTCAGTCGCCCCTCCATGGCCGCAGGGCTGAGCAGGGGGTAGCGAACCCACCGTTTGAACAGTCTCCCGCCCATGGCCGTAAGGGTAAAATCAAGGACTTCCAGAAGGGTTCCCCGGGTGGAGCCACTCTGAATGCCCCGGAGCAGTTCGAGATTGCGGCAACTGAGTTCATCGATGAGCAGGTAATGATCCAGATAATACGTCTGAATACCGGTAATGTGCGCCACCGCCTGTATCTGGGTATCCTGAACGTAGCTGAGCACCGCCCCGGCAGCCCCCACACCGGCCTCCAGTTGCTCGCAGCCGAACCCTTCCAGGTTCAGGGTGCCAAACTGCCGAAGCAGCCGCTCCCGGGCACTGCCGGTGGAAAAAACCGCATCCTCCAGAAAGGTGACGGCGCGCTCGGGCATGGCTGTTTTGATCTGCTCAGACAGGGGGTCCGTCGACAGCGACTGGGGCATGAGCACTTCCCGCGGAGAGATCCGCAGGGCCTCGTCCAGCAGCGCACGGCCGTCCTCGGTTTCCGTCAGGCGGAAGGTGCCCGTGGAAATATCAAGGCAGGAGAGTCCGTGACGCCCCTTGGTGCGATATAGCGCCAGAACGAAATTATGGGTCTTTCCGTCAAGCAGGGCGTCCTCGACGATCATGCCGGGAGTGATGACGCGCACCACCTCCCGGCGCACCAGCCCCTTGGCCGTTGCCGGATCTTCCACCTGGTCGCAGATGGCCACTTTGTGGCCCTTTTCGATGAGCCTGGCGATGTAGCCCTGCACCGCCCGAAACGGCACGCCGCACATGGGCACCGGGGATTCGTCATTTTTGTTGCGGGATGTGAGCGTGATGTTCAAAAGGCGGGAGGCCTGCTGGGCATCCTCGAAAAACATCTCATAAAAATCGCCCATCCGATAAAACAGCAGGGCGTCGGGATACGTCGCCTTGACGTCCAGGTATTGTTGCAGCATGGGGGTGAGTTTCGGTGGCGGCATCCGTTGTCCCTTGGGGGATGGCGACCGGTTTACCGATCCGCGGCGGGGGCCACCCCGGGTAGCCTGTCCCTGGTGGCCTTCTGCGTCATGACGGCGTAGCGGGTGGATCTTGCTCAGGGGTCACCGGCACATCCGGCGGTGGGGGTGCGATCGTTTTGAGGGCGGAGATCTCCGACTTCAACATCGTCAGATCGTTGCTCTGGGTTCGGATGGTCTCGTTGAGCGAGCGGATGGTCTTGTTCGCCCGCATGCGGCCCGGAACGGCAAACAGATAGGTTACCAGCAGCCCGACCACGAAGAACCCGACGAACACGGCGGCAACGGGAATCTCGGGGGTGACGTAGGACCTGGCAATCAGATCGAGATGAAAGACTTTTTTGGCCAGAAAAAAATCCTTGTTTTGATAAATCACCAAACCGATGAAACCGAAGATAAGAAGCCAGATGACAATCTTGAATTTCTTCATGTGGTATCCCCTATCCGATATGGGCCTTTGCCTGCGCCGTGACGTATCGAAATGAACTGAAAAATATCGTATTTACTGTGTAAAAGCGCGTTTATCCTACGAGGTTCGGGTTCAAAAGGCAACCCTTTTTCCCTCGATACGCACCAGGGTGATTTCCCCGCAGGCGCCCATTTCCGGGCCAACGATGGCCACGATACCCGCCACGCCGCGGATGTCTCTACCGGCGGTCAATGCTTGACGGATATCGCCGGCATGGCCAATCGTGTTGCCCACTGCGGTGGCCGCGGCATCGGCCAGTGCGCAGTCTTTTGACAGGACACAGACGGCGTCGGCCTTTCCTAGAGAAAGGGAGTGCCCGATGGTGCCCGAACTGGTGCACAGCGCCAGTGGTCCGCCGCCGGGCGCAATGCGCACACCGACGTGCATGCTCAAGGGCGAATCCCCGGCATAGATGGCGGCGGTCACCTCCTGAGGCACGGCAAAAAATACATCACCGCCGTTTTCCACGATTACCGCATCGACCATCGTGAGCAGATCGGTGCCAACGGCTTCGGCCAGCGCACCGGCCACCGCAGCCATGGGGCCGACCCCGGCGGCCTCCCCGGCGGCTATCATGCGGCGCAGGATGGCCGGCTGAGGGGACGGGTCCCGCCACGGGACCAGGGTCGTGGCAAACGCAGGGTGCCTGGCGATGTAGGATTCGATATACCCGCGGTGTCGAACGACCGATTCCCTGGCCGGCACCGACACATCCCGCGGCGCCTGAATCAACAGATCGGTTTCCCGGACCACGACGCGAAAGGCCACCAGTGACGCGCTGTGCATCATGCGCCGATAAGTGCGTTCTTTTTGCAAACGAGGTCTCATCGGACCATGGCCTCCGGGACGCTGGCACGTACCCGGTCTGCCAGTTCCTTGGGCACCTGTTTGAGGAAAAACCGATCGGTCATGCCGGCAATGAAATCGCGCGCCACGGCAGCCGGCGGGGACACCTCCCGGTAGGTCGACGGCATGCTGGCCAGAAAAGTGCTGCAGATGACGGCTTCAGGGTCCTGGCGCTGCACATCCGATACGTATTGTTCAAACAGGCGCCGGTATATCTGTTCTATGAGCTGCAGATGAGCGCGGATGCGGGGGTTGAGATAGATCCGGGCATAGTTGAACGCCTTCAGTGCTTTCAACGCCGTGGCCACCGCTTCACTGAAGGCGATATGCGGGACATCCCGGCTTTCCCGGATGAGATCGGTCACCAGCCGATACACGATGGTTCCGTTGGTGTCTCCCAGCTCTGCACGGCACGCGGCAGGGATGTCGCTGCGCCGAATCAGCCCGAGCCTGATGGCGTCCTCGATGTCACGGCCGATATAGGCGATGGTGTCGGCCACCCGCACCACGCATCCTTCCAGGGTCATGGGCCGGATATCGGCGGCACCGCTTTCAAGGTGCCGGATGTCATCTTCCAGTCGATCAAATGTTTTACCGCCATCGGGGGTGAGTTGACGTTGGTGGATTTCGCCGTTGTGGCATAGGATCCCATCCAGTGTCTGAAGGGTCAGGTTCCAGCCGCGGCCGGTATTCTCCAGCCGATCCAGTGACAGGACACTCTGGACATTGTGCCGGAACCGCCCGATGCCCGCACTCATGCACAGATCGGCAAGAATGCCTTCCCCTTCATGCCCGAAGGGCGGATGCCCGATGTCGTGCCCCAGGGCGATGGCCTCGATGAGGTCTTCGTTGAGGCCCAGAAACCGCCCGATGGTGCGGGCCACCTTGGACACGAGCTGAACGTGGAGCACCCGGTGCGTCACATGGTCGTGCTCCACAAGAGAGAAAACCTGGGTTTTATCGATATAACGGGCATAGGCCCGTGAATGAAGGATGCGGTCAGCATCGACGGCGTAGGCCTGTCGGTGCCCTGTTTTCAGCCGCGGCTCCGCCTTCCGGCGGACCGCCTTTCGGCTGAGGCACGCCTCCGCGCGCAGCATTCTCGCCTCTCTGTCGTCCAGTGCTTCCCGCCACCGGGAAAGATCCATGTCAGCGGCCGCGTCAGATCGTGCCATCGGCAATTAGCCCTTCCATCAGGCGCGTGTAATCGATGCCGGCCTGCCGGAACCCCTCGCGCCCGTACTTCATGTTCCCCTCGATGACAAACAGGCTGCCGTCGTAGTCGATGATGTCGATCCCGACATCATCCCAGCGGCACGTGGCGGCGGTGTGAACGGCCAGCGCCAGCGCGGACTGCGGCACGGGATCAAATGAGATGCGCCCGCCCACGGCCACATTGCTCCTGAAATCAAGCTCCGGTGCATGACGCCAATAGGCATGCACAACCCGCCCGCCCACGACCACCACACGGATATCGCGTGAAACCGGAAGGTATTTCTGAATATACACCGTATGATGCTGGCTGCAGAAAGCAGCCAAATCGGCCTCCTGCTGGATAAGAAAAACCCCGCGCCCCAAGGCGGAGCCCCGGGGGATCTTGGCGATGAGCGGCAAGGTAAACCGGGATAGAATCTTCTGGTGTTGCCGGCTCCCGTAAAATACACGGGTGGGCGGGTGCGGGATGCCGGCCATCTGGAAGAGCGCCGTCTGCCGTATCTTGTCCTGAGCGCAAACATAGGCGGCGTATCCGGGAAAAGTCCGTTTGCCGATAGTGCTGAACAAAAACGCGTACTGGCTCGACGGGTAATAAATCACCGGGGCCGCGTCCATGGCTGACCGCTCCGGATCGGAATAATCGCCAAAATTGGGGTGCACCCCGAGGGTAGTGACATTGCTGCAGCGGCGCAGCCGGCCTTCCAGTGCAATGACCTGACGCGGCATGGGGGTGTCCTGTTTGGGCAACATCCGGGAAAATAATCGATTCACCGCAGAGATCGCAGAGAGCGCAGAGGTATTTTAAACAATACTGATATTCTCTGCGTTCTCTGTGTTCTCTGCGGTGTAAATCATTTTGGATATGGGCTGCCAACGTCCTCTTGGTATAATCGGGTTTCTTGAACCGGCTGGTCGGGCGCATTTTCCGTCAGCCTGAGGCGGGCTGCGCGGGAGCCTTCCATCATGCCGGCTTGAGCACAAACACCGCCGGATCCACCGGGGCATTGGGCCAGTAACGATCGGCCCGCACCGAGACACTGGAACCGTCACTGCCACGGATTTCGAAACGCCCCGGCAACCGGAAGCCTGCCATCTCTCGGTGATCCCGGAAAGCGACGGCGTAAGCCCGCTCACCCTGCTCCGTGTAAACGGTGAAGTCCTCCGGGCGGGGCGATCCCTTTCGAAAATCGATGGTCTGTATGGTGCGCCCCCACTGCGTGAGCACCAGCACTTCGATGGCGGTTGTGTCACCGGGTTTGACCGAGGCGGCGTCGTAGGCCTTCACCGGCACCCTGCCGCTGAGCACGTCAGCGATGTCCTCCGGGGCAATGGCAATGGGCAGCGGCACCGGGGGAAACAGTGCGCCGCGGTCCCATTGCTCAAATTGGCCGGTATCGTGGGAAAGAAAGCTGAAGCGCCGGCCGTCGGACACCAGGGAAATAGCGGGGCGCCCCAGGGCGCCGAGGACAGTGATCCGAAATTTGTCCGGAGGCTGGCAGATCCACGCCACCCTCGCCTGGAAGCGTTTGCCGGACCGGACGATGTCAAGAGAGCCCAGTCCTTTGAGTGTCATCAGACCAGGGTTAATGTCTCCGGCGCGCGCCAACAGCGCAGCTGCTTCAGGGCTCACACCAGCAGGTCTGAAAAGAGTGGCGCATCCGCACACCACCGCCAGAAGTGCAACGAGGGTGCCTCGGACGAGGGGGGTCACGGCTGCCTTGCACCTTCAATTTGTCTGAGTTTCTCCACGAGCGGCTCCCGGTCCTGGGTCTTTTTTTCCAATGCCTGGCGATAATACCGGAGCGCCTCCTGAGAGTCACCGGTGCGGTGGTAGGCGTCCCCAAGGTGCTCCAGGATCACGGGGTCCTCTGGCGTGAGGGCTACCGCTTTTCCCAGCCATTCAAGGGCTTCGGCGAATTGACCTTTCTTGAAGTAGACCCAGCCCAGGCTGTCGGTGATGTATCCGTCGTCGGGCTTGATGGAAAGGGCCTTTTTGATCAACGCTTCAGCTTCGTCAAGTTTGACGCCCATGTCCGCGTATGTATACCCGAGATAGTTCAAGGCGCTGGCATGCTCGGGATCCAGGGCGATCGTCTTTTGCATCTGCGCAATGGAGGCTTCTTTGTTGCCCTGCTTATCGTAGACCACGCCGAGTCTGAAGGCCATCTTCACGTCATCGGGCGCTTTTTCAAGACCCTGTTTGAGCCACTGGACGGCGTCGGCGAGCGCGTCCTTCTCTTCGTAAAGGGATCCCAGATAGTAATACAACTCAGCGTTGTCGGTGATGTTGGGAAGCACGCCTTTCAAGTAATCGATCGCCTCATCGATCTTCTCTTTTTCCTGGTAGATGAAAGCAACGTGGATGGCCGCATCCCGGTAAAGGCCGGATGAGGCCGGGATCCGCCGCAGATAGGTCACTGCCGTTTCCCAGTCGTTAAGGCCTTCGAAGGTGAGCCCCGCCAGGTATAAGAGTTCCGGGCTGTCGGGCTGCGCCGGCATCACCCCTTCAAGGATGATCCGCGCCGCATCATAGGCCTTGCGGTCCACATACTGCCCCGCGATGGTTCTGGCCAGTCGCGTGTCGGACGCAAAGCGTCGGCCGATATCGCCAAGAAGGTTGCGGGATTCCTGCTTCTTGCCGACCTCGTAGTACAATACGCCAAGCCCCAGCGCGGCACGAAGATTATCCTCATTTCGCGTCAACAGATCCCGGTAGAGCGCGATCGCCTCATCGATTCGCCGTTGCCGTTTGAAGATCTCCACCAACTCAAAACGCGGCTCATCCAAATCGTCCTTGATGGCCAGCGCCTGTGAAAACAGCGCTTCGGCAGTCTTGTCGTCACCATTGGATGCCGCAATCCGGCCGAGGTAGAAATACCCTGCAAAGGAATCGGGAAACCGGTCCACCAGGCGTTGGAACACCGCCTGGGCCGAGTCCCTGTTGCCGTCGTCCAGATAGAGCCCGCCAAGGTGAAGGTATATGCTTTGCTGGTCTGGGTCCAGCGCCAACACCTTTTCAAAAGCCTCCCCGGCGGCCGCGGAGTTTTTAAGTTCCTGTTGAATGCGGCCATAGATGATCAGGGTGTTGATATCGTCCGGATGCGCCTTGAGGGTGTCTTCCGCCACCTGCAAGGCGCTGTCGTTATCGTCGGACTGCACCAGCAATACGGCCAGCTCACGCCCCAGCAGCGGCGTATCGGTATCGAGGCGATAGGCCGCTACCAGTTCCTCCAGGGCCTTGTCCCGCGCCCCTTCGGACTGTCGCAGTTGAGAGGCCAGATAGTGGTAGTAGGCATTGGCTGGCGGGTCTGCCGCCGCAGGTCGTAGCGCGTAACCGGTGTCGCGGTGCGGTATACAACCGGATAGGGGAACCAGCACCACCAGGAGATAACAGATCATTTTAACATTGCGTGTCATCTGTGCTGTCCACGTTGAAGATAATAGCGTCAATCGTCGCCAACGATTCCCGAATATACCGAAAAGTCCGGTATTTCACTTTTAAAGTATCCTCTCATTTTCTTGACGATATTTTTTTCCACCTGCCGCACGCGCTCACGGGAAATCCCGTACCGGTCGCCGATTTCCTGGAGCGTGGCCGGCGAATCGGAAAAAATGCGCAGATCGAAAATCTCCAATTCCCGGGGTGTCATCTGTTTGCGGAAATCGGCGATTTTTTCGTGGAGCAGGCCTTCCATTTCTTTCCGGGCCACCTGATCTTCAACCGAAACGGCATCGGTGCTGAGAAACTCGATACGCTCCGTGTCGGAATCGTCCTTCAGCGGGGCATCCAGGGACACATCCCATCCGTCCAGCCGCTGATCCATGTCAACGATTTCCCGCTCAGACACCCCCAGCCGCTCGGAGAGCAGCTTGGGTTTAGGATCGAAGCCTTCATCAATGAGCTTTTGCTTTTCTTTTTTCAGCTTGAAAAAGAGTTTGCGCTGCCCCTGGGTCGTACCGATCTTGACCAGGCGCCAGTTGTCCATAATGAACTTCAAAATATAGGCCTTGATCCAGAAAGAAGCATAGTATGAAAATTTGACGTTTTTGTATGGGTCGAATTTCTTGACGGCCTGCATCAGGCCGATATTGCCCTCTTGGATGAGATCCAGCAGATTCTGCATCCAGACCCTTTGGAACTCCAGCGCGATCTTGACCACCAACCGCAGGTTGGACGTTACCAGCATATAGGCCGCATCCGGGTCCCCTTCTTCGCGCACCCGGATACCCAGTTCCTTTTCCTCATCTCGGGTCAGCAGCCGGTAATGACTGATTTCGGAAAGATACCGTTGCAGCGGATCGAATTTGACAAGGGATTTGGAATCGCCTCTGGTGGACTTGGTCGAGGTATTGTCAATGACAGCCTTGTCCCCCATTCTGCCCGCCGGGGCATCGGCTGGGATTGTTTCCTTTTTCTTCATTTCGCCTCGTTGTAATGGGTCTCTTTGGGGACCATTGATTAGAGGTGGACATCATCTGAGCGCTGTGATAATTCCCGGCTTCTTAGCGCCTGTAGCTCAGTTGGATAGAGCAACGGACTTCTAATCCGTAGGTCGTACGTTCGAGTCGTACCAGGCGCGCCA
>JBDRRP010000035.1:0-3367 GCA_043825735.1 Pseudomonadota bacterium | reverse complement strand
CCATCGTGATCTCTTTGTTTTGTTTCCAATCGAGGACGATAAAATCTCCGGTTTTACGGCACTGCATCAAAAGGTCGATCATTCCCGAGATTTTGAGCTTCAGGGAGAAAATGATAAGCTCTGCGGCCACAAACTTGTAGTGCTTGAGAAGCGTCGGGAAAAACTGATCGATCCGGTTGAACAAGGCCGCCGTGCGATTGCTGATGGACGCCGGGCACTCCACCCGGGGCGGACCGAACGTCTGCAAAAGACGCCACTCGCCGTAGGCATGAACATTGGTGCCCTCGGTGCGGCCCCGCTCGCCCTCGGCATCCCATTCGGCCAGGATCTCTGCGGCCGGCCGTCCGGCGTACTTTGGATTTGACCCGTTGCTGCACTTTTCGGCAACACCCGGCCCGTCGAATTTGGGAAAGTACTCCCCAAGCACCGTGGTGACGCTGATGAACCGCTCACCGGTGGACTTAACCGTGTAGGTATGCGAGTCATCGTCAAACACGATAATTTCGCCGGACGGGTGTGTTGCCTCAAGTACTTTTCCCAAAAAACCCCGCTTCCTATCGTTTGGCTATGATATGCCTGAATGGCCACTGTGCGTTTAACTGCGTTATTGCCACATATGCCAGTGCACACTTCTCAGGCATGGCACAGGCATTCCGTAATACTCATATTTCCATCGCGGCCAATCCGGTATTAGCAGACTGATTCTCATAGCAAAGCCCTCGTAACAGCGTCTATGCGGCCAGGGCGAACGGATCGCTATCGTCATCGACCCGGTTTTTCATCTGGTTGTAGACGCCCTGGATGGTGTCGCTTCCCGACTTGAGAGATCTTTCGATCTTCTGATCCACGGTGCCGCGGGCGATCAGATGGAAAAAGATCACGCGCCGCTGCTGGCCGGGGCGCTTGAGACGCCGGATGGCTTGGTCGAGTTTGCCTGGGGAGATCAGCCCCTTTGTATAAAAGAAGCCGTACCTGGCAGCGGTGAGCGTATCAAGGCCCTCGGCGCAGGCATCGATTTGCAAAAGCATGACGTTGAATTTGCCGTCGAGCCAGCCCTGCTCATCGTTTGCCCTGCCTGAGATTTCACCGACCTTGTAACCTGCGGCCTCAAGCGCATGGCGCAAAACCATCGCCTCCGGAGTAAACTTGTAAAACACCATTACCGGCTCACCTGGCGGCAAGTCCTGCATCTTGTCGAGAAGGTTTTCGATCTTGGAGTTGTCGATCTGGTGGATGTTGCCGTCATCTGTGGTGGCAAAGCCGCCGGTCATCTGGCAAAGCCGGAGCATCTTTACCAGGGCGTTTTTCGCCACAATCTCTCCCTGGTCGATCTGGGCGATGTATTCTTGTTCAAGCTCACGGTAGACCTTTTTGGCGCTGTCGCTGAGATCGAAATAGATCGGCACGTCATGCACAGCGGGAAGGTCCAGAACGTCATCGGTGTCCACGCTGTAGGTAATTGTGGAGAGCTTTTGCGCGAATACTTCCTCATTGAGGTATCCGATGACCTGCCGGTTTTCATAGCCGCCCATGACGCAATAGGCCTGGCAAAAATTGGCGTAGCTGGTGCCAAAGACCGCGTCATCGAGAAACCGGAACTGCGCGTAGGCATCGCGCTTGTCTTTGGGCAGCATCGTTCCGGAGAGTCCCACCCGGCGTTTTGCGTGCTTTCCGATGTTGTACGCCGCCCACGACCAGATGCCGCCGGGCTTTTTGATCCGGTGGATCTCATCGATACCGAAAAGATCCCAAGGAATCTTTGAAAGCAGACCCGGATCGGTGATGCGCATACGATTTCCGACCTTTTTCCTGGTCGGCCCGAGCGGCGGCCGGTAAAACGATTCAAAATTCAGGATAACAAGGGCGGGATACCTGCCCATTTTGGCGAGGTTTAGCTCTGCCTCGATAAAGGCGGCCTTTTTCTTGACGCTCCACGACTCTGTGGTGGGACAGATCGGTTTAATCATTTTCGGCGAATGCACCTTGATCTGCCGAGGCCAGTGATTGAGAACCTTGTTCGGACAAACCATCAGGGAGACCATAGCGCCAAGGCCATTGATACAATCGATGAAAAATTTAGTCTTGCCCCCTCCAGGGCCAATCCTTATATATGGGTGTGAGACGGCCTGGACATGCTCCCATCCACTTTCTTGGTGTTGCCATGGCGGTATATTTGTCGCTGGATATGAGGCCATGCGAATCCTTTATTTTAGTAAGAGCAAATAGAAAAACCCGAAAACGACACGATAGTAACAAAAAATAAACAAAAATAGTTACATTGAGTGAGATTTTGAGCTTGACAACAGGCCTGAAATATGTGATCTTTTTTATGCTGATACAAAAATCCCAACATTCTTGAGCTTGGATCATTACTGCGCGGGTGTTATTCGGGGCATTTGATGGGCGATTTACGTTGGGTCCCGATAGACGGAACACATATAGCGGTTAGGGTCGGGCTGTCAACATTTTTCACTTTCAGAGAGATTATAGGCTCGGAAAGGAAGCGCTGTGACACAAGACGCAAAGACACTTCTTGGCAAAAAAATTAAGCAGCTAAGGAACATCACGAACACCACACAAGTCGACCTGATGAAAGCGGTCGGCTATACCAGCACCGGCATGGTCTCGCAGATCGAGTCCGGCGAGCGCGGTATGACGCTGGAAAAGATCACACTCGCAGCCAAATTCTTTGGTGTGCCTGAGTCCTTTTTGATGAATACCCAGGAATACAGTGATGACGACCTGGCGCTTCTCCGCAAATTCACGCAAATCGTTGAAGCTCCGGCAGATAAAAAGCCACCTTACTATGAGGCGATCCGGACGCTGATCCTCGGTTCGTAACGGCGGGCCACGGTACTGAGCGCCGTGGCCTGTTTTATGTCATCAAACCTCACTTTTTGTAAGATTTTAATTGACATTTTCGCATAATGCGAATACCCTCATGTCCTTACTCTGCTGCTTTTTTTATTCATCTGCTGCTAACTATCGGAAAGGGTTCCTGCGCATGACCGACAAAGATATAATGCCGCCCATTGCAAGCATTGACGAGAAAAATCAGATGATGGCGCGGTTTATGAAAATGATTGATATGCCGCCAGATAAGCGCCCACCGCAGTTTCACGAAATCAAAGCAATATTGCTCAGTTCTGCGCCCTAAATTCTCACTTTTGGTGATTTTTCGATTGACAGGGGCCACGCATTGCTCTACGCTAAAAACACCTTCTACTTCGGCATAGGGCCTTGTCTTGGGCTAACGGGCACCCCACCAAGACAAGGCCCTCTTCTTTTCTGGATGATATGGACCTAACCACCGAGCAGCTCGATCATATTGCAGACCGCCTGGCCCCGAAAATTCTGGAGGCCTTGG
>JBDRRP010000034.1:0-8291 GCA_043825735.1 Pseudomonadota bacterium | reverse complement strand
ACCCCATCGTATATCGATCGGTGTTTTACAATTGGGCCGCATCTTATTTTGTGATACAAAAGTACCTGTTATCGCACTACAACTCATTACGCAGCCGTTCTTGATACCGGCGCCGGCGCCTATCCAAAATTGAATATCATAACCCCGTGACAAAAAAACACAACATCGAACCGATCATCCGCACCAAGTTGCACCGGCCGCCGGTGGCCAGCGACCATGTGCATCGCGGCGACCTGCTGAACCGCCTCGCCCGGCAGCAGGATCGACCGCTGACCCTGGTTTCTGCCCCCGCCGGCTATGGTAAGAGCACGTTGGTGAGCTGCTGGCTGGCGGCCTGCGACACCCCCGGCACATGGGTGTCTCTGGACGAGAACGACAACGATCTCAGGGGCTTTCTCTCCTATCTGGTCGCCGCGATCCAAGACGTCTTCCCCGGCGCCTGCGGTGAAACCCTTTCCATGCTCGGGGTTGAGCAATTACCGGAGGTTTCAGTACTGGCAAGGACGCTGATCAACGAGTTGGACCGGTTCGAAAAGTCGTTGATCCTGGTGCTGGACGACTACCACCGGATCCGGGACAATAAAGTACACGAACTGCTTGCCGATCTCCTGCGTCACCCTTCCGCCGTCATACATCTTGTTCTGATCGGCCGGCGGGATCCGCCGCTGCCGCTGACGGCTTTGCGCGCCAAGGGGCAAATGCTCGAGATCCGGACCCGGGACCTGCGCTTTTCACTGGAGGAAACCCTCGCTTTCCTGCAGCAGACGACAGGGGCACCCGTGGACGGCGACGTCGCCGCCATCCTGGAGGAAAAAACCGAAGGATGGGTGACCGGCCTGCGCCTGGCCGCCCTGTCGATGATGGATCAAAAGGACATCAAGTGCCTGTTGGCCGGCCTGCCGCTGGAAAACCGCTATGTCATGGCGTACTTCGTTTCCGAAATCCTCTCCCAATATCCGCTGCCCATACAGGCGTGTATGTTGAAAAGCGCCATTTTAAATCGCTTCAACGCGCAGCTCTGCGATGCCGTCTGCTGTCCAGATTCAACACCCGGCGGCAGCAGTATGGACGGCCGCAGCTTTTTATCGCTGCTGGAAAATGCCAACCTGTTTGTCGTCCCTTTGGATGACGAGCAGAAATGGTTTCGCTGGCACCATCTGTTCCAAAAAATGCTCAAGCGCCATCTCAAAGAGCGGTTCACTGCGCAAGAAATCACCCTCCTGTACGAACGGGCCGGCACCTGGTTTGCTGAAAACGGCCATGTCGATGAGGCGCTCTCGATCGCCCTCGAGGGAGATGCCTTGGCGGTTGCCGCAGAGATTGTCGAGCGATATCGCCAGGACATCATGAGCCGGGGCGACTGGTACCACCTGAACCGCTGCCTAACGCGATTTCCGCACGAATATGTTCAGGGTCGGCCCGAATTGTTGTTGGCCAGTGCCTGGCTATTGCATCGGCAGGCGCGGTATCCGGAGTTGGCCGAAGTTCTGGACCGCATCGAAAATTTCGTCGCCGCCGCCGACAAAGCCAGCGCCGCCGGCAGCGTCTTATGGGGGGAACTGCAGGCATTAAGAAGTTTCCAGCACTTCATCGCCGCCCAGGGTGCGCTTGCCGAAACCACGGCCAGGGAAGCCTTGACGAGACTCCCGGCCAGCCATTGCAGTCCGCGCGGCATGGCCCTAATCATCCTGGCAGCGGCGCTCCAGATGCGTGGCGAGCTGGGAGGCGCCCGGCGGGTGGTGTATGCGGCGCTCGAACAGGAAGACGCATCGAACGCCCGCAATAAAAGCATGTCGCTGGCGGCCCTGTGTTTTTCCGATTGGATCGCTGCCGATTTACAGCACCTGAAACAGGTCAGCGCCCAGTTCCTGAAACACGGCCAAAGGAACAATCTGACTGAATCGGTCGCCGTCGGCCGATATTTTGCCGGCATCACCCATTACCAGCAAAACGAATTGGATCTGGCCCAGCGTTTCCTGGAACCCGTCTTCGGAGAACTGGCCGTGCCGAGTGTCATCAACTACTGCCACGGTGCGTTCGCGCTTGCGTTGACCTACCAGGCCATGGGCCGGGAACAGGCCGCCCGGGCCGTCAGCGATGCGGTGACGGATTTTATGCTGGAGGCGGGCAATACCAATCTGCTGAAGCTCTGCGAAGCGTTTGAGGTCGAACTGGCGCTGCGTCAGGGGCATGCCGCCGAGGCTGGAGTCTGGATGCGACATTTTATTTCGGTCCCCTTCATGCCCGCATTTCGGTTCTACGCCCCTCAGGTGACCCTGGCGCGGCTGCTTCTGGCCCGGGCAGCGCCTGCCGATTTGAGCGAGGCGGACCGGTATCTCGCCCGCCTGTGCGATTTCTCCCGCAAGACCCATGGTACCGGCATGCTGATCGATGCCCTCGTTTTACGGGCCCGGCGCTATGCGCTCAAGGGCAACCTGCCGGAGGCGCTGAATACCCTGACGGAGGCGCTTGCCCTGGCAGAGCCTGGCGGCCTCATCCGCCCCTTCCTGGATCAGGGGCCGGAAATGCCGGATCTCCTGAACCGCCTCGTAAAGAAAAATCCCGCGCTGCGATATGCCGGGCAGATCCTCGAGGCCATCGGCGGCGGGGAGAGCGAACTATTTGGCCGTCGTGCGGAGGATCGAAACAAACCCGGCGCAGCGTCACCTGACAAGATGTCGACAGACCCACTGTCGAACCGCGAAATCGAAGTGCTCAGGATGCTTGCCAAAGGCACGCGCAACAAAAACATCGCCGAAAGCCTGTCCATCTCCCCGGAGACCGTCAAGCGTCACCTGTCCACGATCTACCGTAAACTGGATGTCGACAATCGCCACCAGGCGGTTATCGGCGCCAAAGCCCTCGGCATTTTGTGAAAATCCAGCCCCGTTTCCCGATCCCGCCGTTCAGGGACCCGAACCCGATTGGAAAAAAATACAACTCGTCTTACAACTTTCGGGGGATGACCCCGCCAAACGATCAGGATATGGGTATAAAGGCACCGGCATCAGATGTGGGCAGCGCGCCCGTGCCGTTTTCAAATCCTTTTCACAGCAAGGAGCCAATGACATGAAAAAGCAGGCACTCCATGGGATGCTCGGTATTGCGCTGGGAACAGCCTGTGCCGCCACGGCCGCCGCGCAGACCGCGATGGACCGCACGGTACTGCCGATCCAGGAGCCCAGGTACCCGCACAGCACCGTTCTCGATGCCCGCGACGCCACACCGCCGCCGCGCTTTGAGGTCAAGACGCCCGCAGGGGCGCCGAACGTGCTCATCGTCCTCGTGGACGACATGGGCTTCGGCGTGCCCAGTGCCTTCGGCGGGCCGGTGCACATGCCGGCCGCCGAGGGACTCGCCGCCAGCGGTCTGCGCTACA
Organism: Pseudomonadota bacterium; assembly: GCA_043825735.1. Lineage (GTDB taxonomy): Bacteria > Desulfobacterota > Desulfobacteria > Desulfobacterales > JBDRRP01 > JBDRRP01. The sequence goes on along the minus strand of JBDRRP010000034.1, from coordinate 4,912 downwards.
ACCACTTCCACACCACCGCGGTCAGCTCGCCGACCCGGACCGCGCTGCTTTCCGGCCGCAACCACCACATGAACAACATGGGCGGCATCACCGAAACGGCCACGGCTTTTCCTGGCAACACGGGACAGCGGCCGAACAACGTCGCACCGCTGGCCGAGATGCTGCGCCTGAACGGTTACAGCACCGGCTTCTTCGGCAAGAACCACGAGACCGCGCCCTGGGAAGTCAGTCCCTCCGGGCCGACCGACCGCTGGCCCACACGCTCGGGCTTTGACAAGTTCTACGGCTTTTACGGCGGCGAGACCGACCAGTGGAATCCCACCCTCTATGACGGGATGACGCGCATCCCCACGCCGCATCGTGAAGGCTACAATTTCATGACCGACATGACCGACCAGGCCATTGCCTGGATGAAGTTCCAGAAAGCGCTGACGCCGGACAAGCCGTTTTTCATGTATTTCGCCCCCGGTGCCACCCATGCGCCGCATCATGTGCCCAAGGAATGGATCGCCAAATATCAGGGCAAATTCGACAAAGGCTGGGACAAGCTGCGCGAAGAAACGCTGGCCAGACAGATCGCACTGGGTGTGGTCCCGGCCGGCACCAAGCTGGCCGACAAGCCCGAGGCCATCAAGGATTGGGACAAGCTGAGCCCGGACGAGAAGAAGCTCTTCGCCCGCCAGATGGAAGTGTATGCCGGTTTCGGCGAATACTGCGACCACGAGATCGGCCGGTTGTTCGAAGCCATCAGCGAAACCGGTCAACTCGACAACACCCTGATCTTCTACATCCTCGGCGACAACGGAACCAGCGCCGAGGGCGGCATGAGCGGCATGTTCAGTGAAATGACCTATTTCAACGGCGTTCAGGAGACGGTTGAAGACATGCTCACGCATTACGACGACTGGGGCGGGCCGACCACCTATCCGCACATGGCCGCGGGCTGGGCCGTGGCGGGAGATACGCCGTTCATGTGGACCAAGCAGGTTGCCTCCAATTACGGCGGAACCCGCAACGGGATGATCGTTTCCTGGCCCAAGGGCATCAAGGCCACCAACCAGGTCCGCTCGCAGTGGCACCACGTCATCGACGTGGCCCCCACCGTGCTCGAGGCGGCAAACCTGCCCGAACCCAAAAGCGTCAACGGTACGGTTCAGGAACCGATCGAAGGCGTGAGCATGGTGTACAGCTTCGAAAATGCTCAAGCCAAGAGCACCCACAAGACCCAGTATTTTGAGATGTTCGGCAACCGTGCCATCTATAACGACGGCTGGCTTGCCGGCACCCTGCACAGGGCGCCGTGGGAGATGAAGCCCCGCAGGAAACTGCTGGATGACAAGTGGGAGCTTTACGACACGCGCAGCGACTTCAGCCTCGTGAACGATCTGGCTACGGCTAACCCGGAGAAGCTCAAGGAGATGCAGGACCTCTTCATGGAGGAAGCGATCAAGTACAGCGTACTGCCGATTGATGACCGCGTCGTTGAACGCGTCAACGCGGCAATCGCAGGCCGACCGGACCTCATGGGCGATCGAACGTCGCTCACGCTCTCGGAAGGCATGGACTCGATGAGCGAGAACGTCTTTATCAACATCAAGAACCGCTCGCTCTCCATCACGGCGGATGTGGAGATCCCCAAGGGTGGCGCGAGTGGCGTGATCCTCGCCCAGGGCGGACGGTTCGGCGGCTGGAGCCTGTATCTCAAGGACGGCAAGGCGACGTACAGCTACAACTTCATCGGGCTGCAGGAATTCAAGGTCGCCGCCCCGAAGGCGGTGGCGCCGGGCAAGGCCACCCTCCGCATGAACTTCGACTATGACGGCGGCGGGGTCGGCAAGGGCGGCACGGCCACCATACTGGTCAACGGTGAGAAAGTCGCCAGCGGCCGGATCGAGCGCACGCAACCGATGATCTTTTCGGCCGACGAGACGGCGGCCGTTGGCGTGGATGACGCCACCCCGGTCACGTCCGACTACAAGGAGCGCGACAACGCCTTCACGGGCAAGATCTTCAAGGTTGTCGTGGATGTGAAGCCGATGGGAGAAGCGGTCAAGGCGCAAGCCGAGGCGGCCGGCAAGGAAGCCGCCTATAAGATGGCGATATCGAATTAGTCGGCAGTTGACGTTTCTGTTCCCGAAGTGACGGTCCTTTCTCCCCTTATCGGGACGCGGATACCCCCGGAATCAGTCCGGCCGCACCAGCGCCGGAAAAAAGGGAACTGAGCCATGGCACGAGACTCAGCCGGTACTGGAAAGCTCGGAGCCGTAATGACCACGGACAGGCCCGCGGCAGGCATCCATGTCGTGGCAAAACCCATGGGGCCGGTTTGCAACCTCGCCTGCGAGTACTGCTTCTACCTCGAAAAGAGCGCGTTGTTCGACCCGGGCGAAAATTTCCGAATGCCGGTTGACGTCCTTTCCGCCTTCGTATCAGGTTACATTGGATCCCAGCCCACGCCGGAGGTCGAATTCGTATGGCAGGGCGGAGAGCCGACCCTGCTGGGCATCGCATTTTTCAGAAAGGTGATCGCGCTCCAGAAGCCCTGGATGGGGTTCAAGACAATCCGCAATGTGCTCCAGACCAACGGCACTCTGCTGACCGAGGATTGGTGCCGGTTTTTGAAAAAGCATGATTTCATGGTCGGCATCAGCATCGACGGCCCGAAGGAAATCCATGACCGATATCGCCGCGACCGCAGCGGCCGCGGAACCTTCGACAGGGTCATGCGGGGGCTGCGGCTCCTGCAAAAGCACAAGATCGCCTTTAACGTGCTGGCCAGCGTGGCCCGTGAAACGGCAGCGCATCCCCTGGATGTCTACCGTTTTTTCAAGGACAGCGGTGTCGAATACATCCAGTTCGCGCCCATCGTCGAGCGTTGGATGGACGATCCGTCAGGCGCCGGCCCGGGGCTTCGCCTTGCCGGCCCAGCGGCCCTGGACCGGGAGGAAACGCAGACCCGAGTCACGCCCTGGACCGTCGCTGCCGAAGACTACGGCGATTTTTTGATCGCCATTTATGAGGCGTGGGTCCGAAACGATGTGGGCCGGACTTTCGTGATGAACTTCGAGTGGGCGCTCAATGCCTGGATCGGCAACCCCTCGCCGGTGTGCGTCCATGCCGCCCACTGCGGCCGGTCGCTGGTGATGGAACACAACGGCGATGTCTATGCCTGCGATCACTGCGTCTACCCTGAGCACCGCTTGGGGAACATCGCCACGGATTCGTTGCCCGAGATGGTGGCGCATTGCCTGCGATCGGGCTTCGGCGCGGCCAAAACGTCTGCGCTCCCGAGATGGTGCCGGGAATGCGACGCCCTTGCGGCCTGTCAGGGCGGGTGTCCCAAGCATCGGTTTGCCCGGTCCTGGTATGGAGAGCCGGGACTTCATTACCTTTGCACCGGGTATAAGAAGTTTTTTCTCCACATCCGAAAGTATCTCAGGGCCATGGCGCTGCTGCTCGAACACGGTCTTCCCGCCGCCCACATCATGCGCGCCATCGACGCACCGCTGGTGATCAAAATGGAACCGGGCACATCGAATGGAAAAGGCATCTAAAAACGAAAGGATAACCATGAAAAAAAGCACCCTGTTGTTGACCGTCATGATTTTGCCGATGTGTAGTTGGGGACGCCCTTAAAATTTCAACTTTTTAGTTGGGGACGCCCTTAAAATTTCAACTTGCCGGTTTCTGGCAACCTTGCTACCCTTTCACAAATGCCACGCAAAGCGCGCATAGATACCGCTGGCGCTCTTCATCACATTATCACCCGGGGAATTGAGCGTCGGAAGATTTTTGACGATGATCATGATCGGGATTCATTGCTGATCCGATTAGCGGCGATCCTCGAAGAAACCGGTACCGAATGCTACGCCTGGGCGCTGATCCCAAACCATTTCCATTTGCTGCTTCGCACCGGCAACGTTCCTATCGCCACCGTGATGCGACGGCTGCTCACCGGCCACGCAACCAGCTACAACCACCGTCACCATCGAACCGGCCACCTGTTCCAGAACCGATACAAGTCTATCCTATGCCAGGAAGACGCCTACCTGATGGAACTGGTGCGCTACATCCACCTGAATCCGTTAAGAGCCAAGCTCGTCCCTGACATGACGGCATTGGACGAGTACCCGTATTGCGGGCACTCGGTGGTCATAGGAACCCATGAGCATGAGTGGCAGAACACCGCTGTAGTGCTGCGCAATTTCGGTAAAAAGAAAGGCGCGGCCCGTCAACGCTACCGCGCCTTTGTTGAAAAGGGCATCAATCAGGGAAAAAGAAAAGATTTGACCGGTGGTGGCCTCATCAGAAGCGCCGGCGGCTGGGAAGGGGTGCAGGCTCTGAGAGCCGCCGATTCGCATGAAAAGAGCGATGAGCGCATTTTAGGGGACGGCGAATTTGTTGAACGGATTCTTTCAGAAAGCCAGGAAGCGTTGGATAGGAGATATGCCCTGAAAGCTGACGGCGTGAGTGTGTCAGAGGTGGCCGACCGGGTAGCGCAGGTGCTTGGCGTCACCGTCGATCAGGTCTGGTTGCCAGGAAAATTCAGACAGCAGGTGATTGCGCGTAGTCTTCTGTGTTACTGGGCGGTCAATGAATTGGGCGAGAGCATGACTGCCATGGCCAGGCGCTTGGGCATCACTACCGCTTCGGTGAGCATATCCTTCAGGCGGGGCAGGCAGATTGCAGAAGCTGAAGGCTTGAAGTTGAAAATTTAAGGATGTCCCCAACTCCCCCCAGAAGGTAGAAGGTGCCTTTTCCCGCCGGGTCTTTGAACGTCGGCCAATTCGCGTTGGCCACCACCTGAAGTCCGGTACCCGCCACCTCGGTGAGCACCGGCTGCCCGTTCACGAAAAGCAGCAGGGTCGGCGCCGAGGCCACGCGGATCGCCGGCGGCGCCGTGCTGAATCCC
>JBDRRP010000033.1:0-20017 GCA_043825735.1 Pseudomonadota bacterium | reverse complement strand
TTTAGCCTTTATGATGCCCATCGCGCCTTGCTTCAGTCCTCATGAGGTAAAACCGCCGACCGGAGAGCCGGATGCGGGAGATCCGCATGTCCGGTTCGGAGGGGGGAGAGCCCGGGTAACCGGGTTTTCCCACCCCTATAGTGATTTCAAGCACTTCTGGACCCCGGCCTTCGCCGGGGTGACGGGTTTTGGGTTTTTTGCAAATCGGTGGTTGCCTTCCGATGCTGGCAAATTGGCCAACTTGAGGCAGATGCATAAACAGATTTTCTTGTTGTCTTTTCGTGTGTTCCGTGTGTTCCGTGGTTTATAATGTTTTGTCTTAGCGTTCTTTGCGCCTTGGCGAGAGTAATCAGCTTTTCTTTTCTCCGCGCCCTCCGTGAACTCCGTGGTGATCAACAACCGCATCGGAAAAAATGATCTTTAAAAGCAAGCCGCATGCTTCACCAGTCCGGCCATTGCCAATCCGCGCGGGTGCTGTCGTCAACCGGCAGTCGGAGTCCTTCCGGATCCAGCATTCCCCCCCAGCTGGTGCGCGCCGTCATTTCGCCTCTGTTCTTTTCCGAAAGGATTTCCTCGCCTTCCCTGAGCTGCCAGCCGCCGCCCAGGGCCTTGTAGGTGGCTACGAGGTGCTGGCCCACCTGGCCGCTGACCTCAGTCAAACGATCGGCCTGCGTCGCCAGGAAACGCAGGGAATCCAGCACCCTTTGATAGTCGGTGGCCCCTTCTTTGTACTGTAGCGAAGATATGGCCACCGATCGCTGGGCAGCGCTGACGCTCTCCTTCAAGAACCGCTCCTCTTCCTTGGAACGCGCAAACGCCACCATCGCATCTTCGACTTCGCGCTGGGCGTTTAAAACCGTATTTTTGTAATTGATCACAAGCTGTTGAAGGCGCGCATCTTCCACCCGCACTCGGTTTCTGATCCGCCCGTAGTTGAGAAAATCCCAACTGAAACCAGGGCCGGCGCTCCAGAACAGGCTTTTTTCGCTGAAGATATCGCCCAAATCATTCTGGCCCGATACCGAAGTGGCATCCGATGAACGCCATCCAATGGTACCAAACAGGTAAAAATGAGGGTACAGGTCTGCTTTGGCGATCCCGATCTGCGGGCTCTGGGAGGCGACTCTAAGCTCGGTCAACCGGATGTCCGGTCGACGCCGGAGAAGATTGTTGGGGACGTCGACAATGACGGTCTCGGCGGCTGCCGGAATCCGAGCCGGACCATTGAGCATTTCTTTCAGCTCGCCGGGCAGCACGCCCAGCAGGGTGGCCAGTGCGTTCTGGGATTGGCGCAGACTGCTTTCAAACCGGGGAATCAGGGATTGGGTGTCCTTCAGCAACATCTGGGCCTGGGCCACATCCAACTCCGAAACGGCGCCCTCATTGAACCGGACTTCGGCAATCTGCAAAGATCGCTCCTGCAGCCGGACATTCTCCTTGGCGATCTCCAACCGTTTCTCCACCGTGCGCATCACGATGTAGGTGCGCGCGACTTCGGCCGTCAGCGATACGAGAATGTTGTCATAACTGGCGACGCTCGCTTCCAGGTTGGCGACCCCCGATTGCACCGAGCGACGATACTTGCCCCAGATATCGGCCTCCCAGGCGGCATCGAAGCCGAGGCTCATGGCATTGAACCGGTCGTCGATAATGGGGGTTGTGGTGCTTGTGCTCAGTTTGTTGTTTGTCAGCTCTCCGGAAGCCGATTGCTGCTGGGGGTAAAGATAACCGACAGCGATACCCAGTTGCGCGCGCGCCTCATAAATGCGGATACCGGCAATCTGCAGGGAAAGGTTCTGCTGATAGGATTTTTGGATCAAATTGTCGAGAACCGGGTCGTTGAACACTCGCCACCAGTTGCGGTAGTCGGTTTCTCCGCCACTGACACCCGACGCCTGCGCCTCGGTCCAGTCATTGAGCACCGACGCCTCCGGCTTAACAAAATCCGGCCCGACCATTGTGCAGCCGCTCATCGTCGACACGATGATCACTAACCCCAGCAGCCAGGGGAAGCACCGTGTTTGTTTCTTTTCAGTTGCCGCAGAGACGTTGCCCGTATCCATAACGCTCTCCCTCATAAAAAGTCTGAAATCACCACAGAGGACGCAGAGAACACAGAGATAACCCATTAATTATTAGCTAAATTCTCCGTGTTCCGCTGTGATCTCTGTGTTTCAAAAACACTTTTTGCGGTTCTATCAAATTTGATAAAGCCGTAAAAAGCCCGAAAAGCCGTCACCCCGGCGACCGCCGGGGTCCAGAAGTGCTTGAAATCACTGGATCCCGGATCTCGTTTCACTCGTCCGGGATGACGAAAAAAGGAAAAATTCGACTTTTTACGGTGCCATCAATATTGATGAATCCGTAAAAAAGCAATTTTCTCGCAAAGACGCCAAGCACGCAAAGAAAAAATTATTTAATTTCAACGTGTTAACTTTGCGATCTTTGCGGCTTTGCGAGAGATTCGGACTTTTTATGGGAGCATCAATATTCATCGCTGCAACAAAGCGTTCATCGTGGCATCCCAAATGGGTGCCGTGAAACGATAGATCATGTAGGGTGCGGGGTTGACTTGTCCGCCATTTTATCCGCCTTAGCGCAGCGGCGGCGGAAGCCTTGGCGACGGCGGATCCCCGCCCGTGATGGGTGAACCCGGACGATTGGGTAAATCTTCGCCGATTTCGGGAGGTGATAAACCCCTCCCCTACGAAACAGCCGGAACACCAGCTTGAGAATGGTGCACAGCCAGGCACTATTAACCCTCCGTGTCCTCCCTGAACTCCGTGGTTCAATATTTTTTTTACGAAGATACCCACCGAATCAACCGGGCTGCACACCGGCGGCCGGTGATTTGACTCTGAAAAAGATGCTGTAAAGTACCGGCACATAGTTCAGCGTAAACAGACTGCCGATGCCCAGCCCGAAGAACATGACCGATGCCATGCCGAAAAACAGCGGATCGTGATTGATGATCAGCGGCAAAAAACCCAGCATGGTGGTCGACACCGACAGCAGGATCGGCCGGAACCGGCTGACGGCCGAATTGACGACCGCATCATAGGGCGTCTGCCCGTCGCGCTGGTTCTCCTCGATTTTATCGATCATCACGATGCCGTTGTTCACGATGGACCCGGCCAGAGCCAGCAGCCCCAGGATGACCATGAATCCGAAATCGGCCCGCATCAATATCAGACCTACCACGGAGCCGACGATGACCAGCGGTATGGTCAGGATAATGATGGCGGCCCGCCGGATGGAGTTGAACTGCCATACCAGCAAAAAGACAATGCCGCCAAAACACGGCAGCAGCCATTTTGAGAGGTTCTTCTGAGCCGTGGCGGAGTCCTCGAGTTCGGCGCCGACATGCCAGTAGTGATTTTTCGGAAACGTCATCGCCGCCAGCGTGGGCTTCAGGGCAGCGAACATTTCCGAGGCTTTCAGCACCTGGTTTTTGGCGCTGACGGTAATGGTGCGCTCCTGATTATAGCGCACGATACGGTTCAGTTCACCGACGGCGTATACATCGGCCACCTGGCTGACCGGCACGCTGCCGCCCGATGATGAACGGACGCCGAGCGAGCGCAGGCTGTCGGGGGAATCCCGTTCCTCCTTGACCCCGCGCCCGACGATGGGGATTTCGACATTGCCCTGGTGGTAATTGGTGGCGGTCGTGCCGTCGACAAAGAAACCCAGGGCCGTGGCCACATCCTTGGATGTCACCCCGGCGCGCAGGGCCCGGGCCTGGTCGACATTCGCCTTGACCGTAAACACCCGGTTGGTCCAATCCTGTTTGATCTGCTGGGTGCCGGGTATCTCTCTCAAGGCGGCCATCAACTGCTCGGCCTGCGCCCACAGCACGTCGATGGCCGGGCCACTGAGCCGGATTTCCAACAGGCCGGATTCACTGCCCCCAAGCCACATGGATTTGACCCGGCCCCGGACATTGGGAAAATGATTCTGAAGGTAGTGGTCGGTGCGCTGGACGAGTTCGGCGACCTGTTTGTTGGTCTCTGTGTTGACGATCAAAAACCCGACGAACGGGTCCGGGTCCAGCGGCGCCAGCGACAGAAAAAACCGCGGTCCGCCGTTGCCCACGTAGGCGATGGTCCCGGTGATTTCCGGGTTCTCCGTTTTATCCTGCAGCCAGGCGCTGAGCTGTCTGACGGTCCGGTCGGTCTCCTCGATGCGCGTACCGGCGGGAAGATCGAGATAGATCAAATACTGGTTTCGGTCCCCGCTTGGGAAAAAGGCCTGCGGGATAAATGTTGCCGCATAGATCGCGGCGACGAATGCGCCGCCCGTCACGGCCAGCACGAGCGTCCGCTGGCGCAGGGAAAATTCCAGGATACGGCGATAAATCCGGTAGAATTTCCCCTGGTACGGATCGCTCCCCGGCTGTTGATTACTGCCGCCGGTCGGCGTCGTCGGTAAAAACCAGTAGCACATGCTGGTGGATGAAAACATGGAGAAAAACCACGAACCCATGAGCAGAATGATCATCACCGAACCCAGCGAGGCAGTATAATCACCGGCCATACCGATTTGCAGCAGAATCGGTCCGAAAGCGAAAACGGTGGTCAGTGTGCTGGTGAGCAGTGGGACCGAAAGGGTGCTGCCGGATTTTAACACGGCATCCCTTCGGTCCATCCCCGTTTCCATATTCACCTTGATGTCGTCGGAGACCACGATGGCGTTGTCCACGAACATGCCCAGCGCGATGATCATGGTGGCCAGCGACATCCGTTCCAGATCGATCCCCAGCGCGGACATCATCAACAGGCCGAACAACATGACCAGCGGGATAAACGAGCCCACGATCAAGCCGGTTCTCAGCCCCAGCAGCAGCATGACCACCACCAGGACGATGGCGATGCTTTCGATCACGTTGATCACCATTCCGCTGACGGATTTTTTGATGAGATCCGGCTGGTAGGTGGCGAATTCGAGCACGTAACCCCACGGCAGCGATTGTTCCATCTCTGCGACCGCTTTTTTGAGCCGCGCGCCGTACTCGACGGCATCGACCCCTTTGATGATAAAGACGCTCAATACAATGGTCTGATGGCCATTGTAGTAGGCCGGGTTCTGGATCGGCTCCACGTAGGCTTTCCGGATGGTGGCGATGTCGCGCAGCGGAATCGAGGCCTCGGAACCGGGAATCGGGATGAGGACCGCCCCGATGTCCGCGATGGACACGAACCGACCCTCGGTCTCCACGATGATTTCCACATCGTTGATGTCTATCCTGCCGCCGGGTAATAAGACGTTCTGCTCCTTGAGTTTTTTCCCGATATCGACGGGATCGATGCCCAGTTGCGTCATCTTGGCGTTCGACACCTCTATATAGATACGCTCGTCCTGCACACCGGTAAGATCGATTTTCTGGGTGCCCTTCACCAGATTGAGGCGCTCCCGGATTTGGCGGGCGGTTTCGTGCATTTCCGCCATGTCGAACCCATCGCTCCACAGGGCGATGGTGGCCACCGATGTATCTCCGAAGGAGTCGTTGACCATCGGTCCGATGGTGCCTTCCGGCAGTTCGGGTTTGACATCGGCCATCCGGTTTCGCAGCAGTTTCCACGTTGCCGGAAGCTGTTCGGCAGGCACTGCATCGCTGATGGTGACATGGATCAGGCATTCGCCGTACTTGGAAGTGGAGTTCTTGATTTTGTCGACTTCGCCCATGCTCCGGATTTTCTCTTCAATGGGCCGGGTGAGCAGGCGCTCGACTTCCGCTACCGGCATGCCGGGATATTTTGCCGTCACCACCGCTTCGCGAATCGTAATAAAGGGGTCTTCCAGTTTCGGAAGGCTTATGAATGCAGAAACACCCCCGACAATCACCAACAATATCGTCATGATGACGGTTCGAGAATTATTCAGTGCAAATGCGGTGATCCCTTTCATTATCGGTTCCTTTTGTCCCGGGACTGGAGAAGACTGACAATACCCTGAAAAGTAAGTTATAGTAATGCACAAAACTCAAACGATAGTGCCAGTGCCTCGCAGGCCCCGATGTTTTTGATCACCACGAAGTTCACGAAGGTGTTCTAACCCACTCGCTTTTTGGTTTTTCTTCGTGCACTTCGTGTCCTTCGTGGTTCACACTCAGTGCTTCGAGCCCAGTCTACTGCTGCATCAGTTTGACTTTCATGCCATCGGCCAAGAAACTCACACCGGCCACGGCAATGATGTCCCCGGCCGAAAGGCCATCGGTCACGATGACATTTTTCCGTTCCACGCCTTGGAAACGGACCGGTGTTTTTTTGACCATGGATGTCTGGGGGTTATACACAAAGGCATATCCCTGGTTGGCTTCCGGGGCTGGCAGGATGGCCTGAAGCGGCAGGATGTAACCGGCCGTCCGATTGTCGACCGTCAGGGTAAAATTGGCTTCGGCGCTCATGCCCGGTTTGACTTTTTCATTGGGGGCCACCAGCGCCACTTTGACCGGAAAGGCGTTGGCCTGAACAGCGGCGGACCCAATGAAGGAAATCCGGCCCTTTGTGGACTCACCCTGCAACGTGGGAAAGGTGATCGTCACCGCGTCATCGATATGGATGCGGCCGATGACGGTCTCCGGAACGGCCAGTTGAATTTCCATTTCCCCCGTTGCATCGATCGAGAACACTTTCTGCCCGACTTTGACCTCTTCGTTGGGTTGCATCGACCGCCAGGCGATGGTGCCGTCGTAAGGCGAAAGCAGTTTCGTTTTGCGCAGATTCCGGTTGGCCTGATCCAGCCGTGCCATCTGAAAATCAACCGCGCTCTGGGCGGCCTTGAATTTATATTCGGCGATATCCAAATGGCTTTTTACCCCGGCCCCCTGCTCGTAAATCCGCTGCTGGCGATCGTACTGTGATTTTGTTTCCTTTACCTGGTCCCGGGCCTTGGTGAGTTCTGCGGTGATCGCATCCACATCGAGCTGATAGGGCTCCGGATCGAGAACGGCGAGCACCTGCCCCTTTTTCACCCGATCGCCGATGTCAACCGCCACGGATGCCACCTGCCCGCCCACCTGAAAGCTGAGGTCGGAGGAATCGACCGCCGCGGCCTGCCCGGAAAATTTGAGGGTCTGCCCGCTTGCTTGCTCACTGACGGTCAGTGTCTTGATCGCCCGGACCTCATCGATGATTTCAACTTTATCTTTGCATGCCGCCAGGGCAACCGACAGGCAGAGAAGCCAGGCCAGCCGTTGTAAAGTCTGCTTTGACATAGTGAACCTCATTTCTCCCTATCAGTTGTCATCATTAGGTTTTATAACTCCGTAAAAAAAGTCTGAAATCACCACAGAGGACGCAGAGCGCTCAGAGATAACTTACAAATTCTTCAGTATATTCTCTGCGGCCCTCTGCGGTCTCTGCGGTTCAAAATCACTTTCACGCTTCTCTATGAAGCTCCAGTAACCCTATGTTGCCGCAAAACGCGCCGTTCCTCGAAATCGCTATCGGGACCGGTATCGCTATCGGGTGTTGGTGTTGGCAATTATTTTGTCCCTGGTTCGCCATTTGCCGCCACCGTGGCAACAGCAACCGCCGATTGCGATTTCGATCCCGATAGCGATTTCGATAACACCCGTCAACCACGGGGCGCCCTTGGCGAGCAAAGATTGTCTCCCCACGACAGATGCTCCACGGTCATCGGCGGCAGATAAAGCTTGTAAAGTTATTTTAGTACACCGGATAAGGCCGCAGGGTCAATAATCCTTAATTTACTGTCAAAAAAGGTCCGCGTTGAGCTCCTAAAAACCGGCAGTTAGATTGTGCCCAGCCATGGGAAGCCGCTTACTGCCTCTCCCTTGATGAGAGGGCTGGGGTGAGGGTGACAACCCACCGATAACAAGTGATCGTCTTTTCCCGAACGCCCCCGCCCTTGTCCCCACCGGCCAGGGGAGGGGGCTTTTTGGATGGACACGGGGTGCTTCCGATCAAGTACGAACTTCAGAACCGGCGCAAAGGGATGAAAGCGCTGGTAGGGTTGCCGCTGACGGCTTCAATAAGGCAGAGATTTTGCCGGTGCTGGACAGCATTCTTCGCACCGCTCAGTTCCATGTCATCGACAAAGCCCTGAAAGGCAGCAAGGTTTTTTCAACAATATAGATTACCCGAGCGCAGATGCGCTGCACGAACCGACGGCATTTCAACCCACTATTAAGTGCGGCCGCAGCCAAAAGCTGCGGCCTTTTCAATGGCGGCGCGCCCGGATGACGGCAGGGCGGAGACGCTTCCAGGTTACCGGGTCCGGCTCCAGTTCACCCAGGCTTCGTCGTGGACCCGCACATCGGGAAAACCGAGGTAGCGCAGGATAAAAAAAGCGTCCGCTGCGGCAACGCCGGTATCGCAGGTGGTGATGACGGTCTTGTCCGGGGTGATGCCGTGGGTTTGGAGCATCCACAGCAACTCCCGCGGCGGCTTCAGGAAACCGTTATCCATGTAAAGCGCGCCGAAAGGTACATTGACGGCCCCCGGTATGGCCCCGGCCCGGCCGGCCTTTTCGTGTTTGGTCATACCCCGGAATCGGTCGATCATACGGGAGTCCAGCACCACCGCGGTGCGCATCTCACTAAGCCTGGCCAAGCCGGCGCTGTCCTCGATCAATGATGGTTGCTCCTTGCCGCCAAAAGCGCAGGCCTTGCGGGTAGACGCCATGGTACTGGTGTGAAAACCGGCGTGATGCCACCCTTCGATGCCGCCGTCCAGGTAGGAGACCTGCGTGGCCCCTGCCCATTCCAGGACAGCGATCAGCGCGGCGGCCAGCGAGCCGTTCTGATCATAGACGACGATCCGGTCGCCAGCGGCGATCCCAAGATCCCCGAAAATTTCCGCAACTTTCGAATGCGGCGCGAGCGTAAAGGGTTTATCCGTGTCGGCGCCGGTGCGCAGGCCGCCCGTCACGGGATCAAAATGGATGGCGCCCTCGATGTGCCCCTTGGCATAGGCCGCGGCGCTGCGGGCGTCGATCACCACAAGGCCCTTCTCCTCGAGCTGGTTGTGCAATTGCAAAGCACTCACCACCATGTCGGTGCGCACCTTGCTCGTATCCACGGTAACGTGCCGGGTCTTGAGCCGCGCTTTTGGTACGCGATCATAGGCGACGACCACCGCCCGGTTGGCAGCCTTTTCGTAGTCCAGCAGATCGGACTCGGAAAGAAACAGCTTCTGGTTGCCATGACAGTGGTTGCAACTGGCAGCCTGCCACGTACGCCGCTGGATGTTGTGCGGCGAGGTCCGTTTCCAGGTGGGTGCGTTTGCGAAGTTGGTGAAGCCCTCCTTGCCGTAAGCATCGAACATCTCCGGATCCGACGGCACATGGCGGACCAGCATGAAGCGGTACCCGGCACCAGGGGCCTTCGGGTCGGGATTGCGGCCGATCTTCATGGATTCCACTTCCCGCTGGTTCTGGAAGAACGCGATCCCCTCGGTGTCCTTGCCCACGTGGCAGCTGTAACAGTTGACATAGGTCTGGGAATGACACACCTGGCACTGCACTTTGCCGTTGTGAATAGTGTGTTCCCGCACGGACCCGGACCGCAACGCCTTGTGGCAATCGATGCATTCCGGCATTTCCTTCAGGTCGTACCGGCTCCTGGCATTCTCGGGCGCTGCGGCGTGCATTTCCTTGGCCTTGTGACAGCTCACGCAATCCATGCCTGATTTGGCGGCGTGGACATCCCCCTGGCCGCGCATCCCGTAGAACTCATTGCCCACACGGCTTCCGTGGCAGGCGGTGCACTGGTTGAGCGGGTCCGAATGCTTCTGGAACACGTGCCCCTTGACGAACCCCTTCTGGGCAAATGGCGGCCGGCTCACGTGACAACCGCCGCAACTCGTGTGGCAGCTGCTGCAGTGGTTCTGCCGCGCCTCGTCGACCTGCGCCCATTTATCCATGTTGGCCCGGCGCTCGAGCATTCCGGGAAAGGTGGCCAGGGTGGCGTGCAAAGAATCGGTGGCCGTGGCCACGATCTCTTCGTGGCACCCGCCGCAGGCTTCCCGGGGCTTGTTGATCGAGGGGCTGGGATCCATTTTTGCATGGGCGAGCGCCTTCTCATTGCTGGCCGGGTCGCCGCCGTGGCAGGTTTCACAACCGGCTTCACCGTGTTCGGTGGAAAGAAATGCTTCTGAAACGAGGACCTTCTGCTGCGGTTCCAACGGAACCACCTGGCCGCCTCACCCGGCACCGGACTGCAAGGCCGATGTCTTGGCCTTGGTGAGGCTGAGATTCTTGACGAGCATGGCTTCATCGAGATGACAGGCCACGCAACCGGAGCGCTCCTGCGCGCTCACCGCCGCGGCACTGCAGAACACCAGCATTGCCACGAGGGCGGCCGCGCGTAATCCTGAATTTGACAGCATACAGGTCTCCTTTTTATTCCTTGTTTCCGGGCCTGATGGGTATTTGTGCACTGCTGGACGGTATCCGGCGCCCTCACCCTGCCTCCGGATTTCATCCCGTTATTTATTACACGATGAGCCCGCCGTCATCAAGACCATCTCATAGACGGTAGCGCCGGAGTTTGTTTCCAATAGTCTCCGGCTGATTTGATCATTTTCTTTCAAGATGCCCAGGATTTCTTCCGTAACGCCTTTTTCTGCGCAAACCATCGGGACAACCGCAAACACGCCGACCGCAACAGCGGTACCAAAACAGAACGCGTTAAAGGTGTTACGCAGAAGATTTCTGCGTATCGGATGCACCGCTCCGGGTCGCATGTGTAATCCTTTCACTACGTCTTTCTCTGTCAGTCACTATCACTGATAGCGGGTGTTTTGCTTTACCGCATATCCAGGATGCTCAAGCTACAGCCGGAAACCATTGCAATCGGACAAAATCATGACACTGCAAAGTTCACGGAGCACACGGAGGTTTTTAACTCAAAGAGAATATTTCTCACGCAGAGGCGCGGAGACGCAGAGAACTGCGAAAAATGGAATTGCGAGGGTGTTTTTCCCTGCGTCTCTGCGCGAGATATGAATTATAAAATCTCCGTGCCCTACATGACGCCGTGATTCAACATCCCTGTGCGAAGAGACTTACTGGCGCATTCTGCATAAGCGTATTCACTTTTGAGGCGATGAGTTTTCTGATCCGGCCTTTTCGATCGGTGGTGATGGCGCCGGCCAGGGCATGATGGGTACCGTGCTGATGCTGTTCTTCGGGCTGCCCTCGATGACCCGGTCGCTGTAGGACACGTAGACCAGCACATTGCGCTCGGGGTCGAAGAAGCGCACGACCTGAAGCGTCTTGAACGCGAGGCTGCGGCGCTCGTCGAAGACGCGCTCGCCGTCCTTGATCTCGCCAAGGATCTCGATCGGCCCGATCTGACGGCAGGCGATGCTGGCGTCGCTTGTGTCCTCCGCCACGCCCACGGCGCCTTTCACACCGCCGGTCTGGGCCCGGGAAATGTGGCAGGCGACACCCTTGACTTTGGGGTCGTCGAAGCCGTCGACCACGATCTTGTCGTTGGGGCCCAGCCATCGGAATTTCGTGCTGATCGATCCCGTCGTTCCGCGTTCCGGACGGCTGAAAAACCACCATCCGAAGAGCACGATGAACAAAAGCATTACGGCGCCGATAATCATACCCACTTTTTTCATGGCAATTCACTTTCCTGGGATGACATTAGTTTTTGCTCGTGTCAAAATTGATGAATCCGTAAAAAACAATTTCTCGCAAAGACGCCAAGTGCGCCAAGAAAAACATTTTTAATATTAATTTGTTAGCTTTGCGATCTCTGCGGCTTTGCGAGAGATTCGGACTTTTTACGGGACTGTCAGAATCGAAAGGTTATTCCGATCCCCGGACCTTCAAAGCGCAAATCTTCAAAGAGCCCACCTTGTTTCATATCATAATACAGGTAACGATAGTTGATGATGGCCTCGCCCCAATCGAACCCGTAAGACAGTCCCGCCATCCCCTGCCAGGTCAACTCAGAATTTCCGGCACCGATGTCCGCATAATAGGGGATGGCCCATCGGCTGCCCCGAAGCCGCACCTTGCCCCGCACGCCGGCGATGGCGTCCCAGACATCCTCGCTCTGAGAGATACTTCCCGTCCGCTGGAATACCTGGCCCGCGCCCGGGCCCGTGACCGTGGCGGTCAAACGCCAGTCGGTGCTCGCGTCTGCCGCAAGGTAGCGAAATCCACCGAGCGCCTCGAGGGTCACTGCCGGTCCATCGACCACCCCGACACTTCCTGCGAGCGTCCATACCCAGGCCTTCAGGGACGACGAGGTCCCGGCGTCCAAAGCGGTGCTGGTCGGGTTGACGGGACCGCCGAGGTTGAAATCGACGGCCTTCACACGGCTTTCCTGGGAGGAAAGGTCGAAGTAGATCACGTCGGTGAAGACCGACCACCGGCCCTTGCGCGCCTCTCCCGAGAGCATGAAACCCAAATCGAGTTTTTGCAAGAGGTCTTTGTTGCTGATTTCCACGTGCGGGCTGCCGCCGGCGATCGGACTGTATCTCAGGTCCCCTGCGAGGTTGATAAACCAGAAGTACGGAGTGACCCCAAAACGCCACTGGTCGGCCGATGATTGGGCCAATGACACACGGGCAGGGCCTGCAGCCACAATGGCGGCAAACACCACCGGCACCATCAGGATCCGCCGCCCGAGTGAGGCTTTGTACTTAATTCTGCTTTCCGCTGCCTTTTTTAAAAACTTGGGGCATTTCATGGTTTTTTCTCCCGAAATGGATCATTCTCGATGAATCTCGTCGATAGAAGCTGTTTCAAAACCTTCAATCAGGTCCAAGGTCAAGGCGGACGAATTGATTCAAACGCAGGAATACAAATGGTATTTCGAGTATTGAATCATTCGTCCAACGCCGAGATTGGGCCTCAGGGGAGGTTTTCAAATGGCTTCTAACCAATCCGACAAATCGATCGTCCCGGGCCCCGGTCAGCCCTATTGGCGCTCAGGCAGCTGCATCCGTTCCGGATCAAGGTCGTAGGTCCAGGGCAATCCTGAGTTTTTCCAGCCATTTTTCATCCGTTTTCCGTGAAAGACGCTTTCGCGATCGTTCACCGTGTCACCCTCCATACCGTCAAGAATATCATAGACGTTGGTGAAACCAGTCGCTGCGAGTTGGTTGACCGCAGCGGCGCTGCGGCCCCCGGACCGGCACGTGACCAGGATCGTGTCGGTGGGATTGGCCCACGCGGTCACCTGTGAGACAAAATCCGAATTGGGTATCATGGAGAAATGCCGCTTGCCGGCGTCCCATTGATAGGTCTGAAAGACAAGCGGGATGTTCATTGCCATTTGCGCGTGACCGGCACATTTGACAGCCGGATGATGACTGTTTTAACGAGATCTCAACCCAGTACCCCGCCGGCCTCTCGATTGGGAGGCCGGCGTTGTGGCTGAGCGTAAGAAAGTTGCGATGCCTCCTTGAACGCAGGCGGCACGACTTCGGTTGAGGCTTCGCCAGGCTACCCGATTCGCACGCCTTCTGTCTCGATCCCGCCGCCCTGAGGAAGCTTGCTCCAGCTTTTTGTTTCCCACTCCTCCTTGAACACTGCCATCACTGCCTGCTCCAGTAATTCCGGGGCCGCCCACGCGTCCACATCGAAGTCGTTCTTGATGTAGCCGTGGCTGACCATGAAGTCTTTTCCGATCTTGATGCATTCAAGGTTCTGTGCGCACAGGCTCGGCACCATATCGACGTGCTTGATACCCTGGTACGTATCTTCTGCGTCGAGATAAAACGTCTGTCTGTTGAGGAGCACTGCCGCGGCGCGCTTGTGCTCGTTGGCCCAGCGCCCGACCTTGACCATGGCCTTCAAGTAGGCGACGACCAGCTCTGGGTGTTCCTTGGCCATCACTTCGGTGCAGGTGATGACCGCGGGGGTGTTGGCGACCTGCAACGTCCAGTCCGGCAACCTGGCCAAGTCCACGATCATTTTTATTTTGCCCGTCGCCTCCTGCAGGTGTTGAAGAGCCTTGCTCTGCGTGTAGATGGCATCGACAGTGCCATCCAGAAGCGCCGTTTCCAGCGGACGGAATGCAAGGTCGCGCTTGTGGTTGCGACGCATCCACAGCTCAGACGGATTGTTCATCGGCGGAACGAGCATCTCGGGTTTATCATACCAGTCGTCCGGGTAGGGAAACTCGACGAGCTTGATATCGTCCATGGTCATGTCGTTGAGCATCAGAATATTTTCGATGGCCATGTGCTCCTGGATGCGCCACCAGTCGTTTTTGATGGTGTTCAGGCTCTTCGAAATACCGATCTTCTTGCCTTTTAGATCCTTCACGCGGGAGAACGGGTCTCGGGCGCGCACCACCAAACCGCCACCCTCATGGACCCAGGTCGCCCCCAGCAGCACGGTGCGGCGGATATCGGCATGAACGTGGATCGGGGGATACAGGCCGCCGAAGCGGATGAGGTTGTCGAGGTTGTGGATATAGTGCGGGTACCAGTTGTTCTCGGGCGCGTGGCGGAAGTAGGCGTACTCGACGCCGATCTTCTTGAACTCCTCGCGGCACCAGCCCAGTTCCTGGTCGACGTTATTGGCGGATACCATGGGGCAGTTGGTGAACCACACCTCTTTCCAGTTCAATGGCACTGTCGTGCTGACTCTTTTCTGTTCGGTCATGGTGATTTCCTTTTTTATGAGGTCTAAGGGAAAACTATCGGCTTGTTCGCCGCTCTTGTTACACGCCATTATTGAGTTTGCTTAAATGCGAATTCTTCAAGGATGATCTTCTCGGGATCGATGTCATAGACCCAGGGGACCGAGTTCTTCCACCCGTTTCTCATCCTTTTCCCGTAGAAGACACTTTCGGGATCCGTCACCTTATCGCCTTCAAATCCATCGGTGACGGTGTAAGCGTTTTTAAAACGGGCTGCAGCGAGCTCATCTACGGCCCTGGCGCTGCGGTCACCGGACCGGCACAGGAGCAGCAGGGTGTCGGTCGACCCGGCCATCTTTGCAACCTCGGCGACAAAATCCGGGTTTATCTTCGGGCCGTATTCGGTTTTGCCGTTCTTTCTTTGATAGGTGACAAAGGCAAAGGGGATGTTCCACGCCATCGCCGGGTGGCCGATAAAAGCGTACTCCTCGGGTGTTCGCACGTCGATCACCGTCACCTTGTCCGGCGCGGCTTTCCACATTTCATAGGCCTGCGCGGCGGTCACATAGAGACCCAGGGTGGTTTGTTTGCCTTTGGGCAGTTGGTGGTCTACAGCCACGGAAGTTGGCGTCGCCGTCCCGGCTGAAACAATGCCCGCAGCGGCCGTAAAACCGATGGCGGCAGCGAGGGCCTGGGCAACCAGAGCCCTTTTCAGTGTGACACCGCTCCTGAACTTTTTTGCATTGAATTCATTCATATTCATTTCCTATTGGGCGGTTACAGTAGGTTGCCCTTTCTTGCCGCGATGGGCTGGGGAATTTTCGTTTCTTCCAGCATTTCCCGCAAATCGATCTCAATGGTCCTGCACAGGGCCAGCATCGGGACATCGTGTATGTATCCCTCGAACGGACTCTCTGAATGATCTCCGATCGCTTCCATGACCAAATAAAACCACCCCACAAGAATCGTGAAAGGAACGGCGAGCCAGGTGGTCACCGCGCCGAATTTGGCAAACTCGAAGACCATGCCGAACGGCAGAAAGAAGATGAAGATCAGCACGAAGTTCCGGCTCATGGCGCCGTACTGGCGGGGATGGTTTCTTTAACCGCAGCCCCCAAATCGGCACCGACCTGGAGGCCTTCGCAAATAACCATAACGACTATTTCAATCCGACTTCCTTTATCGCTTCATTACAGCGCTTGCTGACCTTTTTTGCATTTTTGTCAAGGCAGTCCAAAAGCCGCCCTTCACCGATGGGCACATCCTGGCAGAACTTGTCCAGATCGTCGCCACACTCATTGGCCACGTATACCAACGCGGCCACGGCCCGCTCCAGTTGGGCGGCGGCATCGTACAGGGCATATTCACACCGGCTGCTCAGCTTGTCGCCGTGAGCGTATAAACAGGCCAGGCCGCGCCCCTGCCCCGGGGTGACATCCTTGCAATAGGTATGGAGTTCCTTGTTGCATCCGTCGGTGATGCTCTGGATCAGGGTGTCATCCGCCAGGGCGGGGATGGCGGCCAGAAGAAACACCAGCGATATCATAAATACCAAGGAATTCTTTTTCATTTGCTTCCTCCATGTCTTGTGCATTGAACTGCATTGTTGTTGATGGCGCTATTTCATCTCTTTCTCGATGTCTTTCAACGTGGCCTCCAATTCCTTGCGAACACGTTTTTTGGCCTTTTTCAGTGTCTTCTCGATCAATGCGTCGATGGTGGATTCGCCCACAATCACCAGCCCGGTCTCGTATTGGTCGAGCGTCTCACCGATCTCCTTAAGGTTGGTACGGGACATTCCGCCCCAGAGCTTGCCGACCAGTGCCCCGGAAGCGCCGCCGACAAGGCTGCCGACCAGAATTGACGGCGGAAAGAGAAGCCCAACCAGCCCGCCGGCGAGAAGGCCTTTCCATGCGCCGCTCGCCGCGGCGGTCCCATGCTTTTCAACGTGGACTTTGCCGTCCGCATCCTTGGTCAATATGGCGGTGTCGAATTTGCCGACGACACCGACCACCGCCAGCTCAAAAAACAGCTCCAGATCGGAAAGTGCGCTTGCCTCATCTTCATATACCGCCGCGTAGACGAACAGATCATTCGTGCCCATTGGGTGGTCCTTTCATTTTATTCTTTTTTGGTGTTGGCCTTGAACTCTTCTTTTTTTATTTTGGTCACTTCCGAATTTTGGAGCGTCACCGTGCTGCCGGTATTGGCGTCCTTCAATTTGATGGCGCCGCCCTTTTCCTCGTCAACATCGGTGGTGTAGTACGTTTTGTCGCTGACCGGGTCTTTGACACGGTAGTACCCGCCGCCGCAGGCAGAGACGAGGGTAAAAACAAAAAGCGCCACCACGACTGCAAATAGTCTGTTTCTCATTTTTCCCGCTCCTTCCTGTTTTGGATGAAATGCTCACACTGAAATGATTCTCAATGACCATTAGTCTTTCAGGCAGACGGCGTCATCACCCGAAAGTGGTAAAAAAGTGGTATTTCCCCTTAAGGACGGGCTTGCTGATCGGCAGGTTCAGAGAAAGGGGGTGATGAACGGCGGGAGGCTACAGAATCCCGATGGATCCGGCTTTGACAACCGCTTTTTGACGGCTGTTCACGTCCAGCTTGCGGTAGATGGTGGAAAGATGCTTTTTAACGGTGTCGGGCGCAATGAACAGGCCTTCGGCAATTTCATTGTTGCTCAATCCCGTGGCGAGCATTTTCAGCACTTCGATTTCACGGTTGCTCAGCGGTTCCATATGGCCCGGCTCAGGGATCGTTGCGCCGGGCTTGTTTCGATCATCCGCGCGACGGCCGAACAGTCCGGTCTTGGCGCCGCCGAAGGCCTCGAAGATCTGCCCGGCATATTGCAGCGCGGGGTTTTTCTTTATGAAACGACCCAGGAGTTCGGCCATTTCCGATCCCTGATCCAGGAACGGGCGAATGAAGCCGCCCGGTTCGGCCAGGGTCAGCGCGGCCGCCAATTTTTCGAATGCCTGCGATTCGTCGCCCTGAGCGGCGTGGACCATCGCCTTCAAAATGAAAACATGAATGAGTACGCGGGTGCTGTGGATCGCCGTATAATAATCGATCATTCGGGAAAGCAGCGCGTCCGCTTCACGCAGGCCTTTTGTCGTTCGCCCGGCCAGGAGCACCCTGGGCAGGATTAACTGGGGGGTATAAAAACGGAATGCGGGTGCGAGCGGCGGGTGGGAGTGCGTCTGCGCCCAAAGATCCGCCTCGGCGACCCTCCCCTGGCGCAGCGCCAGATCGGCCCGAAACACCTTGCACAGTTCCAGCAGGTCGGCATTGCCGGTTTCCAGCATGGTGCCCGTGAGCGACTCCAGAAGGTCGCCGGCTTCTTTGGCCCGCCCCATCGCCTGGAAAGTCAAAGACAGGGCAAAGGCGCTCTGGCAGTGGGTGACGACACTCGGGATGACGTTTACGCCGCCGCCCGGGGTTCCGACAACCGACGCCAGAAACCGCTCGGCCAGGTCCAACTCGTTGCGCTGATAATGGCGGATGCCGGAAAAGAAATTACCGAGGACGATCGTTTCCGGCAGATCCTGCTGCTGCCCGTGTTTGAGCATTTGTGCCGCCGTCTGTTTCAGACTGTTCAGATCGGCGGAAATCCAGTCCACGTAACAAAGGGCGGCCAGCAGCATGGTTTTGTAAATAGGGATCGATCCCTCTTCCTGCCGCAGGCTGTCCAGCACCACCTGCCGGGCCTGCTCCGGGTCGCCCTGCATTTGAAGCGCCGCCGACAGAAATAAAAGAGCGGAACCGCGCAGACTGTGATAACGGCCAGGAAGGATGCGCAACGCCTCCCGGGCGGCGCTTGCGGCCGCCGCGCCCCGGGCGGCTGCGTACTGTTGAAAGCTTTTCAGGACCTGCAGTTCCCCCCGGTATATGCTGTCCTCGGCGGATCCCTGATCGCTTGCGGAGATGAACTGTTCGAGCGCGTCCAGAATGACAAAGAGCTCGGAATAACGGGCCTGCCGCTGGACCACCCATGCCTTGGTCATCAGCAGATCGAGATTTTTCTCGATCAAATCGGGGGAAAATCGTTTCAGCCAGCGGTTCAACCGGTACCACTGCTCACGGTTCATGATCTCGTGGCGATGGCGTTTTACCAGACGCGCGGCGGCCGCTTCATCGCCGCTTTCATGGGCATGCGAGAGCGCCTCTTCGATGTATCCGTTTTCGTCGAGCCAGGCCGCGGCCCGTTTGTGAAGATCGGCGATTTCCGCCGCTTCGAACCGTTTTTCAAGCTGGCGCTTCAGCAGCGATTGAAACAGGTGGTGGTAGCGAAACCATAATCGCTCATCGTCCAGGGGGATGACAAACAGGTTGGCCTTTTCCGCCAGTTCCAGGAACCCGTGACCATTCAGGTCATTGCCGCCCGAATCTTCATCCGGGTGAAAAACCGCATCGCAAAGGGGCGCGCTGAAGCGATTCAGCACCGCGCTTTTCAGCAAACACGTTTGCACGGGCGGCGGCTGGAGGGAAAGTATTTCGGAGACGACGTACTCCATGACATGGCGGTTTTCCAGCGGCAGGTCGGCCAACGTGCGCTTGACATCCTTTTTGTCCATCATCGCCAAGGCGGCCAGTCGCAGGCCGGTCACCCATCCTTCGGTTCTTTCCTCGAGAATGGCGGCGACATCGCTGCCCACCGGCGCACCTGTCGTCTGCTGCAGGAAAATCAGTGTTTCCTCCAGTGAAAAGCGCAGGTCCCGGGTCCGGATCTCGAGCATTTGCCCCTTGGCGCGCAGAGAAGCCAGCGGCAGCGGCGGATCGCGCCGGCCGATCAATACCAGGTGCATGACGGCGGATGGGTGGCGCAGGAGATCGGCAATCAGTTCGTGAACCTTTTTGTCCCGGATCCGGTGATAGTCGTCCAGCACCAGGATAAACGGCTTTTCGAACCGGTCCAGTTCGTTGATCAGATTGATCGCCATGGCTGAGACATCCGGCAATCGCTCGAACCCGAGCTTGGGCATGATTTCACCGCAGGCGCCGGGCAAGACGCTTTGGATCGCGGCGATCAGATAGGAGAGAAAACCCCTGAGATCGCTGTCATGCTCGTCAAGGGACACCCATGTGCTGGGGTCATCGCAGGCCGTAAGCCAGCAGCTCACCAACGTGCTCTTACCATAGCCGGCGGGTGCCGAAACCAAGGTCAGCGGCCGATGCTGTTGCCGGGCAAGGCGGTTCAGGAGCTCACCGCGATGCACATGGTCGCTGGCAACCGGCGGCCGATGCAACTTGGTGCGGATGATGGGTTCGATGTTGTGTTTTTTTGTCACGGGGCTATGATATTCAATTTTGGATAGGCGCCGGCGCCGGTATCAAGAACGGCTGCGTAATGAGTTGTAGTGCGATAACAGGTACTTTTGTATCACAAAATAAGATGCGGCCCAATTGTAAAACACCGATCGATATACGATGGGGT
>JBDRRP010000032.1:0-26168 GCA_043825735.1 Pseudomonadota bacterium | reverse complement strand
AGGACACACACCGGCAAACTGAAATGGGAAAATGGGGTCACATATTAAATATTGGATAATCTCCCAAAGAGTTGTTCGATGAATAGGGTCCGAGGGTTGCGCCGATACGGCTTAACAGCGGCAAGGGGTCGAGGGGTCGAGTGAAAAGCAACTAAGAAAACCGACAATTACGTCTGCGGACCGAAAGCCTTAGGGGCTCCTGCAGTGTATCTGCGTTTTGATCTCACCGCGAATATGCCGCTCGGATCTGCTGCCGGCCGAAAAAGTACTGAATATCGCCCGATGCCGTTACTTGGCCCCTTGCCGCTGTTAAGCCGTATCGGCGCAACCCTTGAACCCTTGAACCCTTTTCTCCAACTAGATTGGAGAAGACCCTTAATATTTAATGGGTGCCCCCGACTCTACTATCCTTCAGGACAACGAGGCAAATCCGTGAAGGGGGCTACTTTGGCAAGCGCGCGGTCTTAATGGATTTTTGTCTTTGAGGCGTGTCTGCTAAAACCCCCACCACCTGAAAGATCTTTCGCGGTATCAGGTAAGGCTCGCAGCGGGCGACCGATTCGACCAGGACGAATAACTGATCGGTGTATTCCTGCTGCAGGCGAAGCATTTCATCGATCGCTTCTTCTTTAACCCGGTAGAGGATCCGCGGCGCCCGTTTTTCGGGCAAAAGGTCTGCCGAGATCCTGTGAAACGCATCGTGTCCTTCAGGAACGTCCAGCAACTCGGCAATGTTTACGATCATCCAAAATTTCATGCGACTCGTCTCCCAGCCCGCCTGACCTAATAGCCCACGGTGCCACCACCGGGGTGCAGATTGTCCGGCGGCAGCCCTTCTACCCGATCGAATGTAAACAACGGTTTGGCTATTGCGTGAGCGGCGGACCAGAGGCTTTTTGCCTCAGCCGGTAACGCCCTCCACACCGGCCATAGACAAGAGCATGGCCCTGTCGATGGGCTCATCCATGCCGAGCCCTTTTTCGGCGATGTGGATTTTCGTCAAGTCACGTTGTCGCTGGGATTTCACCCTTATAGCCGAGTTTTTCAAAATGGTCACGCCCTTGATTTTTTGCGAGCCGCCAGTAAGGCTGAGAGTACAGCGGGAAGAAGGGCCTAAGGGGGGGGGTGTGGAATAACGCATAGTTATCAGTATGTTAGATAAAAGATGGAGAGCTTTCTATCGCATAACTTGAGCTTTTTGGGGTCCAGAAATGCTGCTTAAGATTTGGATAAGGATGAAACCGCAAAAAATTCTTAATCGATCAGGTGCCGGCGGGAGAAACCGTTGCGGCGCTGCGCGTTTCATAACCCACATCCAAAGCGATGCCGATCGTTCGCAGGCGCCGGCCTATAAACAGTGCACCGGCCCGTGCCACCGCTTTTCGGAAAAAATAATACTGGCTTGACATGATACACAAAAAATATGAATTTGGTCTTGCGAAAGCGGGCGCACAGCGTAAAGTGCCGTCCGGCTGAACGCTCAATATCACTGTTTGGGAAAAGACCTACAGGCGCTGTTTGCATAAGCGCATAACCTTTTTGCACCTTTAAACATACTGAGATTGGCGGAAGGAGAAAAACCGTGTCGGAAAAAATCTTACTGGTAGACGATGAAAAAGATTTTCTCGATGTCATGAGCGAGCGTATCGAAGCCCGTGGAATGGAAGTCTCCACGGCCGACTCGGCCCAAAAAGCCCTTGAGCAGGTGGCTACGGGCGGTTTCGACGCCATTATCCTGGACCTGATGATGCCGGGCATGGACGGCCTGCAAACCCTTAAGGCCATCAAAGAGAAAAACCCCGATCTTCAGGTGATTCTGCTCACCGGGCATGCCACGGTTGAAAAAGGAATCGAAGCGATGAAACTGGGCGCTATGGATTTCGTCGAAAAACCGGCTGACCTGGACAAATTGACTGGCATTATCAAAAAAGCTCACGCGCGCAAAATGGTCATTGTTGAAAAAAATATGGAAGAAAAGATGAAGCAGATTATCGGCGAAAAAGGGTGGTGAATGCCGGCGTCGGTCTGAAGGCTGAAGATCCCGTATCGCGTCCGGCATGACGGATTTAAGACTTTTCGGATTCAACAAAGGTGACCCCATGATCACAGGCTTGGGACAGTTGCTCCAACGGATCACCCAGCGCGTCAACATCAATTTAAGAGAGCAGCGTTATGACGTCACGCCCTTTGTTGAAAAGCTCATCCCGGTAGAGCAGATGGTCAACTTCCACGGTTTTTACGGTATCACGCCCCACTACGGTTTCGATTACGAGTTTAGACACAGCAGCCTGGCCGGCAGCTATTTCCTGGGAAAATGCATCGTCATCAATTCAATCCTGTACAAAAGCGATATCCGCGGCGACGAACTCAAGAAAAAGGGGGATATGTTTTGGTTCAAGGGAATCGAAATACCCATCAGCAAAGATGAAAGCATTGTAATTGAAAACAGCTTTCTCATTAAGACCCTGGTTCACAGCCATAGCCGTGACCCGTTAGCCCTGGAAAAATTCAGCATTACCAATACGGTATCCAGCCACTATGCCAACATTCACGGCGCCCCCATCGACGGCAGTTTCTTAGGCCCCTTTGCCACGGTGGACAGAACGACCATGAATGACTGCGTGGTCGGTGCGTTTTCATATATCCAGACGGGTGAAATCAGGCATTTCAACATTGCGCCCGGCACCATCTGGATACGCGATCCGGGAAAATTCAATTTCATATACCGGTATCCTCAAGAAAAACTGCGCGATTACATCCAGTTTGACCCCGGAAACCGTCCTCTGGGAATTTTCATCAACTTTATTGAAGACCGCAAAGAAGCCTTCCAAAACCTTTTCAACAGAGTTGAAGTGGTCCCTTCGGTTCCCATTCCGGACACCGCGTCCCTGGATCGATTTGCGGTCATCAAACCAAAGACCTATATCGGTGAAAATGTCCTGGTCGCCCAGCGTGCCTTTCTCCAGAATTCCTGGCTGGGAGAGGGCACCAATGTCCAGGAAAATTGCTACGTCATCAATTCGCACCTGGAAGGCTATAACGTTGCGGCCCACGGTGCCAAGATCATCGAAGTCCAGCTCGGATCCAATTCCTATGTCGGGTACAACAGCTTTCTGCAAGGCCGCCCGGGAAGCCCGCTGACAATCAGCAGCGAGAATATTATTCTGCCCCACACCATCATCGACATCGATACGGCCATGACCATACCCCCCGGTCATCTGGTATGGGGCCTGATCACCCATCCGGACGAGCTTGAGACCCACAGCATGCCCCTGGATGAATTGTCGAAAATCGAGGGCGGGGTTTCCAGAGGGCGCATGTCCTTTGAAGGCAAGGGCAACGTTTTTGTGGGCGAGCTCCGAAATCGCATCCTGCACACACTGGCTGCCAACGGCGCCTTTTATAACGGCAGCAATGAGAAAGGCCATGCCCAGAATAATCAGAACATTTCGTTCAATACCATCCAGCCTTACCCTGAAGGCCATTCGGCAGGCATCTATCCCACCATCATCATCCGGCAGGCCCAGGTGAGGCCTTAGCGCTCGCCGATGTTTTCAACGCGGCGCACCCGTCGACAAGGCGCAACAGCCGGGATAGATTACAGGTGTGGCGTCTGCAATCGGGCGCCGGGTCAAAGACGCCGGTGGAGAAATGATCATGGCCCCTAAACATCCCGAAAACGGCATCGATGCATCCAACCCGAATCCTGCCGAAAAAGCGCTCGCGCAGTATCGACGAATTCTTTCCGCAACCCCGGATTCCATAGCGCTGGTCGGAACGGATTATATCTACCGGATCATCAACGACGGCTACCTGCGGCGCACCGGCCGGCGCCGTGAGGATATCGTCGGCCGCAGCGTCGCCGATGTCATGGGCCAGGAAGCCTTCACCACGCTGGCCAAGGACCGTCTGGACCGCTGCTTCCGCGGTGAAGAGGTCTCCTACCAGGCCTGGTTTGCTTTCGATGACGAAGGCCGGCGCTGCATGGATGTCACCTACAGCCCTTATGCCGAAGAGGCCGGTGATATCGTGGGCGCCGTCATCCATTCCCGGGACATCACCGAGATGAAGCACGCCGAGGAAGTCCTCATTCAAAAGGAAACGCAGTTTCGCCAGATTACCAACCAGATCCCCGGGATTGTCTTCCAGTTCGTGCTTCACCAGGACGGCGGCATTTCAGTGCCTTATGTCTCGGATTTCTTCGAAGCGCTTTCCGGCATTCCGTCGGAGGAACTGGCGGTGCATCCGGAGCTGTTTTTAGGGGGCGTTGATCAGGAAGACCGGGGGCGGATGTGGAAAGCAATAGCTGTTTCCGCGGAAAGCCTGAGCGAGTTCCGCTTCGTGTACCGTCTCGTTACACACACAGAATCGCACCGCTGGTTTTTGGCCCGGTCCGCACCCAGGGAGCAGGAAAACGGTGACATCCTCTGGAACGGCGTGTCCATCGACATCACGGAACGGGTCGAAGCTCAGCAGGCCCTCGAGGACAGCCGGCGGAAAATGGCGGCATTGATCAACGCCGCCAACCTCAGCGCCGCGCTGCTGGATGCCGAGGGCACCGTGCTGGAGTGCAACGATCTGGTGGCACAGCGCCTGGGGTGGGACAGGTCTGCCCTGATCGGCGCCAATATCTTTGCGATCCTGCCGCCGGAAGTGTCGGCATCGCACAGGGCCCAAATTGATAACGTCATCCGCACCGGGATGCCGAGCCGTTTTACCGACACCCGGCAGGGAATTGTATTCGACAACAGCATCACGCCGGTGTTCGATGCCGGCGGCACGTGCACTGCGGTCGCCGTGCAGGCCATCGACATCACCGAGTCCCGGCGGCTGTCCCATGAGCAGGCGCAGCAACTGGAACTGCTGCGGATGATCAATTCCGGCACGTCTCTAAAAGACCTCATCGGTGAAGTTATCCGTTTTCTGACGGGCTTGACCGGGGTGGCGGCCATCGGTATTCGGATCCGCCAGGGCGACGACTTCCCGTATTACCAGACGCGGGGTTTTTCAGAAGCATTTGTGGCCGCCGAAAGCCGACTCTGCGCTGTTGCGACGGACGGCTCCCCGCTGTTGGATGCCGCGGGAAACCCCGCGCTGGAATGCATGTGCGGCAATGTGCTCCAGGGCAGGTTCGATCCGAAGCTGCCATTTTTTACCGACAGCGGCAGTTTCTGGACCAACAGCACCAGCAAGCTGCTCGCCAGTACCTCTGAAGCCGATCGCCAGGCCCGAACACGCAACCGCTGCCACGGCGAGGGGTATGAGTCTGTGGCGCTCATCCCCATGCGTGTGGGAAATGTCACCGTCGGTCTCATTCAGTTCAATGACCGCAAGGAAGGCGTTCTCGACGCGGATTTCATCCGCCTGGCCGAGCGGTTTGCAGGTCATCTGGCCGTGGCGATTTCCCAGCGCATCGCCGAAGCGGCGCTTAAAAACAAGGCCGAGGAACTCAAAGACGTGAACACAGCGCTCGAGGTGCTGCTCAAAAAACGCGAAGCGGATATCCTTTCTCAGGGCAATCAGGTGCAGGCCAATGTCCGGGATCTGATCGCCCCCTACCTCGCGAAACTCAAGGCAACCGGTCTGAACGTGAGGCAGGAAAACCTGGTGAGCCTCATCGAAAAACATGTCGCCGACATTTCCAGCCCTTTTGGCAGAAAACTCAATGCCTTCAACGGTGCTCTCACACCAGTCCTCATGCAGGTGGCCAGTCTGGTAAAAAGCGGTGCCACGAGCAAAGAAATTGCACAAACGTTGGGTGTTTCGATCAAAAGCGTGGAAACCTACCGCAAGCGTTTGCGCGAACGCCTTGATATCAAGAACAAAAAAACCAATCTGCGGTCATATCTCCTGTCGTTTGAATAATGGGACGTTGAGTGTCCTATTGTTGCCCTGTTTTATAGCCATTGACACGCTGGACACTGGGTTGTCTAATAAAAAAGACAGCTGCGTCATTTTCGGCAGCCAGCTACTTAAGTGCCGCGGCGCCCAACGCCGATAGATCGGGCAAAGTATGACATCGGGCAACCCAATATCGCAGGCTCCGGTTGACGTGACGGCATCCAGCCGTTCCATCTCCCGGCTCCCCCCAGACAACACCCGCCTTCTTCAGTTCATGCTGCAGATGGGGCACCCGTCCATGGTGTATACCCCGGACGGGGTGGTGATCTTCGCCAACCAGGACGCGGCCGATCTCGTGGGCCAAACCCCGACGGCCCTGGTGGGACAAGACATCCGAACGCTGTTTCCTGCAAACGCGGACACCTACTTATCGAGAATCCACAAGGCCGCGGACACCGGCGTTGAGGCCCAGTATGCCGACGATGTGGCGCTCGGCGACTTTCAGCGGCGCTACACCTCGACATACAAGCCGTTGAAGGACGACGGCAACGCGGTTGCGGCCGTTCAGATCATATCCATCGACACTACGGAACACTACCGGCGCCGGCAGCGCCTGCGCGAGCAGGCCGAATACCTCGACGCCATCCACCGCATTTCCCTGAGTCTGATGGGGCGTCTGGACCCGCGGGATCTTCTCCAGGAAATCGTCGAACGCGCTGCCCAGCTGGCCGGGACCCGGGACGGGTTCGTGTACCTGGTGGACGACACTGCCGGGGACCTGCGCCTGCAGGTGGCGACCGGTACTTACCGGGAGAAGCTGCTGGGTTTCCGCCTCAAGAAGGGCCAGGGACTCAGTGGCCGTATCTGGGAGAGCGGTGCGCCCCTGCGAGTGGCGGACTACAGCACGTGGGAAGGCCGCTGCCGGGAGAGCGTCTACGACGATCTTCACAGCCTGTTCGGAGTGCCGATCCGTTCTGGTGAAGCCATCGTGGGGGTGATCGGTCTGGGACGGTTTTACGGGGAGAGCACGCCGTTCACCGACCGGGATGTGGCCGTGATGACCCGGTTCGCTGAGCTGGCCGGCATCGCTCTTGACAATGCACGGCTTTATGCCCGGATGACCGAAGAACTGGGGCTGCGAAAATCAACCGAGCAAGTGCTTCTCAAAACCGCCGTAGAACTGGATGTCTACAACCGTATCGCCACGGTATTTCTCACCGCTTCGGATGAAAACCTCTTCAACGAGGTCCTGGATATTGTTTTGTCGGCACTGGACAGTCCTTATGGGTATTTGGGTTATATCGATGCCAATGGTGATCTGCTGGCGCCGTCGATGACGCGAAATGGCTGGGATCACTGCCGCATCGCCGACAAGCATAGGGTATTTCCGAAAGCATCCTGGGATGGACTGTGGGGAAAAAGCCTTAAAGAGCAGAAAATCCAGTGGGCCAACGACAACCTTGGGCCACCCGATGGACATATGCCGCTGAGCGCGGTACTGGCGTGCCCGATTCTTTACCGGGGCGCCCTCATCGGTCAGTGCACTGTGGCTAACAGGCCCGGTGGCTACGCTCAGGCCGATGCGGACAGGTTATCGCGGATTGTCGATCAGCTCGCCCCGGTGCTGCATTCTTGGTTGACCCGGCGCACGCTGGAAATCGAAAAGGAAACGCTGGAATCCCAGTTGCGCCAGCTTCAGAAAATGGAAGCCATCGGCACCCTGGCCGGCGGCATCGCCCACGATTTCAACAATATTCTGTTTCCCGTCGTGGGGCTGACCGAAATGGTGATGGAAGACCTGGATCCGGACAGTCCCCTGCGCAGCAATCTGGCGCAAGTGCTGGCGGCCGCTCAGCGCGCCCGTCGTCTGGTCAGGCAAATCCTCGATTTCAGCGCCCAAGAAAAGCAGGAGCTTCGAGCGGTCAACATTTCGGACACCGTCCGGGAAGCCGTGAGTCTCGCGCAGGCGACCCTGCCGGCAAATATCACGGTTCACGAGTGGATCGATGAGCGCTGCGGCGTGGTGATGGCCGATACGACCCACATCCATCAAGTCGTCATGAATCTGGTTACCAATGCCTTTCATGCCATGCAAGCCAGCGGCGGGGTGCTCGACGTCAGTTTGACACCGGTCACCGTCGATGCGGGGACGGACCGCGACGACACCCTGCTGCCGGGCAATTATGTCTGTCTCACCGTATCCGATACCGGGGTTGGCATGGATGCCGCCACTGTGGATCGGATCTTCGATCCTTATTTTTCCACCAAGGGCAAGGACAAGGGGTCCGGGTTGGGGCTGGCTGTGGTCCACGGCATCGTGCGCAGCTATCGGGGTGACATTAGGGTGAAAAGTGAACCGGGGAAAGGAACGCTCTTCAGCGTCTATCTGCCCGCCCTCAATACTGTGGTGGCGCCGGTCGAGGATACCGTCGCCGTCGATACCGTGTCTGCCGGCTCGGAGCGTGTCATGGTCATAGACGACGAACCATCCATCGTCATGCTTGTCACCCAGATGCTCAAGCGCAAAGGGTACCAGGTAAAAGGGTTTACCTCCAGCCGTGATGCCCTGGAGGCTTTCCGGCAGGACCCGCACGGCTTCGATCTGGTGTTGACCGACATGAGCATGCCCGAAATGACCGGCGATCATCTTGCCGTATCGGTAAAACGCATCCGTGGAGACATGCCCGTGATCATCTGCACCGGGTTCAGCGAACAGCTCTCCGAGAGCTATACCCGGGCCATCGCTGCCGGCCGGGTGCTGGAAAAACCGCTGGTCATGCGTGAATTGGTAACGGCCGTGCGGGAAGAACTGGACAAACACTCATCGCGGCCTGCCGCACAGCGGAGTTAAGGCGTTTTGAAAGGTAACCTGTTTATGGCCAACGTTCTGATCATCGATGACAACCCGGGCATGTGCACCACGCTGTGCCAACTGGTGTCGAAAATGGAATGCACCGGCACTGCTTTTAATTCCATCGCCAGTGGGCTCGACGCTGCCCGAAAACAGGCCTATGACATCGTTTTCCTGGACGTCAACCTCCCTGATGGCAGCGGTCTGGATCTGCTCCCCCGGATCCAGGAGACCGGCAGTGCACCGGAGGTGATCATTATCACCGGCTACGGCGACGCACACGGTGCCGAACTGGCCATGAACTGCGGTGCCTGGGATTACATCGAGAAAAGCTCTTCCATCCAGGATATCCGGCTATCGTTGAAGCGCGCCATACAATACCGCCTGCAGAAACTGGCCAAGCGCGCCCTGGTGGCGCTGAAAAGCAATGACATCGTGGGCACGAGTCGCGTCATCCAGGCCTGCCTGGAAAAGGTCGCGCAGGCGGCCAACTCGGATGTCAGTGTGCTCATCACCGGCGAAACCGGTACTGGAAAGGAGCTGTTTTCCAGAGCCATTCACGAAAACAGCGCCCGGTGCGGCAAGAGCTTCGTGGTGCTGGATTGTGCGACGCTGCCCGAATCGTTGGTGGAGAGCACCCTGTTCGGTCACGTCAAAGGGGCATTCACCGGCGCCGATGCCAACCGCAGCGGGCTGATCGAACAGGCCGACGGCGGCACACTGTTTCTCGACGAGATCGGCGAGCTGCCGCTGGATTTGCAGAAGAAGTTTCTTAGGGTGCTTCAGGAGCGCAGCTATCGCCCGGTGGGCGGTAAACAAGAGATAACCAGTGATTTCCGACTGATCTGTGCCACCAACCGTGATCTGCCGGCCATGGTCACGGAGAAGCAGTTCCGGCAGGATCTCCTTTACCGGATCCAGGCCACCCACATTCACCTGCCGCCGCTGCGGGAGCGCAAGGAAGATATCCCGGCACTGGCGCTCGCCCAGATCCGTCGATCGTGCAGCATCGCGGCGGAAGCATCCCAGGGGATGTCCCCGGAATTCATCGAAACCCTGTCGGGTTACGACTGGCCCGGTAATGTGCGCGAACTCATGAACACCATCGAACGGGTGCTGGCCGAGGCCTTCGATGAGCCTATCCTGTTTCCCAAGCATCTGCCGCCGCGGATCCGGGCCAGTGTGGCCCGCAAACGCATGACGCATGCCGAGGCGCCGTCAGCGGAGCCCGCGGGGGGTGCGCGCGGCGGCGCGGCGCGCACCTCCCTGAAGGCGTTCATCGAGCAGATGAAAGAGGAGTATCTTCGCGATCTGTTGAGAGAGCGCGGGGCCGATATCCCGGGCGCCTGTCACATCTCCGGGCTTTCGCGATCGTATCTTTACCAACTCTTGAAAAAATACAACATCGATCTTCCGCGACTGGGTTCGGAATCGCAGTAGATGCCAGTCTTATCCGAGGAGCCGGCACCATGATCGAAAAACAGGCCGATCGCATCTTGGCGCGGCGCGTGGAAGAACTCACCGAAGAAGTCGGCGCTCTCAAAGCGACTATCCGCAGGCTGCATGATGGGGCGGTATCCGATCGGAGCCTGTTCGACAACATGCTCAACGGGTTCGCCTATCACCGGATCGTAACCGATGAGGCCGGCACTCCCGTCGACTATATTTTTTTGGATGCCAATCCCGCCTTCGAGCGGATGACCGGCCTGCGTCGGGAGGACATCATCGGCAGGGCGGTGACCGCGGTTCATCCCGGCATCCAAGACATGGCCTTCGACTGGATCGGGATCTACGGAAAGGTCGCCCTGACCGGCGCGCCCGTGACTTTCGAGCAGTATTTCGAACCCCACCGGCACTGGTACCTGGTGTCCGCCTACAGCCCGCAGATCGGCACCTTTGCCGTGACCTTTGAAAACATCACCGAGCGCAAAAACGCTGAAAGCGCCCTGCGAGATTCCGAGGAGAAGTTTCGCAGTTTTGCCGAGCACTCGATGGTGGGCATCTATCTCATCCAAGACGGGTTTTTCAAATACGTCAATCCCCGGTTCGCCGCGATGTTCGGGTATTCCGTTGCGGAGTGTCTGGACGGCATGCCGTTTTCAAGGCTCGTCTTTGACGATGATCGGGCACTGGTCAAAGCGCAGATCGACCGACGGCTGAGCGGCGATCTGAAAACAACCCAGTACCCGTTTCGCGGGGTGAAACAGGGCGGCGAGGTGTTTGACCTCGAGGTATTCGGATCGGTGGCCGTCTATGAAGGGCGGCCTGCCGCCATCGGCACCATCCTCGATATCTCCGAGCGCAAGGCGGCGCAACTGGAACTGGTCAAACTGGCTGAAGCGGTCCGCCAGGCTGAAGAGGCCGTTGTCATCACCACGACCGAAGGGGTAATCACTTACGCCAACCCGGCCTTCGAGCGCATCACCGGTTACCGCCTTGACGAGGTGATCGGCCAGACACCACGCATTCTCAAAAGCGGTCACCACGACCGCGCGTTTTATCAGGTACTCTGGGAGACGATTCGTTCCGGTGAACGCTGGGGGGGGCATCTCGTCAACAAGCGCAAGGACGGCACCCGCTATACGGCCGAGTGCTCCATATCGCCGGTCAAGGATGATGCCGGCCGGGTGATTCATTTCGTGTGGATTTCACGGGATATCTCCCGGGAGCTCGATTTGGAGAAACGCGTCGTGCAATCTCAAAAAATGGAGGCCATCGGCGCGCTTGCCAGCGGTATCGCCCATGATTTCAACAATATTCTGTTTCCCATTATGGGTCTTTCGGAGATGCTTCTTGAAGACATCACGCCGGAAAGCGGTATTTACGACAGCATTAATGAGATCCACAGTGCCGCCAAAAGGGCAGGGGGGCTGGTCAAGCAGATCCTGGCCTTCAGCCGGCAGTCCAAATCTCAGAAGCTTCCCATAAGGATCCAGCCCATCGTCAAAGAGGTGCTCAAACTCGTCAAGTCCACGATACCCTCCGATATCGCCATCACCAGCCATATCCGCTCGGACGTGGCTCTGGTATCGGCGGACCCCTCCCAGGTGCACCAGATCATTATGAATCTGGTGACCAATGCCTACCATGCCGTCGAGGAGGGCGGCGGTACGATCCACATCAGACTTGAAGAGGCCCTGGTGCGCGCCGGCGACCCGGACTGGCCTGCGCTGGCGCCAGGCACCTACGCCTGCCTTGCCGTATCCGACACCGGACCGGGCGTTGCTCCGGAAATCATCGGAAAGATTTTTGAGCCGTATTTTACCACCAAGGCGCAGGGCAAGGGCACCGGGCTGGGGTTGTCGGTGGTCTACGGCATCGTCAAAGAGTTCGGCGGCGATGTGCGGGTGAGCAGCAGCCCCGGGCAGGGCGCCACGTTTCAGGTCTGTCTGCCCGTTTTGGAATCCGGTGCCGTCGCGGCGGAAACCGGCACCGGGCAGGTCGTTCCATCGGGCAGCGAGCGTATCCTGCTGGTGGATGACGAAGCGCCCATCATCAATCTGGTGACCCAGATGCTGGAAAGGCTGGGCTACCGGGTGACGGCAAGAACCAGCAGCAGTGACGCGCTTGATCTTTTCCGTAGCGATCCGCGGGCGTTTGACCTGGTCATAACGGACATGACCATGCCCCATATGACGGGTGATCGGTTGGCACGGGAGCTTTTGTCGCTGAAACCCGATATCCCCATCATCATCTGCACCGGATTCAGTGAACGCATCAGCCAGACGCTCGCTCTGGCCCTGGGCATCAAAGGGTTTCTGTTGAAACCGGTGGTTAAATCCGAGATGGCGAAAACCATCCGCCAAGTGCTTGATGGTGTATGAACGCACGCCGGCGTGGGTGGGCGCGCTTTTCTACAGGGCCATCAATTTTTCTGAAGATCCGAAAGCAACCTAGTAAGGAGATGCCTTTATGAGGGCCGGTTTATGGAAATCGTTGAAGGCACTGGCTTTCGGCGCCATCATCACCGCGCTTGCCGGGGGCACCCTCTATTTTGCCGCCAACGCGTATGTGATCGCGCATGCTGAAAGGGACATCGAATACCTGCTGCTCTCCCACAAGGGGGTTCATCATTACGTCCAGCGCGTCGTCCACCCGGCCCTGTATGAACTGAAAGACATCGGCGAACTTGACGACTCTTTTTATGAGCCGGAGTTTCTGTCGTCGTCTTTCATGGTGAGAAATATTCACCAGTATTTCAATGAAGAGCTCACCGGCGCCGGCCATCCGAAGATCTATTACAAGCTGGCGGCCACAAACCCGCGAAACCCGGTGAATCAGGCCGATGCCTTCGAGCAGGACCTGATTGCCCGGTTCAATGCCGACCGCCAGCAGAAAAGTTACCGGGAAGTGCAGGTGATCAACGGCAAAAAATACCTGTACCATGCCCAGCCTTTTTTGGAGAACAACCCGGCGTGCCTGAAGTGTCACGGCGATCCCCAGGACGCCCCCACGCAACTGCGGGCGCGGTACTCCTGTGGCGGCGGGTTCAATGAGAAGGTCGGTTATATCCGCGCCATCGAATCCATTAGGGCCCCTGTTCAAAACGAGTTCACCCTGGCCAACATAGTGCTCGTTGCCGTCATGTGCGGTTTTACGGCGCTGATGACACTGACGTTTCTGAACAATCGCCTGAAAACACGGCTTCAGTCACGCGCCGAGGATCTGCGTATCAGCGAAGAGCAGTACAAACTACTGTTCGACAGTATTCACGATGCGGTTTTTCTCCACCGGATCGGCGACAACGGGACTCCCGATCGGTTTCTGGAAGTCAACGAGACCGCCTGCCGGCGGCTCGGGTACGGCAAAGACGAGTTGCTGAAACTGTCACCCAGGGACATCGACGCCGAACCGGATTCCGACCGGGCCGTGGTGCGCGCCCGAAAGCTCATCGCAGCCGGGGCGCTCAGTTTCGAGACGATCCATGTCGCAAAAGACGGCCGACGGATCCCGGTTGAGAGCAATATCCGGCTTTTCGAAAAGAACGGTGAGAAATACGCGCTGTCGATCGCGCGCGATATCTCGGATCGGAAGAGAGCCGATGAAGAAAAGGCCACTATGGTCCGCCAGCTCCAGCAGGTGCAGAAGATGGAATCTCTGGGCGCCCTTGCCGGCGGCATTGCCCACGATTTCAACAATATTCTGTCTCCCATCCTCGGTTTCACCGAGTTGGTTCTGGACGACCTGCCCCCGGACAGCGACCTGAGGGCGCCCCTGAAGCAGGTGCTTGACGGCACCCTGCGCGCGCGGGATCTGGTGAAGCAGATTCTGGTGTTCAGCCGCCAGGCCGAGTCCGAGCCCAAACCGATAAAGCTGCAGTCCGTCCTGGAGGAGGCCCTCAAGCTCATACGGGCGTCTTTGCCGGCCACCATTGCCATCACGGCGGACATCGAGGGCGAGGCCGGCGTCGTCCTGGCGGACCCGACTCAGATTCATCAGATCGTCATGAACCTGTGCACCAATGCGGGTCATGCCATGGAGGCCGCCGGCGGCCCCCTGAGCGTCCGTCTGGATGCTGTGGACCGTGGCTTGGGCGATAGCCGGGAACCGCCGCTGGAGCCGGGCAGGTACGCGCGCATCACGATTGCAGATACCGGTACGGGCATCGATCCACAGCTTCTGGGCCGCATCTTCGAGCCCTACTTCACCACCAAGGCGGAGGGGAAGGGCACCGGTTTGGGGCTCGCGGTCGTTCACGGCATCGTAAAAAGCCACAACGGCCACATCTCGGTCGACAGCACGCCGGGCCGGGGTACGACCTTCGAAATCTATTTTCCGGTCATCACTTTCAACGCCGATGAGGCGGATCCCGAGGACTGCGGCGCCGCGGCTAGTGGCGATGAGCGTATCCTGCTGGTGGATGACGATCCGACGATCGTGGCGCTCGGGACACAATCGCTTGGAAAGCTCGGCTATCGTGTCACGGGCCGGGTGAGCAGCCTGGAAGCCCTGGCTGCTTTCAAGGACGCGCCGCACGACTATGATCTCATCATCACGGATCTGACCATGCCCGGGATGACCGGGGACGAACTGGCCCGCCGGGCCATCGACCTGCGCCGCGACATTCCGGTCATCATCTGCTCGGGCTTCAGCGAAAAACTGTCCGAAGAAAAGGCGCGGGCCATCGGTATCAAGGGGTTTCTCATGAAACCTATCGTCAAGTCCGAAATCGGTTGCATGGTGAGGCGCGTGCTCGATGCGGCAAAGGAATCAGTCAAGGAGACCATATGAGTCAATATGCCAAAGAATTGCCCGACATCGGCGGGAAACCGGATGCCGGTGGCGTCCCGGCTGCGGCGACGCTGAGGGCAACGGATGCGTTGACCCGCTGCCAGGCGCAATTGGCAGCCGTCATCCGCGGATCGAAAGCGGTGCTTCAGGAAAAGGGTTTCAGAGAGGCGGCGCGGGCCATTTTCGACCAGTGCAAAGAAACCATCGGCGCCACTTCCGGGTATGTGGCCCTGCTGAGCGAAGACGGCGCGGAAAACGAAGTCCTTTTCCTGGAGGCCGGCGGGCTCCCCTGTGATGTGGACCCCGCACTGCCCATGCCCATCCGGGGGTTGCGGGCCGAGGCCTACCGCACCAATTCGGCGGTGTATAACAACGATTTTATGAACAGTGCCTGGGTGCGGTACATGCCCAAGGGGCATGTGATTTTGAGAAACGTGATGTTTTCCCCGCTGGTTCTGGAAGCGCACACCGTGGGTATCATCGGGCTGGCCAACAAGCCCGGGGATTTTACCGACGAGGACGCCCGCATTGCCGCCGTATTCGGCGAACTGGCCGCCATTGCCCTTCAAAACAGCCGAAACACGGATACCCGACAGAAAGCCGAACAGGACCGCGAGCAGCTCATCGATGAATTGAAAGCAGCGCTGGCCCGGGTCAAACGCCTCAGCGGGCTGCTGCCCATCTGCGCGCATTGCAAGAATGTCCGAGACGACCAAGGCTACTGGAAGCAGATCGACGCCTATGTCCGGGAGCATTCCGAGGCTGAGTTCAGCCACGGCATCTGCCCGGACTGCGCAAAGAAGCATTACCCGGAGTACGACATCTACGGCAAATGAATTTGGCTTCGCCAAATTCATGAAAGAAAAGCACACGGCATGGCGCGATCGCACCATGCCGTGTGCTTTTTCAGACATTCCACAATGCTTTATTTCCTATTTGGATTCCGAGTGGACGGAAATTGCCGCCATTATAAAAAAATGGCAGCGTCTGGGGGCCGCAACAATGAGACCGCATCTGCGTCATTGCAGCCCGAGGCAAAGCACGGATTCCGATGCCAGCGCCGTGTAGATCCGCTGTATCCACATCTGTCCGATTTTCTGGACTGTCTGTTTTTTCAGAATCGCCGCGGTCAATCCCAAACCATCTAAACACGGGTGTTTACGGGAAACCCGGTCGCTTTTAAGCGGTGGTTGTCGCACTGGTCCTCAGGAGCGGAAGATTTCTGAGAGGCATTTGTAACTATTTAAAAGAACATTAGAAAATAAGATTTGATGTCGATGGCATAATATTTGAATAACCTTTCGTCAACCATCTTGAAAAATAGCATTCGACATCGCAGCGCAGCAAAGGAGGGAACCCGATCATGAAAAATGGCGCAAACCATGGCAGCGGCACCGGCGTCGCGTCGAACAGCGGTGACGGGAAGTATCTGACCTTTGTGCTGGCCGAAGAGGAGTACGGCATCGGCATCCTCAAGATCAAGGAGATTATGGGGATGATGCCGATCACCTCGGTGCCGCAGACCCCCGATTACGTCACCGGCGTGATCAACCTACGGGGAAAGGTGATTCCGGTGATCGACCTGAGGCTGCGCTTCGGGATGGATGCCAGGGACTACACCGACCGGACCTGCATCGTGGTGGTCGAGATGGCCACCGAGAAGATCAAGGTCGAAGTCGGCATCGTGGTGGATGCGGTCAGCGAAGTGCTCAATATTAAAGGAGGCGACATCGAGCCGCCTCCGTCCTTCGGGGCCAGCGTGAGCACGGCGTTCATCAGCGGCATGGCCAAGATCAACGGCGGGGTGAAGATGCTGCTCGATATCGACCGGGTGTTGAGCAGTGAAGAGGTGCATTCCTTGAAACAGGCCGCCTGACAGCGATATGCAAAACGGCCGGTGAGCAGCCGTTGCCGGCACTAACGTCGATGGTTCCAGGAAACAAGGAGACGGACAGATGAAAAACATGAAACTCAGCGTTAAATTGATCGGCAGCTTCGTGATCGTGGCCGCCATTACCCTGGTGGTCGGATTTGTCGGGTGGAACGGGGTCCAGTCGCTCAGCGATCATCTGGTGGAGATCGGTCAGGTGCAGCTTCCCAGCATTCAGAGCCTTCTGGTCATCGAGGAAAAGGCCGAGGCGATCCGCGTGGCCCAGCGCACCCTGCTCAACCCCCACCTCGGCAAGGAGGCCCGGCAGCAACAGTACGACAATATCGCAAAGGCCCGCGCGGCGTACCGCGAGGCCTGGGAAGTGTACGCCCCGCTGCCGCAGACGCCCGAGGAGGCCACCTTGTGGAAACAATTCGTACCTGCGTGGGAGGCTTGGGCCAAGGAGAACAACGCGTTCATGGATCTGTCCAGAACGCTCGACAAGACCGACATCCTCAATCCGGACACGCTGCGGGCGAGGATGGAGCAGTTCCGCGGCGACCATTATAAACTGATGGCCGAAACCGGCGAGTTGATCGACGGCGGCGCGCAGTTCAGCGGCGGTGACGACCACACGGCCTGCGCGTTTGGCAAGTGGCTGGCAGGCTATCAATCGGAAAACGCGGTGATCGTCAAGGCCCTGGCCGCCGTCGATGATCCGCATCGCCGGTTTCACGACGTGGTCAAAAAGATCAAGTCCGCCGTAGCGGCGGGAGACCACGATACCGCCCGGAACCTGTATGCGACGGTCATGAAGCCTGCGGCAGCGGAGACCTTCGGTCAACTCTATGTGATTCGCGATGAAATCGCCAAATCGCAGAAGCTGTTCGCCGACATGGAGCATCAGGCGATGGTCACCGCCCGCGAGAAACAGGCGGCGGCCTTGGCGCTGCTGGAGAAAATCGTCCGGATCAACGACGATGTCGCCGCCGCCGCCCAGAAAGCCTCCGCCGGCGAGGCGGCCCTGGCGAAGATCGAGTCCATGGTCGGCATGATCGCCGGGTTCGTCGTGGCCCTGGGTTTTGGTATCTTCCTGAGCGTTTCCATCAGCCGCGCCCTGACCAAGATCATCGGCGGGCTTTCCGAAGGGGCCGAGCAGGTGGCATCGGCGGCCGGGCAGGTGTCATCGGCCAGCCAGTCGCTCGCATCGGGGGCCTCCGAGCAGGCCGCCTCGCTGGAGGAGTCTTCGGCCTCCCTTGAAGAGATGAGCACCATGACCAAGCAAAACGCGGCCAATGCGGGTCAGGCCGACAGTCTCATGAAAGAGGCCAACCAGGTGGTGGCCAAGGCCAATACCTCCATGGAACAGATGATCACCTCGATGGCGGAGATTTCAACGGCCAGCGAGGAGACCAGCAAGATCATCAAGACCATCGACGAGATCGCCTTCCAGACCAATCTGCTGGCCCTGAACGCGGCGGTGGAGGCGGCCCGTGCGGGCGAGGCCGGTGCCGGCTTTGCGGTGGTGGCCGACGAGGTGAGAAACCTGGCCATGCGAGCGGCCGACGCGGCCAAGAACACGGCGGCCCTGATCGAGGGCACGGTGAAGAAGGTCAGCGACGGTTCGGCCCTGGTGAGCTCCACCAGCGAGGGGTTTGCCGAGGTGGCCCGCAGCGCGGCCAAGGTGGGCGAGATCGTGGGCGAGATCGCCGCGGCCTCCAGCGAGCAGGCCCAGGGGATCCAGGAGATCAACAAGGCCGTCACCGAGATGGACAAGATCACCCAGCAAAACGCGGCCAACGCCGAGGAATCGGCTTCAGCTTCGGAAGAGATGAACGCCCAGGCCGAGCAGATGAAGGCCTTCGTCGAAGAGCTGGTGCAAATGGTCGGCGGCAATGAGGGTGGCGGCCTGGCACGAAAAAATGCGCCCAGGCATGTGCGCCATCACGGGCATCTCCCCAGTGCCGCCCTGAAAGGTAAAAACTCAGGAACGAAAGCCCTGCCCCAAAGGG
This sequence comes from Pseudomonadota bacterium, assembly GCA_043825735.1. Taxonomy (GTDB): domain Bacteria; phylum Desulfobacterota; class Desulfobacteria; order Desulfobacterales; family JBDRRP01; genus JBDRRP01. Next base: position 7,363 of record JBDRRP010000032.1, on the reverse strand, counting down.
CGACTCAGGAATTGAGCCCTGAAAAGCTCATCCCGCTCGATGATGAATTCTCCGATTTCTAACTTCGCTACTATTCCCTCCCTCTAAAAGAAGGGGCGGCGGCGAAAGCCCCGCCCCTTTCAATTATTGACGCGACCAAGGCGTCGGCCATCCGTACCGGGGCCATTTCGGTGCTGCTTAGAGCTATTGACATAGATACGTTCCATTTCCACAACACCTCCTGATGAGCATCGAAATCGAAATCGCTATCGGCCTTGGAACTCAACGATTTCGATCCCGATATCGATCCCGACCCCGAGAGGATATCAGGGATAAACCGTCCATTAATCCAGACAGTGTGAATTTTCAGACAGCTTCTACCGGAAATGCGTCAATATTTTGAATATCCGATCGATAGCGTATGAAAAACTATAAATTCAATATGTTATAGTATGTATTCGTTTTTTTTAGATTTTAAGCAATTGTTCAAGAATTCATGGGCAATGGCACAAATCTTGAAATAGCGTTGTAGCGTAATATAAAAAACCGGCAGGCAGCCGGACAATGCAAAAGCAGTCGCACAGGGAGGCAAGACCATGAACTGGCAGAAGATGACCATCGGAAAACGGATTCTGTTTGGCTTTGGTGTTGTGCTGACACTGCTCATCGGGGTCGGTGCACTGAGTTTCATCGGCGTGGGCGGCATTGTCAACAATGCCGGTCAGGTGATCGACGGCAACAAGCTCGACGGCCTTTTGGCCCAAAAGGAAGTGGACCATCTCAACTGGGTCAACCAAGTCAATGCACTGCTCACCGATGAAAAGGTCACAGAACTGAAAGTGGAGACCGACGACCACAAGTGCGGTTTCGGCAAGTGGCTTTACAGCGACGAGCGGAAAGCGGCGGAACACATGGTGCCCAGCCTGGCGCCGCTGCTCAAGGAACTCGAAGCCCCGCACAGGCAACTTCACGAAAGCGCCATCGCCATTAACAAGGTCTTCCGTCAGGCCGATGTGGATCTGGCCCCCTTGCTGCTGGAGCGGGAGATCGACCACCTCAACTGGGCCGCTCAGATCAGGGATGCCATCATCAAGGGCGACAGCGAACTGCATGTCCAGACCGACGCCACGCTTTGCGGATTGGGAAAATGGCTCTCCGGACCGGAGGCCCGACGCGCCTATGAGAATGGCACCGACAAATTCAAGCAAACCTGGAATGCCATGGTTGAGAAACACGCCGCGCTGCACGCTTCGGCCCATAAGATCCAGGAAAATCTGGCGGTGTCCCGTGAGGCGGCAACCGGCGTTTTCACCTCGTTGACCTTGCCCCTGCTGAACGAGACCGTGGGCATGCTGCGCATCCTCAAAAAGGAAGCCGACGACAACCTCGAAGGGATGCACCAGGCCAACCAGATTTTTGCCACTCAGACGGTGCCGGCTCTGGGCAGCGTTCAGGGATTGCTGCAGGATGTGAGAAAACAGGCCCGCAGCAGCATCATGACCGATGAAGTGATGCTGGCCGCTGCCCAGGGAACCAAGCGCAATGTGTCCATTGTCAGCGCCATTGCCGTGGTGGTCGGTCTTTTCCTGGCGTTTTTTATCACCCGAAGCATCTCCCATGTGCTCCAGCGCATCACCGTTGAGATGAATGAAGGGGCTTCCCAGGTGGCTGCCGCCGCCGGGCAGGTATCGGCCGCGGCCCAGCAACTGGCCGAGGGGTCTTCGGAACAGGCGGCCTCCATCGAGGAGACCTCCGCATCTCTTGAAGAAATGTCGTCGATGACTAACCAGAACGCCGACAATTCCAAACAGGCCAACAAACTCATGCAGAATGCCAACAGTGTCGTGGGCCATGCCAACGAATCCATGACCCAACTGACGCGATCCATGGCAGAGATCACGAGCGCTAGCGAGGAGACCGGCAAGATCATCAAGACAATCGATGAGATCGCTTTTCAGACCAACCTTTTAGCCTTGAACGCCGCGGTGGAAGCCGCACGCGCGGGCGAAGCCGGGGCAGGGTTCGCCGTGGTGGCCGACGAGGTGAGGAATCTGGCCATGCGGGCTGCCGATGCCGCAAAAAATACCGCTGGGCTCATCGAGGGGACGATCAAAAAGGTGGGCGACGGCTCGGAACTGGTGACCCGCACCAATGACGCCTTTGGCAAGGTCGCTGAAAGCGCCGGCAAGGTGGGGGATCTGGTCGCTGAAATCGCAGCGGCTTCTGGCGAACAGGCCCAGGGGATCGGCCAGGTGAATACGGCTATCGTGGAAATGGATAAAGTGACCCAGCAGAACGCCGCCACTGCCGAAGAATCGGCCAGTGCCGCCGAGGAAATGACCGCTCAGGCCGAACAGATGAAGCGCATGACCAATGAACTGGCGGCCCTGGTGGGAGGCCGAAGCCAAAAAAGGCTGGAACGAAATGCTGGCACAGCAAGGGGTGCTCACCCGGCGATTGCCACCAGAGCGCGGCCTTCAACAAAATCAAAGGCTGTTGCGGTGCGTCCCTCTGGGAAAGTGACGCCAGCGCAGATCATCCCCCTGGATGACGAGTTCACCGATTTTTAACAAAAAATAAAACGAAAATGGGGGGTCGGTTAATGCCGACCCCCCATTTTCGTTTTATATATAAAATCTATTGTTACGGCAGAAAGCTCAGGCCGCCTTTTTTGATCGAGGCCGGATCGCAGGGCTGGGATGCGACGGCTACTGACGCGTTTGGTGAACTTCCGCTCAGCCATGCGGAGGTGCTGTCATCGAAGAAGGTATTGCCGGCCAGTGCCGGTGTGGCAAATACGGACCCAAAAGCGAAAACGGCCGCTACGATTGCCAGTACTGCAAATTTTCGAATATCTTTCATGATGCCCCCTTGAAGTCGTTTCATATAAGCCCGGGATCGGTTCGGGTGTTGACACTCTGTCGTTTGTTTCCGAGAAACCCTACCAATCGAGTAGGCTTTATTAACGATAAGATGGGAAACAGCGCGCGCAAGGTCTGTGGGTCCATATTTTTGCGATCATTTTCGAAACCCAGTCGACGGCGGGTCTTCCCAGGTGGTAGATTTTGGTTCCTGGCAAGGCCCGAGCACTTTTGCAACCGGAGGCGTAGCGGAGCTACGTCGAGGATTTCAAAAAGTGCGGGCCAGCCCAGCGAGCGACCGTGAGCGAATCGAAAATGGCCCAATGCCTTACTGGTAAGCCCCCGCGATGTTTGGGGGCTTAAAAACGCAGCGCTTGACCAAAAGATGCGGCAAAGGAGCCAGCGCCCATTCACAGGCGGCAGATTTTGGTTCAGAGCAAGGCCTGAGCATTTTCGAAACCGGAGGAATAGCGGAGCTATTTCGAGGATTTCGAAAAGAGCGAAAACGCCGCTCTGGGCCAAAAGATGCCGTCTGTGGATGGGCGCTAGTGGGTGAGGAGGGCATACTCCGGCAAGTGGTAAAGCTGCCGGATGAGGTGACTCAGCGTGTCGGGCAGGTAGCGGCCCCAGATTTTGATGGGGATGTCGTCGAGGGCCACCGTGGGACTGAGGCCCACGGCCAGCATGTATTCCAGGATATATTCGATGTTGACGGGGATGTTGCCGTAAAAGGCCTTTTGCTGTCGCTGACGAAAGATGCGGATCTCGTGCATGGCGCGGCCGATTTCAGATTCCACCAGTTCGTCGAAAGTGGTGAGTATGAGGTCCACCTGCACCGAGTCCACGCCTGTGGTGATAAAGGCATCAAAGTCGGCGGTGACATCCTCCGTAGGCAGCCCCCTGCGGGCCAGGACAGAGGGGTTCGCCCCTTTTCTGAAGGCGTCGCTCAGTGCGTCAAAATCAACGGTGATCTCGATGACGTAGTGTACGGCATTGTAATCGCCGCAATGACGTTCCTTTTCCACGATGGTGGCCGATGCCATGGTATCGATGGCGCCTTCGATGCCCTTCTCGCCGAACCCGGTATCGATGATCTTCATGCCCAGCACGTCCTTCAGCGTCATGGACTGAACCGGCAGCTGGATGCCGTTTTCCTTGATTTCCCGCATTACTTTGAGTTCCGCTTCGGACAGGACATTCAGGGGAAGTTCTGCAGACGCGGATTGACGAATGCCGCGCTGACGCAGCAGTGTCAGTGCTTGCTCGCGCACATCCTTGAGAATGTGAGCGGAAACGTACCGGTTGGCCTTTTCTGCGATCCGCCTGACCCGTTTGAGGCGGCTGAAGCAGATGATGCGATCGGCATCGTCATGAAAGAGTGTACCGGCTACGGGGGAGCCGATGAAGTAGAACTCGGGCATGCTGCGATAGGCGGCGCAGAGCTCATGAATGCGCGGTGATCCGCCGTTGAGACCATTGCAGATCCAGTCCTTCAGATCTTTTTTTCGGTTAATAGAGCGCTCACCGTAGTGCGGCTTGCCAAGGTGGGTCAACAGCGGGGGGATAAACCCCAGCAGCGTTTCCCAGGCGGCAAAACTGTCGTAGTTGATAATGCGCGTAATCTGGAGCGGATCTTCCGGTGCCAGTCGGCTGGACAGCCAGCGGCCGGTGATTTCAAACAGCGCGTCTCGATGCAGGAATGCGGATATGTACATTCAGTCGCCATGTCGTGGGCCGGCGTTGGCGAGTCCCGGCCGATAGATGCTCACCAGCGGTGAACCAGTCCCTATCCCGAATCACCCATTGGGTCAAGCCGCTTTCGGTCCTGCCGCTCACATGCAGAATATCGGCATCTTTGCCCGATACCATGAGCGCCTGCCGTGGACACTACCGCAATTGTCATAAAAACGTTCCGTCTGCACAACAATGCCGTGTGAACATCGAAATCGCTATCGCTATCGACCTTGAAAACATTGATTCCGATCCCGATTTCGACCCCGACCCCGATAGGATCGTGGGGGTGAATCGGAACATTATTCTGACAAGTAATATAAAGGTTGCCGAACATCTGCCGATACTAGGGACAGGAGACCCAGGCTATGGATATTTCGACACTATACAAAACCATCGCACCCCTCGGGCACCCCTTCCATCGCAGCGCAATCGCCCCGGTGAAGCCACCGCAAGATCGCAAGCAGCGGAAAAAAAAGCGGGACCGGAAACCCGATTTCGACGAAGATGTGGTGGTGACGCTTTCAGGTCGTGCGCCTGACACCAACAGCACGGATGCCTGAGGCGCATGACGCAGGATGCCCGTTGTCTTTCACCGCCCGCCTGTGATACACGGTCGCGGTCGCTGGTGCGCTCAGTCTCAGAGCGTCGTCGGCGCTGTTTTTATATCGCCTGAAAATGGCATGCCGAGGTGAACGAACAGGTGAGAAGACTCTGGCGACGGTTGACGTGGTATGGTTACAAGCTGCCCATCATGCTGACGGTCATGATGATCGGGTTTGTGCTGGAGTATCTTTTCATGCTGCCATTCATGATGGCCTGCCTGCTCAGCGGACCCCATCCGCACCGAGGCCGCCGGCCCCGTTCTTAACAATCTGTGAATATTGACAGTTTTATAACAATCGATTAGGTTTGAGGTGCTATCCCAGCATCTCTCGGTCGTTCGGGTCCTGCCGCGGGAAAATACAGCCGTCGACGGCACTTCTTTTCGCCTCACGGAGTCTTTGATGGATGATCGGCGTTTCAGCTTCTACATTGTAGATGACGACGAGATTTTCGTGCGTCTTCTGAGCCGATTTCTAGAACCATTGAGCCACACGACTCACAGCTCGACGTCCAGTCTTTCCGCACTTGAAGACATCCCGCGCAAACGCCCCGATTGTGTGCTTCTGGACATGATGATGCCCGGACTTGACGGTCTTGAGCTGCTCAAGCGCCTGCGTGCCACGCCGGGTCTGGAGAAATTGAAGATCGTGATGGTGACGGGCAAGTCATATGAATTTGACCGGCAACGGGCGATCGGATTCGGCGCCGACGGTTATATCATCAAGCCGGTCGATGCCGAGAACTTCCCAAAACAGGTCCGGCGTATTCTGGAGGATTACATGGAACTGACCTTCTGGGGTGTGCGGGGCACATTGCCGGTGCCGGGAAGCAAGACGGTTCTCTATGGCGGCAACACGCCCTGCGTAAGTATCCGGTTTCCTCGAGGCAATCTATTTATTTTCGATGCCGGCACGGGCATCAAGAGTCTGTCCGATCATCTCATGGCCATCAAGAGGCCGCTGATCAATGCCAAGATATTCATTTCCCATCCCCATTGGGACCACATCAACGCACTGCCGTTTTTTGCGCCGTTGTACGTACAGGGCAATCACATCGAAATCCTGGGGCCTTCCCACGGAGATATCTCCGTCCGGGACATGATCTCCGGGCAGATGGACGGGGTCTATTTTCCGATCCGGATCAAGGAGTTCAGTGCTCACGTGGTTTTCCGGGACCTCAACGAAGAGACCATCGATATCGATGGCATCCAGGTGCGCACCATGCTGCTCAATCACCCTGGTCACTGCCTGGGATATCGGGTGACCTATGGCGGCAAATCCATTTGCTATGCTACCGACAATGAACTCTACCCCCCTGACAGTCCGCAGCACAATGCCTTCTACCTCCTGCAATTAACCGAGTTTGTCCGCGGCGCGGACGCCCTGATTATCGATTGCACCTTTCGCGCGGCTGAATACGCCGGTAAAACCGGCTGGGGGCATTCCGCCGTGCCGCAAGTCGTGGCACTGGCTCATGCCGCCGCGGTCGACGCCCTTTTTCTGTTCCACCACGACCCAAGCCAGACCGACGAAGATATCGCCAACAAGAACGACGAGGCGGTGGCACTGCTCAAAGAAAAAAACAGCAGCGTCCGGTGTATTACGCCCAAGGAAAAAGACGTTTTCAAATTCTGATGAATCCGTAAAAAGTGATTTTGAACCACAGAGACCGCAGCGGGCCGCAGAGAATACACCGAATAATTAGTTAGTTATCTCTGCGTTCTCTGCGTCCTCTGTGGTGATTTCAGACTTTTTACGGGACTGTCAAAAATTAATGAATTGTTTTTTGGCGTTCATGACCTTCGTCAGGTACCGTCGGCCTTCATCGCTGGGCATGGTGGACCGTAGCTTCTGGTAGACTTCCAGGGGAGGCATCCGGTTGATCACGTCCACTGCGCGATTGCGGTCGGGGCTGAAGGTCTTGAAAACCGTTCCGGCGCCGGCATTGTATGCAGCGATGGTGCAGTATTCTCTGGCAACCGGATCGCTGATGCGTGCAAGATACTGGCTGTCAAGCAGATAAAGATAAGCGGTGCCGTATTCTATGTGGGGTGGACCCCAAAGCTTGGACAGCCGGATGGGTTCGTTAAGCTAAGAGCCAGAAGAATAAAATATAGAGGCATCAGGCCGCCTCAGAGTAAGGGTGAGGCAGACCGTAGTAGACCTCATCCGGGGTTCTGTCGTCAA
>JBDRRP010000031.1:0-14045 GCA_043825735.1 Pseudomonadota bacterium | reverse complement strand
CAACCATATTCATCTGTTAGTTCACGATGATGCAGCCTCAGGCGCTAACGTGATCCCACGATCGATTCAGCTTGTTGCAGGAAGAACAGGGCAAGAATACAATCAGCGAAAACGCAGAAAGGGCGCGTACTGGGAAGACAGGTACCATGCCACCGCTGTAGAAAGCGGCGATCATTTTCTAAAATGCTTGGTATACATCGACCTGAACATGGTGAGGGCGGGTGTTGTCGCTCATCCGAATGAATGGCCCCATTCGGGCTATAACGAAATTCAGTCATCGCGGAGAAAATATGTACTGATTGATTCTGATAGGCTGATGCGTCTTGCCGGGTTCAGTGAGTACGGGCCATTTCGTGAGGCTCATCGAAACTGGGTGCATGCGGCAATATCGGAAGGGCCATCCACCATACAACCTGAATGGAGTAAGGCTATTGCGGTGGGCGGCGCTGCCTTCGTGCAAAAAGTAAAAGATCGACTACGAGCGCTGGCAATAGGGCGATATATCGCATCGCGCCCTAATAATGAATGCTATGAGTTGAAAGAGGCAGCAGAATCCTATAAGTCCCATTTCGACCCCAAAAAAGATGAAATAGCCTATACAAACACCTATAAGTGGGATAAAAATATGTGTGTTTACGGATAGATGGTTCGGTGCGACCCCATAACACGACCCACGACAGTGTTTACGGATAGATGGTTCGGTGCGACCCCATAACAATACCATAACACATAACACGACCATAACACCCCTTATTAAAATATGTGTGTTTACGGATAGATGGTTCGGTGCGACCCCATAACATTATTTATTCATGGACGTCCCCATATACCCGGAGAAACCGCATGAGCGAAAACGTGGATCAGACAGCGCCGGTGGAGATTGATCTTCTGCGCCCGGAGGACGCGCCCCAGGTGGCCGACCTTTTCCGCAAGGTCTATGGCGAGGGCTACCCTGTGGGCGACTACTATCAGCCCGAGATACTCGTGGAAGCCAACCGCAGCGGGCGCATCATATCCAGCGTGGCCCGGACCCCCGAGGGCCGGGTGGTAGGCCACAACGCCCTCTTCAGCCACGTGCCCCACCCCAAGACCTATGAAAGCGGGGCCGGGCTGGTGGACCCGGAATACCGTGCCGGCAATCTGTTTACCCGCATGTGCAGCCACGGGGTTGCGTTGGGCGGTCCCCGCTTCGGGGTGGCAGCGGTCTGGGGCGAGCCGGTGTGCAACCACGTCTTCAGCCAACGCATGTGCCGTAGCATAGGCTGGATCAGCATGGCTCTGGAGGTGGGGCTGATGCCGGCAGCGGCCTACACCAAGGAGAAGAGCGCGGTCGGCCGGGTGTCGGCCTTGCAGGACTTCATCACCCTGCGCCCCAGCGCCCACCGGGTTTACCTGCCGGCTGTCTACACCGAAAGCATTGGCTGGCTCTACGATGAGTTCGACGATACCCGCGAGGTGACGACGTCCACCGATCCGCTGCCGGCCGGGGTGTCGACACGGATCGACAACCACATCATCCCCTCCGCGCAGCTGGCCCGCATGACCCTATGGGATACCGGTCCGGATCTGGACCGGGCATTGGCCGCGGCCGAAACCGAGGCTGCGGCCCAAGGGGTGGCGGTCTTCCAGGCATGGTTGAGCCTTGGGAACCCCTGGTCCGGGTCGGCGGTGGCGGTCATGCAGGCCCGGGGCTATTTCCTTGGCGGCGTGCTGCCGCGCTGGTTCGGGGTGGACGGCCTTTTGATGCAGAAACTCCACAGTCCGCCGGACTGGGACACCATCAAGCTGGCGTTCGATCGCAGCAAGCGGCTCTGCGAACTGGTCCGGACCGATTGGGAGAAAACGGTGTGATCCGGGCCGAGCCACCGACCCGCCGCCGTGAAGGTCAATACCCGCCTGGGTTCAGGCATTTTCACACACTGCAGCAGCGCCCTTGCGCTTCTCAATAACGGTAGGGATAGGAATTTACGGTATTTAGTCGCGCCCGTATCTTCTCAACGGTCTGCCGGTGGGGCTTGAACGGAATTTCGGGCGTTTTCGGCAGTGGCATCCGGTGGGTTTCGGCGAAAGGCGTCTCGGCGACGTTGAGATTGTAGGCTTTCACCATGAGCGTTTCCAGATTCACGACATCCTCGATATTGTATGCCAACAGCGTTTCCAGCGCCTCTTTACTGTTGCGGATCTGGTACTCCTCCCAGAGCAAGGGGGCAAATGCGCCGTCGATCCCCTCGAGCGATCCGCGCCCTACCCCCAGCGACTTTTCGCAGTGTTTCAGACCGCCTTTATATCCCAGGCTCGCCAACACGTAGCGCAGGTCGATATGCGCCTGGGGAAGGCGTATCCGGAAATATTCCTGGATGAAAGGCACATCAAAAGTCTTCCCGTTATATGTCACCAGCACCGTGTACTTTTGTATATCTCTCACAAAATCGTCGAGATTTTTCCCCTGAACATACCAGAAAATATTTTCCCCATCATACAATGCAATGGTGGTAATTTTGCCGTAGTAGCTGTCCAGCCCGTCGGTTTCGATATCGAGATACACGGTGTGCTGCCTGAATTCGGGAAAGATTCTCCAGCCCAGGGACGCAGAGAGCAGCTTTTCGAAGTAGACCGGGTTCCCTCTGGCAAAGTGCGCACGTGATTCCCGGCAACTGTTTGCCAAAGCGGCCACTTTTTTGCCCGGCAAATTTATCCGGTGGGGCTCATCCAGGCAGTCCCAGTCTTTCGCGCCTGCCAACCAGATGCGCGCTTCCGTTTTTTTACCGATACCGGGAAGATGCTGAAACGTATTTTTTAACATTCAATCCTCATCCAGAGGGCCGCCACGTCACGTTGGGCCATAACGCCCGGGCTCTTCAGCGACGCACACGCGCCGCCCTCACCGTTTACGCATATCAATCCTTCGGATTTTAAAAAATGCGCTGATAGTGTATTTGAAATTAGGCGTGCCTGTCAATTTTCGGAGCGCTCTGAATCAGATCATGTAACAAGAAACATCCCTTAACCTGCAAGGGCAGAGGAGATATTCATGACGATCCTGAAGGATATTTTGGAAAATGAAGTATTCCCTGCGCTGGGATGCACTGAGCCGATCGCATGTGCCTATGCAATGGCGGCGGCCGCCGAGCTGCTGTCTCCGGCGCCGGTTGAAAAGATAAAACTCGCGGTCGACCCCGGGACCTATAAAAACGGGGCGGCGGTAACCGTACCCCACAGCAACGGCGCCAAAGGCAATCTTATCGCAGCGGCCATGGGCGCGGTTGCCGCGGATGCCGCAACCAAACTGGAGGTTCTGCAGACGGTTACCCCTGAGATTCTCAAGACAGCCGAAAAACTGATTGACAGCGGAAATGCCGAGTACCGGTGCAGCGAAGAAAAGCGCGAATTTTTTGTTGAAGCACGGGTTGAAAGCGCTGAGTCATGGGCGCGATGCATCCTTTCCGGAGGCCATACCGACATCGTATCGCTCCAAAAAAATGGGCAGGAATTCGGGGCTGAAAAATCACCCGGTGAATCGAAGCGTCAAGACTACCGGAGCCGATTGAAAGCAATGTCCATAAAGGAATTGATCAGCGAGGTTGTGGTGCTCGATGAAGACACGCGCGGTTGCCTGCAGCGCGGGGTCGAAATGAATCTGGCCATTGCCGAAGCCGGCGCAGAGATCAAGCGGACCGCTTATCAGTTGCAGCAGATGAAAGCATCGGGCGTGATGGCGGAAGATCTTTTCTATACTGCCAAATTTACCGTCGCAGCCGCGGTGGATGCGCGGATGTCAGGATATCCGATGCCGGTCATGACCTCCGGCGGCTCGGGAAACCAAGGCGTGGTCGGCATTTTGACACCCTACCTGGTCGGCTGTCATCAGAAGATAGCGCTCGAGCGCATCCAGGAGAGTATCGCCGTAACGCACGCGTTGAATTCATATATCAAATGTTATATCGGCGAGTTGTCCGTTATCTGCGGCTGCTCGATGGCCGCCGGCATCGCCGCCGCCGCCGCGATCGTCTATCAGCAGTGCGGCATCGATATGGAAAAAATCACATTCGCCATGGGCAATGTCATCGGCGATCTGAGCGGCCTGATTTGTGACGGCGCCAAACCGGGGTGCGCCATGAAGACCGTATCCGCAGTGGACACGGCCATGCGTTCCGGGTTTATGGCCATCGCCGGATACGGCTTGTCGGATAATGACGGCATCATTGGGGCAACGCCTGAAAACTCCATAAGAAACCTGGGCCGGATCGCAATGGAGGGGATGTTCAAGGTCGATCCGACAGTGATTCATATACTCCAGGATAAATTGGGTTCACACGGCCGAGGTTGATCAAAGGAACTGAAGAATAGCGGATGCCAAAACCAGTCACCATCCTTGCCGATGACCGGGAAACCGGCAGTGATGTCATTGAAGCGCTGATGCGGCATGCGCATGTGTCTGTCTCAGTCCAAAGACTTGCCATGGGCGACTATCAGGTTGATGAACGCCTGGTATTTGAAAGAAAAACGTTGGGTGATTTCGCGGTTTCAGTCATCGACGGCAGACTGTTTCGGCAGTGCATCAAGATGGCAACCGCATCGATGATACCCGTGTTGATCCTCGAAGGCTCCGGCGCCAACATAGCAGGGACGGGGGTGCGCCGCGAAGCACTGCAGGGAGCGCTCATTACGGTCAGTCTCGTTCTGGGGGTTCCTGTGCTCCGTGCTCGGAATCCGGCTGAAACGGCCCATTTGATGCTGATGGCCGCTCGACAGATCAATGCGGTCGCCCGCGGGACCGTTCAACGAAACGGGTACAGGCCCAAAGGCAAACGCCGGCGCCAACTTTACATCCTTCAGGGCCTGCCCGGCATCGGCCCTGCGCGGGCTCAAAGGCTCCTCGATCATTTCGGCAGCGTTGCTTCGGCCATTGCAGCCACGCCTGAGCAATGGGCCGCTGTCGATGGTATCGGCAAGACGATTGCCGGCAAAATCAAGTGGATAATCAGTGAGCAATGGTCCGATTACGGATACAATGACATCAATTCACTCTAAGCGGTGTGTGCCTCAGGGTTTCGATTCGCAATTACAGTGACGTATTTTACGCATGAGGACCTTTAGTTCAGCAACCGGTGTGAAACGCCGCGACCAGCCCTTTTTTGTCTGCACTGTTGAACAGCTTCACTGCTGCCACTGAATCGAGCACATGGATTTCGATTCTGTCAAGAGCGATGGGTCAACCTGCCATGACCCGAACATCGCAACACGATCAGGATCTCGCCGATGGTCTGGGTGACTTCCAGAACACCCATGGTGGTGCCCTCATCGTCGCGGATATGAAGTCGTAAAATGGCTATCAAGATCGCTTTAAAAATTCGACCCGTATTCCCCTATTGACGCCGCTCTGCACATTCGGTCATAGTCTGGATGACAGCGGCACGGGCGTCACGTCGCGCTGCCGCTGTAAAACAAACCCCGGTGCATTGAGCAGAAACGCACCGTCGCTGAAGGAGGGATGCGATGAAAATCAGTCTCATCGAACTCTATCACGTGTCCGTTCCGCTGCGCGAAACATTCTGGCCCACCTGGATACCCGGCTACCCGCAGACCCACAACCGGTTCACCCTGATCCGCCTGGTCACCAAGGACGGGATCGAGGGCTGGTCCGCCGGATCGGCCATGGGCAGGGAGCGCCAGGGCCTGGGGGATCTTTTGGGAGCGTATCTCATGGGATCGGACCCCCAGGACATCGACCGCGTGCAGGATCTGCTCAAACAGGCCGGGTTTCTGGGCTGGCGCAATTTCTGGATCGAGCCGGCCTGCTGGGACATCATGGGAAAGGCTGCCGGAAAGCCCGTTTACGAGCTTCTGGGCGGACGCGCCCGCCCCATTGAAGTGTACTGCTCCACCGGTGAGATGCAGCCTCCCCAAAAACGGATCGATTACCTGCTCGCCATGAAGGACCGCGGATTTAAAACCGCAAAGCTCCGGGTCAAGGGACGCACCCTCGGTGAAGACATTACCAATATCGCCGGCATCCGGCAAGGCATCGGCAACAGCATGGCGCTGGGCGTGGACGCCAACCAGGGCTGGCTGGTGTCCATCGTGGACCGCGTTCCCGCCTGGGATTTCAAACGCGCCGCGGCATTTGCCTCCGCATGCGCGCAGTACGACATCGGATGGCTCGAAGAGCCGCTCGATTCAAGGGACTACGACGGTAATGCGGCCTTGAAAAGAACCTCGCCGGTAAAGATCTCCGGCGCCGAGCTCAACACCGGCTGGGACGAAATCAAGATCATGCTGGAAAAGGACTGCTTCCACATCTACCAGCCCGATGCCTGCTTTGCCGGAGGCATTGCTCAGGTGAAAAAAGTCATTGACGCCTGCCGCGCTGCCGGCCGGCTCTATACACCGCACACCTGGACCAACGGCATCGGCTTTTACATCAACTGGAACCTGGTGCTGTCCGACCCCGAAAACACCCTGCCCCTGGAATACCCCCTGGAGGAGCCCTCCTGGGTGCCCGAGCAGCGTGAAGGGGTCATCGCCCCCATTTTGCCCGATGCCACCGGACACCTTCTGCCATTCACCAAGCCGGGGTTGGGCTTCGAGATCGACCCGGTGCTGCTGAAGAAATATGGAAAGCGCTTTTTCAAGCTCACCGAAACCAGGCTCAAGATCAAGGTGATCCGCGAAAAGGGTCTGCGCGCCGCGCTGGCGCTTAAAAAACGCAAGGCCGCGCAGTGATAAAATTCATCCACGCCGCCGACATTCACCTGGACAGCCCGCTTCACCGGTTGGAAGCCTACGAGGGGGCCCCCGTCGATGAGATTCGCCAGGCCTCCCGGCGCGCCTTTGAAAACCTGATCGAACTGGCCATAGATGAATCGGTCGATTTTGTGCTCCTGGCCGGCGACCTGTTCGACGGCGACTGGAAGGACTACAACACCGGACTTTTCTTCATCTCCCAACTGGGACGCCTCAGGGAGGCCGGCATCCGGATATTCATCGTATCGGGCAATCATGACGCGGCGGGCCAGGTGACCAAGACCCTTCCCTGCCCGGACAACACCCATATCTTTTCGCCCCGCAAAGCAGAAACCGTCACCATGGACACCCTCAAGGTGGCCGTCCACGGGCAAAGCTTCGCCACGGCCGCGATCGTTGACAATCTGGCGGCTGGTTATCCTGAGCCCGTTCCCGGCTGTTTCAATATCGGACTGCTGCACACCAGCCTCACCGGCCGTGAAGGGCATCAGCGTTACGCACCATGTTCGATCGATGATCTGAAAAACCGGGGATATGACTACTGGGCGCTGGGTCATGTGCACAAGGACGAGATCGTCTCCCTTGACCCGCCGGTTGTTTTCTCCGGCTGCATCCAGGGCCGTCACATCCGTGAAACCGGGTGCAAGGGATGCATGCTCGTCACGGTCGGTGATGACAGTCCGGTCGAGATCGTCCACCGCCCGCTGGACGTCGTCCGGTGGGAAGTGCTGGCGGTGGACCTGACCGGAGCAATAAACGAATCCGATTGCCTGAACCGTTTCACTATCGCTCTCGGCGCCGGCATCGATCGCCACGCCCCGCTGCCGGTGATCGTCCGCGTTGTCTTTTGCGGTGAAACCACCCACCACCAGCGGATGGCCGGCGATCCCGTCTATTGGAGAGAAGCCGTGCGCGCCGCGGCCCTTTCCCACTTTGGCGATCAATCGTGGATTGAAAAAATCAGGCTCAACAGCACCCCGCCAAAGCGCATCGAAGAAAATCCACCGGCCGTATCCGGTCCACTGGCCGAACTGAACCGCATGGTGGCCGAGCTGGCAGGCGACGATGCGCAGCTCCTCGAATTGGGCGCCGAGCTCTCCCCGCTGTTTCAAAAACTGCCGGCCGAATACCGTCAGTCGGAAGAAGCCTTTCGCCATGACGATCCGGAGGGCGTTCGCGCTGTTGTCGCAGCGGCCCATGCCATGCTGGCAAAGCGTCTGCTCAAGGAGGGGGATCCCAGTGAAAATCCTTGAGCTGAACCTGACCGCATTTGGCGCCTTCACCGGCACAAGCCTCGATTTCACCCAAGATGCCGCCGGCCTTCACATGGTTTACGGCGACAACGAAGCCGGAAAAAGCACCGCGTTGCGGGCGCTTCGAAGCATGCTGTTCGGCATCCCTGTCCAGAGCGCCGACAACTTCCAACATGCCTATGCGCAGTTGCGCATCGGCGCCAGGTTGATGAAACGCGACGGCGCCCAGATCGCTTTTGTGCGCCGCAAAGGCAAGACCAAAACCCTTCGGGGACCCGATGATGATGAAATCCTCGATGACCACGCCCTGACCGCCTTTCTGGGCGGCGTCGGCCAGTCGCTGTTCGAGCAGATGTTTGCCATCGGCCACGAGGATTTGGTCACCGGTGGGCAGGAAATCATATCCGGCGGCGGCAATATCGGTCAGGCGCTGTTTGCAGCCGGCGCCGGTCTGATCCATCTCCAGGCGCTCCAGCAGCAGATGCACGAGGCCTGCGAAGCACTATTCAAGCCCAGCGGCACCAAGCCGCTCATCAACAGTACCCTGCTGTCGCTCAGCGCCGCCCGCAAGGAGCATAAGGAAGCCCTGCTTTCCGCGAAAACATGGAAAACCCATCACCAGGCCCTCCTCAGCGCCCAAAAGGACCGGGAAACGCTGCAGCAGCGCTTGGACGCGCTGAAAAAGCAAGCGAGCCGCCTCGCGCGCATTCGGGACGGCCTGCCCTTCATTTCCAGAAAAAAGGAAATCGATGCGGCGCTGCCGGTGTATGACAACGTTCCGGATCTGCCCTCGGATTTCAGCGACAACCGGCGAAAGGCCGAGAGTGACCTTCAACTGGCCCGAAACGATCTCAAGCGCGCCCAGGCGGAAATCGATGGCCTCCTCGGCCAGTTGAACGCCCTGAAGGTGCCCGAAAGCCTTATACAGCATGCAGGCGCCATCGAGGCCCTCCAGCAGGACCTGGGCAGCCACCGCAAGGCCCAGAAGGATCGACCGGAACGTCTGGGGACCCTGCGGGCGCTCCAGAAACAGGCCGCCGATAATCTGTCCGAAGTCAGCGAAGAGATGAAAAGCCATACCGGCACCGGGGTGAAACTGCCTGCTGCCGTCGTGGGTGATCTCCAGGAAATGAAAGACGAACACGGGCGGCTGTCGATCCGGCGGGAAACCACCGTGGCGCTGCAGCGTGATCTGTCTGCGCGCCGGGATGGGCTGATCTCGGAAAAAACGGCCCTGCCCGCCCCGGTGGACGTGGCCCCGCTCAAAGCCGCCCTGGAGCAAGCCTTGAGCGCCGGCCCCATCGAAAAGCACCTGTCCGAACTGCAGAGCGCGGCAGTCAGCCTTGAAGCCTCCCTGATCCGAGACCTGCAACGTCAAACCGTGTGGTCCGGCCGGATGGAGGAGGTTGACACCCTCCCTTGCCCTTCAACGGAAACCATCGATCGTTTCAGGCTGGAAATGGCATCGGCCAGTCAAACCCTGGAAAAACTGAAAAGCGACCGGATCGCCGCCGAGGCGGACATCACAAGGACTGCCGGCGAGCTCACAACCATCGCGCAGACGGTCGATGTGCCCCTGGAATCGGACCTGTCGGCGGCGCGCGTCGTCCGCGGCGAAGGCTGGGGACTGATACGGCAGCGGCTCACCGGGGAAAATCCCTCTCCGGAAGCCGTTGCGACATTTACCGGCCGCTTTGATCTGCCACCGCCGGCGCTGCCGGAGGCCTTTGAAAAAAGCATAGCGCAGGCCGACCATATTGCCGACAGGCTTCGCCGTGAAGCGGCGCTGGTCAGCCGAAAAGCGGACCTGGAAGTTCAGCTGAGCCAGCTCGAAACCCGGCGGGCAGCCATCGGCAACGCCATCGCTACGGCAACGGCGGTGCTCGAAACGCTTTCGACCCGGTGGCACGCCGAGTGGCGAAAGGCCGGCATTACACCGCTGCCGCCCATGGAGATGCGCTCCTGGACCGCCGACATTCAGGCCATCCGCGCAAAGTTGGCCGATCTTCGCGCCCAACGCGTCAAAGCACAAACCGTGGCAGCGGAAACCGCCGCTCTGCGCGGCAAGCTGGCAGGGGCCTTGGCCGATTCCGGGAAACCGGCAGCGGACGATCTGTCGTTGGCGCTGCTGATCGCTCTGGCCCGCTCGCGTGTGGAGATCGCGGAAAAACACGCCGCCCGACGTGAGGACGTCGAAAAAGAGTTAAAACAGGTTGCCGTTGATCAGCGCGCGGCGATTGCCCGGCAGGCTGAGATCGACAATGCCCTTAAATCCTGGCAAGCCACGTGGCGGGAAAAAGTGGCCACCATCGGACTCGCTGCCGACATCAGTCCATCGGCGGCCATGACCGTCATCGAACGCATCAAGACGGCGAAAGCCCAGTTGGCGGAAGCCGATGACTTCAAAAAACGCATCGAGGGCATCGACCGCGATGCCGCCGATTTCAAATTACGGGTGGCGACGCTCGCGGCCGCACTGGCGCCGGATCTTGAAGAGCAGCCGCATGAAAGGGCGGCGGAGCTGCTCCAATCACGGCTGACAACGGCCAGAGACGCCCAGACGACCCGAAAAAGTCTTCTGGAACGGTTGAATAAAGTGCAGGCGGACAAAGCGAAAGCCGATCAGCGCATCGCCGCTGCCGAAGCACTGCTCGGCGCACTGTGCCGGGAGGCCGGCTGCGGGCGCGCTGAAGATCTGGCCGGCATCGAAAACCAATCCGCTGAAAAGCGACAACACCTTGAAACGCTGAAAGCAACGGCTGACCACATCCGTCGTTTTTCCGGGGGCGCCACCATCGAGGCGTTCATCTCCGAGGCCGATCGCGTCGACATCGACGGCATCGAACCGAAACTGAGCCGCATCGCCGACGAGATTGCTTCTCTGGATCGATCCCGATCGACGCTCGATGAAACCATCGGCGATCTTCGCAATGAGCTCAAGCGCATGGACGGCAGCGCCAGGGCCGCCGAACTGGCCGAAACCGCCGAGCGCCTCCTGGGGAAACTGGAGTCGGATGTGGAGCACTATGCACGCCTGAAAACGGCATCAGTACTGCTGGCCCGCACCATCGAGCGGTACCGGGAAAAATACCAGGGCCCGTTGGTCAGTCGTGCCAGCGCGCTGTTCTCACAGATGACGGCCGGCGCCTTCAGCGGCATCCGTGCTGATTACGACGACAAGGGGCATCCCATGCTGGTGGGTGTGCGGCCTGAAAGTGGCGAGCTGGTGGCCGTAGCCGGCATGAGCGACGGGAGCGCCGACCAGCTCTACCTGGCCTTGCGCCTGGCCAGCCTCGAGCAGTACCTGAGCCTCAACGAACCTTTGCCGTTTATCGTTGACGATATCCTGCTACGCTTTGACGACGCCCGTGCCGCGGCGACCCTCCAGGTGCTCGCCGCGCTCTCCGAAAAGACCCAGGTCATCTTCTTTACCCACCACCGGCACCTGGTGGATCTGGCGAAAGGCCGGGTAAGTCATCCCGGGCTGGTGTTTCACGCACTGTAAAACGGCAGGTGCAGATCGGTAACACCGGCAACGCGTCGTCATTAGCGTCCGCCGCACGGCACCGGCGGACAAATCCCTGAATCCCTCAATTCCTGAATCCACAAGGTTTCCGCTTGCCTGCCGGCGCCCTTAGCGGTAAAAGGCAGGTCACCCTTTTATCGACGGAGACCGCATGAGTGCCCCTGACCTGATCCAAATCGCCTCCGACCTGGAAAGTCTCGAAGAGACCATTATCGTGCGCCTCATCGACCGGGCCCAGTATCGCCGAAACGAAACGGTCTACATTCCCGGCAAAAGCGGCTTCCGGGGCGAGCCCGTTTTGAGCCTCTTTGCGCTCCGGTTGAAATACCAGGAAGAGATGGATGCCCGCTTCGGCAGATTCCACGTGCCGGAAGAGCGCCCATTCAACCGCGATCTTCCCGAGGTCCGCCGAGAGGTCACGCTTCCTGAAAACTGCCTTCATGTGCCCGATTACAACCTGGTCAATGTCACCGACGGCATCATCAACAGTTACCTGAGGCTGCTGCCGAAGATCTGCAGGACCGGCGATGATTCCCAGTACGGCTCCAGTGTGGAAAATGACGTGTATGCCATTCAGGCCATCTCCCGCCGGATCCACTACGGCGCCATGTACGTGGCTGAGAGCAAATACCGCACCAATCCGGACGCCTATCAGAGGGCCATCGATAACGGCGACAGGGCGACGCTGCTAACGCTGTTGACCCGGCCCGAAGTGGAACGCCAGATTCTGCAGCGCGTGGCCGATAAAACCATTTCCATGCAGGCCTCGTCAAAGGCAACGATCCGCCACGCCATCGACGCCGCAGTGATCCGTGACTATTACGCCGCCCACGTGATCCCCCTGACCAAAGAGGGAGAAATCCGATACCTGATGCATCGCCGGTGAGCGCCGTCTCTGTCGGGTATGCTTTCGGCTATCTCATAAAAAAAGCAATTTCTCACAAAGGCGCTAAGCACTGTTCAATGACGGCGTCAATTGCCCGTCGGCAAATCGCAGCACCCGGAAGCTGGTCATATGCCCCTGCATCTTGAGTCCATCAGACTTCATCCGGAGCGGTATCCCGTCAAAGACCGGTTCCCGTTCAATGTCGGTGTTTTCGCGCGGGAAACCGAACTGGTGCTTGACAGCCCCGTAACGATATTCGTCGGCGAGAACGGCACCGGCAAATCGACCCTGCTCGAAGCCTTGGCCCGCCGATGCGGCATCCACATCTGGCGCAGCCGGGAAAATGCCCGCGTCGATGCCAACCCCTATGAAGAGCGGTTTTATGAAACCGTGTCGGTGGCGTGGACAAAGGGGCCGACACCCGGGGCCTTCTTCGGATCGTCAGCGTTTTCCGACTTCAGGCGGGTGCTGGAGCGCTGGGCCGTGGCCGATCCCGGGCAACTCGACTACTTCGGGGGCCGCTCTCTGCTGAGCCAGTCCCACGGGCAATCCATCATGAGTTTTTTCAGGGCCCGCTACACCGTACCGGGGCTCTATCTTATGGACGAGCCGGAGACCGCGCTCTCTCCGAAGACCCAGTTGGAACTTCTGGATCTTCTTAAACGGCTGGGCGGGGCCGGCAACGCCCAGTTCATTATGGCCACCCACTCTCCCATCCTGCTGGCCTGTCCCGATGCCCGGATCTACAGCTTCGATCACACCCCGATCCGGCGGGTTGCCTACAAGGAGACCGATCACTATCGCATCTACCGGCAGTTTCTGAACGGCCACCGGCCATAACGATGATGCCCTGCCCCCCTGCCGAATGGGCGCTCCGGCAGCGCGCATAGAAACGCTCCCGGAACGAATGTTCCGGGAGCGCGTCTGTGCAGCATGGCGGCATCGTTGCCGTCGAATTTAAAAATCGCCGAAGTCTTCGTCCTCGTCAAAGGGTATCACCTGGACCGGCTTGCCGCCGCGGGCGCTGGTGCCCAGTGACTTCGATCTGCTGGCCGGCGCCGGGAGACCGGCTTTTTTCTGACGGGAAGAGCGCGGAACGGCAGCGACGCTTCGCGCCGTGCGCTGAGAGGCCGCCCCCTTCGATGAGCGCCCCACGATTTCCACCAGGTCTGCCACGAAGGCCTTCATCTGCTCGGCCTGGGCGTTCATTTCCTCTGCTGCGCTGGCCGATTCCTCGGCGCCAGCCGCGTTGCTTTGGGTCACCTTGTCCATTTCGGTCACGGCGATGTTGATCTGGTCGATGCCCCGGGCCTGTTCGGAAGAGGCTGCGGCAATCTCCGAGACCAGTTCCCCGACCTTTGCCGAAGCGTCCGATACGCTGGCAAAGACCTCGCTGGTGGTGGCCACCAACTGGGAGCCGTCCTTGACCTTTTTCACCGTCCCCTCGATGAGCGCGGCCGTGTTCTTGGCCGCTTCGGCCGCCCGCATGGCCAGGTTTCTCACCTCGTCGGCCACAACGGCAAAACCTGCACCGGCCTCGCCGGCCCGGGCCGCCTCGACCGCTGCGTTCAAGGCCAGCAAATTGGTCTGAAAGGCGATCTCATCGATGGTCTTGATGATCTTGCTCGTCTCCTCG
>JBDRRP010000030.1:0-14205 GCA_043825735.1 Pseudomonadota bacterium | reverse complement strand
CGAAGATGCTCTGCCAATCATCGCCACATACCCACAGTGATGAGTGATCATTCCTTCCGGCCAGAAGGTTCAGAACCTCCACCTGAGCGGGATTGGTGTCCTGGTATTCGTCCACCAGAATATGCGGAAAGGTCTGCCGGTAGCTGTTGCATCGGTCCTTGTGCGATTTGAGCAATCTGTGGGCTTCCATCAGCAGGTCTGAGAAATCCAAACAAAGGCATTTGCGTTTCTCCTCTTCATAGACCTGGTAAATCTCGGCGACGGCCTGCATCACTTCATCATTTTCGTGAAATGACCGGAAGCGCTCCCAGTCCATCAGGCGACTCTTGGCAAGACCGATCTCACGAAGGGCGAAGCCGGCGGAAAACTCACCCACGTCAAGCCTCTTGATCACCTTGCGCATGAGATAGACCTGACGCTTTCCATGAAGCATTTCAAAGGTCCGGCCTTCCTCCTTCAACAGCCGGTGGCAAAAGGAATGGATAGTGGAAAGGGTCACCTTGGAGGATTGATCCAGTAGGACAGGCCTGAGCTTGTTTCTCATGGCCCCTGCGGCGTTCCTGGTAAAGGTCAGGCCCAGGATCTTTTCCGGCGGGATACCGCTGCGGACCAAATTACCTATCCGTGCAGCCATGGTGGCAGTTTTCCCAGATCCTGCGATGGCTACCACGCTGGCGGTGCCGAACATGAAGGCGGCGGCGGCTTTTTGATGGTCGTTTAGATTGTGCATGACATAGGGGCTCCTTTCTATGGTTGGATTTTTAGGACACGAAAAGGCGACCTGCGCCGGGGCAGATCGCCTGTTTAGTGGTTGTGGATGGCTGGAACTGGAAATATTTGGAGTAAGGCCGGGGGCTGTGTGGCGGCAAAACTGGATTGTTGGCAGAGATCGGGATTGGGTGGAAACTACAAAATGGGGGCGTGCACTGGCATCTTAATGATGCAACCCATTGAAATTTATTGGATAGTTATTTATGGCAAATAGTCCGCGACTTCAATATGCCAGCCACACGGGGGGCTACTGGCAATAAAAAAAAGATTTTCGCCCGAGGCTACCTGACGCTGGAAATACGCAATCTGACCCGAACAAATTAGTGAAACGATTTGGTCTTCCAGGCGCCTAAGGAGCTGACTGTAAGTCTATGAGCCGATTTGCTCAATTCGGCTTCGGCCCCGACGTTTCGCATCGCCTGTAGGATGTTCTCATCGCGGTGCATTGGTTCATTCATGTGAACCGGTGCAGGCGACAACCTGGGACATATGAGCTTGATGTGCTGCAAATACAGCTTCTTGCCTATCGTTCCTATATATTCGACACTGTTCGCTCCAGTTAGATGTTGTTCGAACAGTTCTGCTTGACCATAAAGCCGGGCTCGGGATATAAAACCCAGATTTAGCGCTGCCGCTTTTCGAGAGGATACGTGCTGGAAAATTGTTGGCTTTCTGTCGATGAAATAGCGAGCTACCTCGGTGTAGACTGCGATACCGTTTTCAACTGGCTCTCCCCGTGAGGGATGCCGGGCCGACGGATCGGCAGCTTCTCGAAGGTCAAGAATTTGGCTGCCGATGAGTAGGTTGCGTTCGGCAGTGGCGACGATGCGAGAGGCACTGGTGAGCAAGCGGCCGAATCGCCCCACCGAGAGGACGGAGACAGATAAGCATGAGGAGGGCTCAATCAGGAAAAAACATCGGAGGAACAAGTGGGTAAGAGCTACGCCTCCGAGATCAAGACACTCTCGGGTACGCTTACGTGGGCGTCATCCTTGCCAATCGGCGTGATGCAGCGTTTCGTCAATGAAACCTGCGGTGCTTCTCTCGTCGCGGTTGGTTCAGGAGGCTCATCAGCAGCAGCTCACTTTGCTGCCCTTATTCATCGACGCGTCGCGCGTGGCATGAGCAGGCACGCGACACCGCTTGAATTGTTGCTCGACGAAGCAGCACTCCATGCTCGCAGCATCCTGTTCCTGTCTGCCTCAGGCAAGAACACTGACGTTCTTGCAGCTGCTCGAGCTGCAGTCGCTGCCGAAGTGCCTACCTTAGGTGCGATCTGTACCCGAAAGGGGAGCCCGCTTGCTTCTGATGTTCGTGCATGTTCCCGGGGATACGTGTTTGACGACCCAATTCCGTCGGGGAAGGATGGATACCTTGCCACGAACTCGCTGCTGGCAACGATGGTCATTATCGCCCGTGCCTATGGTCGCTTCGATCCAGTCGCAGAATTCCAGTGCCAGATCATTGACGATTCGTGGAAAGGGCGTGATTCTGTCATCGTTCTTCATGGTGGTTGGTCGTCGCCAATAGCGACTGACCTTGAGTCAAGATTGCACGAGTCGGCACTTCTCCATGTTCAGATCTCAGACTACCGCAACTTTGGACACGGGAGGCATCTATGGCTCTCGCAGCGCCATTCATCTACGTTCGTTCTCGCGCTGATCACACCCGATACCCGAGCGCTAGCCATGAAGACCCTTCGGCTCCTCCCCAAGGACGTACCAGTGGTCCAGCTCAGTACAAATCAAAAGGGTCCCTCAGCCACCATTGATCTCCTCGTCCAAGCTCTCCACTTGACACTCGATATTGCCGAGTATCTTGGCAGAGATCCTGGTAAGCCAAACGTTCCTGATTTCGGGAGGAGATTGTTTCACCTTGCGCCCTCCCGTACATCAAAAAGCAAGATCACTGTTTCGCCGGCTGTTGATCGGAAGCTACGACGGTTGAATTCCACATCCAACGCAGTTCGCACTATCTACTCAAATGAGTATGAGTCCTTTCGAAAAGAACTCGCGTCGGCCGATATCGGTGCAGTCGTTCTCGATTATGATGGCACTCTCGTCCATCAGTCTGAACGCTTTGGCCCGATTCCGTCTGCCACCGCTGACGTTTTGTTGCATGTTCTTAATCTCGGCGTCGCCATAGGTATTGCCACCGGCCGGGGGAGGTCGGTGCGTCAAGCACTACAAGGTGCACTTCCCCCAAAGGTATGGAAGAATGTCTATGTCGGGTACTATAACGGTGCCGACGTAGGCATCCTTGCAGACGACACAAAGCCCAACAAAACCGGACCAACCTCAGCCGTTTTAGCTTCATTGGAGAAGATACTCACCGAGGATAAGCTGCTCACATCCCTTACTACCATTGAGGCTCGGCCCTCGCAGATAATGGTTACCCCGAATGGTGACGAACCACGTGTTGACTTGCATCAACATCTCATGGACATGATTCTTGCAGCGGGGGGCCCGGGTGTTCGGGTGCTATGCTCGGCGCATTCCTTCGACATTATTGAGGCAGAGACATCTAAAGTAGCGGTCGTGCAACGATTAACGGAGCTTGTTTCCCCTCGAGTTTTACTCTGTATCGGCGACCGAGGGGGATGGCCAGGTAATGACTTTGAGTTGCTTAGACACCGTTTCTCCCTAAGCGTCGATGAAGTTTCTTCGGCCCCGGGCTCTTGCTGGAATCTTGCCCCACGAGGGTGTCTTGGGCCTTCTGCCACCATTCGTTACTTGACCGCGCTTCAGCCCCATTCGGGTGCTGTGCGCATCAATCTTGATGCAATTGAGAACTTAGGGCCGCGCAAATGAGAGCCCTTCTTGCAGAAAGGCTTCTTGCTCAAGTAATGGGCTGGGAGCCTGATGATGTCGCTCGCGAGCGACCCATTCTTCAAGCGCTTGCGGATCTCAAGTACGACGGCTATCAACAATTCTCTCCTGGGATGCGGTTCCTGGAGAGCCTCGCCTTATGGCTCGCGCAGTTTCAGGAAGCGAAAGAGCGACAAATTGCCTATGACTTCGTCAAGAGCCGTTTGGTTTTCTTTTCTCATGAGGAAATGGCCCATTTCTCGGCCGTTGTGTTTCCAGATTTCATCCGACCGCTCCTGATAGATCACGCTGTTACCGCCACAGGCAAACGCCGGTATCAAATTGGTGCTATAGTTGGGACAGATGCGTTCAAGAGCCTCCAGGCATCGTCACTCTTTTTAGGCCTTAGCGATGGAGCACGCATCGATATGTTCCGAAGGTCTAACCGTGACCTAAGCCACGAACAGATATTTCAGAGCTACGATTTACCCCGCCAAAAGTTAGAAGAGCTCGCAGAGCGATTCAAACCTATTAATGGACAACCGGCCATTCGTGCGCTTGTTCTCCTCGATGACTTCACCGCCAGCGGCGCCAGTTATTTCCGGCAAGAGAACGGCGCTTACACCGGCAAGATTGCCAAGTTCCTGGCGCGCATACGCGATGACGACTCCTGGAAGATTCTCGTCCGATTGCCGGATACCCTCATCATAGTCGCGCTCTATGTTGCGACCAATACTGCACTCCAGCGCATGCGGGACTCCGCTGCTGCGTGTTTGGGAGAAGCTGCCTCATCGTTCGTGGTCACTGCCGTTCAGCATCTTGATGATGATCTTTGCGTAACCCGTTCCGATGAGTTCGCTGTGCTCGCTGAGAAGTACTATGACGAGTCGCTTGAGGACGAGCACACCCGGAAGGGCCGAACCGACTTGAAGTTTGGATTCGCTGGTGGAGGCCTTCCTGTGGTCCTTCACCACAACTCGCCGAACAACTCTCTCTTCTTACTCTGGGCCGAGGAACGTTCATCAGTCAGAGCCCTTTTCCCTCGGATCAGTCGTCACAAGGGGGACGCATGAGAGACATGCGCAATCCCTTCCGGCTGCAGCATGCAGAGAGCATCGAAACGGATGCAGACTTCCTCAGGCTGTTCGGACCTGCGGTTCTTGACTTGCTGCCTGACGGAGCCACGAAGGGAAAGCCATTGTTCATTCGTAGCGCTCCTGGGGGCGGTAAAACATCGTTGCTAAGACTATTTACTCCATCTGTCCTGCAAGCCCTGCTGGCGCTTCGGAGTTCAGATCCCTACCGAGAGGTCTTTGCAAAGGCCCGCTCATTGGAAGTTGTGAACGAGGCTGGGATCCTAGTCTTGGCAATTATGTTGACCTCACGCCGGACTTTCCCTGCGCTCAGTGACCTCGGACTACCAGATATTCGCGCAAATAGGCTTTTTTTGGCGTTGCTAGACGCTCGAGTCGTCATGGGCGCCCTCCGGAGTGCTCTGGTGGCCAAGCATTTGCGTTATCCTGAGGATCTATCCCGGATCACGATTGACGCTCTACCCGACGACCCACCGATCCCTGGCTTAGATCTTCCTTGTGACGGTGGACATGCCCGAACTTGGGCAGAGCATCTTGAGCGAGCTGTGTGCGATGCTATCGACAGTCTTGTTCCCTCTGGAAATTTGGCTGTGCCCGGCCATGATTGCCTGCATTCTCTCCGCTTGCTTGATGCTGGCTCGATTAAAGTCGATGGTGTGCATCCCGCCCAGCGGTGGATCGTTCTACTTGATGACGTCCACAAGTTGACAGCCTTGCAACGCCAAACACTCAGAGAGACTCTTCTTGAGCAGCGAAGCGCGACCAGTACATGGATTGCTGAGCGGCTTGAGGCGTTGTCTCGTGAGGAACTCCTTGCCAATGGTGCACTTGAGGGGCGTGACTATGGCGAGATTATCAATATAGAGGATGCTTGGAGGAAGCGTCGTTTCGAGGCAGCGGCAACTGGAATTGCCGAGCGTCGAGCTCGAATGGCGTCCGATGTAGCTGCCGGTGCCTGGACGACCGGGTCCTTTGCCGCATCTCTCGACAGCCGCCTTGATCCGGCGGAGTTCGAAACCACTCTGTTCTCGGCGCTACAGACTGTTCAAGATCGAGTTAATCGACTTGTAGGCACGCACAAGAAGTACCGGGAATGGGTGCGCTCACGCGCCGAGTTTGACGGGACGCTGCGTGAAAAGCTCGTCGCATGGCGTACGCTTGAAATTCTCATAGAGCGCGATCGACGAAAGTCGCAGTTGACTTTCGATTTCGATCTCCCTTCGGAGATGCTCGAGGAGCGTGAGGACTCTTCAGTGCGTGCAGCAGCGGGGCTGTTTGTTGCAACCGAATTCAGCATCCCTTACTACTTTGGAACGACCTGTGTGGCAAACCTAGGGTCGTTCAATATTGAGCAATTCCTTCGACTGGCCGGGGATCTATTTGAGGAGTCGCTTGGGGCTGCGTTGCTTCGACGAAGCCCTGTCCTCTCGCCACAGCGTCAAGAGAAACTGTTGATAGATGCTTTTGAATCCCGTCTTTCGGAGCTCCCCCGGCGGGCGGTCAATGGCAGAGATGTCTTGCGGTTCATCGAGAACGTGGGGCAATTCTGCCGTCATGAGACCTACCGACCCAATGCCCCTTACTCACCTGGAGTCACCGGTATCGCTATTTCCATGGCTGACCGAGATCGTCTTCTTGACAAGGAGTTCCTTGAAAAGAATCCTGCATACAGTCGTTTCGCCGAAATGCTGGGCACCACGCTTGCTCAAAACGTTTTCCAGGCAACTCTCGACTATAAGGTCAAGGGAGGGCGATACATGGTCTTGTACTTGAACCGCCTCGTATGCATGAAGTATCGCCTACCCCTGCAGTATGGTGGCTTTCGCGAGAAACCCCTGCGCGATTTTGTGGGTTGGATAGAAAAGGGATACACGGTCCCGCGCAGAGAGGAGCTTCCACTATGAGCCATGATTCGACGACTTGGCGTTGGCGGGACTATTTGCTCCGCAGAGGGAATGAATTTACAACGTTCTGGGATGAGCTCTTGTCTAAAAAGAGGAACTTGCTTTTTGTGTTGGGGCACGGATTCGATACTCGCATGTGCGATTGTGCGGACGTGATTCTCGACCTCGGTAAGGAGGGCACACGAGACGCTCTCGTTATCGAGTACGACGAGGGACCCCAATCGCCGTCACATCAATACCGAGCCCAACGGGATGCAAACGGATTTCGGTTGAAGTCTCTTTTCAACAAGCGTGGCGACATATGGATACGGACAATCCGGATTTTCTCAGATGATGGTCGCCGAATTGGATCTCGGAGTATAGCCAACGAGTTCTTGAGCATTGACGAGTTTTTGAACTACACAGACGTTATCGTAGATATCAGTGCTCTCCCTCGAGGGCTCTATTTCCCGCTGCTCTCAAAGATGCTGACGCTCTTTGACCAAGAACAACACGATCGAAATCATCCTAACCTGCACGTTGTGGTGTCGCATTCTACGGAGCGCGATGACCAAGTCGTCGACGAAGGTATAGACGAGGCCGCTACGCTTCTCCATGGGTTCGCTGCTGCCAGCTTCGAACTGGAAGCAACCCGCGATCAACCTCGCATCTGGATTCCACTCCTGGGGAAGAATCAACGACTTCAAATTGAACGCGTGTACGAGCTCGTTCAACCTGATGAGATATGCCCATTGTTGCCTTCGCCTGCAAGGAATCCACGTAACGCCGATGATATCGTTCTAGAATATCGCGAACTACTTTTCGATCAGCTTCGTGTAGAGCCTCAGAATTTCATCTACGCCGCCGAGACTAATCCATTCGAGGTCTATCGGCAAATCATGCGATCGGTGCTGCACTACCAACAGGCACTGCATCCACTTGGCGGCTGCAAAGCTGTCGTGTCGGCGATGTCCTCGAAGCTCCTGTCTTTGGGGGCTCTACTTGCTGCCTACGAGTTGTCTCAGTGGCGTCGAGGGGGGGATCGAATTGACGTGGGTGTCGGTCACGTCGATGCTCAAGGGTACAACTTGACGGGGCATGTCCCCGCTGAGTCGGCCTCTGAGTGCTACACGGCATGGTTGTATGGAGAATGCTATGCACAAACAACATAGCTCAGGAAAAATAGCTGAGTCGTGGTGCCTTGGTGCTGGCTTTGTCGCCTTGGACATAGTGCGTTCGATCAATGGTCGCACAACGGAACGGCGCTTTGCCGGCGGTTCCTGCGGCAACGTCTTGGCGATTTTGTCATATCTTGGCTGGAAATCCGCACCGATAGCTCGTATTGGCGATGACCAGCCCGGGCATGAACTCGTCAGGGATTTGGAGTACTGGTCGGTCGACACGCGGTTCCTTTTGCGAGAGGCAAATGCACAGACCCCGGTTGTCTTTCAGGAGATTATATTCAACCGAAAAGGGGCAGCACGGCACCGGTTCAGTCGAATCTGTTCTAAATGTGGAATTCACACAGCGAACTATCGCCCATGGCTTCAGCGAGATATCAACGAGCTCATCGCTTCGATACCATCTGCATCGTTGTTTTACTTTGATCGGGTCGCTCGGGCGAACCTTGAGATTGCCGCTCATGCGCGGCAAAATGGGGCACTTGTCGTATTCGAGCCGTCCGGCATCAAGGACCCGGGATTGTTTAATGCGTGCCTACATGCGTGCCACGTTTTCAAGTATTCCCACGAGAGACTTTCGAGCGTGCTGGATGCCGCCACTGATGCGGAAGTTCCAGTAGAGATAGAGACCCGTGGCAATGCTGGATTGAGGGTTACGATTCGACAAGGCCGGAATACTGTTCATGAAGAGGAGTTGCCCGCTGTTCCCGCTCCGCGGCTTAGAGATGCTGCTGGAAGCGGCGACTGGTGCACCGCAGGATTCGTTCATGCTTTGCTCTCCGACCGAAATCGCTTGCCGAACCTGAGCCAATGCAAAAAGGCAGTAGTTCAAGCATTACGTTGGGGGCAAGCTTTTGCTGCACTGAACTGTTCCTATGAAGGAGCGCGAGGACTGATGTATGCAATGCCTAAGGAAGTGGCAGTCGCGGTCCTTTCCGATATGTTGAAGTCGAAGGATGTTAGTGGTCAAGTCAATAAGGCGGTGGCAAAACGTCGACGGAGCAGGCTACGTGCCGGCACCTGTATTCATTGCAACCGCGAGCTGCATGGGTAATAGCAGCACCATCTGCTCACCAGTTCATCACCAGCACTTGAAGCAGCGAAAATTAAAACAGCTATGAGTGCACGAGGGCTGAATTTCTGACCATCACGGAATGGCTTTCTCATTCCCACCGTTTTCGTCGGGCGTGACGTCCAGGCAAAGGGAAAAACCGAAAAGGTTTTGATCCCCCTATCGTCACGAGCGTCATCCCTCATCCATCCTGCTGAATAAACGCGGTATTTCAAGTAACGCTTTCCTTGATAATGCCATGAGGTACTAACCAGAGGCTAAGCCCCGGCAGCGTCACACCACCGGGGCTTCCACGCCTACCACTTTCCGCACGCATTTGCGTATTGGCAGTCCGAACACATCCAGCTCTTGCTCGGCATGAATATGCGTGCCTCGATGCCTGCCAGTACGGCATCGGTTAGCTTGGCAAATCGCCTTCTCTGTTCAGCGGTCCTGGTCGTGTAGTGCTGCTCGAACTTGGGTGTCTTCAATTTCCGAAGCACGTCGAACCGACAATAGACATCGGCCTTGGGAAACACATACCGGTTGGCGGCCAACAGGTAGGCATACGAGGTCAACTGAAGATCCTCATCCACGGTGTTCTGAGCATAGGGGTTCTTGGCCGTCTTGTTGTCCACGGCGATGACGTTGCCGGCGGCGTCCTTCAGTAAAAGGTCGATGATGCCTGTCACAACCATATCACGGGCCTGTCCTTCCTCGGAGTACAGCCTGGCGGTCAAAGGAAGCTCGATACCGATAATCTCGAATCCGGTCATATCGACGCCTTCGTAAAACGCTTTCAGCATCTTTCTGCCCATGTCGATGGCGGCCTCCCTGTTCGGAGTCTGCTGTTTGTAAATGATGGGCACCTCCACTCGGTCCAGGCCGGCGGTCAACACCTCGGCGAACACATCCTGCAACTGCCACAGCGGATCAGGCACCCCGTTATCCATCAGGCCTCGGTGATACCGCTCGATAGCGCTGTGGATGGCGGAACCGAACGGCAGCGCTATACTGATTCTTTCGGCCGGCCGCTGCTCGACATACTGGAACTGATACTTCAAGGGGCACGCCAGATAGGTGAACACCTGGCTGTAACTGACGTGAAGCTCGCTCTGGAAATCCGCCAATGCTTGTTTTCTGGTCATGATCGTTTCCTTTCTTTGGGCAATGAAAAGGGGAAGGCCCTAGAAGGCACCTTCCCCGTGAGTTGAATGAATCGATTTAGCTGTTCTGCAGCCAGTCGATGAGGCTGGAGGCGTCGGCCCGGGTGATGTGATCCACCACGGAACCGTAGGTGTTGACGCAGTGCTCGTTCAGCTCCTTTTTGGTCATGCCGGCCGTCTGCATCAAGCTCATGATGTACTTGTACTGTTTGCCGGTGATACGGTTGCCGCCGTTGGATTGACCATTGGCGGGTCTTTGATTCTGCCGGCCGTTGGCGGCATTCTTGTTTGAGTTGCTGTTTTCGCCTGTGCGTAATGATCCGTCATCTGCCTGCGGGTGCTCTGATCCGGGCTGAGGCGCACCCCGTTGAGCATCCGGTTGAACCTGCTGCCGCGTTTGATCTGGCAAATCCTCCAGGTCTTGCGAAAAAAGTTCCGACAGGCCTGCCACTCGAAGCGTAGCGTCGATGTGACTCGACTTCTCGGCCATCTTTAAACTTTTGTTAATATCCCCATTGTCTTGGGCGACACGCCTGGCTCCGGAGCCCTCGGCGGCCACGAAACCGCTACCCGTGTGAAGCTCGCATTTGAGAATGATGACCTTCAGATCCTCCCCGCGAAGGGCGGCGCTTTCGTATTCTTTGAGGTTCGGAAACCTCGGAATCAGCCCAAGCATGCCGCAGATTTTCTCGGCGCCGGGCTTCCACAGCGATGGCTTGCTCCAGTGCCTCGGATTGATGCACTCATGAGCTTTCCCCTCACTGGCCAGCCGGCACTTGTCCTTTCCGACCACGTGAATCTGGCCATAATCGACACCGATCTGAAGGTTGGACTGAATCCACCGGAGCAATGCCTTGCGGTTGTCCTCACGGCGCTCCAGGGCCTCAGAGAAGCGCTCCACAGGCATATCCAGCGGTGCCGTAGGAATGAGGCTCGGAACCGTTATGCGGCGCTCCTGATGCACCTCCGGAGGAAGTACTTCTGCCGCGTTCACTCGTTTCATTTCCTGTCTGTCGTAAGTCATGGTGTATTCTCCTTTTGATTTGATGGGTCCAGAAACACGAAAAGCCTGGCAAGCGTCATTGCTCACCGGGCTTCTCTGTTGGGGTGGATGGTTGTAGCGGTTAGCGCCAGTAAAGACCGCTTTCCAGGGACTCCTGGGCTTCCTCGAAACTGCGGTAATACCCGCTCTCGCGGCTGTAAGGGCCGCAACATGGGCAAAAGAAGCCGACATAGTAGCCGGCTGCGCTGCGATGGACACCGATGTTGAGCACGGCGTGGCATTCACAGCAATTGGTGACGACGTCATTTACGCATTCACCGGGCACGGTCATGTGGATCACCTCCTTTCGGGTGTAAATGGGTTTTCACTGAAGGGGCAGTTGCAGCACTTGGACCGGTCCCGGCAGGCCTTGCAGACCAGTTGCCGGTCCAGGATTCGGGGCAAATGCTCGAACACTCTTTCAATGGTTTGAGTCATCGGCAGATCCAGAGCCCATGCGATCCGTCTCAGGGTGCTGGACGATTTTATGGAAAGCTCCGGTGTGTATGCCATTGGCGAATCACCTCCTTTCGAAATGAAAAAACCACTTGCCGCCGGGGCAAATGGCTCCATTGAAATTCTTGGAAATGTCGGTCTCACCCTATCCGGTCATAGATCCGCTGAATAATGCCGTTGTCCGCCATGCTGTAATACCGGTCATCGAACATCGAGACGATGATGTGCTCATGGACGGTAATGCCAACGAGATGGCAGGCATGGATCAGCTTCTCGGTCAAAGCCAGATCCTCCGGAGATGGCTGCACATCACAACTAGGGTGGTTGTGACTCAGGATAATTGCCGATGAACTGGCCAGAATAGCTGGCTTGAGCACTTCACGAGGACAGACCTGGGCCGATGAGACGCTGCCGGTGCTGACGATATTCACGCCGACAATCTCGTTCTTGGTATTGAGCATCAGGACGCAGAACTGCTCTCGATCGGATTGTCCGTGGGCTTCAATGAGATGCTTGACGATAGGCTGGGCCTGCTGGGAATTGGCCAGACGGCACTGCTCAAAGGGAAGGCGCCGGTCTCTAACCAGCGCAACTCGGTAATTTGAAATGAACTTGGAATGGTGAGGGGTCTCGGCGGGGGATGGGAAAAGGCTCTGCTGTCTTGGTATTGTGGATTTCTCATTCAAATGGATCACCTCCTTTCAAAGCACGAAAGGCCATCGATAAGAATCGACAGCCCTGTGGATGGTAGCCCTGGGGGTGGGGGCTATAATGTATGTTTTCGAATCTTACCCCCTGATCACTCTATGGGTGCCAGAGGCGATATTTTTGATGGAAATTTTTAGGACGACCAGGATGGGGGCTGTTGGGGCAAGACCGGCAGGCAAAAAATATGGTAAAGCTATTGAGGAAGTTCGACCACGATAAGCTGCGCATGAGATAATCTTTGGAATTCCCTGAAAAAGTTTGACATTTTAGTTATTACTGTGCTTTATTTGTGCCGATTTATACCTGTTTATTGGTATCTGGCATTATCTGGCCAGACCTACGGTATTATTTTCTTTCAATCTTATACCACCCGACACAAGAAACTAAATTTCCATCGTTAGGATTCAAAATGGAAGACAGATGGTTCTCCGTAGATGAAATTGCAGCCTACCTCGGAATTAAGCGGGATACACTCTACAAATGGATCTCCGATAAGCGAATGCCAGCTCATCGAGTTGGAAGGCTGTGGAAATTCCGTAAGGAAGAGGTTGACGAATGGGTAAAGTCTGGCGCAGCAGGCGAAAGGGATGATGAATCCCAGGGCACTGCTAAAGGCACTGCGAGATGAGCATTACGAGTTAAAGGGTATTCGGATCAGTGCCAAGATAAACCCTCAGCGCTTGAGATAAGGATCTATGAGTTGAGCAAAAGCCAAACGTGTTTCAATCCTGACAATTGTGCCGCAGCGATAGCCCAAGCTGAGGCACGCTACGCCAAACTGCTTTTCGTTGTCGGGCGTTCCGGGACCGGCAAAACGGCATTGTTGCGCACCATGGCCAAACAGTTTGAAATGCCCTTGTTTAATTTGGGCCTCGAACTGAGCAGACGGCTGCTTCCTCTGGATATCCGGGAACGCAAGCTGGGAGCCGCGGATTTGATTGCCGATATGTTCGATGAGATTAACAGTTCAAGGATTGCAGTAGACAACACGGAGATCATATTCGACGCCGATTTGGAATTGAATCCGGTCGGTTTGCTTGAAAAGCTTTCAAGGACAAGGCTGTTGGTGTGGTCCTGGAATGGCAAGCTTGATGATGGTCATGTAATCTACGGTGAACCTGGACACCGCGAATATCGTCGTATGCCGACAGACCGTATTACTCTGATAACGCTCTAATAAGAGAGAGATGCGATGAAATACAACGAACTGATTTCGTTCGAACCCATCGAAAGTGTGATCCAACTGCGAGATGCGAACCGCGAAGCGTCGGCGAAGAAGCACGTCTCGTCGTACGTCATTTCCAAAGAGATGCGGCAGAGGCTTAGCGAAGTGGTCATCCCGCATCTTCAGTTCCATAAGCCACACGATAACAAGGGGTTGTTGATAGTAGGCAATTACGGGACCGGTAAGTCTCACCTCCTGTCCTTACTTTCAAGCATTGCCGAAAATGGGGAATTGCTGCCGCTGATCACCGATCCAACCGTACGGGAGGCGGCTCAGGATATTGCCGGCCAATTCAAGGTAATTCGCCTGGAAATCGGTTCGACGGAGATGCCGTTCAGGGAAATCATCACCTCTGCGTTGGAAAAGAATCTTGAGGACATGAATGTTTCTTTCCGGTTTCCCGAAGCGAACCAGCAGTATGAGAACAAAACCGCATTCGAACAGCTCATGGGGGTGTTCCACAAACAATACCCCAATCACGGGCTACTCATCGTGGTGGATGAACTTTTGGATTACCTCCGCTCTCGCAGTGATCAGCCTCTCATCCTTGATCTGGGTTTCCTCCGTGAATTGGGTGAGGTGTGCAAGGATCTGCGGTTTCGCTTCATTGCCGGCGTCCAGGAAGCCATATTCGAAAGTGGCCGCTTTGCACACGTTGCTGACAGCATACGGCGGGTAAAAGACAGGTTTCAACAGGTCCGGATCGCCTCAACGGATGTTAAATACGTCGTGGCCAATCGGCTGCTCAGCAAGACAGCAGAGCAGATTGCGAAAATTCGTGAGTATCTTGAGCCATTTGCCAAATTTTATGGAAATATGAC
>JBDRRP010000029.1:0-4899 GCA_043825735.1 Pseudomonadota bacterium | reverse complement strand
GGTGCTGGCCGTGTTGTCGCCCCAGATGGGGGTGGACCCGGTACAGTTCGGCGTGCTGATGGTGGTCAACCTGTCTATAGGCATGCTCACCCCGCCGTTGGGCATCTGCCTTTTTGTCAGTTGCGGTATGTCGGGCCTGCCCCTGGGCCAAGTTGGCCGGGCCGTGATGCCCTTTGTGGCCATAGCTATTGCTGCGCTGTTGATCTCATGTTTCTGGCCGCCGCTGACCCTGTGGCTGCCGTCGTTGATCTATCGCTGATGAAACCTGTGCAATTTATTCCAGCGCCGGCGCCCGGTTTAACAAATATGTGAGTAACACCAGCATTATAACAAAAACGAGGAATAAGAGAATATGGACACGTTCACTCCCCGGCACATCGCCGATCTGTCAGCCATAGTTTCTTCGGAACGGTTCTCCACGGGGCAGTCCAACCGTGAACTTCACCGCCACGATATATCCTTCCATCAGGGAACGCTTCCCGCCGGAATCATCTGGCCTCTCACAACCGATGAGGTATCCCGCATATTATCGTGGACATACGCCAACGATGTCCCTGTCACGCCCTGGGGGGCCGGCACCAGCACCGAGGGAAATCCGGTGCCCACACGCGGCGGGCTAGTAGTGGATCTTACCCTCATGAACCGCATCCTGAATATCCGTCCCCAGGATCTTCAGGCCGATGTGGAACCCGGCGTCCTCCGCAAAGAACTGAACCGACAGGCAGGCAAGCATGGGCTCTTTTTCCCGCCGGATCCGGGGGCCGATGCAACCATCGGCGGCATGATCGCCAACAACGCATCCGGAGTCCAGACCGTAAAATACGGGGCTACCAAGGATTACGTCATGCGCCTCACGGTGGTGCTGCCCCAGGGCATGATTATTCACACCGGCTGCAAGGCGCCAAAATCCTCATCCGGCTATGACCTGACGCGGCTCTTTGTGGGATCAGAGGGAACCATAGGGATCGTCACCGAGGCGACGCTTCGCCTGACCGGTATTCCCAGTCATTTTCTGGCCGCAACCATTCGTTTCAAGGATCTGGAAAGCGCATCCAGGGCTGTAGTACTCATGATCGGATCGGGTCTTGGACCTGCCGCCCTTGAACTTTTACCGCCTGGGTTGATCCAGTTGATGAACCGGGAAAAGCATCTCGGCCTGCCAGAGGCTCCTTCCCTTTTCTGCGAGTTTCACGGAATCAGCAAAAACGTTCTCCAGGAAACAGCTGATCTTGCCAGGGAGGTGTGCGAGGACTGCGGCGCTGTCGGCTTTAACTTCGCAACCGAAGAGAGCGCTCGCAAAGATCTGTGGCGCGCCCGTCACGAGGCGTGGGAGACCATCCATCGCGCCCACCCGAAGAAACAAACCCTGATCGTCGATGCGGCGGTTCCGATCTCCCGCTATCCTGAGATCGTAGTGTTTTCACAGAAACTTTTGGATGAATACCGCGCCGTCGGCTATGTTTTCGGACACGCAGGCGACGGCAATCTGCATGTGGTGCTCGTGGGGGACCCCGCAGATACAGTGGAATGGTCGAGGCTCGAAGCCATTAACCATGCCATCGTGGAAAAAGCTGTTCAAGTGGGGGGTACCTGCACGGGTGAGCATGGGGTGGGCATCGGCAAGCGCAAGTTCATGCAGCTTGAACATGGTGAGAGCTATCATCTCATGCGCCAGATCAAGGAGATGATTGACCCCAAGTGGCTTATGAACCCGGACAAGATATTTTAGCCATTTACAATCCACATCGTCGTAAAATATATCGGCTCTGTTTATTTCCCGTGAAACAACATGGGATTGAGGAATATGGATTGAACGCTGCAAATCAGCTGCGCGGTCACGAGTCGGCTGCATTTGCCTTGTTCAAGTAAGCCGCTACGCGGCAGAAAAACCTTCCAATCCTTTTTTCAATTAAGCCCATCCGCGGCAGGTTGCAAAAGCTTATAGTCTTCTGTCATACCTCTCATATCGGATCCCCATCCAATAAACCCTTCAAAGAAAGGAGAGAGGTTATGATGAAAGACTATTACCAAAAGTCCATGAGAGCCCTGCAACTTGCCGGGATGAGCCAGCGTACCCAGGAGTGCTATACACGATCTGTTCGCATGCTCGCTGATTTTTACAACAACCCCCCCGATCAAATCACCGAAGCGCAGCTTCAGGATTATTTCCTGCACCGCCGAAACACTGACAAATGGTCTGCCGCCACCATGCGCATCTGCTACAGCGGTATTAAATTCTTTTTCCTCAATGTCCTTCAGCGTGACTGGCATACCCTGGCGCTGATCCACGCCAATCGCGAACAAAGACTTCCTACCGTCCTGAGCCTTGATGAAGTGCGCTCCATCCTTGCTGCTGTCAGCACCCCTCAAAACAAAGCCTATCTCACCACCACCTATTCCTGCGGCCTCAGATTGCATGAAGCTCTTTATCTTCAGGTCAGCGACATCGACAGTGATCGCATGCGTATTCACGTCCATCGCGGCAAAGGCGCCAAAGACCGATATGTCCCGCTTCCCGAAACAACCCTCAATATTTTAAGATCTTACTGGAAGCTGCATCGAAATCCAGTCTGGATCTTCCCGCGGCTCGGCCGCAGCGGCAAAGAAGGGCCTGCCGCCACCATCCCAATGAACAAATCCTCCGTTCAAGGCGCCCTGCGCCGGGTATTGAAACAACTTAAACTTAAAAAACGCATCTCCATCCACACCCTGCGCCATAGCTATGCCACCCATCTGCTGGAGGCCGGCGTCAATATCCGCCGCATCCAACAATACCTGGGTCATCACAGCCTCAACTCCACCATGGTCTATCTGCACCTGACCACTCAAGGCCATGAACGCGCCTACGGCATCATCAACGGCCTGATGCAGGAGGTGTGATCATGAATAACATCCAACAGATTTTTACACAATACGCACCAGAGTATATCCATCGCTTTGGCGATGCCATGCCAAATGAACACAGAAAAGTCATCAACGCCATCATCGACTGCCGCACCCAAAGCTGCGGCATGGCCATTTACCAGTGTGATAAATGTCACAGCTCCCATTCGGTGTTCAGATCCTGCGGCAACCGCCATTGTCCCTCCTGTCAGAATCATAAAACAACAATGTGGCTGCAATGGCAGATGAAACGACAGCTTCCGGGACATCATTTTATGATCACTTTTACCGTCCCTGAGCAGTTGCGCCGCTTTATCCGCAGCAACCAGCGCATCTGCTATGCGGCCCTGTTCAAAGCTTCTGCCGATACTCTCAAAAAACTTTCTGCCGATGCAAAGTTCATCGGCGGCGATCTTCCAGGTTTCTTCGGCGTACTGCATACCTGGGGTCGGCAGCTGCAGTATCATCCGCATATTCACTACATCGTCCCGGGCGGCGCTTTGTCCAGAGAACAAAACAAATGGCATTGCGCGCGCGTCGATTTTTATCTGCCGATCCGAGCCATGTCCAAAATGTTCAAGGCCAAATTCCGTGATGAAATCAAAAAGACAGACCTTTGGAGTTCCATTCCAGCCGAAGCCTGGAAAATCGATTGGAATGTAAACTGCCAACCCGTGGGCAGCAGCGAGCAGAGCGTCAGGTATCTGGCCCCCTATGTGTTTAAGGTTGCCATCTCAAACAACCGCATCGTTAAAGTGCAGAATCATACCGTTTTCATTCGGTATAAGAAAAAAGGCAGCCGGCGCCGGCGCACCATGTCTCTCGATGCCATGGAATTTCTAAGACGCTTCTTACAGCACGTTCTGCCGACAGGATTTATGAAGGTGCGCTACTACGGCTTTTTGCACCCTTGTTCCTCTGTTCCGTTGAATAAGATCCGCACCCTCATAGAAATAGCTTATGGGTTTGAAATCACCTGCCTCGAATCAACCCTTGCGCCGCACATACCGCCAATATGCCCGCATTGCGGCGGCAAGCTCAAATACCTCTATTCGGTCCTGCCCTTTA
Source organism: Pseudomonadota bacterium (assembly GCA_043825735.1). Classification (GTDB taxonomy): domain Bacteria; phylum Desulfobacterota; class Desulfobacteria; order Desulfobacterales; family JBDRRP01; genus JBDRRP01. The sequence goes on along the minus strand of JBDRRP010000029.1, from coordinate 948 downwards.
TGATGGCCCCGGCAGGCCCCGGATAAAGGAGGATTTAAGGCTGTTTTACTTTCATCAATCCGCTGTCTGATAATCCGACGGCACAGGATAGTTGCGCTCTGTGGCTGCCAAAACGATGCGCTGTCCGGTTCTACTTGTCAAAGAACGGTCGGTTTTTAGCTGATTCTGAAAATAAACGGTTCGATTTTACCGGCCGACCCTGATTCTTTGCCGGCAACATTATACTCCGGCAAAACCCACCCTGATACCTCTTAAATCATTACCCTTAATAAATGGTGCGCCCTATCCGGGCTTCTTGAACAATAGATTGAAAACGACCTTGCAGGTCGTGTCAATCCTTATAGGTTAGATTGCGCCATACAAAGCACCCTTTGCGCCTTCGGTGTCAACATAACGTATAACGTTGTATCCGGCGTCCCGTCTGGTCGATTTCCGTAGTCCATCACACTCGCAATTTCGATTAACCCGCCCGACATGAGCGACGAATAGTAGTCAGTGGGGTTCGTCAAAAACTCTGAAAAGCTCACACCGTAAAGCAAACACGAAGCGTACTTGTTGAACTCAGCCGGTGACCCAACCCATCCGTCTTTTTCGGCGAGCTGGGCCAGCAATCTTATCGTTGACTCGGGTGGCATGGACGCAATGGACGTCTCGCGATGGCACCGCCAATCAAGGTATGCGAGGAGAAGTAGCAAACCAGAGATGACGGCAACAGCAAGGTACAAAGCCCACGCATCTGCCCAGGACCATGAAGTCGGTCTTTGGAGGAAGAAGCCTGCAGTCAAACCGGCGATTCCAACTACTGCAGTGAGCCATGGAAGCCTTGCGCAATCAGGCCTTATCCGCACTATGTCCTCCGGTCAATCTAACAATGTTTAGATTGATCCGCATAATACACGGAATTTCAGTTTTCAGTCTATTGTGTCTTTTGGAATAATTTATGCCGAG
>JBDRRP010000028.1:0-22608 GCA_043825735.1 Pseudomonadota bacterium | reverse complement strand
CGTTTCAAATTTTACCATTACGCATCCCCTGATCGTGTTTATGGGGCGTTATAGAACAACTGAAAGTCGAAGTCTAGATTTTTTTATTGTGCTGAAAAAAAATGATATCGCGCCATATATGAGCTCGTGGCCTCTTGCCTTGAAAACTTTTTCCTGAACGTGCGAAATGTAAGTATTTTCGGGGATTATTGTTGGAATGCCTGTTTTATAGCTTGGTCCGACCCCGAGAGCCACTGCCGAGAGCCAAGGCCGAAACTGCCAAAGGGGAAGGAATCATGCTGCGAGTGTTCCCGTGAAAACTTGCAGAGACCAGGCTCTATCATTTTCGGAATCACCAACCTCGTAGAAATTGAGGGGGTGTTGAAACGGCGTTCCACGAAGGTCTGTGGCTGAGGCCGACAGGTTGAACAGCCAGATCCGGTCTCCGGCACGCATACGGGCGACATGAGTGTCGCGCAAGTTAAAGACTTTGATATGGCGTCCCCCAGCATCCCATAGGGCCAAATCGACGAGGTCTTCACCTTTCGAATCGATTCGCTCAATTAATCCCCAAACATCAAGAGGCAATGGCCAGTCAGGATTGCTGGCCCAGAGTGATGGCGTGTCCTGGAGATACCGTAGACATCGGTGTCGCATGTCGCACCATCTACAGTCAGAGTTTAATTGGGCGAGGCTATCGCAGGACACGGTAGAACCTGTTGGGAGCGGGTCCGTTCTCGACCGAAGCCAAACCAAAGTCTCGTTTCGTTCGTCTGCGTCGAACGGAACGGGGTGCTCGGCGCCAGCGAGGATCGTCAAAATCACGTTCGTCCAAGGTGACAGCCAATTGGCCATAAGACCGTAAAGCCGAATCTGTCGCACTATCCTCTCGGCAATCTCTCCGTTCTCGTCTTCTACACGACCAGATTTGACATCGGTGATCTTGGTTTCCTTCCCACGGCGATCCAAAATGTCCATTCGCCCTTTCAGCCGGAGCTCTGGTACCTCAATAGGAACCTCGAACCATCGGCCATCCCGCAACAGCTTCTCGAATCTGAAGTCAGCGTTGCTGCGGGGTTCAATGGCTTCGCCGCATGGTCTGGCACTACCCGCCGATTCATAAGCCAGATCAAGGATCTTCCTGCGCTTTCTGGCCCAAGCCAATCGGCTCATGGTACGCGGCAAATGAGAGTAATGGGCCGTTACCGGATTCACACGCAAACGCTCACGTGCATTATGCAAAAGGGCGCCGAGAATCCGTTCCAATTCCTCGAAGGCTGCATCTCCGTTTTTGTTAATGTCCCGTATCGCCCTTTCCACCAGCTCGTGAGCGATGCTTCCGAGAACGGCACGCGGACCCTGCAATAGTGCACCTTCGTGCGAGGAAGCCTGGAAGATGGCTTTCAACATGCACCCAGTAGCGGAGGCGACCGCCGAAACCGAGAACATCTGCGGAATCCTCGCCTGGAGGATCGGAGTAGGTAGATTTCTCAGGCTTCCTTCCATGTCTCTCGCGTCAGCAACCGCTGCCGCTCCCTTATCTGGCGCCTGGCCAATTCGAAGGTATTTGAGAAAACCCGCTTGACCTTGTGCCCATCAAGGGCGTTCCATGCATCCTCAACGATTCCTGGCATAGCATCGGTATCCCACAATGGGTGCACAACGATCGACCAATGCGGTTCATCGCCCAACCTGAAGGCGACCAAATCTCCTACATTCTTGACCTCTCCCTTGCCGTTCTCGAAACGGATCATTTCTTCGGCGTATCGTGCTGCGAGTTTCGGCCAGTTTTCCAGAGCAGGACCCTTGAAGTTGCCGTCGTATCCGCACTTGAATTTGGGATCGTGCATCATTTGGAGAAAGGCGAGTCCCAATCGCCAGTCGAGCAACCCGTGGTACATCTGGTTCCCATAGCGCTGGAGACACCTATAGCAAGCTTGATCGCACTGTTCCCGGTGATCGTATTGCTTCGGTTTCGTCTCGACTTTCAAGAAGTCCTTCAGGGGGTACTCGTGTTTATCTCGGATGATCGATCCGATCAATCTTGCGAGCATGGGAGATCCGCTTGCCTCCTTCTTGGCCAGGCGTTCGCAAAACCCTGCCCCGTTGATCAGGTGGTCTGTGAACTGGAGGATCGGAACCGCCGACCTGCCTCCTGGCTTCCCCATTCGAGGCTCGATGACATCGAATTCCTCGGGGTCGACGTCCAATTCTAGTGCAGCGCGGTGCACCAGAATGAATGTGGCCGAAAGGGCGGCCGCGCGAATCGCAGGATCTCGTTCTATCTCGGCTCCCCAGAGGTTTGGTTTGAGCCCAATTGGAACCACTTTGGGTGCAACGAAGAGGGAATCTGTCGTCTTGGGGGCGGCGAGCCAGATCCCGTCGAAGGAGTCTGCAGCTGGATCGGGCTGGAAATCGCCGTGGGTCGACTGGCCATCCCCTATGAATTGACCATTTAGAAAACATTGCCTCGCGCGCTTGAGTCGCTCGCTTCCTCCAGACGCTCCGTAGCCTTCCCATCGCACCGAGCTGTCCTCGACCCTCTTTCCTCGGTTGAGACGATAAGTCCGACTCTTCGTTTCACAGGCGTACGACAGGTTCGAGTTAGGATCGTCATTCATTCGCAAAGGCATTCCCTCTGCCGTGAGCGACCTGTGCTTACGGGATTCAACAACTTCATCGTCGAATGAGCGGGGGAAAAAATCGGTTCTGAATCCACTGGGAACCCGGCATTCAGTTGCGCGCTGGCGATCCACCATGCCGCCGCAAGCCCCACACTCCTGTTCCCCCGGTTCGGGTTTCGACAGGAAACGGCTCCAAGCCCCACACTTCGTACACTGAACCATCCAAAAGGATTCAGTAAACGCTGGACCCATCGGGTTGACTTCAATAGTGGCCCCCTTCCGTGCCAAGTCACGGAAATCGGCGAGCGGTCCGGTGAAACCGATGCACCGGTGCTGAAGCTTATCCTTCACGAGCGCCGATCCCGGAGCGAATTCATAGATCGCCAAGTCCAAATCGCGGTCGATGGTGTCCCAGCTTCGGATCGGCACGTCCGTGTCTTGGCGTTGGTGGTTGCAGTAGAGGTTTCGAACTCGCGTAGGCATCCCGTACATGGGGAGGAGACCCGCCTCGGCAAGCGTATGTGCAAGGCCTCGTTCTTCGATTCCAGAACCCTCCACATCTTCTATCTCCTTGAGTAGGTTGCCGATGTCATAAGATGCGAGCGTTGAATCGAAGATCAACTTGGAGTCCTCGACGAGGACGTCTTGAATCTTGCGGCGATACGCCTTGGTCTCTTCCAACTTCTTCCTCAACATCGTCTTCCAACCGAGTGCCGGATCCGAGAACGCTCGCATTGGCACAAATTCACCATGAATATCGGGCGGCTTGATGCTGTCTCCCGGATACGGAAGCCCCTTTGCCTGGCAGGCGATTCGGATGTTCTCGAAGGCCTTGCACATCCATGCTTTGCGAAGGAACCGCAGAGCCGATGTCGCTTGGGACTTCGTGAGGAACGGTGGCGGAGGGTCGTCTCCGGTGATCGACTCTGGATGCCAGAAGTAGTGCAGATCATGGCTCTTGCTACGGCAGATCGTGAGTGCCATTGAGTAGGCGCGCTTGCGTCGACCGGCACGCCCCACACGCTGCTGGTAGTTGAACCGTTGTGGCGGCATGTTCGCCTGGAACACGGCGCGGAGCGGGCCGATATCGATCCCGACTTCCATTGTGGTGGTGACAGTCAGCAGATCCACGATCCGAGCGAGTTCCAGCAAGGGCTCCGGGTCGTCTTCGATAAGGATGCCCTTGAAACGTCGTTGCCGATCGGCTGGATCGTCAGTCTGGCCCGTCAGTTCTTCGCAACGTAGCCGGAAGGTGTGATCGTCTCGTTCGATTCGTTTCGCAAGGAAGCTGGTCCGGCGCAGGTCCTTTGCCTCCCCGTCAGCTGTTTCCGGCAGTACCTCTTGGCAGCGTGTGCATCGATCCACCCCACGATGCAAGTGGACTCGACCACAATTAGGGCACCTCCAGAATGGGTGATCGTCACCCACAAGTCGAATACAAAGAGCAGAAGTCGAAACGTAGCCACCCTTGTGCCCAACGAGTGAGAGGTCCTCTAAAACACGGTCAAGTTCTTCGTTCACTTGGTCTTCGTCAGACCAGATGGACTGAGCGAATTTGCGCACCCTGTGTCTTGGTCCGATTTCTGCTGACGAACTCCACTCGGCAGAGTAGTCGGAGGGTTTCTCGGCCCAGGGGCTATCGGACAAGCGATAAGCATCCCCGAAGACACGGAGGAATGCGTCCAGCACAACCTGACGATCGGGCGGGAACTCGCTGGGCACACAGGGGTATCCGAGTCCGGTCTCTTCCAAAGAAAAGTAGGTCTTGTTGAAGATCACTTCGGTGACAAGCTTCTGTGCCTTAGATACTAGTTTGTGCCGAGCGGTGTTAACGTTGATCTGCTCAGAATCCGTGGAGTAATCTCGCCAGTCGGCACGTTTGTCAGCGTTGATTGTAAAGAGCTTTTCCCAGGTGTACCATTTATCGCCCTCGGCTTTGATCCACCCGACACCGGTAGAGGACACGGGATGGACTCCAATCCCCACGAAACCGGCAAGCACGGCCTTCAAAGGTTTCCTGCCGTCTTCACGCCGCATGAAGAACTCTCCCGTGGCCTTATTAGATTCTATTATCTCCGACAGAGGGATCTCATCCCGGTTCGCGTTCTTGAGTGCGTTCTTAGCAGTTTTCAGCTCTTCCATGAAGGCCATTGCCTTGTCATTACTGCCTGGGACATCCGACATCCAGGCTTGGCGGATCTGTGCTTCGAGTTCCTTTATTTTGCGTTCCAAGACCTCCTTATTGGGCTTAGCCGCGTCTACTTTTCGCAGTTCCCGTACGAGCAGTTCCCTCCATAAATCCTGATGTCTCCGCGACTCAATGTCGAGAGCGGCTCGGGCGGCATCTTGTCTGCTGTCGGAGAAGGACACCAACTTGGGGGTTACGTCGTCAATGCGCAGGAGTCCGAACATCTCCGTGGAAAGGAGCTGAGTCGTCTTCGCGAAGCCAGCTCGAAAGTTCCTGATCGGAGAGAGCCGAAACCCCAGATCTCTGCCGCTATAGTCACTGGCGCAAGAAGGGCATTCATAAGGGACGGCGGTCCCTGGGGCCGAACTATTGCGTTTGTGATGGTCCTTGCCTGCCTCGGCACGGTGGTAGTAGAAACCCCGGACGTTGCAGGGTGGCACCGAACCGGACGTCATAGAGGCGAATCTGATTCTTGCGGAACGATGGTCGTAAACTGCCTTTTTCCACACCCCGACTTGAGGGTCATCTGGGGTTCTTTCGGTGTTCGGCCAGAAGAGCTGGTTCCTTTCGGTGGGCCAGAAGAGTGCGAACTCTTTAGCGCTCAGGTCCTCGAAGAACTGCTGAGCGGCCGAATCTGGTAGGCCCTCTAGTTGTGGCTCGCAGGGAAGCAGTTCTACGAACTCACCATTGGGGTCTTCCCCCTTGGCTCCTGCCAGGAACAGTTCGCCGCAGCATTCGCAGTATACCAGCTCAACGATGCGATTGCCAACTTCGCCACCGTAGGCTTTTTCGAACCGAACCCCTCGGTCCACCGTTACTGGTCCGATCACGCGCTGAGGGCTCTGGTGTTCCTTTGGGATGTCTGACGAGTCACTCACAGCGGCAAAGAGCCCCTCAATACTGCGAAAGAACGTGTGCATCCTGAATGACGGTGCGTCTGGCAACTTCGTGTTCGGCCACCAACTGGAAAAGGATTCCGTCGCACCACGCACCAGGAGGAGTCCCTGGAGTGCTTCGCCCCCGAATCCTTCGCCGCTTTCGAAGAGCTTCTCGGCCAGGACGGTCATCGTCTTGGTCCGGTAGCGGCCTTCGCTTCCGGACCAGCACGCCCAAGCAACTCTCTTCGCCGCTTCAGCAATGCAGGCCGCGACCAATTCCCCAATCTTGGGTGGTCTAATGCCAGGAAACAGCGCTGCGTATACATCTCGCCAGAGGGGCTGTGCAGTAGAGGGGGCCGCCAGTTTGGCGATTTCGCGAGTGGTAGCACGGCTTGCGTTCAGCAACGCCCGAAATGGCGCCGGGTCAAGGCTGTGTTTGCACAACGGGGTTTCGTCCACAGTGCGGCCTGGTACGATGGACTCCTTCCAAATGGCATTCGGGTCGGGGGGACGCCCATCCGCCTTCGTCCACATTCCGTGGACTCCGAACATGTCCCAGAGATACTGCAGGCTGTCCTCACCGCCTTTTCCTTCAGTCGGCAACGAAGCACTGGACGCGAGGATCCGAAGTTTGTGGCGATTTACAGGATCGGTGAGTCCGAGGCGCTCGAATAATAGTCTTAGGAGATAGCAGACTTCTGTACCAGCCGATCCGCGCTGGAGGTGCAATTCGTCGAGAACCAGAAAAAAATACGCGTCATCGTTGGTCGATATCCACTCTCGTGTCTGGTCGATAATCGGAGAATCCACCTCTCGGGCTAAGATGGCGTTCAGCATGCTGATGTTCGTGATCAGGATGTCCGGAGGAGTTTCCTGGATGTCCCAGCGGCTGGTCAATTCGCCCCCATCCACCGAGGGGAACAGATAGCGAACCTCCTCGTCATCTCCGCTCCTTTTCTCGTCGATCTCTCGTGCCCTCACCTGGGTTTCCTGCATTGCAACGCTAGTGGCGAACAGCTCTTGGAGCTTTCTGGAGCGCCTCTCGTATTCTAGTTGTCCATTTCCCTCGTCTTCGTTCGGCCTTGGATGTAGGTGGAATCCGGTAACCTTCGTCATGCTCGTATACCGGCCGAAAAAGATCCGGTTCCCCTTGAAGTTTCTGTCCATAGCTGTGCGTGCTACGTCCGAGTCCAAGGCGACACGGATGCGGGTCATCTGGTCTTCGACCAACGCGTTCATAGGGTACAAAACGATCGCCCGAAGGGCCTTCGGTCTCTCCGGATGTTCGCCTTCCCTCTGGATACGAAACGGAGTGGTGCTTTGACGTTTTTTCGACGGTCGCAGATGATCGGGTATCTCTGTATACTTCGCGTACGGTTGACCGTCCGGGCGTTGCCACCATCGTCTAACCAGATAACCATCCTTCGGCGCAGGCCAATTGATGGCCTCCTTAGCGATCTGAGCGAAGATCGGCAACAGGAAGGATTCGGTCTTCCCGGACCCCGTACCAGAGGTAACGATCCCTGGGCGCCCCTCCTGGACTCCTCGTTTCAGCATTGTGGCCTGATGCTCGTAGATCTCGAAGGCGGATACTCGTTTCCCCTCCGCAGTGAATTCGGCGTCTATAAGGCCAGAGAGAACGAGATCGACAAAGGCCCGTCGCGCCTGCGGAGATAGACCCGGTAGCCTATGATCCGCGGGGGCGTCTGTAACCAGTGACTCAATCCTGTAGTCTGATGCATACCTGGGAATCGGCTCCAAAAGTGGTTCCGTGCAGAGCGAACCCGGGGATTCGAGTAGGTGGCGTCGTTCTCTCGTCACCCCAGGATCGCGAACCCGGAATGCTGTCTCGGTGTAGGTTATGTAGAGATCTCTAATGCGCTCGAAACCGCCGACCGGATCTTGCATTTTTCACCCCTTCAGTCGTCGTACGAGATCTACGACTCGACGATCTAGTTCGTCCAATTCCAGCCCCAAGATCCTCGACCACTCGTCTATCGGCTCGTTGCAAGCCACGAGATAGGGCAACAAGGCGACCTTTAAAGCTTGGTCAGTCGCCCTGTCCGGGTTCAATTCTAATAACGCTCCTGCCCCATAGATTCGTTCGATCTTGCGCCGTATGATGCGAGGCAAAGGAGCGCTCGCCTTGGGTTGCTCAGAGAGTTTTTCTATTGGCACGGAGAGGGAGAGGGCCTGGTCGAACCATACATTCCAGTCCGCTTTGAGCACCCGACTCGCCTGCTCTGATGATTCACTTACACCTGCTGACAGTTCAGTATTGATCACAGCACAATGCTCCCAAAGCTCACGTGCCACAGGTAGTACAGAGGCTCCAGTAGTGGGTCTCAACACTAGGAGGATGTTGCGGCCCACGGCGACGCGGTGAGCGGCCTCATAGAAATCTCCATATTGGAAAAAGCCTTGCGGAACGAGTGGAATGGTAAGTTGATCGCGTCCTTCGGCTGCGTCTCGAAGCGACTGTATTAGTGGCAGCAAGTACCCATCCGAGGCGGCTCGATTGAACCCATCCAAAACCACGAGATGAACGGCGTCCGAATCGTCAAGGAGCAAATCGAGCAAGCCGCTGGGGTGAGGAAAGAAGGAACCTGAAACTGGATCAACCCTACCCATCAAATCAGCTGGCTCCAAGAGCGTTCCACCGACGGGAATCCAGTGGAGTACACCGCCCGAAACGCAATCGGCATAGCAGCGGACCACGTTAAGGGCATCGGGCCCGGTCACAACAGGGACGGTACCAGAGGCCAATGCGCAGTGGAGTGCTTGTCCGACCTGCGGCGAGACACCAATGCTCAGCAGTCGCCTAGAAAGCGCCCCCACCAAGCCACTCGGTTCTCGTATGATCGGGACATCGGGTACGATGATTTGCTTTGCGCGAAGCGCTCTTCGTTGTAGCACAGAAATTGGGGGCCGGATCGCCGACGAAATTGCCCCGATGAAAGCCATCTCTGCAAATAGCCGTTCCGGCTTCTCAGCGACTTCTCGGAGCTTCTCGGACAGTTCTTTGTCGAACTGGCTCACATGCTTAGCCAATTTCTGTTCAGCGGTTGTGATTAAGACCTGCAAAGAATCAAGCTTTGACTTTTTATTTCTTAAATCAACCTCAATGTCATCAATCTCCCGTTTCTTGGTAGTGAGATCTATGTCCAGTAGTGCTTCTTGCTCCGAGAGTTTCTTTTGATATTCCGCTTCCGCCTTCTCTTCCATTTTTTGTTTAACTGGACCGATGTCGAAACAAACGTTGACAGCTTCGTCCAAGAGTTCCTCGTTCTTGGCGATGACATTCAATATTTCTTGGATCCGTTCTCTGAAAGACAGCTCCTGATGTAGTTCCGAACCTACCAGCCCTGCCTTTTCTACTATGTCGATGTAGGTCTTGAAAACATCTTTTGAAATCTTCAATGCATCTGCGGTCTTTCTGTCCCGCTTCCGGAGTCTGTTCAACACTCGTCTTGCCAAGACCTCGTCTGCTTCCCATGTAACGAAACCCTTATGCTGCCCCAAATTATCCTGATTCGGGGTCAGCAAGTATCTCGTCCCCTCCAGTTCTATCTGTTGGATAGAGGCGGTGGGTATATTCCAACAACGTATCGAATCGAGCCTCTGCGAGGGGGCCAAGACCCAGGAGCTGGTTCCAACTCTCCGAAGAAGGTCCACGGGGCCGACCCACTTCTTGTCATGAATCCACAGCACGCATCGATCGACAAGGGGCCTCTCGTTAAAAAATATTCCCTTTGTCGTCAGAAGGATGCGAATGTCGCGTTCCGACCCGATGTCCCTGAGGTCGATAATTTCTGTCGGATACTTTGAGTTCCTGATCTGAAATGCTTCCTTGTCAGGCTCCCCCTTGTAGAACGGATGGTGATCCAGATCAAATTGGCGGAAATCACCCATTTCTAAACCTTTGGGGGCGTCGTGCCAATTTACGAAACCCCTGGCTGGGAAGTCATCCACTGGGTTTTCAATGGACCCGATCCAGCGCTTTCGATCCTCGGACGATCGGATCAGAGGCTCCACTGTCGCATGGCGATAGTTCTTCTCGTAGTTCTCGTGCATCCACTTGACTCGGCCGATGTAGACGATGTCGGACACCTCAATCCCCCCTATCCTTGGTGAAGCGAGATAGCCCGTCTTTCAGTAGCGGGAGCAAAGAAGAGTTGAGCCTGGTTTGAGACAACTTCTGGAACTCTGGCACGTCAGCGAATCGGTCGAGTTCTTGCCTGATCGACGTTGGCAACGGCATGGAACGATTGCCAAAGCCAAAAGGTGGACGTCTCGACATGCATAGCATCCACCGGCCCCATCGTCTCAACTCTTCAACCGGGGTTGAAGCACCACCCCAGATCGACCTCAGGAGGCGATAGCGCTCGGATGAGTCCCGAAACTGGTAACAATACGCGCCAGAACGATCGCTTAGAGGCCCAGGCGTAACCTGACACGTTACGGCGAGGTGCCGGGCTAATTGAAGTGGCAGATAGACCTGTCCGCTGGCCGACCGAACGACCTGGTCGGACCCAGACATCGCGAAACATGGTACACCAAGGAGCTCGTGGGCCAGCAGCAAGGCCCAGTTTCTTGACGTGCTCCACCACACGTGCACTCCATCTACCAGAACCTGGTAGAAAGGCGGCCTCTCCGTGTGAAGGAAGCGAGCAACCTCAATCCCTTCACCCTTCAGCTCTGTTTCCCTGACGAACCATCCCCGCTCCCAGTCCCAGCATCCCCAGCAATCGTGGAATAGGGGTGGATCCTCTTTGCAAGAGGTTACCCTTGAGAGGGGCCAGAGGGCATCTGTTATCGGTCGAACCCAGGTCGGCTCATCCAGTGCAAGGGATACAGACACCCCTTCGAATGCCTTGGTATCTGGCGCCACCCACATGGGAATCGGGGGGACCCACTCGGAAAAAGAAAGAGTTTCAATCCGCGTGGCACCTTTATTCAGGAGGTCGACATCCACGCGGCTGCGAAGAGCACTAGTAGCCAAGCCGGACAATGCCGCACGAACCCGCGCCCCATCACGATCCAATAGGAACTGGGGAATACGAGGAAAGTACTCAGTCCTACGCCATCTCCGGTACATCAACTGGTCAAGGTATCCTGCCTCGACCCAGCCGCGGACCACGTCCCATAACCGGTATCGATCCACCCTTAGCGTCTTTTGCAGGAACTCCAAGAACTCCGCTTCCGGAATGCCCCTTCGCCGCATGGCGAGTCCGCCGCAGATCTCCATGAGCCGACCTGCGGCCCCCAAATCTCCCGAAGCCTTACAGGTGGAAAATCCTGGCTGGATGATAGAGTCGAATCGTCGCCAGTCTCGAAGTCCCGTCCTCGGTCTGGATTGTATGCTTGATCCGGTTTGTGGTTTCCCTTCTGTGCAACTACCGTGATTCTTCTCACCCAGTTGATCGCTGTTCGCCTGTACCCACTTGCATGACTCGCCGAAAGTGATAACGTCCGGGCCTCCCGCTTCGACGAGCCATGCATCTGGATTCGTAGGCCGAGCATAATCGTTTACGACGATGTCCGGTCGGAAGACGACTTCCTTACGAACCAAGACCCGATCACCACGGCTCCCTACAAAGCGAAAGCGGCCCTTCAGGTGGGTCTTGAAGCCCCTGGGGAATGCAAATTCGACCGAATCGGGCGTATGTCTGGGGAGGCGAAGGGAGTCACCGTCTCGTTTCGGTCCCAAGGGGACCAACTCGACTTTGTCGGAAAGTGGCGCCCGAACCGAGGGAAGGCACTCGGGGATGCCCAGGTAGCCACCGTCTACCGGGCAACCGCCGACGAGCGACAACCGCGCTCTGCGAACCACAGGTTGCAGACAGCGTACCCTGGCGAGAGGGCTTCGATCGTCGTACCGCAACGAAGCCAGCCACTCCCCGGGAAAGCGGTCCAATACTGCCCATCCTTGATATCGAGAAGCTCTCAGATGGGGGCGTCGATCGTCGTTGAAGGCCGAGAGAAAGGTCGGTGCCAGAAAATCTTTGACGAGTGCCTGGTAGTCTCCCTCCTCCTGCCGGAGAAACACGAGTTCCCAGGATAATCGCTCGGTCTTCGCAAAAAGGAGGACACCCTGCTCTATGGCTGCGCGGATTGAAGACCAACCCTTACCGGTCAAGTGGCCCCGATATCGCCCTCGCAGTAGCATGATCGTGGCATTTTGGATACCATTTTCGAAATCCATATCGACACACAAAACGTTTCGAAACTCCCCATAGGGCGTGTCAGCTCCAACAAACGAGAGTTCGCCTTCGACAACTTCACTTGGCGCGTCGCTGAGAAGGAGCACCATGCCGCCTGGCTCCATCACGAGCAAGAGAGCCGCTCCGTCTTCTTCCACACCTGGTCGGGTTTCTTCGACGCTATCAAGCGCCTCGCGGATAGCTCCCCAGAATGGATATTGATCAAGATTTGTCTTACGGGTTCGATATGCTTCTCGGAACTCGTCATACGCTCTGCGGAATCCTTTGCTAAAGGTGTGGATCACCTTCCCGACAAGAGCGAAGACAGATGGTATAGGAGGATCGGCTGCTAACTCTCGCCCCGACAGAACTCTGATCAGGTTTTCAAGGTCCTTGCGTGAAGGAAATGCAAGATTGATCGAATATCCGATTCGAACTCTGTAATCCGGTGGGGGTAGTTCCAGTCTCCGATACGGGCTACCCGCAGCCCGTCTCACATCCAGCCAGCGGCCGAATGCCTCCCACAACGGAGCGAGAGTCTCAAGAGGGTAGTTAGTTGCGGCTCGATCGTGACCCATCAACAACGCGAGCCTGTTCCGATAGTCCCCAACACCCCGAATCTCTCCATCCGGTGGCGAAGCAACTAGACAAGAGAATGCGAGTTCCACGAAAAATGGCGGGATTCCTGTGCCCTGCCATCCGACCTTAGAATTAATCGGATATCTGGATAAACGGTGATTGAATTCGATATGAGAAGGCACCCTAAGGGTGGCCAGAAACGCCTCCTGGACTTCGTCAACGCCCGCTTCGGGATCCTTGACCACCTTAAGGAGTTCGTCTCCGGTTACCGGGATGCGGTAAACGGGACGGTCTTCACCATCCGAATCGAAAAAAAAGTGCTCGAAGAGCGCTTCGTTCCAATCCTTGATGGTCCATTTATGCCACTGGTGGCCCTTCACCATCATCTTCCACCCAGCTCGCCTCGACCTCTTCGAAGCATCTCAGATTTGGTCTCGGCTCATGTCAATGCAATTGAGCTTTTCCTTGGTGCATTTTGGGCCCTAGTGCTCCCAGGCCCTGGTAATAAACCAGCCTGCCTCTTCCATTCTCCTGCTGCGGCGGTGTTTCTTGATCTTCTTGTGTTATAAGCAGACACTTATCATCGCCGCAACCCGCCTGGAACGTAACACGATGCGAGCCCTTCGGCGGGTACTATGGAACGGCGTCGCGTTGCTCCCTCTTATCTCCTGCACCATAATCAGGATGCGGGAATTCAGCCTCAAGAAAATTCTGAAGAATCTGCTTGCTATTGTAACCACTGGTAATCAGTATTTCTGCGATATCTTTCCCAGAAATGAAAACTATCGGGTGCTTGTCCTCTCTTACCTCCTGATATGCTTGACGTGCGATAGCCGAAGTGGTAACCAAAACCCCGAATTGCCTGTGCCTCAGCCTTGAGATCAATCTTGCTACCCCCTTAACTCCAACCGTGCTGGGCCTTTTATCTCTGATTGATGGAGCGTAGCATTTGGCCTCCAGAGCGAACTCTACTTTGACAGGATCATCAATTAGACCTAAGCGATAGCGGCCTACTGCATCTCGTCCGCCATCTATCACATTTCTTGTCACCCTATCTATTGCAACCCGTTGATCTTGCATCTGGAATATACGGGCCGCAAAATTTTCAAATAAAAAAGGAGCATCTTTGAAATATTCGAATACGATAGAAAGCAGCTGCCTCTTCTGGCTCGTGTCAGGGATTTGGTCGTCCAGCGTACGAATTATCGTTGTGGGCTCTGAAGTTAGAGGATGATACCGTCCTTTATGAACCCATTCTTTCCATGCTGCTGGTGTATTGACATTTGATTCCGCACCCTTCGCTAATGAGGTGATCCAGGTCCGGCTTATCACTGGAACATCTAAAATCGTAAAAACAGATTTGTAATTCTGAAACCTCTGTCCTCGGCTTGTTTTCCAAATAGCCAGCAGATCCTCCGTTGCTGGTATTCCAGGGAACCCGGGAGCAGCAAGTCCATTGAACTGAACGGATCTGGAGGATTTTTCCGTTGGATAACGAGTGAATATGAAAAAGGGTGGAATCAATTCACGTTTGGGAGGTGTAAAATGAAGATGTTCAAAAACCCGTCGTAGAATCCGGTTCCCTCCGGGTCGAGTATCGTGCAGATCATGCCCAGGGGTTTTATTGTCACCGTAATAAATGAACTGCCCTGAGCTAAGATCTATGAGATCGGGCCAGTTCATATCTTTCCCACTCGTATAGAGCACAACGAATTTTTTATCTAAACCTGTTCCTGAAGCACGGAACCCACCAAGGTTGCCGATTCCAGGCAAAACTTTGCATAGAGCTTCATCTCTGATTTTGCCCGTAGTTCCTCCTTCATATACAGCGTCTACAATCAAGTCTGCCGTATCAATTTTATTGAAGGGAAATATTTTTATCACTATTGATCTCCAACAAGTCTCCAATTTTCAGGAATCAGGAACTCTACAGTCACTGGAAATGTTCTGTTTATCGGATAGGAATAGAGATAATAAATCATGCACATCTTTCTTTGCCACAAGCTTCAATTATCTGAGCAACGACGTTAGAGGCGGGCGGCAAGCAATCATGCTCCCACACTCGAATGACCTTCCATCCCAGTCTCTGAAGATGTTTCGACTGGCGTTCATCGCGCTCCTTGTTCTCAGCAAGCTTGGGCAGCCAATAATCCCGATTGGATTTTGGGAATGTTGCGTGTTCTGGACAGCCGTGCCAAAAGCAGCCATCGACGAAAACGGCGACTCTCGGACCGGGGAAGACGATATCAACTGTGATGCCTTCGATACGACGATGAAACCGGAATCTCAACCCTTCCGCATGCAGAGCGGAGCGAAGAGCGATTTCAGCGGTTGAGTCCTTGCTCTTCACTCGCTTCATGATCTCTGAACGGGTCAAAGGCGGCCGGTTGAGTTTTCTTTTCATATAAATGTTTTCGCTCAATCAAGTACCCAGCTTCACAGCGAATAACGCTCACGATTCGGCATTCTCGCAGAGTTCATTGGCTTCACCTTCTTATCATCTATATGCCGGATTATACTCTTCGCGATAGCTCGCCCCAAATCGACGGGAACAGCGTTGCCTATCAGCCGCCCCACCGTTTTGATATGAACCTTTTCGCGAGGCGGAACAAATCTATAGCTCTTAGGAAAGCCTTGGAGTATGGCTGCTTCGCGCAAGGATATCGCCCGGTCTTGTTCAGGGTGACCGAATCGCCCGTTGCCGAAGCCGTAGCATTGTGTAGTGATCGTCGGTGCAGGTTTATTCCAATCCATGCGCCCATATACACTTGGGTATGTATGCCCTGAATCCGTTTTGTGACAGTTTGCCACAAGATGCCGCGGCCAGTCCCGCCATGTTCCGCCGGGTTTGGATGCACGGATACGATCTGTATTCTTGGCAGAAAGCATTGATGCGACATGTAACTTATCCTTCGGGTCCGATTCGCCTGCACCGATGGGACGCAATCGTCCTATGGCTTGCCGAACGGTTTTATATCTCGACTTTTCTCTGAAGGGTTCGATGAGGCTTATCGGCCCATGCAGGGAAGCAAGCAAAACCATTCGCTGGCGAGACTGTGGGACTCCATATGCGGCGCAGTCCACCACATCATGCCACACTTCGTAGCCACGCAGCTTCAAAGCCTCCACGAAATCGCTGAACACCTTGTGGTGCTTAATCGTCGGAACATTCTCCATGGTTACGATATCGGGCATTGCGGCTTCGGCTATACCGTCAAATTCGTATAGTAAACCCCACTTGTGATCCGTTTTTGTGTCATATCGCTGACTGTAGGTCGAAAACGGTTGACATGGGGCGCATCCCGCCAACACCCAGATCGTGTCCGGTGAGAAAAGCTCTATTATTTCGCATTCATCGACTCTCGAAACATCCCACTCAATAAAGGAGGAATCATTGTTGGAAGAAAACGGATAGCGACAGGCGGGATCAAGGTCTATCCCGGCATTGATTCGGAGTCCTTCCAGAGCAAAGCCGTAAGTGAGGCCCCCGGCGCCGCAGAAAAGGTCTAAACAAGACACATCGCTTCGGTATTTATGCGCGCTCATTTTTCTAAAGCCCCCTATCCTGTTCAGTTCCTCCCGATTTTAACCAACCGTCCACCTCTGTCTTATGATATTTCCCATAATTGACCCATTCTAAAGTAAAAACGAGACGTTGTTAAGACGGACCTCGGAACAGACCAAGGTATCAACCTCCTATTACATTGATAACCGGGAAAAAGCCTCTTCAAAAAGTCTTAAACGGCCCATTTCACCCCGCACAATATCCTTCTGATAGAGAACTATTGGCATTTCTCAAAGGGCCCTGATTATCAAAACCCCATCCGTGTGACTGATCCTGAAATGGCCCTTACACCCCACATCTCGAAGGGCCGTTGCGGCAGCTCGAATTCTAGCAGGAAACCGCGTCCAGTCGTTCAGCGAAACTTCGGCTTCGAAGGCCTTCTCGGTGGCCGAACCGATGGAAACCACGATGTCACCGCTATACCCACCGCCCAGCGGCAGATCGACCCGAAAACCGCCCGGGCAGCCTTCGGCCTCGATTGCGACCGCGATGATGGGCCGAAATTGCCCGCTTCTCACCAGGTGAGGGATTTTCACTAAACCTCCGTTCCTGGTCCTGCCGACCCCGCTACTTCCGCCGCACCATTCCCACGCGCAAATTCACGACAACCGTTCCCGCCACTACTGCCGCCAAAATGTCAAACACCCATTATCTCAGTGGCAGTGATCATCGTTGGCATGCGAACTATTATGGGCCCACCAGAGCCGAAAAAAATCCTATTGCCCATTGTACTTTCTGGCGCTGCCGTGGGCGGCTTAGGCCGGGGGGCACCCAGTAAGATCTCAGTAAGGGCGTCGGACATGTGCCCCCTGGCCAATGGAGTTGTCTGCTTCGTTGTATCATTTCTGGGGCCTCATCGTCTCATTCATCTTCCACAATTGTGGCGGCCCTCGGCGGCAGTGCTCTGAGAATGGCCGCCATTGACTTTACTATATCGACCAGGTGCCGAATAACCGCCGTCTTTTCTTCACCGACGGGGATGTCGAGCGAAATCGCAAAATCATTACTATAAGTAACGGCCAGAATGCCATTCTTGGTAGCCCACGGTTCAATTAGTGCTATTTGGGGTCGGACCACGCTATTCGGCAAATATCAATGATAAAATTCCAAAATCACCCCTGATTTTTTATCTTAAATCTTACATTTCGCACGTTCAGGAAAAAGTTTTCAAGGCAAGAGGCCACGAGCTCATATATGGCGCGATATCCTGTTTTTTCAGCACAATAAATAAATCTAGACTTCGCCTTTCAGTTGTTCTATAACGCCCCCTAAACACGATCAGGGGAGGCGTAATGGAACAATTTGAAACGCGGTTCAGCCAAGTCGATGTGCTGCCGCTGGTCAAGCATTACATGGATCAACTTGACCTGGTCAATCTCTTTACGAAGTATGTCCCGGCAGCACCAGGAAGTCTGGCGGATCATGCAGAAAGCCTGTGCATTTTGACGGCCAACATCATCTGCGACAACAAGCCTTTATACAAAGTTCAAGAGTGGTTGCGCCAATACTCAGACGATCTTGGCAAAGAACCGGAAGAGGCAACGCTGTTCAATGACGACCGCCTGGCCAGAGCTCTTTCGGCTCTTTTCGAGGCAGACCGCCATTCGCTGATGACCGATGTGTCCGGCAATGCGATAGCCACCCACAATTTGTTGACCGATGAAGTTCACAACGACAGCACCACGGTGACTTTCATCGGCAAATACGACAATCCCGATGAACAAGCGGTCAAGCTCAAGCACGGCCACAACAAGGATTTCAGGCCCGATTGCAAGCAAGTCGTGTTCGGATTGAATATCACCGCCGATGGCCATGTACCGCTAAGCTATAAGCTTTTTGACGGCAACACCAACGATGATATCACTCACATACCCAACTGGAACGCCCTGCGCGCCTTGCTGAGCAAAGAGGATTTCGTATACGTGGCCGACTGCAAATTGTGCAGCCAGAAGAACCTGGACCATATCGCGAAAAACGGCGGCTTGTTCATCACCATCGTTCCCAAGGATCGCAAGGAACTGAAGCAGTTTTACAAACACCTGAAAGAAAACGAAGTCGATTGGCAACATGCTTTCGATGTGGAGAGCTCACGCAAAAAAAGTAAGCTCAACACCTACAAAACCCATGAGGCGAAGCCGACGAAAGCCGGGTACCGCATCATTTTCGTGTATAGCAGCGCAAAGTGGGAAGACGACCAAGATCGTAGGCAAAAGAAGATCGACAAGGCCGTAGCGCAATTGGAGGAACTGGTGCCGAAACTAAACGCCTACCATCTCAAGACCAAAAAGGATATCAAGGCGGCGATCGATCGCATCTGCAAGCCGGTCAAGGAGTTCATCGATGTTGATATTCTGACCGAGCGCAAGCAGGTCAAGATCAAGCTTTCGCCGCCGAGGACTTCGTTGTCTGAAAGCGTTTTCAAAAACAAGTGGACATTCACCCACAGCATTGAGTGGAAACTCAACGAAAAAGCCCTTGCCGAGGCGTCCAGAACCGACGGGATCTTTCCTTTGATCACCAACACGGCTTTTGACGCCGCCGATGTCTTGAAAAGATACAAGGATCAGCCTTTTCTCGAAAAACGCATGTACACCAAAAAGACGGTTCTGGAAGTCGCTCCGGTTTTTCTGAAGAAAGTGAAACGCATTGAGGCCATGCTTTTTCTATACTTCGTTGCCTTGATGATCGTGTCGCTCATCGAGCGCAAGATCCGCATGAACATGGCCAAAGAGAAGATAGAGAAGCTGCCGATCTTACCCCAGGGCATGAACACCAAGAAGCCAACCTGGAACAACATCCGATATTTTTACCGTAACATCCATTTCTCCGAGATAATCAGAGACGGAACCAGCATAATGTCGGAGGTGAAAGGCCTTAGCACGCTTCACTGGGAGATCAATAGGCTTCTTGAAGTTCCAGAGGTTGTGTACAAAATGCTCAATAGTCGCTGGTGGCAATTTAGAGCTACATAGCTGATTTAAATAATATTTTTCGCTGATTGGGGAAAACTATTTTTGAAACATGCGAAATGTAAGAAAATACCCTCTAAAAATTGCCTTAAAACGTACTTTTCGTCGGTAAAATGGACGGTTTATGGAGATTCATCACCCTAAACCTTGAGAATCCCTGACAAACTGCTAAAGTAGCCATCATGCTGGCACCCCACCTCACGGCCTTTGCAAAGCTTCGAACCGATACGAACAGTACGCGCTGGTCTCCCCTCACCCGCCACCGCGCACCACACAAGCCTTTTTTGCTGCTTTCGATCATGGATCTCGTCGCACTGGGGCAAATCACGCAGCCCTTCATTGCCCCGACCCGCGAATTGGTCGAAACTTTCAACGGTTATTGGTCTCTGGTGATGCCGCCGACTCGGCGCGGACTGCCATCATATCCGCTCTATCATCTGTGTTCAGAGCCGTTCTGGCAGTTGGTCCCCAACCCGGGGCAAACAGACAGGCCCGGCCGGACGATCAGTTCGATGGCAAAGTTCAATGAATACTACGCCGGCGCCAGAATCGATGAAACGCTTTTTGCGGCCATGGTGGATCCAGTCCAGCGGGAGCGTCTGAGAAAGGTGCTGGTGGAAACCTATTTCGACCCGACGGTCCAAGCCGCAGTTGCCGAGCAAGGGGCGGTCAACCTCGCCGCCTATGAATATGCCGCCGCATTGACCCAGGGCGTTCATGAAACGGTTGAACCGGCACCGGGCCTGGCAACAGAGGCATCCCGCAAAGTGCGCGACCAGGGGTTCCGGAAAGCCATCGTGACGCTCTACGACCACCGCTGCGCGCTTTGCGGCATCCGCATGCTCACGGCGGACGGTCACACCATCGTCGAGGCCGCCCACATCGTCCCATGGAGCAAGAGCCAGGACGATCACCCCACCAACGGGTTGTGCCTGTGCCGCCTGTGCCACTGGTCCTTTGACGCGGGGCTGATGGGCGTAGGCAAAAAATACGAGGTGCTGGTATCCAGACGGACTCGGACAAACGAGAACATCCCCGGCCACGTGCTCACGCTTCAGGACCGACCGATTTTCAAGCCCGACAAGGAATCTTTCTGGCCGGCCCAAACAAACTTGGCGACACACCGGCAAGATATTTTCACTCGGTGACTTCATCGAAGATATATTCTGAAGAATTCCCTGCATTGAGTTTGGCCTACATTCCGAGCGGTTTTGATTAACGATATGAGATGGGCCAGGGATACCGGATTACTCTTTGTCGGCGATGATAAGGTTTTCAAAAAGACTTTACACCAAAGGTTCTCAAGAAAAAGAATAATCACGATTCCCAAAGGTTATTCGGGACTTTATCAAGGGGCAATAGGATAGTATATATGCCAAGCTGCCCCACCCCCTCGTCCTGCAGGAAGGAATTCACAAACTGTGATGCGCAATCCGCAAAGCGACGTTGGATTGTATTTGGGAAAACTTGTTTAAGGCAATAAGGTAAGAGAAATTCCGGTGGCCATAGACCCAAAAAAATACCTTGTCATCATCAAAGGCAAAGACAAGACGAATGATATATTGAAAATCGTCCGGGAAGGCGACCGTGCAGTCGTGACATACAAAAGCGGGAAGTCGTATCGCTATGCTCAGCGAAATGTTGAGTGTCTATCAAATCCCGAGAGAAGACCTGTCGATAATTACCGCGTGTCCATCGCAGGTGATATTCTATCCGATGTGAAAGAGGTATTACGATTCGATAATTGGGTAAAGATTTTCCACGGAAGAGGGGGAATAAGATGCTGTCCAGTCGCAGACTTTGCTGCCCAGCGAATGAAGTCATCATCTGGCCGCAGCAAGGATGCTCTCGCCTATTTCAGAGAGCTTACTGAGGCCATTTCACTCAGGACTAGCGGAAACGAATCGCTGCTTGCAATGAAATACCGGCAACTGGACATTGTATCGAACCGCAGTATCCTTTTCAGGTTTCTGAAGGCCCCGTTCCCCAGCTTGGAGCCGGTTCCATCGCACCCTACATCGAGCATCATCTTTCCATTCGGCTGTAATATGAGCCAGAAAACAGCTGTCCAGAAGGCGATTCAGCACCCTGTTTCCCTGGTTCAGGGTCCGCCTGGCACGGGGAAAACGCTAACTATCCTGAACTTGATTGGCAACATGTTGCTCCAGGATAAACGGGTTGCTGTGGTTTCCAACAATAATTCTGCTACGGCTAACGTTCTCCAAAAGCTTCAGAAATACGAGTTGGGTTTCGTGACCGCATTTCTCGGAAGCGCCCAAAACAAAGAGGCATTCATCGATCGACAGACAGGAGATGCGGTTCGGATGCCAACGCTACAAGCGGACCAAGAGGCTTCTTTGCATAGGGAAATTCCACACCTGAATCAGGAACTCGACAAAGCGTTTGAAACGAAAAACAAGTTGGCCGCCACAATTCAGCAGATCGATGCTCTTCGGCTTGAATTAAAGCATTTTGAAAGGTTCCATCAGGAAACGAAGGGCGACGACGCGAATGTTAGGGACAAGACTCATCGTCTGACGAAAATTTCAGCGCGAACGCTTCTGAAGGCTTGGCTGGCATATGAGCAGGAATTTACGCACCATGCAGAGGCGGAATTCCCATCGCTTTTACCCACAACAATGGAACCGGTTTATCATGCCAGCCTTATTGAGAAAATTCGGCTCCTGCTTCGGTTTGGTATGGCAGGGAGAGTCTTTTTCCAACTCAACGTCGAGGAGCGTATCCCACTGTTGCAAACGGCCTTCTACCTGCGGAAGATTGCGGATCTTGAGGACAAGAAAAAGAGGCTTGAGGCGTCACTTGCCGGATACAGTTTCGACAAGCGACTGAAACGGTTGACTGAGCTTTCGATGCAGCTACTGAAGCACCGTCTTGCAAAGCATTACAATAATCGGGCTCGGGAGATATTCAAACTTGAAGACCTCTGGAGACAGCCGGAAAAATTTCTCAAGGAATATCCTATCGTTCTGAGCACCACGTTCTCCATCATCACGTCGGTCAAGAATGGCTATCTGTTCGATTGCGTCATAGTGGACGAAGCGAGCCAGGTCGATCTGCTCAATGGTGTTCTTGCAATGGGCTGCGCCGAGAAGCTCGTAATCGTCGGTGATCCTATGCAACTTCCCAACGTATTGACGGAGAAGGACGCAAAGCATGCTATCCAGGTTGCTTTAAAGTACGACTTACCGGAACACGCCCGGTTCGAACGACACAATTTACTTTCAGCCGTTCGCGCTGCTTTCCCTCAGATCCCAGAGACGCTGCTTCGAGAGCATTATCGTTGCCATCCAAAGATTATCCAGTTCTGCAACCAAAAATTCTATGGAGGCGAATTAATCTTAATGACTCACGATCAAGGGGAGTCAGACGTTCTCAAGGCCTATATAACCGTTGAAGGCCGTCACGCGCGTGGCACCCTCAATCAACGCCAGATTGACGAAGTTGTACAAAATGTTTTGCCCGTGTCAATGATCGCCATATACGAGCCACCCATGATCGCCGTAATGGAGCCAGTTGAAAGCGGCCAAAAAACGGTTCTCGGACCGGCTTCAAACTATGGTTTTTCACCCCCTTTCAAACGGTCGTTTTTCACTGGTTTGGAA